>NZ_JBFAME010000006.1:0-389763 GCF_040660275.1 Nocardiopsis sp. NPDC049922 | reverse complement strand
TGTCCCACCTCGGCCTGGACGCCGCTGTCTTCCGCCGCGGTGGGTGCGGGTGTGGTGCGCGCGAGGACGACAACACGAAAGCGAGGCCGTGAATGGGTTCTCATGAGGGGTCGCTGTTCAAACGGTGCGGATGCCGCCACGAGACCACCACCAAACCGCTGGGTGCGAAGTGTCCGAAGCTGCGGCGTGAGGACGGGGCGTGGAACCCCCGCCACGGCGAGTGGGCCTTCCAGCTCGAACTCCCCCGCACCGGTGAGGGCAAGCGCCGCCAGGCACGCCGGGGCGGCTTGGACTCGCAGGAGCAGGCCCAGGCCCAGCTCAATCACGTCAAGGCGCTGGTCCGCCTGGCCGAGGACGAGGCAGAGGTGGAGGTTCAGGTCGCTGACCTGATCCAGCAAGCCCTGCGCGCACGGCGTCCGTTGCCGGAGACGGTCGAGGTCAAACGCCGCGTCGGGGCCGGGGTGCGCACCCGAGAGAAGATCCCGACCGTCGCCCAGTGGCTCAAAGAGTGGTTGGACGGCAAACCCGACCTCGCGCTGAAGACTCGGGTCTCCTACGAGGGGCACATCCGCAACTACCTCGTGCCGCACCTGGGGGCCACACGCCTGGACAAGCTGACCTCGTGGCAGGTGGAGGAGATGTTCGCCGCGATCGAGGAGAACAACCAGCGGATCCTGGAGTGTCGCGAGTCCGACGACGCGAAGGTCAAGGCATCCGTGAAGGGGCAACGGATCATCTCGCTGTCGACCAAACACCGCATCCGCGCCACGCTTCGGAGTGCGTTCTCCGAAGCGGTGCGACGCCCGGATCTGCCGGTGGGGGTGAACATCGCCTCCCACGCCCGGTTGCCGTCGTGCCCGCGCAGCAAGCCGTTGGTGTGGACGGCCGAGCGGGTGCGCCAGTGGCAGATCGATGGGGTGGTGCCGGGGGAGGTAATGGTGTGGACCCCGGAGCAGACCATCACCTTCCTCACCCACGCCCGCAAGTACCGGTGGTTGTTCCCGATGTTCCACCTGATCGCCGTCAAGGGACTCCGGCGAGGCGAAGCGGTCGGGCTCCCCTGGGCGAACACTCGGCTGACCGACGGTCAGGTCGACATCCGCACCCAGGTCATCACTTTGGGGTGGAAGACGATCACGACCACACCGAAGAGCGCCGCCGGGCAGCGCACCATCACCTTGGACTCCGGCACGGTCAAGGTGTTGCGGTCGTGGAAGCGGTTCCAGAACGAGGCCCGCCTCCAGGCGGGGCAGGCGTGGAGGGGTTCGGGGTTGGTGTTCACCCGGTCTGATGGGTCGGGGTGGCATCCGGGGGAGGTGACCCGGTGGTTCAACCGGATCTGCAGGGCGGCGGGGTTGCCGCCGATCCACCTGCACGGGCTCCGCCACGGGGCCGCGTCGCTCGCCCTGGCGGCGGGTGCGGATGTGAAGGTGGTCTCCACCGAGCTGGGCCACGCGACCACGCATTTCACCCAGGACACCTACCAGACGGTGTTCCCCGAGGTCGCCAAGGCGGCGGCCGAGGCGACAGCGGCCCTGCTCAAACCGGTCCGCGCGTAGCGGTGGGGTAGCCGGACCGGGGAGCACACCAGGAGCGAAACCTCGCCTCCGACCCCGGGCCACGCGGGAGGTTTACTCCCGCTGGCCTGGGGTTTCCCCACTCCGGGAGCCTCCATCCGATCGGATGGGAGGTCTGGTGGTTTCTCGTTTGTTCGTAAGCGGTGCCCGTCAGCTCTGATGGGTGCCTGTTGGACTGGTGGTAGAAGGTCAGGTTTCGTGGCTGCCGTGTGGGCGGCGGGCCGGTGGCCCCTGGGCGGTTCCTGGGGGATGGGGTGGCTGTGTGTGGGGGCACGGTCGGGCTCACGGGGCTGCGGTGGCGGTGGTCGGGGGCGGTGCGTGAAGCGTGTCAGGTGTCCAGGGCCCGGCGCTCCACCGTCTTTGCCGCGTCCTCTTGCCCTGCCTCGCGTAGTTCCTGCAGTAGGTAGGCGATGCCGTACGGGTTGGTGAGGGGGGTGTGGGTGGCTGCGCGGGAGACCAGTGCCTGCACCGCTTCCTCTTGCCCTGCCTCGCGTAGTTTCTGCAGCAGGCGGGCGACGCCGTACGGGTCGGTGAGGTCGACGTGGGTGGCGGGGTCGCGCGCCAGCAGCGCCTGCACTGCTTCCTTCTGTCCCGCCTCGCGCAGTTCCTTCAGCAGGCGGGCGACGCCGTACGGGTGGGTGAGCGTGGTGTGGGCGGCGGGGTCGCGCGCCAGCAGTGCCTGCACCGCTTCCTCCTGTCCCGCCTCGCGCAGCTCCAACATTAGGTCGGCGATGCCGCCCGGGTGGGTGAGGGGGAAGTGGGTGGCTGCGCGGGAGGCCAGTGCCTGCACCGCTTCCTCCTGTCCCGCCTCGCGCAGCTCCAACATTAGGTCGGCGATGCCGCCCGGGTGGGTGAGGGTGGTGTGGGTGGCGGGGTCGCGCGCCAGCAGTGCCTGCACCGCTTCCTCCTGTCCCGCCTCGCGCAGCTCCCCCAGTAGGCCGGCGACGCCGTCCGGGTCGGTGAGGGGGGTGTGGGTGGCTGCGCGGGAGGCCAGCGCCTGCACCGCTTCCTCTTGCCCGGCCCAACGCAGTTCCTGCAGCACGCGGGCGACGCCGTGCGGGTCGGTGAGGGTGGTGTGGGTGGCTGCGCGGGAGGCCAAGGTTGCCGCCGCCTCCTTCCGCCCTGCCTCGCGCAGTTCCTGCAGCAGGCGGGCGACGCCGCCTGGGTTGGTGACGGGGGTGTGGGTGGCTGCGCGGGAGGCCAGTGCCTGCACCGCTTCCTCTGCTTCCTCTTGCCCTGCCTCGCGTAGTTCCTTCAGCAGGCGGGCGACGCCGACCGGGGCGGTCAGGGTGGTGTGGGTGGCTGCGCGGGAGGCCAAGGTCGCCGCCGCCTCCTTCCGCCCTGCCTTGCGCAGTTCCTGCAGTAGGTCGGCGATGTCGCCCGGGTGGGTGAGGGTGGTGTGGGTGGCGGGGTCGCGTGCCAGCAGCGCCTGCACCGCTTCTTCCTGCCCGGCCCAACGCAGTTCCTTCAGCAGGTGGGCGAGATCGTGCGGGTTGGTGAGGGGTGTGTGGGTGGCTGCGCGGGAGGCCAAGGTTGCCGCCGCCTCCTGTCGCCCTGCCTCGCGCAGTTCCTGCAGTAGGTCGGCGACGCCGCGCGCGTCGGTGAGGTCGGTGGTGTCGGGGTTGTGCATGTGAGGGCCTTGGTGGTGAAGGGGTTCTGGTGTCAGGGCAGGGTAGCGGTGGCTGGTGACAGTTGGGTGGTGGTGTCGGTGGTGGGGTGTGTGGGCGGCGGGTACGCCGGGACGGCCCCGGGGGGTGGAGAGGGGTTCGCAGGGCGGTTGTGGGGCGCTGGCGGGCGGATGCGGGGCCGCCCCTGGGGCGCGCCCTGGACGGGCCCCACACGGTCACGGGACGGCAAAATGCTCCGCGAGGTGGGTGCCCACCTGTACTGGACCTCGCACTGGGGAGCACACGAGGAGCATTTCAGGGCTCCAGACGGGCCTCGCGCCTCGTCTGTTCGACTCGTGCACCCCGTTTGACCTGGGGTTTTGTGGCGCACCCGGCAGGATTCGAACCTGCGGCCATCGGATTAGAAGTCCGGTGCTCTATCCACTGAGCTACGGGTGCCTGTTTCAATTGTCGCCCTGTGTGGCGGCGCGTTGCCGCGTCGTTACCCACGGCGCGGTTGGGGTGCCGCTTCCCAGGGCGGGGGCCGGACGGCGACCTACGATCGGATGGCCCGTGTCGTGGTGCCTGTGGCGTCCCGGGCAGACATTCTAGGGTATTCGTCTGATGTCGCCCACAGCCGGGCAAAGTCTGACCAACTACGGTCATTCGTAGATGCGTCTCGTTACCACTCGTGCTCCACCAAACCGGGTGCTATGGGCCTCGTGCACCACGTTACCGGTGATTAACCCCCGATGCGGTGCTGCGCCGCTGGCGTTTCGCGAAGTCCGACCGGGCCGCCCCTCGGAGGGCGGCCCGGCGGGTCAGAACATCCACCACTGACCCGCGAGGAGCATCATGGACGCCAGTGTGACCAGCATCGGGCTTTCCCTTCACGGTCGACTGTAGGACGCTCTAGGTCTATGGGCGAATACATTGCGTGGCAAACGTTGGTTTGCTGGGGTTTGGGCTTGCCTGGGGTCGCTGTTGACACGGATACCGTGGTCGGGTGCGATCTCTCGGACTCGTGGCCGGCTTCCTGCTAGATGCGGTGGTCCCGGACCCTCGCCATGGACACCCCGTGGCGCTCTTCGGTCGTGCCGCGCGGGGATGGGAACGCCTCGTCTACCGGGACTCCACCCTGGCCGGGGCGCTGTTCGCGGCGGGCGCCGTGACGCCGGTCGTCGTGGCCGGTTCGCTGGTGCGCGGGGCCGTGCCGACCGCCGTCACCGCGTGGGCGACGCTCGGCGGCTCCATGCTGGGGCGTGAGGCCGGGAGGGTCGCTGACGCGCTCGAGGCCAGCGACCTGGAGCGGGCACGCGGACTCCTCCCGGGTCTGTGCGGTCGCGATCCCGCGGAACTGGACGAGGGCCAGATCGCGCGCGCGGTCGTGGAGTCCGTCGCCGAGAACACCTCCGACGCCGTCGTGGGCCCCCTCGTCTGGGGCGCGCTCGCCGGGGTCCCCGGGCTCGCCGGATTCCGTGCCGTGAACACCCTGGACGCCATGGTCGGCCACCGAAACGCCCGGTACGCGCGGTTCGGCACGGCCTCGGCGCGTCTGGACGACCTTGCCGGGTGGGGCCCCGCCAGGCTCACCGCCCTGTTGGCCGTCCTCGCGGCCCCCGTGGTGGGCGGCGACGTCGAGCGCGCGTGGCGGGTGTGGCGCCGCGACGGACGCGCCCACCCCAGCCCGAACGCGGGTCAGTGCGAGGCCGCGTTCGCGGGCGCGCTCGGGCGGTCCCTGGGCGGCGTCAACGTGTACGCGGGCAGGGAGGAGGCCAGGCCGGTGCTGGGCGACGGGCCGCCGGTCGAGGTCGCCGACGTCCGGCGCGCGGTGCGCCTGGCCAGGGCGGTCAACGTCCTGGCCCTCGTCGTCGCCGCCGGGGCGGCACGGTGAACGCGCTGCTGGTCGCCGGAACCACCTCGGACGCGGGCAAGAGCGTGGTCACGGCGGGGCTGTGCCGCTGGCTGGCCAGGCAGGGCGTCAGCGTGGCGCCCTTCAAGGCCCAGAACATGTCGCTCAACTCGGCGGTCACGCCCGGGGGAGCGGAGATCGGCCGCGCCCAGGCCATGCAGGCGGCGGCGTGCGGCATCGAACCGACCGCCGACATGAACCCCGTGCTGCTCAAGCCCGGGGGCGACGGTCGCAGCCAGGTCGTCCTCGACGGCCGCGCGGTCGGCGACGTGGACGCCCTCGGCTACGGGACCCTGCGCGAGCGCATGCGCGAGGCCTCCCTGAAGGCGTTGGCGCGGTTGCGCGCCCAGTACGACGTGGTCGTCTGCGAGGGCGCCGGCAGTCCGGCCGAGATCAACCTGCGCGCGGGCGACATCGCGAACATGGGTCTGGCCCGCGCCGCCGACCTGCCCGTGGTGGTCGTCGGCGACATCGACCGCGGCGGCGTCTTCGCGTCGATGTTCGGCACCCTGGCGCTGCTGGACGCACCGGACCAGGCGCTGGTCGCCGGGTTCGTGGTGAACAAGTTCCGCGGCTCCCGCGAACTCCTGGAGCCCGGTCTGGACATGCTCCGAGCCCTGACGGGGCGCCCGGTGCTCGGGGTGCTCCCGTGGTTGGAGGGGCTGTGGCTGGACGTCGAGGACTCCCTGGCGCTGGACGTCGCCCGCGGGCCGATGCGACCGCCCCTGGGTGAGGTCCTGCGGGTCGCGGTGGTCCGCTACCCCCGGATCAGCAACTTCACCGACATCGACGCCCTCACCGTCGAACCCGGCGTCGACGTCCGCTTCGTGACCGCGCCGCACCAGCTGGCCGACGCCGACCTCGTGGTCCTGCCCGGCAGCCGGGCCACCGTCGCCGACCTGGCCTGGCTGCGGGAGCGCGGCCTCGCGCCGGTGCTCGCCGACCGGGCCGCCCGGGGCCGCCCGGTCCTGGGCGTGTGCGGCGGCTACCAGATGCTCTCCCGGTGGATCGACGACCCCGTGGAGTCGAGGTCGGGCCGCGTCGCCGGGCTGGGGCTGCTCCCCACCACCGTGGGTTTCGCCCGGGACAAGACCCTGGCACGCCCGGTCGGAACCGCCTACGGCGAACGCGTGGCCGCCTACGAGATCCACCACGGCCGCGTCGACGTGCACGGCGGAGAGCCGTTCCTGGACGGCTGTCGGCGGGGGGCCGTCTGGGGCACGACCTGGCACGGCGCCCTGGAGAACGACGCCTTCCGCCGTGCCTTCCTCGGGGACGTCGCCCGGACGGCGGGCCGCGGGTACGTCCCGGCCGGGGACACCGACTTCGCGGCGGAGCGCGAGGCCCGCCTGGACGCACTCGGCGACCTCGTCGAGCGGCACCTGGACACGGACCGGATCCGGCGGCTCCTGGATGAGGGGGCGCCCTCCGACCTGCCGGTCATCCCTCCGGCGGGACCCGTGGGATGACCGGCGTGGCGGGACTCACGCGGCGAGGCTGCGCGCGTAGTTCACCTGGTCGTTGATCTGTCGGCCCAGACCCGGGTGCGCCGCCGGGATGTTGGTGGCGTGGTAGGTGCCGTGTCCCTGGACGGTCACCTGGATGTGCCCGGTGGTCTTCTGCTCCTTGACCAGCAGGATGAGCAGACCGAGCAGGCAGGTCCACCAGAAGATCAGGATCGCGGTGATGATCGCCCAGGTCGGGGTGCTGGTCTCGGTCCGGCTCATGTCGGTGACCGTCCACACCGTCCCCTTGATCGGGACGCGTCCGGCGGGGGTGATCACCGTGTGCTGGGTGATCGCGATGTCCCCGATGGTGAGGAGGGGCGTCTCGTCGGGGACCGCGCCGTAGGGGTCGGGGGCCTGGTAGCCGCCGGTCCCGGGGTTGTAGGGCTCCATCGCCCCGCCGCCGTGCTGCTCAGGGGGGAGCCCCCACCCGGGGTGCTCACCGCTGGGCTGCTGCCACGGGTCGCCCGGGTTGGGGTTGGGGTACTGGTTCATGCCGCGATTGTGTCAGAGCCTTCGGGCCCGTCAGGCGGAAACCGGCCCAGGGTGGGGATTCGCGCCCTGTTGGGACGTCCCGGACGTGGCGGGAATTGGCCGGATGTGGCCACGCGCGACTCCCCGTGACGACCACTCATCAGTCCGTGTTCGACGCGTTTGGGCTGCGTGTGGCGTGGCTCACGTCAAACCCCCGAATCTCCGGCGCTCCCGCACGCCCGGAGCGGTAAACATGAATGTCTTTCGCGATTTGGTTACCTGCACGTAACATGCCGCTGATCCATCGCCGACCCCCAGGTGGTGACAGCACGTGTTCCCCCGACTCAGAACGCGACTGCGTACCGGCGCCGCGGGCGCCGCACTCGTGGTCACGGCGGCGACCGCGGGCGCCCTCCCCGCGACCTCGGCCGCGGCCGACCCCGGACCCCTCCCGGACTACTGCGCCCCCGAGGGCTGCCACGACATCCTCCCGCCCGGCCAGAACGGCAACGCGACGCTCGTCGAGATCCTCGGCCATCAGCTCTTCGGCACCCGGCCCCGGCACTCGTCCAGCCAGCTGGACATGTACGACAACCTCGTCCACCACTACGACGGCCTCACCGAGGAGCGCCTGGACGACTTCTTCCTCGACGCCACGTTCGGGGTGGACCCCGACGACGTCGGCCGCGAGTACCAGCCCCGCGAGGACGTCACCATCGTCCGGGACGCCGGTCACGGCATCCCGCACATCACCGGCACCACGCGCGAGGGCACCATGTTCGGCGCCGGGTACGCCGCCGCCGAGGACCGCCTCTTCCTCATGGACGTCCTGCGACGTGTCGGCCGCGGCGAGCTCACCTCCTTCGCGGGAGGGGCCCAGGGCAACCGCGCCCTCGAACAGGACCTGTGGAGCACCGCCCCCTACACCGAGGAGGACAAGCAGGCCCAGATCGACCGCGTCGCCGCCAGCGGTGAGCGCGGCCGCCAGGCGCTGGAGGACGTCGACGCCTACCTCGACGGCGTCAACACCTACATCCGCCAGTCCGACCGGGGCCGCTACTTCCCCGGTGAGTACGTCCTGACCGGGCACAAGAACGCCATCACCAACCGCGGGGAGATCGAGCCCTTCACGCCCACCGACGTGGTCGGCATCGCGGCCATGGTCGGCGGCATCTTCGGCGGCGGTGGCGGCGGCGAGGTCCGCTCCGCGATCGTCCTCGCCAACTTCCAGGACCGCTACGGCCCAGAGCGCGGCGCCGAACTCTACGCCGACTGGCGGATGGAGAACGACCCCGAGGCCGTGGTCAGCGTCGACGGCGAGTTCCCCTACACCGGCACGCCCGACGTCCCCGTCGGCGAGGTCCTGCCCGACCCCGGCTCGGTCGAGCGCTACGACATCGTCCACGACGAGTACGGTTCCGCCGTCTCCGGCGAGAGCGTCGAGCCGCTGGCCGCTGAGGCGGCGGCCCGGACCGAGGAGACCGAACCCGAGGACACCGCCGACCCGCCGACCCTGGACGACCTGCCGGACGCCCAGCTGGAACAGGTCGAGGAGATGGCCGAGGACGGCGACGTGGACGCCCTGGAGGGCGTCTTCAACGACGGCGTCCTGCCCGACGGGTTCCTCGACCCGCGCGGCATGTCCAACGCCCTGCTGGTCTCGGGCGAGCACACCGAGAGCGGCAACCCCGTCGCCGTCATGGGCCCCCAGACCGGCTACTTCTCCCCGCAGCTGCTCATGCTCCAGGAGCTCCAGGGGCCGGGGATCAGCGCCCGGGGCGCCTCCTTCGCGGGCGTGAGCTTCTACGTCCAGATGGGCCGCGGCGTGGACTACGCCTGGAGCGCCACCTCGGCGGGCCAGGACCTCACCGACACCTTCGCCGTCGAGCTGTGCGAGACCGACGGCTCCACCCCCACGACGGACTCGCGGCACCACGTCGACACCTCGGGCGCGTGCGTGCCCTTCGAGGAGCTCAGCGTCTCCAACGACTGGGAGCCCACCGTCGCCGACCAGACCCCGGCGGGCGGGTACACCCTCACCTCCCTGCGCTCCGAGTACGGTCTCGTGGAGTCCTTCGCCACGGTGGACGGCGACCCGGTCGCCTTCACCTCGCTGCGCTCCACCTACATGCGGGAGGTCGACTCGATCATCGGCTTCCAGCAGTTCAACGACCCGGACGCGGTGACCTCGGCGGAGACCTTCACCGCGGCCGCCTACGACATCGGCTACGCGTTCAACTGGCACTACGTCGACGACGAGGACATCGCCTTCGTCAACTCCGGCGCCAACCCGGTCCGGCTCGCGGGCACCAACCCCAACCTGCCGATCGACGCCTCCTCGGCCGCGGGCTGGTCGGGCTGGGACCCCGCGACCAACGCGGTCGACTACCACCCGCTGGCCGACCACCCGCAGGCGGTCAACCCCGACTACATCGTCAACTGGAACAACAAGCCCGCCCAGGGGTACACCTCCGGCTGGTCCACCGGGTCCGTGCACCGCGGTGACCTGCTCGACGTCCGCGTCTCCGCGCTCGTCGAGAGCGGCCACCGGTTCACCCCCGCGTCGCTCACCCAGGTGATGATGGAGGCCGGAACCGCCGACCTGCGCGCCCAGGAGGTCCTCCCGCTGCTGCTGGAGGTCATCGACTCCGCCGAGATCGACGACCCCGACCTGGCCGCCGCCGTCGAGGAGCTGCGCGCCTGGCACGAGTCCGGCTCGCTGCGGCGCGAACCCGAACGCGACGCCGGACACTACGCGCACGCCGACGCCATCCGCGTGCTCGACGCCTGGTGGCCGCGCCTGGTCCGGGGCCAGTTCGAACCCGGGCTCGGCGGGGGCCTCTACACCGAGCTGACCCGCGCCGCCCGCGTCGACGAGTCGCCCTCCAGCGGCGGCCACGTCGGTTCGGCCTTCCAGTACGGCTGGTGGTCCTACGTCGACAAGGACCTGCGCGCCGTGCTCGGCCACGACGTGGAGGGGGCGCTGGGCGACGCCTACTGCGGGGGCGGGGACCTCGACGCCTGCCGCACGGTCCTGCTCGACACCCTCGCCGAGGCCGCGGCCGTCCCCGCGGACGAGGTCTACCCGGGTGACGGGTCCTGCTCGGCCGGGGACCAGGTGTGCGCCGACGCGGTGGTCCACAGCACCGTCGGCGGGATCGGCATGTGGCCGATCGCCTGGCAGAACCGGCCCACGTACCAGATGGTCTACCAGTTCTCCGGAGGCCGCTGACCCGTCCTGACCTGGTCCGCGGCGCGCCGCGGACCAGGTGGGCGGAACGCGCGCGGTCGCGGTCCGGGGCGGTCCGCGCGTGTGCGCCGCCGCGGACCGCGACCGCGTATCACTCCGGTGAATCACGTGCTTCGCCCGGCCCGTATGGGTAGCTTAAGGATTACCCGATACGTCGCGGGAGGGCCGCAGAACATGCCTGACTGGCTGATCTGGATGATCCTCGCTGTCGCCCTCGGAGTCGCCGAGGCCCTCACACT
The DNA here is from genome assembly GCF_040660275.1 of Nocardiopsis sp. NPDC049922. Classification (NCBI taxonomy): domain Bacteria; kingdom Bacillati; phylum Actinomycetota; class Actinomycetes; order Streptosporangiales; family Nocardiopsidaceae; genus Nocardiopsis; species Nocardiopsis sp. NPDC049922. The sequence goes on along the minus strand of NZ_JBFAME010000006.1, from coordinate 379,199 downwards.
GACCTTCGTGCTGGGACTCGTCGCCGTCGCGGCACTCGTCGCCGCGCTCCTGGGTGCGATCGGCCTGCCCGTGGCCGTGCAGATCATCGGGTTCGCCGCGACCGCCGCCGCCGGACTCGTCCTGGTCCGGCCGATCATGCAGCGACAGATGACCCGAGGACCCGACGCGCGCTCGGGCGCCGCCGCCCTCGTGGGCCGCTCCGGCGTCGTCCTCCGGGAGGTCGACGGCGACCGCGGTCTGATCAAACTCTCCGGAGAGGAGTGGTCGGCACGGTGCATCGACGAGGACCTGGTGATCCCGGTCGGCGCGCACGTCGACGTCATGGAGATCGACGGCGCCACCGCCGTGGTCTACCCCCGGGAGGCCCTGCCCTGAGCCCCGAGGCGACGGGCTCCGACATCCCGAACAGTCCCGATCCACAGCCACGACCCCAAGGTCAGGTGCGGACATGATCGACCCGACCATTCCCTTCGTCATCCTCGCGGTCATCCTCGTGGCCATCGCCCTGTCGGCGATCCGCATCGTCCCGCAGGCGAGGGCCTACAACATCGAGCGCTTCGGTCGCTACATCAAGACCCTGAACCCCGGCCTGAACTTCATCATCCCGGGCGTCGACCGAGTCAACACCAAGTTCGACCTTCGTGAGCACGTCTTCAGCTCCCGGCCGCAACCGGTGATCACCGAGGACAACCTCGTCGTCAACATCGACACCGTCCTCTACTACCAGATCACCCAGCCCAAGGCCGCGGCCTACGAGGTCGCCAACTTCCTCCAGGCCATCGACCAGCTCACCGTCACCACCCTGCGCAACGTCATCGGCTCCATGGACCTGGAACGCACGCTCACGTCCCGGGAGGAGATCAACACCCGCCTGCGCGGGGTCCTGGACGACACCACCGGCAAGTGGGGCATCCGGGTCAACCGCGTCGAGATCAAGGCGATCGACCCGCCGCCCACGATCAAGGAGGCGATGGAGAAGCAGATGCGGGCCGACCGCGACAAGCGCGCCGCCATCCTGCACGCCGAGGGTGAGCGCCAGGCCCGGATCCTCAAGGCCGAGGGCGCCCGCCAGCAGGCCATCCTGGAGGCCCAGGGCGACCAGCAGGCGGCCATCCTGCGCGCCGACGGCGAGGCCAAGGCCGTGGAGCGGGTGTTCCAGGCCGTGCACGCCAACGACGCCGACGCCAAGCTGCTCGCCTACAAGTACCTGGAGACCCTGCCGCACCTGGCGCAGGGCGAGGGCAACACGTTCTGGGTCATCCCCGGCGAGCTGACCGAGGCGATCAAGAACGTCACCCACGCCTTCGCGGGAGAGGCGGCCAAGACCGTGCCCTCCACGGAGAAGGAGGCCGAGGAGATCGGCGCCGGACCGGCGCGGATCACCGCGGGCCAGGAGCGTGACCGGTCGTCGTCGGAGCAGGCCGCGGTGGACGCCGCCGAGGCGGCCGAGCGCGCGGTCGCGGACGCACGCGACGACGTGCGCCGCGCCGGGGCGTCCATGGGCACGATGCCGGGGCCGCGCGAGGAGACCTGAGCGGCCTGGGACGGACGTCGGCCCCGCGCCCGGGACCATCGGGGGGCGCGGGGCCGACGCGCGGCTCGCGGAACCGCGGGCGGGGCGGGTACGGGACTGGGGCCGGTGTGTGCGACGGCCGGCGCACCGGTTCGCGGACGGACACGCGGCCTGGGGCGGGGACGATGGCGGCGCCGCCCCCCTGACCGCCGCGCCCCGCCTCGCTCTGGCCAGGCCAGGCTTGGCTTGGTCGGGCCAGGTCAGGTGAGCAGGAGCTTGCCCGTGGTCCTGCGGCCGGTGAGATCACGGTGCGCCCGCCCCGCCTCGGCCAACGGGTACCGGCCGCCGATCCGCACGTCGAGCCGACCGGCGGCGAGGAGTTCGAACAGGTCGCGCGCCCGCCCGAGCAGTTCCTCACGCTCGGCGACGAAGTGGGCCAGGGACGGCCGGACGAGGTACACGGATCCGGCCTGGGTCAGCCGCAGCGGATCGACGGGCGGCACCATCCCGCTGGACTGACCGAACAGCGCCAGCACGCCGCGCGGGCGCAGCGACGCGAGGCTGGCGTCGAACGTGTCCCTGCCGACCCCGTCGTAGACCGCTGCGACCCCGGCGCCGTCGGTGAGGTCGCGTACGGCCCCGGCCACGGGAGTCTCGGTGTAGCGGATGATCTCGTCCGCGCCCGCCTCCCGGGCGAGCCGCTCCTTCTCCTCCGTGGACACGGTCCCGATGACGCGGGCCCCGCGCTCCTTGGCCAACTGGATGAGGAGCAGACCGGTACCGCCCGCGGCCGCGTGCACCAGGACGGTGTCGCCCTTGTCGACGGCGTACACCGTGCGGGTGAGGTAGTGCGCCGTGAGCCCCTGGAGGAGCAGCGCCGCCGCCTGCTCGTCGGTGACCGCGTCCGGTACGGGGACCGCGAGGGAGGCCTTGACGACCGCCCGGTCGGCGTAGCCGCCGGGGGCCATCGCCCATCCGACGCGCTGACCGACGGAGAGGTCGTCCACGCCCTCGCCCACGGCCGCGATCACACCGGCGGCCTCCATGCCGGGGACGTAGGGGAGGGGGACGTCGTACTGGCCCTCGCGCTGGTAGACGTCGATGAAGTTGACGCCGCGGGCGGCCACGTCGATCAGGACCTCGCCGGGCCCTGGCCGGGGGTCGTCCCTCTCGGTCAGCCGCAGTACTTCCGGGCCGCCGTGTTCCTCGATGACGATGGCGCGCACTGGTCCACTCCTTCGCTGGCTCCGAACTTCCCGCATCATGTCAGCCGCGTCGGATTCCCTCCTATTCCGTGGTGGGAGGCGCCCGAGGTCAGTGCGTCGGGACCGTTCCCGCGCGGGTGAGAACGATCCTTGCGGAGGACGGGCCCCGCCTGGGCCGGGACGATTCCCGCACGGGACCCGCCGGCGGGTGGGTCGGGGTGACCGGAGCCTGGTTCGGCGTGATCCGCGTCGGCTCAGCGGACCGGCGCCCCGATGCATGGATCGGGGATGGGCGGCTCACGGAGTACCGAGGTCGCTGTGGCCGCGCGTTCCGGTGGGACGGGCCCTCGCGCGGACCACGCCCGCCCGTTTCCTGGTCGGGCGCTCGCGGCCCCGCGCGCGGGCTCGTTCGGGGGGACGGCCACGCGGGGGAAGCGGTTCCACGGGCGTTCGGATTTCGCTACTGTGGGAACACACGTTCGAACGCCGGTCCGTTCTTCCCCCGGACGGGCGGTCCGGTGGTGTGCGTCGGGGCAGGGGTCGGCCGAGGTGGAGGGGGAGCGCGGTGGGGCGGTACTACGGGGCGGAGGTCACGGTCGTCGAGGACGGCGGGCGCCCGGCCAGGTTCACGTGGAACGGCCGGGTCTACGGGGTGCGCAGAATCCTCGACCACTGGGTGACCGTGCGCATGGACTGGAGCCCGGCCAGCACCTCCGAGGTACCCGAACGCCGCCACTGGCGGGTGGAGGCCGGGACCGCCCACGCCCAGGGGGTGTACGAGCTGCGCCACGACACGGCGACGGGGGAGTGGCTGCTGTCGAGGGTCTGGGGCTGAAACGGCCGCTGCCCGGTCTGGTGCGTCGGCCCTGTCCCCACGGATGCGTGTCGGCGGTGTCCGCCAGGTCGGCGCACCGCCGCCTCCAGCGGTGCGTCCACCCCGGCCAGCGACGAGAACACCGCTTTCCCGAGCTCCATCGAACCCGAACTGCGGGTCGTGGCTTGACACCTTGCACCCATCGGATGTCTATGGGTGTCAGCCAGCCGATCGCCGAGTGTCGGCGTTGGCGGTTGTGGAAGATCTCCAGGTACTCGACGATCGCGTCGCCGACATCCAGCCGAGTCCGCCACCTGCGCCGATCCCGATCAGTCTCCGTCGCTCCACCGCGGTCCCCCTCATGCCTGACCCAGGGGGCACCCTGTCCGGGTCAACGACCTCACACAGGGGACCCGTTGATCACGACTCGATACACGCCCCAGTGCCGGGGCCCTTTGCCCCGGTCCGGATGATCGAAGGCGATCCCGGCACGCACCAGAACCTCCACCAGACCCGAGAAGAATCCATCAGGCGGTGAACGTGACACCAACGGGTCTCATGTCGGCCCTGAAAAGAACAACCGCCCAAAACCCGTTCTGGATGAACTCCTCGGTGACACCCGCAGTGAAATGGAGCTCGAAGTCTCCTGACCGATAGACGAACAGGCAAGCGGGCGGCAGAATCTCGTCGAGAAAGCGAACCCTCTCCTCCTCCGTTTCCCCTCCCTCCAAACCCCAGTTCCAAAGAAACTCTATCCCGTCGCGAAGGATGCGGTCGAACGACCTGACAAGCGCGCGAGCATGAGGCAGCAGCGCGATGACCTTCTCCGGGCCCGCGCTATCGAAGCCCACGCATATCTCACCGCCGGTGACCGGGACCGCCGCTTCGTACGTATTCTCGCCTATATCGCTCCGACGGATCTCACCGAGGACCGGGTCGGTCTCCAGATGCGCTGGCATCGGCAGCTGCCAGTCCCGGTCGAGCGGTCGCTCGACCGGGAGGAGATGCGTTGCCAGAAAGGATTCTTCGAAATGTTGCTCGTATAGGGGGTTATATTCCCGATCGAGGATCTTCACCCCGCGCAGGGGCTGGTACAACCGGCCGATGAGCTTTATCCCCGGACTCCTGGCGAACTGGCTCGGCGTTCCGTGCGCGGATCGACCGTCGTCGCTGGTAACAGTGAAGCGTTCACCGTCGTCGGTGATGCGCTGAACCCGGAATGACTCGGGAATTCGCACACTCAGGTCGAACAACCCGCCATCGATCTCGCCGGTGAGGGCGAGCCTTCCCGTCTGCGTGCCGTCAGCCCCGGTCTTGACGATGAACACGCTACACAACTCGGGGGCGACGCAGGCGATGTCGAGCGGCCCGATGCGGCTCTTCAGTATCGCGTCGTCGCCCTGGAGCATAGACGTGAAAGTTCTCAAATCATCCATAGGTCGACCTCCGGCGGGCAGTCTAGTACTGCAGCTGTAGATCGTGATCTTGCTGGTGAGATAGGCCGAGGTGGGAGAACGACACAGAGGAGTGTTGTCACCGGTGCCCGCTGAGGTGCTTCAACCGTGCGAGCGGGAGAGTGTCGGTGGTATCGGCTTGGATGTCAACATGACGGTTCATGATGTTGCCCGCATGCTTCCTGACATCCCGGTCCTTCGGGACCTTTGCCGGTCGACGGCCATGATCGAGGCAGTGCTGTACCCAGACGGTGAGCGGTACCACTCGTTCAGTGCGACGTGGTCGCAGACGGAGGAGATCGCCTCGATGCGCAACGGATCCGGTGACGAGTTCGACATCGTCTTCTCCGAGTCGGGTGTGTACATCCGAGGCTTCGACCACGAGTCACCGATGAGCCCCTACGTCAACGACGGGCCCTGGCCCGGGGTGGTGGATTCGGTTCCCGAAGTCTTCCGGGGTCATGTTATGGAGCCGGCCTTCATGCATGACGGCGATCCCTGCGTGACCGTTTGCATGTGGCGTGAGTCAGGGAGTGACCGATGGCGGGCGGGAGAGATCGACTTCCCCGAGGGGCACGAGGACCCTGACGGTGCCGACTGGTTGTTTCGGTTTCTGACCGGCTCGACGCCGGAAGCATTCCGGGAATGGGCCGAGGACTACTACGAGACTACGGTGGACATCGACGCGGTGCGCCAGGTATATGGCTTTCATCCACTCAGCCAGCAGACCGTTCGCGCTCTGAACAGCACCGTGTCCATGACAGCTGTCGCAGATATGGCTGCTGGGATCGGCTATCCGACGGACAAGGACCTGGTCGCCTGATGCGAGTCGAGCAGGACACCAGCGGCCGCATGGTCTCCGACCGTGACCAGCGACATGCCTCCTCGGCGGCAAACAGCCTGCTTCGGTCTGTCTCTTCGCCCGCTCATCCGGGCCAGTGTGGGCTCGGGTGCGGCCGCCGTTGATCATCGTGACTTGTGTGGAGTAACGATGAGACGGTGGCCGCGGGCCACGGCATAGATCCCGCCCGTTGGTGGGAGGCGTTCGAGGGGGCCATGGGCCGGATCGCGGGCCGCTTCGCCCGGGTCGAACCCCGCTTGCGGGCCGGGCGGTTGGTCTTGGGTCTGCTGTCGGACCTGCCTCGCAAGAATTGCTGGACGATCGCGGAGTGGACCGGGGAGACCAGCCCGCACGGCATGCGGCATTTGGTGTGCCGAGCCGTCTGGAATGCCGATGCCGTCCGTGATGACGTGCGCGAATACGTCGTCGAGCACCTCCATGACGAGGCCGCGGTGCTGATCGTCGACGAGAGCTCTCGGCCGGACACGGCGCGAAGGGGCGCCGCTTCTACGACTGGGCGGTCATCGACCTGGCCGACCTCGGCCAGGGCCACCACCAGCTGCTGATCCGACGCAACCGCGCCACCGGCGAACTCGCCTACTACCGCTGCTTCTCACCCCGGCCGGTGCCGCTGACCGAGCTGGTGCGGGTCGCCGGAACCAGATGGCGGGTGGAGGAAACCTTCCAGAGCGAGAAGGGGCTGGCCGGGCTGGATGAACACCAGGTCCGCCGCTACCCCTCCTGGACCCGCTGGGTCACCCTCGCCATGCTCGCCCATGCCTTCCTCGCCGTCATCCGTGCCGACGAACACACCCACCGTCCCGGACCTGCCGACCTGGTCCCGCTGTCCTGCAACGAGATCCAGCGCCTGTTCATCACGCTCGTCGTCCAGCCGGTCCACGACGCAGCCCACCGGCTCGGCTGGTCCGACTGGCGACGCCGCCGCCAAGCCCGGTCCCGCACCAGCCATTACCAGCGACAGGCCGCGTCCAAGACATGAAGATCACGATCTACGGCTGTAGTACTAGTACTCCAGTCGTCGATCGTGATCTCGCTGGTGAGGTGAAACGAGGCGGGCGGATGCCCCACCGGTCGGGAGTGTTGCCACTGTGTCCGCGGGCGTGCTCCAACCACACGTGGGAGCGTGTCGGCGGTGTCCGCCAGGTCGGTGCACCGCCGCCTCCAGCGGTGCGTCCACCCCGGCCAGCGGGGTCGAGACCGCACGGTGGCCGTTCGGCTACAGCCACCTACCGGAATGACCCGCAAGGAGGCGGCCGCGCGAAAGTCACACCACGTCAAGGGACGTGACCCGCGGTGGCGTCGCCCGCCCGGTCAGCGGCCCACGTCGGCGGGCAGGAGGCTGTAGACCGCCAGGTCGGCCCGGCCCGCGTGCAACGGCATCGCGCTGCGTTCGACGCCCTCCAGGGTGAACCCGGCGCGCAGGGCCACCTCGCGCGACCCGGTGTTGTCCGTGGCGGCCTTGATCTCCACGCGCTGGAAGCCCTGGTCGATCGCCCACCGCGAGACCGCGACGGCGGCCTCGGTCGCCAGCCCCCGGCCCCGGGCCCAAGGCGCCACCCAGTACCCGATCTCGGTGTTCATCGCGGGCCACAGGGTGCGCAGCAGCCCGATACACCCCACGAGACGGCCGCTCTCCCGCTCCACCATCGCCCACTGCTGCCCGTCGCCGCTGGTGCGCAGGAGCGTCGTGGTCTCCCGGCACCAGCGTTCGGCGGCCTCGCGGGTGTAGGGCGTGCCGGGGGAGGGGATGGGCACCCATCGCTGGAGTTCGGGGTCGGTGCAGGCGGCGTACACGTCGTCGATGTCGCCTTCGACGAACGCGCGCAGCCTCAACCGTTCCGTCTGCAGGATCACGGTCGGCAGGATCCATCGGGCGGGGTCGCGCGGCGGGGTGTCGGGCATGGGTGTGGCGGGTCCTCGGTCGTGGGGTGGTGCGCACACCCTACGCGCCGTGGAACGGTCGTCGCGTATCCGAATGATCTACGACGTACAGGTGCTGAACGTACGCACTTCCGCACACACGGTTCTTCCATGGCATCCCATCACACTGACACCCCGCCGCGCACGGTCCTCAGGCCCAGCCGCGGATGACCTGCTGGCGGATCTCGGTGTCGAACACCTCCGAGAACGCGTTCCCCGGGCATTCGGTGTCCAGCCAGTCGCGGTGGCGCGAGATCGTCTGCGCCGGGGTCTTCGCGCCGGTGCCCGGATGGACGTACTCGATCTCCGCCGCCGGGTCCACGCCGGTCACCGCGCACAGCAGGCGAAGGACGTCGACCAGGGAGTCCCGCGCCGCCTGGGTGGGCAGTTCGTCGGTGAAGTCACCGAGCAGGCACACACCGATGTTGCCGTGGTTGAACGTGTACGCGTGCCCGGCCGTCACCGATGCGGCCCGGCCCGGCCTCGGCCACTCGGAGAAGATCGGCACCCCGTCCTCACCCGAGTGGCGGCCCTCGTAGATCACGCCGTCGGGGTCGATGAGCACGTGGTAGCCGATGTCCCCCCACGCCAACTGGACGGCGTGCAGGTGGTAGACCGCCCGCACGTCGGCCGCGTGGTCGCCGCTGGTCGCCAGGGCGGTGTGGTGCACGGTGAGCGCCTGCACGGGGTGGAACTCCGCGGTCCAGAGGTCGTTGCCCTCGTCGTCGAAGCGGTACGACTCGTCCGCGCCCCAGCCCGCGCGGGTCACGAACCGCACGGACGAGCGTCGTCCGTACGAGCGTCCGGGCGAGCCGCTCGGGGTCTGGTGGCCGTCGTCCGGAGCCGACAGGGACGTGCGGGCGGGGCCGTCGAACCGCAGCGTCTCCCCGTCGTTCAGGTTCAGGGCCGACGCCTGGGCGCCGCCGCGCACCTCGTAGCCCGTGGCCCCCTCGGGGGCGCGAACGGCGGCGGAGGAGACGGGATCCCGGTCGTCCCGGCCCGAGGTGTGCAGGTGCACCGGCTCCCAGTCGCCGAGCACTCCGGCGGTCTCGAACCGGATGGCGGGTTCGGGGGCGGCCGTCACCGGCCGGGTCACCGTCACGACGTCGAAACGGGTGTCCGGGCGGACCAGGCCGACGGTGTCGGCGGCGGGCTCGGCCATGACACGGGGGATCTCCAGGGCCGTGTCGGCCAGGGCGGGACCGCGTGCGGGCAGGGTGGTGCCGAGCGCGGTCAGGCCCGCGAGGGCGGTGGAACCGGTGAGAAATGAGCGGCGTCGCATACTTCGTCTTTCGCAGCGGACGATGGTGGTCAGACCCTGCCGCGGACGGGGACGGGCGCCTGGGGGTGGGCCGCCCGACGCCGGTCCGGGATCGGGCCCTTCCCGGGGGCGAGGGGAGGCGCGGACATCCTGCCACAAGCCCGTATGCGTCGGAGTTTCGGCGCGCCGTGATGCGTTCTTGGGGAGAACCGGATCTCGGATGCTTGTGGGTCTTCGTAGTGCTTGTGGGGTGTTTGGGTAGCGTGGCGTCGTCGGGACGAGGGGGAAGCACGTGCGGGATGGCCACGACCTACGGCACCACGGCGACGCCGAGGTCGGCGCGGGACTGCTCGACTTCGCCGTCAACGTGCGCGCGGCGGCGCCGCCGGAGTGGCTCGCGCGGAGGTTGACCGCATCGCTCGCGACCCTGGGGTCCTATCCCGATCCCGCGGCCGCGCGGGCGGCTGTGGCCCGCCGCCACGGGCGAGACGTGGGTGAGGTCCTGGTGACCGCCGGGGCGGCGGAGGCGTTCGTCCTGATCGCCCGTGCCCTCCGGCCGCGTCGCGCGGTGGTGGTGCACCCGCAGTTCACCGAGCCCGAGGCGGCGCTGCGCGCGGCCGGGCACGCGGTGCGGCGGGTCCTGCTCCCGCCCGACTTCGTCCTCGACCCCGCGCTCGTGCCCGACGACGCCGACCTCGTCGTGCTGGGCAACCCCACCAACCCCACGTCCGTGCTGCATCCGGCCGGGGCCGTGGCCTCGCTCGCGCGTCCCGGGCGGGTCCTGGTCGTGGACGAGGCCTTCGCCGACTGCGTCCCGGGGGAGCCCGAGTCCCTGGCGTCCCGGGCGGACCTGCCCGGGCTGGTGGTCGTGCGCAGTCTGACCAAGACGTGGTCGCTGGCGGGGTTGCGCGCGGGGTACGTGTTGGCCGGTCCCCACCTCGTGCGGACGTTGTCGGCGGCCCAACCGCTGTGGTCGGTGTCCACCCCGGCGCTGGTGGCGACCGAGGCGTGCAGCTCGCCGGAGGCCGTCGCGGAGGCGGAGCGTTGGGCGGTGGAGCTCGCGGGGCACAGGGACGGTCTGGCGTCGTCGTTGCGCGGGCTGGGGCTGACGGTCGTGCCCTCGGCGCGGGCGTCGTTCCTGCTGGTCAGGTCGCCGGATGGGGAGGGGCTCAGACAGGGGTTGCGGGAGCGCGGCGTCGCCGTTCGGCGGGGGGACACGTTCCCGGGGCTGGGGCCGGAGTGGTTCCGGGTGGCGGTGCGCGGCCCCGACGCCAACCGTGCCCTGGAGCGGGCTCTGGCAGAGTTGATCGGGTGAGTCCTCGGAGGCGCCGGGGCGGTCGCGACGGGCGGGGACCCGCGTGAACGGTAGGAACGTCGCAGACTACGCTTACGGGTCTATGTCGGACCAGGCGGGCAACGGGTAGTCGACACACCTCTTCGGGGAGGGATCATGACCAACGGTGACCACGGGTCAGCCGGGCGCGGCGGCGCGCAGGGGTCGTCCCGGAAGCGGAGTGGGAAATCCGCCACGGGGGCGGGCGACGCCGGGGGACTCCTGGACGGGCTGCCCGAGAGCGGTCGGGGCGCCCAGCCCACCCAGCCTCGGCGCGGCGCCAATCCGTTCCGGCAGCCGCCCCGGTCATCGGTGGCGCCCGCGGACCCGACGCCCACGGAGCCGATCCCGACGACCGTCGGCCAGACCCCGCCCGCGCCGGTGCCTGGGCGGGAGAACGCGGCCTCGCGGAGGTCGGCGACGCCTGCCGCCGAGGCACCGGAGACGACCCCGGAGCCCGCGCCCGCCGACGCCACCGCGCACGAACAGGATGACGCGACGGCGGTCACCGTCCACGGCGTGGTGTCCGCTCACCGGGACGCCGGGAACGCCGCGACCGTGGAACCGGGCTCCACCGAAGCGGCCTCCGACACCGCCGGGGCGAGCTCGGCGGTGCCGGGCGATGCCGCTTCGGAATCGGACGGTCCCGCTCAGCGGGGGGCGGCACACGCCGACGCCATGACTGGCGAGCCCGTTGGCGGAGAACAGGGCACGACCGCCGAACAGTCCGGAGCCGCCGTACACACCTCAGCCGCCTCACCTGTCGCATCCACCACGCCTGGCGCGGATCGGGCGGAGGGCACCGCTGCCGAGCAGGCCCCAACTGCCACGCTGGCCCCACCCGTCCTACCGACCACCTCTGCCACACCCGGCATGGGGCCGGAGGACAGCTCAGTCGAGCAGGCACCAACGGGCGCATCGGCCGCGCCCATCGCGTCCGCTCCGTTCACCCCACCAAACACACCCGCCGCACCCGGCGCGGATCGGGCGGAGGGCACCGCCGCTGGGCAGGCCTCACCCGCCCCACCCACCGCATCGGCAACACCCCGTGCGGCCCAGGGGGAGCACACCGCCGCAGGGCAGGCCCCAACGACCCCGCAGGCCCCACCCGTCGCGCCCACCGCGTCCGCCTCTGCCACGACCCCGACCACGCCCCGCCGCGGACAGACCCCCGCCCCAGCGACGGCCGCCGCCGACGACCCCCGGCCCAACGTCATCCCGTTCCGCGCGGGCGACCGCGCACCGACCCAGCGCGGCGTCCGCCCCCACACGCCGACCGCGCCGACCACCGCCCCCACGGCCCCCACCGTCCCCGAACGCCATGCCCAGCCCACCCCACCCGGACCCGAGCAACCGCGTCCCACGATCACGGAAGCGGAGCAGAGCAACACCGTGCGATCACAGCAAGCCGCCGAGCCCCACGGGGAGCCCGCGCCCACCGGTCCGAGCCCCCAGGCCGCCCCGGTCGGCGCCGCCTCCGAGCCACCAGCCGCCCACTCCTACGGCGGCCCCGAACGCGACGCCGTCTACCGGGCCATCAGCGAACGCCGCGACGTCATCGACGGTTTCCACCCCGCGCCCGTCCCCGACGACGTGCTCACCCGTGTGCTCGAGGCCGCCCACCAGGCCCCCAGCGTCGGTGACGCCCGCCCCTGGGACTTCCTCCTCATCGACGACCCCGGCCTCCGCGCCCGCGTGCGCGACCTGGCCGCGGCCGAGCGCGAGGACCACGCGCGCGCCCTGCCCGGCACCCGCGCGCTGTCCGGCCTCAAGGTCGAGGCGATCGTCGACGCCCCGCTCAACATCGCCGTCACCGTCGACCCCGCGCGCGGCGGCCGACACGCCCTGGGCCGCCACGCCCGGCCGCTGAGCTCGGGCTACTCTCCCGCGCTGGCCGTCGAGAACCTCTGGCTGGCCGCGCGGGCCGAGGGGCTCGGGGTCGGCTGGGTCAGCCACCTCGACGAACGCGACCTCGCCCGCGTCCTCGACCTCCCCTCCCACCTGGAGGTGGTCGCCTACCTCTGCGTCGGCTACGTCGAGGAGTTCCCCGCCGACCCGGCCGGTACGGCTGGCGGACGCCCCCTGTCCTGGGCGGTGCACCGTGACCGCTACGGCCGCCGCGGTCTGCCCGGCCAGGAGCCCACGAGCCTGCTGGAGGAGACCATCGCCGCCATCGGAGCGCTGAACACCCGCGCGGTGGAGGAGGCCAGAGCCCGGCAGGACCGCATGACCAAGCCGAAGGGTTCCCTCGGGGTCCTGGAGGACGTGTCGGTCCGCCTCGCCGGGCTGGCCGGGGTGTGCCCGCCGCCGATCCCCGAACCGGTCGCGGTCGCGGTGTTCGCGGGCGACCACGGGGTCCACGCCCAGGGGGTGACCCCCTGGCCGCAGGAGGTCACGGCCCAGATGGTGCACAACTTCCTCGCCGGGGGCGCCGTGGTCAACGCCTTCGCCGCACAGGTCGGCGCCGAGGTCACCGTCGTGGACGTGGGTGTGGCCGGGGACCTGCCCCGGGCGGCCGGACTGCTGCCGCGCAAGGTCGCGCGCGGCACCGCCGACCTCACCCGGGGTCCGGCGATGACCCGCGAACAGGCCCTCCAGGCCCTGGAGGGCGGGATCGAGGTCGCCCGCGACCTGGTCTCGGCGGGCAACCGCTGCCTGGTCACCGGCGACATGGGCATCGCCAACACGACCCCGGCCGCCGCCTTGGTGTGCGCCTTCACCGGGGCCGCTCCCGAGGCCGCCACCGGACGGGGGACGGGCGTGGACGACGCCACCTTCGAGCACAAGGTCGACGTGGTGCGGCGCGCCCTGGCGGCCAACCCGGTGGACCCCGCCGACCCGATCGGCGCCCTCGCCGGGCTGGGCGGTCTGGAGCACGCCGCCCTGGCCGGCTTCGTCCTGGGGGGCGCGGCCCTGGGCGTTCCGGTCCTGCTCGACGGGGTCATCGCCGGGTCCGCGGCCCTCGCGGCGGCGGCGATCTCGCCCGAGTCGGTCCAGGCGTGCTTCGCCGGGCACCGCTCCAGCGAGCCAGGGCACACCCTGGCCCTGGAGCACCTGGGACTGCGTCCGCTGGTGGATCTGGAGATGCGGCTCGGGGAGGGGTCGGGCGCCCTGCTGGCCCTGCCGATCCTCCAGGCGTCGGCGCGCGCCCTGCGGGACGTCGCCACCTTCGATGACGCGGGTGTGTCCACCGCCGACTGACCCTTCGGCCGCGCCCACCGGGCGCCGCCGCGCCCCCTGCTCCCGGCCGTGTCGCCGGGAGCGGGGTATGACCTCCTGGGAGGGGCCGCCCGCACCGCCCGCGACCGCACCGCCCGGTGCGGTCGGGCTCACATCGGGGGCGCACACCGGTTTACCCGGGTGTAATACCTCTTTGACAAGGTGAATCACACAATCGCCGAACATCGCCGGCGGCGCGATGGGCCACCATCCGCGCACCCCGCCGTCGTCGCCGGGGGCCGGTACGGACGACGGAAGGGGCGCGACCGTGACCTATCTGCTGGGTTTGCGCATGGGGGGCCGGGACGTCCTCGTGGTCGGAGGAGGGCGGGTCGCCGGGCGTCGGGTTCCGGTCCTGGTGGAGGCGGGAGCGCGGGTCACCCTGGTGGCGCCCGCCGTCTCGGCCGCTCTGGAGGACCTCGCCGCCGCCGGACGCATCACGTGGGAGCGGCGGCCCTTCGCCCCCGGCGACGTGTCGGGCTCCGAGGCCCCCGACTACTGGCTGGTCCACGCCGCCACCGACGACCCCGAGGTCAACGCGGCGGTCGCCGACGAGGCCGAGGCCGCCCGGGTCTGGTGCGTGCGTGCGGACGACCGGCACTCCTCCTCGGCCTGGACCCCCGCCACGGGGACGGCCGGCGGGATCACCGTCGGCGTGGTGGCCTCCGGTGATCCGCGCAGGGCGGCCGGTCTGCGCGACGCCATCACCGACGGGCTCGCCGACGGCACCCTGGACGCCCGGCGCGGTCGGGAGCGGTTCAGCGGTGTCGCGCTGGTCGGTGGAGGTCCCGGCGACCCCGGTCTGATCACGGTCCGCGGGCAGCAACTGCTCTCCCAGGCGGACGTGGTGGTGGTCGACCGGCTCGCGCCCACCTCGCTCCTGGACCGGCTTCCGGCCGACGTGGAGATCGTCGACGCCTCGAAGATCCCCTACGGGCGTTCGATGACCCAGGAGCGGATCAACGAGGTCCTGGTCGACCGTGCCCGTCAGGGCAAGTTCGTGGTCCGGCTCAAGGGGGGCGACTCCTTCCTCTTCGGCCGGGGCGGAGAGGAGGCGGCCGCCTGCGCGGCGGCCGGGGTGCCCGTCATCGCGGTCCCGGGAGTGACCAGCGCGTTGGCCGCGCCCGCCAGCGCGGGCATCCCCGCCACACACCGCGGGGTCGCCCAGGACGTGCACATCGTGTCCGCGCACGTGCCCCCGGGGGACGAGCGGTCCACCGTCGACTGGGCGGGGTTGGCCCGCGCGGGCGGGACGGTGGTCGTGCTCATGGGCGTCGAGCGGATCGAGGCGATCGCCGAGGCGCTCGTCGGTCACGGGCGTTCCGCCGACACCCCCGTCGCGGTGGTGCAGGAGGCCACCCTGCCGGGGCAGCGGACGGTCACGGGTACTCTGGCGGACATCGCCGCATCGGTCCGATCGGCCCGGGTGCGGCCCCCGGCGGTGGTGATCATTGGAGAAGTGGTCAAAACGGCGCGGGATCTTGACATACTGCACACGGGGACCCAGTTCGAGACGCGTCGACTGGCGACCGGGCGCGATCTCCAGTGAGACCCCCGCCAGCGGCGTTCGACATCCGCGCGGCGGGGGACCGTCAGCACCGATGAGGAGGGCATACCGATCATGACCCGGCCGTCGGCCGCACCGGACACCAGCGGTTCCGGTGCCTCGGACCGGTTCGGTACCGGACCGGCCGCCACCTCCGACCATCCCGCCCCGGGCCCAGGATCCGTACCCGTGGCCGACGCCCCGGCCCACGGAGGCTCGGGCGGACCCGCCGCTCCGGCCACCGCCGGACCCACTGCTCCCACCGCCTCCGGTCCGGCCAGGCACCGTGCCCCGGCACCGGAGGACGACCGCTTCGAGCGGGTCCTGGAGTCCTTGCGCACCCAGATCCGCGACCTGAGGTTCGTCGACGGGCTGCCCGCCGCCGAGGAGGGCCGGGTGCTCCGGAGCGACCTCCTGGCGCAGCTGTCCGACTACGTCCTTCCCCGGGTGCGGCGGCCCGACATCCCGCTGCTGATCGCCGTCGCCGGCTCCACGGGCGCGGGCAAGTCCACCCTGGTCAACAGTCTGGTCGGCGAGCAGGTCACCACGACCGGTGTGCGCCGGCCCACCACCAACAGCCCGGTCCTGGCGTGTCATCCGGACGACGTGGACTGGTTCAGCGAGTCCTCCTTCATCCCCGCGCTGCCGCGCGTGCGCCAGCAGGGGCTGGCCATGCCGGGTAAGGACGGCATGCTCGTGCTCGCCGCGAGCGAGGCCATGCCGCGCGGGGTGGCCCTGCTCGACACCCCGGACGTCGACTCCGCGGTGGCCGCCCACCACGAGTTCGCGGCCACGTTCCTCGACGCGGCCGACCTGTGGGTGTTCGTCACCACGAGCACCCGCTACGCCGACGCGCGGGTGTGGGAGTTCCTCCAGGTGGCGCGGGATCGCGACACCTCCCTGGCCGTGGTGCTCTCCCGGGTGCCGCGCAAGGGCCGCCGCCAGCTCCTCGACCACTTCGGGGCCATGCTGGAGGCCAACGGCCTGGGCGCGGCGGCGCGGTTCGCGATCCCCGAGACCGACCAGGTCAAGGGGGAGCGCTTCACCGCCAACGTCGCCGACCACATCCGCGCCTACCTCGCGGACGTCGCGGGCGAGGCGGAACAGCGCGACCGGGTCTCGCGGCGCACGTTCGTCGGGGTGATCGACAGCTTCCGCTCCCGGGTGCCCGAACTGGCGCGCCATGTGGAGACGCAGGTGGAGGTGGGGCGGGCGCTCAGCGGCGCCGTCGACGAGTCCTACGCCGGGGCGCGCCGCCACGTGGACGCCGGGCTCGCCGACGGTTCTCTGCTGAGCGGGTCCCTGCTCGCGCGCTGGCAGGAGGTGGCCGCCAGCGGCGAACTCGCCCGGAGCCTGCGGCTGCGCGGCAGGCGGGCCCGACGGAGCCGCGCGGAGTCCGAGGAACGGGGGCAGCGGGTCGCGGCGCTGGAGGAGGCGGTGCGCGACTCCCTGGCCGCGCTCGTGGTGTCGGCCGCCGAGCGCGCGGGTCACGAGATCGAGGGTCGCTGGCGGGAGGTTCCCGGCGGCGAGGAGCTGGCCGTGAAGGCGTCGGAACTGCCCGGGGGCGGCCTCCTGGCCCAGCGGGTCCGCAAGGAACTCGCCGAGTGGCAGGGAGAGATCGCGGAGATGACCGCGGCCAGCGGGGCGACCAAGCGGTCCGTGGCGCGGTTCGTCACCTTCGACCACGACATCGTCGCGCTCGTCCTCATCATGGACCTGCTCGGCTACGAACGTTCCCGTTCGGGCGGCGGCGCGCACGCGGCCGACGCCTCCGGCCCCTCCCCACAGCGCCTGCTCAAGGGGCTGTTCGGGGCCCAGTCCCTCCGTAGCATGGGCACGACGGCCCGCGACGACCTGCGCGAACGCGTCAGGGCGCTGCTCGACCAGGAGCGCGCGCCCTTCGACAGCACCCTGGCGTCGGCGGGGATCCCGTCCGAGGACAGTGCCGTCCAGCTGTATCAGGCCACGTACAACCTTGAGATTGCACGATGACGACTCAGTGGAACCCCACGCGGTCGACCGGGGAGACCGGTTCCGCCGAACCAGGGGACGAGGTCCGGCCGACCGGCGGGTCCGAGGACCGTAGCGACGACCCCGCCCAGCGCGGCGCGGCCGGTTCCGACGGGAGCGGCCCGTGGCGCGGGTACACCGTGCCGGTGCCCGAGCATTCCGACCACACGCCGAGCCATGGCGCCGGGACGGGCGTGGGGGAGGCCGCGCACGACGGTATCGCCGGTTATCCCGACGCGGTGCCCGCGGAGGAGGCGCCGGCGGCGCCCCGCAGGCCGGCTGGGCGGCACGCGCGCGTGTCCGGGATCCGGGAGGGCGACGGCGGCGTGCCCCAGGAACGGGGCGCGGACGCGCCCCGGGGGGACCGCGACACGGGCGCCGACCCCGAGAGCATCGCTGCCCGTGGCCGCCGAGACCACGGGGACCACGGTGACCACGACAGCCAGCCCGGCGTGGACGGAGCCCAGGATCTTCTGGCCCCCGCCGAACCCGACGACGCGCGTGAGGAGGCCGCCCCGTCGGGTCGCGGTGTCCGTGGGATGCGCGGCACCAGGGTCGAACGGGGTCGGCGTGGGGTGCGCGGCGTTCGTCGCGGCGTCGCCGAGACCCGCGCCTCCCGTGACGCCGATGACGCGGGCGACGACCCCGACGGCCTGGCCGGGTGGGTCGGCAGCCTCGCGGAGGCGGCCGAGGACGCCCAGATCGCCGGGCGCAACACCGGGGCCTTCCCCGCCGTGGCCTCGAACCCGCCGGAGTGGGTCCCCGCCCCTGGCCAGGACGGTGAGGCGACCGAGCAGGACCACGGCGCCGACGAGGAGGCCGCCGAGGCTCCGTCCGCCGCGTCGCCGGCCGGGGCGGCCCCGGCGGACGCTGAACGTGCCGCGGTCGACCGCGGAGATCCCGAACCGCAGGCGGCGGAGCAGGAGGACGGCGGGCCCCTGCCCCGGCGCGTGCCGGGTCCGTCCGCCGTCTCCGGCGCCTTCCGCGCGGTGGGAGCGGACGCCACCGCTCCGGAGTCCGGAGCCGAGCCGACCGCGAACGCCGCCGACGCCTCCGAGCGCCCGGAGTCCCAGGCGACCGACGCGGAGGACGACGACGAGTACCGACCGACCGTCCACGACCACTGGCAACCCACCACGACCGTCACGCGAGCCGAGCTCATCGAACGCCTCGACGCGCTGTCCACCCTGACCGAACTCGGCCAGGAGGACCTGCCGGAGGAGGTCGTCGCCCGCTCCGCGCAGTTGCTCGACCACGCGGGCGCGCGCCTGCGGCTGTCCGCCGAGCACACCGTGGTCGCCCTGGCGGGCGGCACCGGGAGCGGCAAGTCGTCGCTGTTCAACGCCCTGTGCGGACTGGAGCTGTCGCAGACCGGCGTCACCCGGCCCACCACGTCCAAGGCGCACGCCTGCGTGTGGGGACACGAGGGCGCCGACGCGCTCCTGAGCTGGCTGGGCGTGCCGACCCGCTACCGGCACTCGCGCACCGGCGTCCTGGACGCGGGCAACTCCGAACTGACCGGCCTGGTCCTGCTCGACCTGCCCGACCACGACTCCGTGCGCAGCATGCACACCGCCGAGGCCGACCGGCTCATCGGTTCGGTGGACCTGCTCGTGTGGGTCCTCGACCCGCAGAAGTACGCCGACGCCGCCGTCCACCACCGGTACCTGGCCCGTATGGCCGGGCACGGGGCGGTGACCGTCGCGGTCCTCAACCAGGTCGACCGCGTCGAACCGGACGAGCTGGAGGAGCTGCTCACCGACCTGCGGCGGTTGATGGAGACCGAGTCGGGCGTGCACCCCAGGGTGATCACCACCTCGACCGTCACCGGCCAGGGCATTCGTGATCTGCGCGCGTTCCTCGGCGAGGCGGTGCGTGAGCGCCGGGCGCTGGTCGACCGGCTGGTCGCGGACCTGGACCAGGTCGTGGTGGCCTTCGAGGAGTTCCACGGAGAGGGCGGGATCCCCGGGTCCGTCCCCGGGCCCGTGGCCGAGCGGGTCCGTGGCGGCCTGGCGAGCGCGGCCGGGGTCAGGGCCGTCGCCGACGTCACCGAGACCAACGACGCCAAGCGCGGCAAGCGTGAGGTCGGCTGGCCGGTGGCCCGACTGCTGGGGCGGGTGCGCAAGGATCCGCTCTCGGCGGTCCAGCTCGACTTCCTGCGCGACGACGGCGACGCGGGCGCGGGCGGTCCGGTGGACGCCCACGTGGCGGAGTTGGAGACGGTGCTGGGCGAGGCGGCCGACGGGGTCTCGGAGGGGATGCCCGCGCCGTGGCGGCGTCGCATGCGCGCGGCCGCGCTCAGCGGGGTCTCGGAGCTTCCGGCCGAGCTGGGGGAGGCGGTCTCGGGCGCGGTCGGTGCCTCCGAGCGGGCCGCGCCGTGGTGGAAGGTCGCGCGGTCGGCGCAGTACGCGCTGTTGGCCGCCGCCGGCCTGGGCCTGGCGTGGGCGCTCGTGGCGCTGGTGAGCTGGCTGGCCGGTGGCCTCACCGGGCTGGCGATGTTCGACGCCCCGGTGTTCGTCGCCTACTCCGGTGCCTTGGCGGTCGCGTCCCTCCTGGTCGGATGGCTGACCGGGGTGGGCTGCGGGAATCTGGTCGAGGTCGCCGCCGTGCAGCGGCGCGAGAGGGTGGAGCGGGCCGCCGGAGAGCGGGTCGCCGAGATCGCGCGCCAGCGGGTGGTCGAGCCGATGGAGGCCGAGTTGGACCGCTACCGGGCGTTCCGCGCCGCCTACGAGGTGGCGA
Organism: Nocardiopsis sp. NPDC049922; assembly: GCF_040660275.1. Lineage (NCBI taxonomy): Bacteria > Bacillati > Actinomycetota > Actinomycetes > Streptosporangiales > Nocardiopsidaceae > Nocardiopsis > Nocardiopsis sp. NPDC049922. The sequence goes on along the minus strand of NZ_JBFAME010000006.1, from coordinate 359,322 downwards.
GGGCGGCCTCGTGAGGCCGGTCGCGGTGTGAGCACACCGGCCCCGCTGGGGGCCGATCAGACGACCCGGGGGTGGGGGGGGGGGGGGGGGGCCCCCCCCCCCCCCCCCACCCCCGGGTCGTGTCGGGTCTCAGGTCCATTGCACGGTGCTGTACATGTGTCCTCCTCCGATCGGGCGGTGTCGACCTCGTGGGGCGGGATCCTGGTTCGGTCGGCACCTCGTGTCCGAAAACGGCCATCGAAGCCGGATCCTACGGTAGAACGTCTCGAAGCCCGGTTCCACCCCGCCTGACGAAGCCCGAGCCTCGAGTCAATCTAGTCTCTGCCTGCGCCGATCATACAATCAGCAATTAAGTTATTACCCAACGTAATGTAAAGTGTTGGGGGTGGCGCGCCGGGCCGTGCTGACGTATCCACCTGTGCGCGTGGCGCCCCGGGGTGGTCGCCGTGTGACGACGGCGCGGAACTCCGCGCGAAATCGGGTCGTCGAAGGGAGAACCGGAGGGGGTGGTTCACCTATCAGTAGCACGTGTAGGGGTCGGACTGCGGAGCGTGACGCAGGGAGGGAGGATGGAGCCGTGAGTATCTCGGAGAAGCCGTTGGCGGCGGAGGGCGCGGCCGCCGGGGAACGGTCGTGCTGGCCGATCCTCCAACAGCCTCGGGGCCTGATCGTCTACATGGGGTTGCTCCTGTTCGCGACGTTGTTCCTGTTCGGTGCGGCGGCGGCGCTGACCACCGTGACGCTCGTCGACATCGTCACCTTCCTGGCGCTGACCGTGTGCGCGGGCATCTGCGTCGAGGCGATCCGTCGCCTGGGCGTGCCCGCGGGGTTGGCCCGGGACCTCCTGGGGGCGTGGTGGTTCCCGATCGTCCTCCTGCTGCCGCCCGTGTACTCCATCATCGTCCCCGTCCCGGTGTTCCTGCTGCTGCAACTGCGGGCCAGGCGGGCGTTGGCGCATCGGCGGGTCTTCAACGCCACCGCCATCGGGTTGTCGGGTTTCCTGGCGTCGGTGGTGTGGCACAGCGTGGCCGCCGACGGGCTCTGGGACGCGTTGGGCGGGGCGCCCGACGCTCACGACAGCCTCACCACCGGCGCCGGGGTGCTGATCGCGGTCCTGTGCTGCGCCGGGTTCACCGTGTTGAACACGATCCTGGTGGCGCTGGCGGCCAGGATCAGCATGGGGCCCGGGGCGTCGCTGCGGCCCATGTGGGACCGGGAGGCGTGCACGGTCGACGCCGTCGAGTTATGTGTCGGGGTGACCGTGGCGATCCTCGCGCAGCTCTCGTTGTTCCTGCTGGCCATCGCCGTTCCGCCGGTTCTGCTCCTCCAGCGCAGCCTGTTGTTCCAGCAGTTGCAGATGGCGGCGCGCACCGACCCCAAGACGGGACTGCTGAACGCGCCGACCTGGGAGCAGGAGGCGTCGGTGGAGATCGCCAGGGCGCGTTCGGGCCGGGGGACGGCCGCCGTGCTGATCATCGACATCGACCACTTCAAACGGGTCAACGACAACTACGGTCACCTGTTCGGCGACCAGGTGCTGCTGGGGGTGGCGACGACCATCGCGCAGCAGTTGCGCCAGTCCGACCTGCTCGGCCGCTTCGGCGGCGAGGAGTTCGTGGTGCTGCTGCCGGGGTCGGACACGTCGGAGGCCTGGCACGCGGCCGAGCGGCTGCGGGCGCAGGTCGGGTGCATGGAGATCTCGGTGGACGACGTGCCGGTGTCCATCACGGTCTCGATCGGGGCCGCGGTCATCGGCGAGCACGGCAACGACCTGGTCGAGCTGCTGACCGCGGCGGACCTGGCGCTGTACCGGGCGAAGGAGACCGGACGCAACCGGGTGTGCCTGCCCGCCGGGCGTCCGGGCGCGCCGGGCACGATCCCCGGGCCGCGGGAGGGCAACCTGTCCGGGCGCGGCGGGCCCTCCGGCGAGGTCGAGTGACCCGGGACCCAGGAGGGACCGCCGTGCCCTGGCGGTCCACCGGTGCCGTCCCGGGTTGTCCACCGGGTGCTTGCGGGGCCGGAGGAAGATCCGGTCGCGGGTGGGGACGCGCTCGTTGTCCACAGCCCCCAAGTCGCCATTGTGCGCCCCCATCCGATCACGCACCGTTGACGTATGCGCTTCGACCACCACGGACACCCGGTAGACCCCTCCGACCCCGACCGCCACGGCGGCGCTGAGCACGGTGCCGCCCCCTCACCACCCGGGCACGAGCCCTCTCCCATCCCCCGTCCCCGCCCTCCCGGGGACACGGCCACCGGGGTGCCGGACGGGCCTTCCCGAGATCCGGTGCACGACCCTCCGGGCGGACCTCCGGCCGCGCTCAGGCTCACCACCCCGACCGACGTCATCGCCGTGCTGCCCTACCTCGCGGGTGGACCTCCCGACCCCGGACTCGTCGTCCTGGCGCTCCAGGACGGCCGTGTGCACACGGTGCTGCGCGCGGATCTGGGCGGCGAGGGGGTGCCGCCGGGCTCGCGCAGCGCGCCCCCGGCCGTCGACCACGCCGCCGCCGAACGCTGCGACGCCCTGCTGGTCGTGGCGTTCGGCCCGCCGGAGCGGGTCACGCCGCACGTCGACGGTCTGCTGGGCGCGGCGCGGGAGCGGGGGATCGCCGTCATCGACGCCCTTCGGGTCACCGACGGCCGGTACTGGTCCTACACCTGCGTCGACCCCTCCTGCTGCCCGCCCGAGGGCACGGTGGTCGACGTGGACCGTTCCACGGCCCCGGCCGACGCCGTCCTGCGCGGTATCACGCCGCTGTCATCGGTCCACGCCGCACCGGCCGACTCCGCGCGGGTGCGGGCCCTCCTCGAACCGGTCGCCGGTCCGCTCGCCACCGATGTGGCGGCGGCCGCCGAGGACGTGGAGGCCCTGGCCCGGGACCGTGCCGCCCGCGACCGCGACGCCCTGGTGGACCTGGGCCTTCCCACGGTCCGCGCCGCCGTACGGGCGGAGAGCCGCGGGGAGGGGGTCGCCGAGCCCCGCGAACTGGCCTCACTGGGCGTGTACCTGACGCAGACACGGGTGCGCGACGAGGTGTGGGCGCGGATCACCGCCCGGAGCGCGGACGTGCACCGGCGCCTCTGGAGCCGGGTCACGCGACACGTCCCCGAACGCCTGCGGGCTGCCCCGGCCTCCCTGCTCGCGGTCGCGGCCTGGCAGAGCGACGACCGGGAGCTGGCCTCGGCGGCCCTGGACGTGGCTCTGACCGCCGATCCCGGGTACTCGATGGCGCTGCTCATGAGTCGGGCCCTCGCCTGGGGGATGCCGGTGAGGCGGTGGCGGGAGGCCGCACCCCGCTGGATGGAGGGGAAGGAGGACTGGGGCGAGTAGTCACCCCGAAGCCGACGCAGGAGGCGGGGAGAGTTCACACAGTCGATGCTCTGGGTATTCGTATATCCACTGTCAGTAGCAATGTCGTGATGACGGTTATGGTGACCGACTCGACTCATATGGAGTAGATTCCATGCGCTCGTCCGCTCTGCCGCCCGCGGTCGCCCGGTACGGTTCTGTCCTGGTCGCCGTCCTGACCCTGGCGTTCGTCACCGCCGGTGCCGCGCCCACGCTGGCTGTCACGGCCGAACGCGTGACCCTGTCGCCCACCGCCGACCCGAGCACCTCCCAGACCGTCACATGGCGTGCCTCCGACGACTACACGCCCGTCCTGGAGGTCACCGCCGCGGCCGACGCGGACCCGATCCTGCGTGTCGAGGGCCAGCGGACCGGCAGCACCGCGGGTGTGCACTATCGCGCGACCGTTCGCGGGCTGGCACCCGACACCGCCTACCGTTACCGCGTGGGGGACGCCGACGGCGGCGCGTTCGGTGACTGGCGCACCTTCACCACGGCCGCCGCCGACCCCGACCCGTTCCGCTTCCTCTACTTCGGCGACGTGCAGAACGACATCACCGCCGGTGCCGCGCCCACCGTCAGGGCCGCGCTGGCGGACGCCCCCGACGCCGAGGTCGCCGTGCACTCCGGGGACCTGGTCGACCGTGCGGAGGACGACCGGCAGTGGAGCGAGTGGTACGACGCCTTCGGGCCCGCGGCCACCGGTGGTGTCAACCAGGTGGCCGCGCCGGGCAACCACGAGTACAGCGGGCGGAACCTCAGTGGCCACTGGCCCCTGCAGTTCCCCGGCGCCGGCAACGGCCCCGACGACGAGGCCCTGGACGGCACCGTCTACCACACCGATCACCAGGGCGTGCGCTTCGTCGTGCTGAACAGCAACTACGCCTACGCCCCCGGGGGCGACCGGGACGGTTGGCTCAGGAGTCAGGCGCGGTGGCTGCGCGGCGTGCTGGAGGACAACCCCCAGCGCTGGACGGTGGTCACCTTCCACCATCCGGTGTTCTCCAACGCCCCAGGCCGGGACAACGGGCCGCTGCGCGACACGTGGCTCGACGTCTTCGAGGACTACGACGTCGACCTGGTGCTCCAGGGGCACGACCACAGCTACGGGCGAGGCAATCTGGTCGCCAACCGCACCGGGGACCCCGACGTGCAGACCGGCCCGGTCTACGTGGTCGCGGTGACCGGGCCGAAGATGTACCGCGTGGACGACTCCGTCTGGGTCGACAACGGCGCCGAGGCCCGGGTGCAGCGCGGGCAGACCCAGACGTACCAGATCGTGTCCGTCGACGGCACCCGCCTGGACTACGTCGCCAAGACCCGTGAGGGTGAGGTGGTCGACAGCTTCACGATCACCAGGGACGAGCGCGGCAAGCGGGTGACCGACACCCTGGGCCGGTGAAGGGGGAGTTCCCGACGAGATCCCCACCCGGTCGCCAGGTGGGGATCTCGCGTGTGCGGCGGGGGTCGGGTCAGAGGCTCGTGGCGACGCCGAGGAACGCGCGCCACTCGGAGGTGGGGAAGGTCAGGTAACCCGCTTCGCGGTTCACGGTGTCGCGGACCAGGGTGTCCCGACCTTCACTGACCTCGACACAGTTCCCGCCCGAAGACGAGTACGACGACTTGTGGAACTCTCGGTCGCTCACTGTAGCTCCTCCAGGGCCTTCCGCGATTGTTCGGTGGGGAGGGCGTCTCCCAAGGACTGCTTCACCAAGCCTTGCAAACGGGTGTATCCCTCCGAGTCTTCATAGATCACGTTACCGTCCACGTGGTCGCTGGATACGGCTGTCTCCCCGTTTTGCATGTGGAAGACCAGCAGCATGGAAGTCACTCCCAGCAGCAGGGATCCGTGTGGCACCAGTAGGACTCGCACGTTTCCGGCTTCGAGCATCTCCAGCAGGTGGCGAACCTGTTCACGGCGGATCGCTTCGGGAACGAAGAAGAGCGCGGTTTCGGGGAAGACGGCGACGATCCGTGGGTTGTTGATCTTGCGGAGCTGTGGATACCGACCACATCGAAGCGCGACTAGCCGATCCAGGTCTCCGGTGACCTCCCCCATCAAGGACTGTTCAAAGACGAGGCGCGCATAGCCGGGGCACTGCAGGAGCCCGGGAATGAGGTGCGGGGAAACCAACTCGATCGTCCGGGCTGCCTCTTCCAGCCGCCCCAGGTCGCGCATGTAGGTGGGAAGCCCCTTACCCTCCCGATCATCTGACCAGGCCTTGAGTAGTCGACCGCGCGCGTTTGTCGCGTCATCCAACATGTGGACGTTATCCCGTTTCGGGGTGGATACACCCGATTCCCACCGGGAAACGGAAGCTGAAGACGTTCCTGCGCGCGCCGCTAGCTGCCGCTGCGTTAGCCTTGCTAGTTCGCGTACTTTGACTAGTTCTGTCGGAAAGCGTGCTCCACTCATGTTTCAAACATAATCAGTGTGCTCCGTTATCCACCATAGCTTTGCAGATAGAAGACTATTGCTGGTGGAGCATTGGGCCTCGGCCGGACGCTGGGACCATGAACGAGACCCATCAGTTCCAAACAGGGCCGGACACCCGGCCCGACCCCTTCGAGCGGGCGCGCGACGCCTTCCTCGCTTCGCGAGGGCTGGCCTTCACCCTGGAGTGGCGACGCTTCCCCTGGACCTGGGGCGCCGACGTCGACCGCGCCCTGATCGGCCCCGGCTATATGGGCAACGTGGCCCTGGGACTGAAGGACGGCTGGTCCTGGGGCTGGCAGGACCGGTACGGCGCGTGGTGCTACGTCCAGCGGGACCGTCTGGGCATCCTGGTGGACCGAGTGATCGAGACCCGCGCCGGTTTCGTCCCCCCGCTGCCCCGCAGACGGGAGCGGTAGGGAGTGGCCGGACGAGGACACGTGCCGAGACCGGGGAGAGGGACTGCGCCGGTGGGCGGGTCCCTCTCCCGTCGTTTCGGGACCCGTCGCGCCTGGCCCGGGAGCATTCCGCTCCGGAGCCGTACCTGGGCCTGGAGAAGCCCGGGTGAGCGGGGTACCCTGGACATCGGCGCGGTCCCGCGCCCAACCCCCGGTTCCGGCGCCCACGCCGCCGGCTGAGAGGGGGCAAAGGGGGCCCTGAGCCCTCGGGACGCCGGTCTGATGAGCCCTACCGGCGGGGCGGACGAGCGTGGGTCTGGCCGCCGTCGCCGAGGAGCCGTCATGACCAGGCAGAAGTCCTTCAAGCAGCGGGTTCGTTCCCGGATGGCCAAGACCGGGGAGAGCTACACCGCGGCCCGCGCCCACCTGCTCTCGTCCGAGGCACGCCCCGCCGCCGTCGCATCCCAGGAACCGGTGACCCCGGCGGAGACGCCCGTCGCGACCATGCGGGCGCGTGTGTCCGGCGAGGCGGTGCGTGAGCGCACCGGACGCGACTACGACCAGTGGTTCTCCCTGTTGGACGCGTGGGGTGCCACCGACCGTACGCACAAGGAGATCGCCGCCCACCTGGTGGAGGAGCGGGGCGTGGACGGCTGGTGGGCCCAGTCGCTGACGGTGGCCTACGAGCAGGAGCGCGGGATGCGCACGCCTGGGCAGCGCAAGGACGGCTACGCGGTCAACGCGTCCAAGACGGTTCGCGCACCGATGGAGGAGGTCTTCGCGGCGTTCGTGGAGGAGTCGGTGCGCGAGCGCTGGCTGGACGGCGCGGAGTGGACGGTGCGCTCGTACAACGAGCCCAAGCGCGTCACCGCCGACCTGGCCGACGGCACCCGCGTGATCGTCTACCTCACCGCCAGGGGAACCGACCGGGTCTCGGCGGCGGTGGAGCAGTCCCGGCTGCCCGACCCGGACTCGGCGGCCGAGGCCAAGGAGTTCTGGCGCGACCGCCTGGGCCGCCTCAAGGCCCTGGTGGAGCCGTCGTCCTGACCTGGCGCCTCGCGGGTCCGGTGCTCTCGTACGGAGCGGGTGCGCAGGACCCGGCCGCCCCCTCCCGCGCGGCGCCGCGGCCCGCGGCGCCGCCGTTTCCACCGGCCCGTCGGCGTGAGCCCGCGCGCCTTCCGTGCCTCCTGTCCGAGCGTGGACGGGGAATCTCCGACCCGATGAGCAAACCCGTCCGCGCGGAATCACCCTCGCGGGAAGACCGGGCCGCCGTGACGCGTTCCAGTGCGTGACCCGCCGGGTCCTGAAGGCGGTCGCGTCAGGTGATCCCACAGGTCTCGGCACAGGCGCCGACACCCTAGTCTGGAAGACATGCCGGAGTACATCTACACCATGCAAAACGTGCGCAAGGCGCACGGCGACAAGGTCGTCCTTGACAACGTTTCGGGGTCGTTCCTGCCCGGAGCCAAGATCGGCGTCGTGGGGCCCAACGGTGCGGGTAAGTCGACGCTGCTGAAGATCCTGGCCGGCATCGAGCAGCCGTCCAACGGTGAGGCGCGACTGATGCCCGGGTTCACCGTCGGCCTGCTCGCCCAGGAGCCCCAGCTCGACGCGGACAAGACCGTCCTGGAGAACGTCGAGGACGGTGTCGCCGAGACCAAGGCGATGCTGAACCGCTTCAACGAGATCGCCGAGCAGATGGCGACCGACTACTCCGACGACCTGTTGGAGGAGATGGGCAGGCTCCAGGAGCAGCTCGACCACCGCAACGCCTGGGACCTCGACAGCCAGCTCGCGCAGGCGATGGACGCCCTGCGCTGCCCGCCCGGCGACGCCTCCGTCACCCAGCTGTCCGGTGGCGAGAAGCGCCGCGTCGCGCTGTGCAAGCTTCTGCTGGAGGCGCCCGACCTGCTGCTCCTCGACGAGCCCACCAACCACCTCGACGCCGAGAGTGTGAACTGGCTGGAGCAGCACCTGGCCAAGTACCCCGGCACCATCGTCGCGATCACCCACGACCGGTACTTCCTCGACCACGTCGCCACGTGGATCCTGGAGCTGGACCGCGGCCAGTTCTACCCCTACGAGGGCAACTACAGCACCTACCTGGAGACCAAGCAGACCCGTCTGAAGGTCGAGGGGCAAAAGGACGCGAAGCGGTCCAAGCGCCTCAAGGAGGAGCTGGAGTGGGTCCGCTCCAACGCCAAGGCCCGCCAGACCAAGAGCAAGGCCCGCCTCCAGCGTTACGAGGAGATGGCCACCGAGGCCGACAAGACCCGCAAGCTGGACTTCGAGGAGATCCAGATCCCGCCGGGTCCGCGCCTGGGCAACACGGTCGTGGAGGTCAAGAACCTCACCAAGGGCTTCGACGACCGCGTCCTGATCGAGGACCTGAGCTTCTCGCTGCCGCCGAACGGCATCGTCGGCGTCATCGGCCCCAACGGTGTCGGCAAGACGACCCTGTTCAAGATGATCGTCGGCGAGGAGACCCCCGACGAGGGCAAGATCAACGTCGGTGACACCGTCGACATCTCCTACGTCGACCAGTACCGCGGTCGGATCGACGACACCAAGAACGTCTGGGAGACCATCTCCGACGGCGAGACCTTCATCGAGGTCGGCAAGGTCGAGATCCCCAGCCGCGCCTACGTCGCCGCGTTCGGCTTCAAGGGTTCCGACCAGCAAAAGCCCTCCGGCGTGCTCTCCGGCGGTGAGCGCAACCGCGTCAACCTGGCGCTCACCCTCAAGCAGGGCGGCAACCTCCTGCTCCTGGACGAGCCCACCAACGACCTGGACGTGGAGACCCTCGGTTCGCTGGAGAACGCGCTGCTGGACTTCCCCGGCTGCGCCGTGATCACCTCCCACGACCGCTGGTTCCTCGACCGCGTCGCCACGCACATCCTCGCGTGGGAGGGCGGTGCCAACTGGTTCTGGTTCGAGGGCAACTTCGAGTCCTACGAGCAGAACAAGATCGAGCGTCTGGGCCCCGAGGCCGCGCGCCCGCACGCGGTCACGCACCGCAAGCTCACCCGCAGCTGATCCCAGCGCGTTCGAAGCCCCGTGGACCGGTCGTGGTCCGCGGGGCTTTGCGCGTGCCACGACCACGCCGGGGCGGTGGAAAACGGGGTGTACCCGGTGCCGCGCGTGTCGGTATCGTCCCGCCATGACGATTCTGTGCGCCCCCTACCATCTCGACGAGCACCTGCCCGACCTGCGGCCCCCGCTGCCCGACGCTCCGGAGACGGTGACGGTCGACCTGCCCGACGGCGACGTGTGGTCGCGCATGGCCGCCCTGCACGAGGTCGTCGCCGAGCGCGTCGCCGACCACGTGCGCGCCGGCCGGGTCCCGGCCGTGGTCTCCGGTGACTGCATGGTGGCCCTGGGCGTCGCGGCGGGCGTGCAGCGGGCCGGGGCGGACCCCTCCGTCGTCTGGTTCGACGCGCACGGCGACGTGCAGACCATGGAGACGAGCGCCTCGGGGTACGCGGGCGGGATCCCCCTGCGCGTCCTGACCGGATACCGGCCGGACCCGGCCACCGAACGGCTCGGTCTGCGCGACGTCCCCGAGGAACGGGTCCTGCTCGTCGACGGACGCGACCTTGACCCGCCGGAGGAGGAGTACCTGCGCGCGTCGGCGCTGCGGGTGAGCGCGGTCCCGGACGTGGCGGCCGACGTGCTCCCCGGGGGACCCCTCCTGCTGCACGTGGACCTCGACGTCATCGACCCGGGTGAGGTGCCCGGGGCGCTCTTCCCCACCTCCGGCGGCCCCTCCGTCGAGGCGGTGGTCGGCGCGGTCCACCGCGTCCTGGCGACGGGTCGGGTGGCCGCGCTGAGCGTCGGGTGCACGTGGCGGTCGGACACGGAGCTGGACCGTGACGACGGCGTCCGCGCCCGCCTCCTCGCCGACCTGCTGGCGCCGCTGCCCGGGTGACCCCGGCATCCCCCCGCGGGCGGCCGTGCGCGGCCGCCCGGGAACGGGTCGGTGAGCCGGGGTATTCCCACCGGTACGGGCGGACCTGACGGGCCGGAGAGTGTCGCATACCCTGGTGGGCGATGACTTCCGCGCGAGATGACCACCACAAGCAGGGCGAGGGGCCGGTGCAGACGACGTTCTACGAGGCCGTGGGGGGCGAGGAGACCTTCACCCGCCTGGTCCGCCACTTCTACGAGGGCGTCGCAGCCGACCCTTTGCTGCGGCCCATGTACCCCGAGGAGGACCTCGGCCCCGCCGAGGAGCGCCTGCGTCTCTTCCTCATCCAGTACTGGGGAGGCCCGCGCACCTACAACGAGCGGCGCGGCCACCCGCGGCTGCGGATGCGGCACTTCCCGTTCCGGGTCGGCGCCGCCGAGCGCGACCGCTGGCTGGAGCTCATGCGCGCCGCGATGGACTCCCTGGAGCTGCCCGAGGCCCTGGACCGGCGGATGTGGGAGTACATGGTCATGGCCGCGCACAGCATGGTCAACGTCGCCGAGGAGGCCACGCCTCCGGCGGTGGCCAATCCCACGTCCATCGCCGTGGCCTCGCAGGAGCGCCGCGACGGCGACGAGGGCGAGACCGTCTCCGTCTCCCTGAGGTAGGCGCCCTCAGGCGTACTGGGCGAGGTGGGCGCGCTCGGTGTCGTTGAGCCGCCGAGCGCTCTGCGTGGGCACGTCGAACCCGACCAGGACCGTCCTGGCACGCAGGTACACGGTCGTGTCGTCGCGGATCTCGTAGGCCAGCGTGCAGCTTGCGTTGCGGACCTCGGTCACCCACAGCTCCACCCGCACCGGATCCTTGCGGGGCAGCAGCGGCGCCACGTAGTCCGCCTCCTGGCGGGCCACGACCATGGCGCCGAAGACCTCCTCGCCCTCGTCGACCCCGCCGCCGTAGCGCAGGAACGAGATCCGCGCGTCCTCCAGGTAGGTGAGCATCCGCACATTGTTGACGTGGTGCTGGGGGTCAAGGTCGGCGTAGCGGACCTGGGCGAGGTGCACGTGCCGCCGAGGCACGGTCCCGGTCCCGTTGCCTCCGGCCTCGATCTGGGTCACGTCCTGGTTCCTCTCGTGTGCGGTTCTCCTGGGGGGCGGACGACCTCGATTGTCCCAATCCCCCCAGGAGACCGTTCGACCGCCCGGCCGTCAGCGCTGTGGCGTGGGTCTCCCCGCGGCGGCCGGCGGCCGGCGGCGCTGGTCGGGGCGCCGGTCAGGCCACCGACGCCCCCAGGTGGTGGGCGAGGAAGGCCAGCTGCTCGGAGCTCAGCGCCACGCTCCGGCTCACCGAACGGGAGCTGTGGCCGACCTCCGACTCGCGGCGCAGCAGGATCGGGCGTTCCTCAGCGGAGGCCGACGTGGCCCACTGCATCAGCGCGCACAGCTTCCGCGCGTGCATGGGGTCCACCCGGGTGTCGTTGTCGAACACGGTGAACAGCGTCGCCGGGTAGCGGGTGCCCTCACGCACGTTGTGGTACGGGGAGTACCCCAGCAGCCACTCCAGCTCCTCCGGTTCGTCGGCGCTCCCGTACTCGACGTTCCACAGCTGGCCCAGCCCGAAGCCCTCGTAGCGCACCATGTCGAGCAGCGGGGCGGAGCACACCGCGGCGGCGAACAGGTCCGGGCGCTGGGTGATCATCGCGCCGACCAGGAGGCCGCCGTTGCTCCCACCCATGACCGCGAGCCGATCGGGGGTGGTCACACCCGTCTCCACCAGGTGTTCGGCGGCCGCCGCGCAGTCGTCGAACACGTTCTGCTTCCTGGCGAGCATCCCGTCGCGGTGCCACTCCTCGCCCTCCTCCAACCCGCCGCGCAGGTTGGCCGTGGCGTACACGCCCCCGGAGCGCACCCAGGCCAGGACCGACGCGGAGTAGGAGGGGGTCAGGGAGATGCGGAAGCCGCCGTAGCCGTAGAGGACGGTCGGTCGGGGGCCGGCAGCGGGCTCGGCGGGGGAGACCACGAGCATGCGCACGGGGGTGCCGTCCTTGGACGTGAACGTCACCAGCTCGGTGCGGACGTCGGGCGGGGTGACCGTGCCGGGCGCCTCCGCCCAGACGGACACGGCGCCGTCGCGCGCGTCGTACCGGTACACCGACGACGGGTGGGTGCTGTCGGTGTAGCCGAACCAGGCCTCGTGGCCGCCCTCGGGCCGTTCCATGAGCACGCCGACCGAGCCCAGGCCCGGCATCTCCAGTGTGCCGAGCCGCTCGCCGGTGGCCAGGTCGTGGCGCGTGACCTCGCTGACGGCGTGGTGGCTCCAGGCGACCAGCATCTCCGGCCGGTCCATTCCGGGACCGTCGAGGATCGCGAAGTCCTCCAGGACCGCCTCGGCGTCCTCGGCGACCAGCGTGGTCCAGTGCTCGTACCCGGGGGTGGCCGGGTCGGTCACGCACACGCGGCCGCGCGGGGCGTCGCGGTCGGTGTACAGGTACAGGCGTCCGTCCCGGCCGACGTGCGCGGACAGGGAGGCGTCGACGCCCTCCTGGATGGGGACGAGCCCGGGGGCGTCCAGGTCTCCCGCGGTCAGGTCGGCGATCCACATGTCGGTGGCCGAGGAGGTGCCGCGCACGGCGAGCAGGACGAGCCAGCGGCCGTCGCGGCTCACGGTGACGCTGAAGTACTCGGTCTTGTCGCGGTCCTGGCCGAAGATGAGGGCGTCCTCGTCGGTGGAGGTGCCCAGGCGGTGCAGGTAGACGCGTCTGTGGTAGCTCTCCTCGCCCTCGGGGACCTGGTCGGCGGGCAGCCGCCGGACGTAGTAGAAGGCCGAGGAGTCCGGCAGCCACGCGATCGGGCTGTAGCGGGTGCGGTCGATCGGCCCGTCGACGGTCGCCCCGGTCTCGACGTCCATGATCCGCAGGATCGACTCCTCGTCACCGGCCTCGGAGAGCTGGTAGGCGAGCAGTCGCCCGGAGCGATCCGGCTTCCAGGAGTCCAGGGTGGTCAGTCCGCCGGGGTCCAGCGCCCCGGGGTCGACCAGGACGCGTGCGGGGCCGTCACCGTCCTGGACGTGCAGGACGCCGTGCTCCTGCTCCGCGGTGCGGCGGGTGAAGAAGTGGCGCTCGCCCCGCCACACGGGGGCGCCGACGTGCCCGGCGCCCATGAGCGACCGGACCTGTTCGCCGAACCACTCGCGCGCCTGGAACCGCGGGCGGGCCTCGGAGTAGAGGGTGTCCTGGGCGGTGGACCACTCCTTGGTCGCGGCTGTCTGCGGGTCCTCCAGCCACCGGTAGGGGTCGGCGACCGTGTGGCCGTGCAGGGTCTCGATGATGTCCAGCCGCTCTGCTGGCGGGTAGCGAAGTTCACGCATACTTCGCACCCTATCCACCGATATCTCACGCCCGGTGTTCGGCGCGGCGGGACCGTGAAACGTGGTTTGGGGGGCGCACAATGGGTGGAGGAAAGCCACGACCCGCGCTTTCCGGGCGTCCTGACGAAAATTGGGGTGGCGCCGAGGCCGTCCGACCACGCACACTGAATGCGGGACGCAACTCGGCGGGAACCACCGGGAGGTCCGTGTGGCAAGGCGTACGGAACCACCGATCCTCGGATCGGTGAACAGGGAGGTTTCCTGGCTGGCCGAACGGCTGGCCGGGGAGGAGACACGGCCGCGAAGCACGACGGCCGGGGCGGAGCTATGAGCGCCCGAGGCAGCCGGGAGGGTGGCCCACCGACCGCCCGCCGTCACGTGCTGCTGCTCAACGCCAGCTTCGAACCACTGACGACACTGCCGCTGCGCAGGGCGATTCTGCTCGTGCTCCGGGAGAAGGCCGAGGTCGTGCACGGGGACGAGGCCGGAGCGGTGCTGCACTCGGCGACCCGGTCGTACGACGTGCCCTCGGTCATCCGGCTCAGACGCTACATCAGCGTTCCCTACGGTCGCAGGGTGCCGCTGACGCGGGTGGCGCTCATGCGCAGGGACCGGCACACCTGCGGCTACTGCGGGAAGAAGGCCGAGACGATCGACCACGTGATCCCGCGCAGCCGCGGCGGGGCGCACGTGTGGGAGAACGTGGTGGCGGCGTGCAAGCCGTGCAACCACCGCAAGGCCGACAAGTTCCTGGACGAGCTCGGATGGGAGCTGCACATCACCCCCAAGGTGCCGAAGGGTCCGCACTGGCGACTGATCAACGGTGACCTGCACGGCGACCCGCAGTGGGAGCCCTACATGGCTCACCTGGCGGCCTGACGCCCCGGGGCCGGGGTCACGCGTCCCCGACCGGCCCTGCGGCGGCCCCCTCGCCCTCCGTCGCGCCCGGTGTCCGGGAGGCGGAGGGCGGCCGTATTCTGACCGCATGCCCAGATACGAATTCCGCTGCCGCGAGTGCGGCACCACCTTCGAGGTCTCCCGCCCGATGGCCCGGGCGGGCGATGCCGCCGACTGCCCGCACGGCCACGACGACACGGTGCGCCTGCTGTCGACGGTGGCCGTGGGCGGACGCGCCGCCGCCCCCGCGCCCTCCGGCGGCGGAGGGTGCTGCGGGGGCGGCTGCTGCTCCTGAGCGGTACGGGACGCCGAGCCCCGGGTCGGTCTGGGGCCTCCCCTAACGCTCGATCTGCGACACGTCGCGCGCCGCGCCGGTCGAGGCCGAGGTGGCCATCGCGGCGTAGGCGCGCAGCGCGGCCGTCACCGGGCGCTCGCGGTCGCGCGGCTGGAAGCGGCCCAGCTCCTTGACCAGCCGTTCGCGGCGGGCGTCGAGCTCGTCCGCGGGGACCTCCAGCACGATCCCGCGGCCCGGGATGTCGATGCTGATGATGTCGCCGTCCTCGACCAGGGCGATGTCGCCGCCGGCGGCCGCCTCGGGGGAGGCGTGCCCGATGGACAGGCCCGACGTGCCTCCGGAGAAGCGGCCGTCGGTGATGAGCGCGCAGGCCTTGCCCAGACCGCGGCCCTTGAGGAAGCTCGTCGGGTACAGCATCTCCTGCATGCCGGGACCGCCCTTGGGGCCCTCGTAGCGGATGACGACCACGTCACCGGGCTCGACCTGCTTGGAGAGGATGCCGTCGACGGCGTCCTCCTGGGATTCGAACACCTTCGCGGGCCCGGAGAAGGTCCACAGCTCCTCCTCCACGCCGGCGGTCTTGACGATGGCGCCGTCCGGGGCGAGGTTGCCGAACAGCACCGCCAGTCCGCCGTCCTTGGTGTAGGCGTGCGGCACGGAGCGGATGCAGCCCTTCTCCCGGTCGGTGTCCAGGCTGTCCCAGCGGGTGCTCTGCGAGTACGCCCTGGTGGTGCGCCTCCCGCCGGGCGCGGCGTGGAACAGCTCGACGGCCTCGTCGCTGACGGTGTCGCCGGCGATGTCCCACTCGGCGATGAACTCGCCGAGCGTCTTGCCGTGCACGGTGGGCAGGGAGGTGTCCAGCAGGCCGCCCCGTGCCAGCTCGCCGAGGATGGCGGGGATGCCGCCCGCGCGGTGGACGTCCTCGATGTGGTACTTCTCCGTGTTCGGCGCGACCTTGCACAGGCACGGCACACGGCGGGAGACCTCGTCGATCTCGGGGAGCCCGAAACCGACGCCCGCCTCCGTGGCGGCGGCCAGCAGGTGCAGGATCGTGTTGGTGGAGCCGCCCATGGCCACGTCCAGGGCCATGGCGTTGCCGAAGGCGGCCGGGGTGGCGATGGACAGCGGCAGGACGGACTCGTCGTCGTCCTCGTAGTAGCGCTTGGCGGCCTCGACGACCACGCGTCCGGCGTCCTCGTACAGGGCGCGGCGCGCGGTGTGGGTGGCCAGGACGGTGCCGTTGCCCGGCAGGGCCAGGCCGATCGCCTCGGTCAGGCAGTTCATCGAGTTGGCGGTGAACATGCCCGAGCAGGAGCCGCAGGTCGGGCAGGCCGCCTCCTCCATCTCGTCCAGCTCCGCCTGGGAGACGCTCTCGTCGGCCGCGGCGATCATCGGGTTGATGAGGTCGAGCTTGCGGACCGTGGTGGCGGTGCCGTCGACCACGGTGACCTTGCCCGCCTCCATGGGGCCGCCGGAGACGAACACCGTGGGGATGTTGAGCCGCAGCGCGGCCAGCAGCATGCCGGGGGTGATCTTGTCGCAGTTGGAGACGCACACCAGGGCGTCCGCGCAGTGCGCGTTGACCATGTACTCGACCGAGTCGGCGATGAGTTCGCGGCTGGGCAGGGAGTAGAGCATGCCGCCGTGGCCCATGGCGATGCCGTCGTCGACCGCGATGGAGTTGAACTCGCGCGGCACCCCGCCCGCCTCGCGGACCGCCGTGGCGACGACGTCGGCGACCTCGCGCAGGTGGACGTGGCCGGGGACGAACTGGGTGAAGCTGTTGGCCACGGCCACGATCGGCTTGCCGAAGTCCTCGCGCTCCACGCCGGTGGCGCGCATGAGGGCGCGCGCGCCTGCCATGTTCCTGCCGTGTGTGACCGTGCGTGAGCGTAGCGCGGGCATGGGGTGGGCTCCCATCGGTTCCGGGTGTTTCCCTTCGATGGTAGTCGCCCCGCGGGGCTGCTTCGGTCTCGAATCAGAAGACGCGATGTCCGAATCGTGAGATGGCAGGGGATTCCTCCGCCGTACGCGCAGGGCCCGGGAGGGACCACGGCGCCGTGGTCCCTCCCGGGCCCTCCCTGGACGGGGTTCCCGCGCGGTTCAGTACCGGGGCGGCAGCGCCTTCTTGGCGGCCTCGTAGATCTCCTCGATCTCGCGCTCGTCCA
Source organism: Nocardiopsis sp. NPDC049922 (assembly GCF_040660275.1). Classification (NCBI taxonomy): domain Bacteria; kingdom Bacillati; phylum Actinomycetota; class Actinomycetes; order Streptosporangiales; family Nocardiopsidaceae; genus Nocardiopsis; species Nocardiopsis sp. NPDC049922. The sequence continues at coordinate 342,505 of NZ_JBFAME010000006.1, read as the reverse complement.
GTCGGTCCCGGCCCGTGCGCAGCCACTTGCGGACCTTGGTTCCGGTGATGATGTCGACGCCGCGCAGCCGGTGGCTGTCCCACGGCATCCCGGGGCCGTAGATCGCGAGCGAGGCGCGCACCGAGATCTCGCGGCCCAGTTCCTTGCTGATGAGCTCCTCGGCCCGTTTGGCCTCCTCCAGCGCCTCGTCGATCCGCTCGTTCTTGCTGAACCGCCCGTGGTAGAGCTTCTCCAGCTTGTTGCGCAGGGGCAGGCGCCGGTCCCACGACTCGGAGTCGATCGCGAACGCGCCGCGGCGACCCACGATGAAGTGGTCGATCTGCCCGTTGCCGCCGGGGACGGCGCGGGCGTGCAGGACGCGGTAGCCGAGCTGCTTCATCACCCTGAGCTGGACCTCGGTCTTGCGCTGGGCGGCCGAGGGCTTGCGCCACCGGGGGATCTCGGACTCGCGCCGGGCGGCGTGGACGGTGATCCCGACCAGGGTGGCCAGACCGAGGGTGACCCCGATCCGCCAGTCGGTGGTGAACAGGCCGAAGGCCGTGGCGACCAGAGCGGCGATGGCCACGCGGATGGTCCACCTGCGCGCGGTCTCGTTGGACTTCAGGGTTCCGTAGAGTGCCTTGGTGCCCGAATTGTTGTTCTTCTTCCGCTGATGAGGGAAAAAGAGCTCTTCGGGGCTATTCGCCTGAGATGGCGCGTCGCCCGCTTGGGTGCGTTCGTTCGTTGTCGTTGCCGATTCCACGTCGGACAGGTTAGTTCCATCCATATCCGAGTCCTAGTGCATGACTTCTCACACTTTCCTTCCCTCGTTCCGCCGGCCACCCACGTGTCCGTGACGCGGGGGAAGGGAAGGATCACCGTTTCGACGGTCTCTCTAGAGAAGACCACCACGGCAGTGGTGCCCCGTGACGTGCCCGCTAATCTGGTGGATCATGACCCAGATCCACGAACTTCCGGCACACCGACTCGCCGACCTGGTACGGGGTCGTGAACTGTCCCCTCGTGAGATCGCTGAGCACTGCCTGGAGCGGATCGAGCGGCTCGATCCCACCTACGGCGCGTTCATTGCGGTTAGTCCGGAACAGGTTCTCGAACAGGCCCGATATGCGGAGAAGCGCGTCATGCGCGACACGCCGGACGCCCTGCCGCCCCTCCTGGGGGTGCCGCTCCCCATCAAGGACCTGGACCTGCTGGCCGGAGCGCCCACGACCTTCGGCTCACGCGCGGTCGACCCGGCACCGGCCCCGCTCGACGACGGCCCGGTCGCCGCGCTGCGCTCCGCGGGCGCCCTCCTCCTCGGCAAGACCAACACGCCCGAGTTCGGGTGCACCTGCTACACGGAGAACGACGTCGCCCCGCCCAGCCGCAACCCCTGGGACACCGACCGCACGCCCGGCGGCTCCAGCGGTGGCGCCGCCGTCGCGGTCGCCGCCCGCCTGGCGCCCGCCGCGCACGGGGGCGACGGCGGCGGTTCCCTGCGCATCCCCGCCAGCGCGTGCGGGCTGTTCGGCCTCAAGCCCACACGGGGACGGATCTCCGGTGGGCCGCTCAAGCCCGACCTCGTGGGCCTGTCCACGGCCGGGCCCCTCGCCCGGACCGTCCTGGACGCGGCGCTCCTGCTCGACGCCATGGCGGGCGCGCGGCCCGGCGACCTGTACTCCGCGCCCCCGCTCGCGCTGGGCGAGACCTTCGTCGACCACGCGCGCCGCGACCCGGGGCGGCTGCGCGTCGGCCGCTACGCCGACGCCGGAAGCGTCGGTATCCCCGTCCACCCCGACGTCCTGGCGGCCCACGACGCGGCCACCGACCTCCTCCTCGAACTCGGCCACGACGTGGAGGAGATCCCCACCCCCGGCGACGCCCACTTCGACGGAACCTTCCCGGAGGACTTCGGCGTGTTGTGGGCCGCGATGGCCTCGGCCAGCCCCGTCAGCCCCGACCGCGAACACGAGCTCAGGCCGATCACCCGCTGGCTGCGCGACCGGGCCCGCGCGACCCCCGTCCCCGTCTACGTCGCGGCCTGCGCCCGGCTCCAGCGCGGGGTGCGTTCGCTGATCGCCGCCACCGAGCCCTACGACGTGCTGCTCAGCCCCACCCTGGCACTGCCGCCGGTCCCGATCGGGCACTTCGACCGGGGCGGCCCGGAGGAGGAGTTCCGCCGGATGACCGAGTTCACCCCGTTCACGTCGGTGTACAACGTCTCCGGGCAACCCTCGGCCAGCGTCCCCCTGCACTGGTCCCCGGACGGGCTGCCGATCGGTGTCATGCTCACCGGCCGGATGGGCGGCGAGGGCACGCTGCTGTCGCTGGCGGCCCAGCTGGAGACCGCCCGCCCCTGGGCGCACCGTCTCCCGCCCGGAGCGGACTAGGCGTCCCCGACGGCCGGGGCGGTCGGGGACGTCCCCGGTCCCGCCGCCTCGGCGGGGTCCGGGTCCGGCGCCGCCGCGGGGACGAACACGCTCAGCCCGGCGGCCAGCACGGCCGCCACCGCGGCCCCGGCCGCGCCGCCCGCCACTCCGAAGCCGTCGATCAGCGCACCGACCATCGGGCCCGCCAGCGCGCTGCCGACACCCATCCCGGACGCCAGCCAGCCGAAGGTCTCGGCACGGCGGTTCGGAGGCGAGACCTCGCCGAGCCGCCCCATCACCGCGGCCAGGGTCGGCGCGATGGCCACCCCCGACAGGAACAGCAGCGGGGCGATCCACAGCGGGGTGGACAGGTGGGCGACCGGTGGCATGAACGGCACCAGGACCGCCAGCCCCAACGCGGCGGCGACGCTCCGCCGCACCAGCCGCGGCCGCCCCTTCAGCCCTCCGGCGATCGCACCGCCCACGAGCGAGCCCAGCGCCCACACCGACGCCAGCACCATGACGTACTGCGGGGACTCCAGTTCGTTGGCCCACGCCACGACGACCAGGTCCACGCCCACGATCCCGCAGATCAGCAGCAGGGACATCACCAGCAGGACGCACAGCGCCGGATAGCGCAGCAGACTGCGCCGGGGCGCGTCCCCGGCGGGCGCCTCGCCCTCCTGCTCGGGGGCGGGTCCGGTCACTCCGGCCCGCCGCAGCGAGAGCGCGAAGCCCACCGCTCCCGCCAGCGCCAGAACCGACAGCAGCCCCAGCGCCCACCGGGGACCCGCGTAGGCCACCACACCCGCGCTCAGCACGGGGGAGAAGACGAACAGCAGCTCCTGCGTGGTCGCCTCGGCCGCGTAGATTGCGTTGCGCTCCGCACCGAAGGTCAGCCGCGGCCACAGGGCGCGGACGATCTGGTTGGCGGGGGAGCCGAACACGCCGGCGACGAGGGCCAGCGGCACCGCCAGCCACCACAACGAGCCCGGCAACAGGGCCAGGGCGAGGAGACCGGCGCTGAACACCACGCCGCACACCAGCACCAGCCGGTCGCTGCCGCCCCGGTCGGCCATCCGGCCGCGCAGCGGGCCGACCACCGCCATGCCCAACGTGAACGCGCCCGCGACCAGCCCGGCGTAGGTGTAGGAGCCCGTCCAGTCCTCGACGAGGAACGTCACCGCGACCATCAGTCCCGGCATGTAGAAACGGGCGACGAGTGACCAGGTCAGCAGTGACAGGACGTGGGGGACGGCGAGGACGCGCCGGTAGTTCGACAGCATTCCGCTCATTATGCACAGGCCACTGACATACGGCGGTCGGGTTTACGGATCGTCCAGCCGACGTTCTGGTCCCACGCCGCGCGGCCCTCCGGTGTACGCGGCCTCCGTTAGGGCATGATCGATTGCTGTGAGGGACGTTCAGCTGGCCCGCGTGGCCGAGCAGTACGGAGTCGCGACCGCCTACGAGGACTGGCGGGGCCGACGCGTGCCCGTCAGCCCCGACACGATCCGCCACGTCCTGGCGGCGCTGGGGGTGGACCCCGAGGACCCGGTCCCCGCGACCAGACGCGGTCCGCTGCCGCCCGCCGTCGTCGTCCGCGAGGGCAAGGCGCCCGACCTGGTCCTTCCCGAGGGCGCGCGCAGCACGGTGGAGACCGGTGACGGCTCCCTGCTGCCGTTCGACCCGGGTCTGCCGCTCGGCGTGCACACGCTGCGCGTCGAGGACGGGGGCGCCGAACACGACGCGCCCCTGCTCGTGGTCCCCGACCGGATCGAGCCCGGCGCCCTGCGCGGGAACCGGCGCCTGTGGGGGCTCATGGCGCAGGTCTACAGTGTCCGTTCCCGTGCCTCCTGGGGCACGGGGGACCTACGTGACCTCGCCGAGCTCGCCGACTGGGGCGCGCGCGACCTCGGCGCCGACTTCGTGCTGGTCAACCCGATGCACGCCACCGAGCCCGTCGGCCCCGTGGAGCCCTCGCCGTACCTGCCGGTCAGCCGCCGCTACGCCAGCCCGCTCTACGTCCGCGTGGAGGACATCCCCGAGTACGCACGGCTCGACCCCGCCCAGCGTGAGGGCATCCAGCGCCTGGCCCGCCCCCTGCGCGAACGCGGTCGCACGGCGGACCTGCTGGACCGCGACGCGGTCTGGGGGGCCAAGCGCACCGCCCTGGAGGTGCTCTTCCAGGTGCCCCGGGCGCCCGGCCGTGAGGCGGCGCTGCGCGCCTACCTGCAACGCGAGGGCCAGCCCCTGGTCGAGTTCGCCACCTGGTGCGCCCTCGCCGAGGAGCACGGCAACGACTGTCGGACCTGGCCCGCCCCTCTGCGCGACGTCGGCGCGCACGCGGTGGGGGAGAAGGCGCTGGGCCTGTGGCCGGAGGTGGAGTTCCATCGCTGGCTCCAGTGGGTCCTGGACGAGCAGCTCGCCCAGGCGCAGGCCACCGCCCGCGGCGGCGGCATGGACCTGGGCATCGTGCACGACCTGGCGATCGGCGTGCAGGCGGGCGGCGCCGACGCGTGGATGTACGGCGGCGCGCTGGTCGGCGGTCTGCACACGGGCGCGCCGCCCGACGAGTTCAACCAGCGGGGGCAGGACTGGGGGCAGCCGCCCTGGCACCCGCGCGGTCTCGCCGAGCTGGGCTACGCGCCCTTCCGCCAGATCATCGGACAGTCGCTGCGGCACGCGGGCGGTGTCCGCGTCGACCACGTCATGGGGATGTTCCGGATGTGGTGCGTGCCCGAGGGGGCGTCCCCGGCCGAGGGCACGTACATCCGCTACGACCACGAGGGCATGGTCGGCTCGCTCCTCCTCTCCGCCCGGCGGGCCGACGCGGTGGTGGTCGGCGAGGACCTGGGCACCGTGGAGCCCTGGGTCCGCGACCACCTCTCCGACCGGGGGATCCTGGGCACCTCCGTGCTGTGGTTCGAGCAGGACGCCGACGGTGAGCCGCTCTCCCCGGACGAGTGGCGCGCCGACTGCCTGGCCACGGTCGCCACCCACGACCTGCCCCCGGTGGCGTCGTTCCTGTCGGGCGAGCACGTCGAGCTGCGCGACCGGCTGGGGCTGCTGGACCGTCCACTCTCCGAGGAGCTGGCCGAGTCCGAGGCGCGGGTGGACCGCTGGCGGTCGCTGCTGGTGGAGCTGGGGCTGTTGGACGAGGACGTGGACCCGGTGACCGACCCCGCCTCGGTGGTGGCGGCGATGCACGCCTACCTGGTGGCCACCCCGGCGCGGATGATCGGCGTGGCGTTGACCGACGTGGTGGGGGAGCGGCGGATGCAGAACCAGCCGGGCACGAGCACGGAGTACCCGAACTGGCTGATCCCGCTCACCAGCGGTGAGGGCGAGCCGGTGCTCGTCGACGAGCTGTTGGCCGACCCGCGCACGGTCGCCCGCATCCGCCGGACCCTGGGCCCGGTCGGCGGCGGTCAGGGTCGGATGCTCTAGTCCGCGTCCGCCGAGCGGTGGGTCGGCCCGTCGGAGGGGCCGGATCTTCGCAGGTCGGCGAGGACCGTGTCCACGCACTGCTCGGCCAGGGGTCGGGACAGCGGCAGATGGCCGAACAGGACCCGGTAGTACAGCGGAGCGGCCAGGGCGTCGAGGACGAAGTCCATGTCGAAGTCGGCGCGGATCTCGCCGCGCGCGACGGCCGAGCGCAGCGTGGCGGCGGTGGTGGCGCGCCGGGGGTGGAACGCCCGGTCCAGGAACCGCCCCGCCAACTCCGGATCGGCGGCCAGGTCCGCGACCAGGGCTGGCAGGACACGGCCCAACGGGGTTCCGGCCAGCGCGTCCACCACCGTCATGATGCCCGTGACGAGGTCGTCCCGCAGGTCACCGGTGTCCGGGGTGGGGCGCGGTCCGAGTCCGTCGGCCACCGCGTCGACGACCAGGTGGCGTTTGGACGGCCACCGGCGGTACACGGCGGGCCGGTGCACCCCGGCACGTCGGGCGACGGCGCCCATGGTCAACGCGGTGTAGCCCACCTCGCCCAGGAGTTCGACGGTGGCGGACAGCACCGCGCCGTCGATGCGCTCGTCTCGGGTGCGTCCGGCCATCAGAACACCGGTCGGGGCACCAACACCACGCGCCAGCCGTCGGGGTCGGCGAAGGTCAGGGCTCCGTGCTCGGCCCAGTAGGGGTTCTCCGCCGGTACCGGCTCGTGCCCGGCCGCCGCCAGCCGTTCCACCGCGGTGTACATCCGTGCGTCACTGGTGAAGTACAGCACCAACAGGTTGTCGTCGGTGGGCGCCGGGCAGGGGCTGCCGTCGGCGTGCGAGGTGAATTCCAGGTGGTGGTCCGTGCCCGGCAGGCCGAGCATCACGCCGTCGTAGCCGGCGTGGCCGCTGAACCGGTAGAGCTCGGGCAGGCCCAGGTGGTCCCGGTAGAACGTGACGACCTCGTCCAGCTTCGCGGTGGGTCGCGCGACCCGCACCTGAGCCACCGCGAGCCCGTCCGGCCATGCTCGTGTTTCCATCCCCATGGCCAATACGGTACACCATGTACCGATATTCGTGGGCCTTCCCCCGCCTCCCGGAGCAACGCACGACGGTCCCCGGGGACGCGTCGCGCGTCCCCGGGGACCGTCGTCATATCGCGGGTCGGTTACGGCCGCTTCGGCGGTGTCCGCACACGGTCCGAAGCGAAGCGGAGGACCGTGGGGGCGGCCTAGGAGCGGCTCTGGCCCACGGCGATGTCCTTGGCGCGGGCGCGCAGCGCGCGCTCCACACCCGCGCGGCCCTCCACCAGCAGGCGGCGCAGCGCCGGGGCCGGGTCGTTCTCGGCGATGTAGGCGTCGGTGCGCTCCAGCGTCGCCTCCTCGACCAGCCCGCTCGGGTACATCGTCTCGGCGAAGCTCTGCGCGAACTCACCCGTCCACTTCTCCCAGGCCGGGCCGAGCTGGGCGAAGTACTTGTCCATGTACGGGCGGTACAGCTCGGCCTGGCCGGGCTCGGTGAAGCCGAGCAGCGTGGCGCGGAACTCCGCGTTGGCCAGGTCGGCGCCGACGATCCGCTCCCACGCGGCGGCCTTGGCCTCGGCGGTGGGGATGGCGGCCCGGGCGCCGGCGGCGTGGCGCTGGCCGGTCGCGGTCGGGTCGGACTCCAGCTCGGCGGCGATCTCCGGCTCCCCGAGCTCGCCCTGGGCGACCAGGCGGCGCAGCAGCGTCCACCGCAGGTCGGTGTCGACCTTGAGGCCCTCGACGGTGATCGCCCCGTCGAGCAGCCCCCGCAGGAGCGACAGGTGGGCGTCCGTGCGCGCCGAGTCGGCCATCGCGTTGGCGTAGGCGAGCTGGAGGTCGCCGCCCGGCTCGGCGGTGTTGAGCAGCTCCTGGAGCCGCTCCCCGAGCCGCTCGAAGCCGATCGGGCGCCACGCCGGGTCGGCGTAGTTGATCAGCGCCGCGCTGGCCTGGCGCAGCAGCGTCTGGGCGACCATGACGTCGTCCACGCCGCCGATCCCGGAGATGACCAGGTCCACGTAGTCGCGGGCGGCCATCTCGGCGTCGCGGGTCATGTCCCACGCCGCGCCGAAGGCGAGCGCGCGCGGCAGGGAGTCGGCGATCTCCCCGACGCCCTCCACCACGGTGCGCAGGGACCGCTCGTCCAGGCGGATCTTGGTGAAGGTGAGGTCGTCGTCGTTGATGAGGACCAGGTCCGGCTGTGCCTTGCCGACCAGCTCGGGAACCTCGGTGCGGGGGCCGCTGACGTCGAGTTCGACGCGCTCGCGGCGCACGATGCCGTCCCCGGTGCGGTCGTACAGACCGATCGCCAGCCGGTGCGACCGCAGCGTCGGGTGCTCCTCGGCGGCCTCCTGCACGACCGTGAACGACGTGAAGTTCCCGTCGCCGTCCACCGCGAGGTCCGGGCGCATCGTGTTGACGCCCGTGGTCTCCAGCCACTCGCGCGACCAGCCCGACAGGTCGCGGCCCGAGGCGGCCTCCAGGTGCCGCAGGAGGTCCTTCAGCTCGGTGTTGCCGAAGGCGTTCTCCTTGAAGTAGGCGCGCACCCCGGCGAAGAACGCGTCCACGCCCACGTACGCCGCGAGCTGCTTGAGCACCGAGGCGCCCTTGGCGTAGGTGATCCCGTCGAAGTTGACCTCGACGGCCTGGATGTCGACCATGTCGGCCGCGATGGGGTGGGTCGAGGGCAGCTGGTCCTGGCGCAGCGCCCAGGCCTTCTCCACGTTGGCGAAGGTCGTCCACGCGTCCGTCCACCGGGTGGCGTTGGCCTGGCAGTACACGCTGGCGTAGGTCGCGAAGGACTCGTTCAGCCACAGGTCGTCCCACCAGCGCATGGTGACCAGGTCGCCGAACCACATGTGCGCCATCTCGTGCAGGATGGTCTCGGCGCGGCGCTCGTAGCGGGCGTCGGTCACGCGGGACCGGAAGACGTAGTCCTCCAGGAACGTGACGGCGCCCGCGTTCTCCATCGCGCCCGCGTTGAACTCCGGCACGAACAGCTGGTCGTACTTGCCGAACGGGTAGCGCAGGTCGAAGAGCCCGTGGAAGAAGTCGAAGCCCTTCTTCGTGACGTCGAAGAGGGCGTCGGCGTCCAGGTGCTCGGCCAGGGAGGCACGGCAGAACAGCCCCAGGCTGATGCCGTCGTGCTCGTCGCGCACCACGTGGTAGGGGCCCGCGACGAGCGCCGTGATGTAGGTCGACATCACCGGCGTGGGCGGGAAGTGCCAGCGGACGCGGCCCTCGGCGCCGGTGGCCTCGCGCTCGACGTCGGGGGCGCTGTTGGACACCACGTGCCACGCGTCGGGCGCGAACACCGTGAGCTCGAAGGTCGCCTTGAGGTCGGGCTGGTCGAAGCACGCGTACATGCGGTGCGCGTCGGCCGTCTCGAACTGGGTGTACAGGTACACCGACTCGTCCACCGGGTCGACGAACCGGTGCAGGCCCTCGCCGGTGCGCATGTAGGCGGCGTCGGCCACGACGGTCAGTTCGTTGTCCGCCGCCACCTCGGGCAGGACCAGGCGCTCACCGTCGAACAGCTCCCCGGGATCCAGCTCGCGGCCGTTGAGCCTCGCCGACAGCACCCTGGGGGCGGTCAGGTCCACGAACGTCCGGGCACCCGCCTCCGAACTGGAGAAACGGATCACGGTGGTGGACCGGAAGGTCTCCTCGCCCGTGGTCAGGTCGAGCTCCACGGCGTAGGAGTCGACGCTCAGCATCCGCGCCCTCTCCCGAGCCTCGTCCCGTGTCAGGTTCCCCGCCACGCCACGCTCCCTTCACGGCCGCCGTCGTCGCCGGCCGGAATCGTCGTCATCACTCGGCTTCGATCCTGCCACGCGCCGACGCGGAATGCGCAACCCGCGCGACTGGTTGTCCACTCTCGGCGGACCCGGCACGGCCGGGTGGCCCACAGCGACGAGGAGCGATGATGACGCAGTCCCCCGAAGAACCCGACATCACCTACGCCGACATGTGGTTCGATCCCTTGTGCCCCTGGGCGTGGATCACCTCCCGGTGGCTCCTGGAGGTCGAGAAGGTGCGTCCGGTGCGCGTGCGCTGGCACGTCATGAGCCTGTCCGTGCTCAACGAGGGCAAGGAGGACCTGCCGGAGAACTACCGCAGGCTCATCGAGACCGGCTGGGGCGCGGTCCGCGTGTGCGTGGCGGCCGAGCAGCAGCACGGCCCGCAGGCCCTGGGCCCTCTCTACACCGCCCTGGGCACCCGTTTCCACCACGACGGGGAGCCGCGCTCCCTGGACACCTACCGGGACGCGCTCAAGGACGCCGGTCTGCCGGTGGAGCTCGCCGCCGCGGCCGAGTCCACCGAGTACGACACCGCGTTGCGCGCCTCGCACGCCGAGGCCATGACGCTGGTCGGCGAGGACGTCGGCACGCCCGTGATCAGTGTCGAGGGCGTGTCCTTCTTCGGCCCCGTGGTCACCCCGATCCCGCGTGGCGAGGAGGCCGCCCGGCTCTGGGACGGCGTCCGCCTGGTCGCCGGGGTCGAGGGTTTCTTCGAACTCAAGCGCACCCGCACCGTCGAGCCGAGCTTCGACTAGCCGACTTTCGATTAGGGTCGGAACCGGGCGGGCGGTGGACCCGCCCGGTACCTCCATCCACCCGTCCGCGCCGCGGACGCGACAGACGGATCGAACAGGGGGCGTGGCCATGTCCGGACCCGACGGCGACCGCAGGGTCGACTTCTTCGACGACCTCGACATCCTGCCCGACACCACCAGCGACGAGCGTCCCCTCGGCTGGGGTGAGGAGGGCGTCGACGACGACACCGCGCGGCTCGTCGACGAGCGCCCGCCGCACTGGGACTGATCCCGCGTCCGGGAATCCACCGGCCCGGCTCTGGACGCTGGCCAACCAGAATCCCGTTCTGCGAGAGTGGGGACATGCGATCCCTCTACATCGACGGCGCCTGGCGCGCGTCCGCCTCCGACGAGGGCTTGGACGTGCTCAACCCGGCGACCGAGCAGGTCATCGACACCGTTCCGGCCGGAGCCGCCGAGGACGTCGACGCGGCGGTCGCGGCCGCGGCGGCGGCCCTGCCCGCGTGGTCGGCGCTCACCCCGGGCCAGCGGGTCACCCACCTGGCCAAGGCCCTGGAACTGTACGAAGCCCGCGTCGACGACGTGGCCGCGGTCCTGACCCGCGACATGGGCGCGCCCGCCGGGTTCGCGCGCAAGGTCCAGGCGGGCCTGCCCGCCCTGATGTTCCGCACCTTCGTCGACCTGGTCGAGGAGGTCGGCGACCGCTACTTCGAGGGCGAGCGCCAGGGCAACTCGCTCATCCTGCGCGAGCCCGTCGGCGTCGTCGGCGCCATCACCCCGTGGAACTACCCGCTGCACCAGATCGTGCTCAAGGTCGTGCCCGCGCTGCTCGCGGGCAACACCGTGGTCCTCAAGCCCAGCGAGGTCGCGCCGCTGTCCGCGTACGCGCTCACCGAGGTCCTGCACGAGGCGGGCCTGCCCGCGGGCGTGTTCAACCTGGTGTCGGGGACCGGTCCGGTCGTCGGCGAGGCGATCGCCGCCCACCCGGGGGTCGACATGGTGTCCTTCACCGGCTCCACCCGCGCGGGGATCCGGGTCAGCCAGGTCGCCGCCGAGACCGTCAAACGGGTCGCGCTCGAACTGGGCGGCAAGTCGCCCAACGTCGTCCTGCCCGACGCCGACCTCACCCAGGCGGTCAAGCGCGGCGTCGCCGACGTCATGCGCAACACGGGGCAGAGCTGCAACGCGCTCACCCGCATGCTCGTGCACCGCGACTCCTACGACGAGGCCGTGCGCCTGGCCGCCGAGTCCGCGGCCAGGTACGTCCCCGGGGACCCCGAGGACGAGTCCACCCGCATGGGCCCGCTCGTCTCCGCCGCCCAGCTCGACCGCGTCCGCGAGTACGTGCGCGTCGGCGTGGAGGAGGGCGCCCGCCTGGTCGTTGGCGGCGCCGGTCCCGTCGAGGGCCGCACGCGGGGCTACTACGTCGGTCCGACCGTCTTCGCGGACGTGCGGGGCGACATGCGGATCGCGCGCGAGGAGATCTTCGGCCCGGTCCTGTGCCTGATCCCGTACGACACCGAGGAGGAGGCGGTGGCCATCGCCAACGACACGGTGTACGGGCTCAGCGCGGCCGTGTGGTCGGCCGACCCGGACCGCGCCCTGGCCGTCGCCCGGCGGCTGCGCGCGGGGCAGGTCGAGGTCAACGGCGGCGCCCTCAACCCGCGCGCGCCCTTCGGCGGCTACAAGCGCTCCGGGAACGGTCGCGAGTGGGGGCTGCACGGTCTCGACGAGTTCTGCGAGGTCAAAGCGGTCCAACTCTGACCGCCCGCCCGGGCCGCGACGGGTCGGATATGCGCCGAGTCACACCCTCCGATTCCGTTCGCGCGGAATCGGCCCCGGTGAACGGCGCGTTGTGGGGTGTGGAAAGATGCGGACCGGATATCCCCGGTCGAACCCTGATGAGGTGTGAGTTGAGCAACAAGCCCGCGGTCTCCAAGGCAGGTCCCCTCGCCAAGGACGTCAAGTCGATCCTGGTGTACAACCTGGTCTCCCTGGTCTCCATGGCGCTCTTCGCCGCCCTCGGCCTGAGCGTCGCGGCCGCCGCCGCCTCCTGAGGGGACCCACCCGAACCCTCCGTGCCCCGCCCGTCCAGGCCGGATGGGGCGGGGCGCGGTGCCGGTGGCCCGCGTGACCTGCCAAACTGAGCACGTGCGTGTTTACCTTGGATCAGATCATGCGGGCTACGAGCTCAAAGAACACCTCGTCTCCTGGTTGAAGGAGCGCGGCCACGAGGTCGTCGACGCCGGGCCCTTCGTCTACGACGCCGTGGACGACTACCCGCCCTTCGTCCTGCGCGCCGCCGAGGGCGTCGCCTCCGACCCGGGTGCGCTCGGCGTCGTGATCGGCGGGTCGGGCAACGGCGAGCAGATCGCCGCGAACAAGGTCAAGGGCGTCCGTGCCGCCCTGGCCTGGAGCGAGGACACCGCCCGCCTGGCGCGCGAGCACAACGACGCCAACGTGCTCGGCATCGGCGGCCGGATGCACTCCCTGGAGGAGGCGACCCGCTTCGTGGAGGTCTTCCTCGCCACGCCCTACAGCGACGAGGAGCGGCACACCCGCCGTATCGGCATGCTCTCCACCTACGAGGAGTCCGGCGAGCTCCCGCCGCTTCCGTGAGCACCCCGGTCCGGTCCGCCCCCGTGCCGTCCGGCGCGGGGGCGCGCCGCTGTCCGGGGCCGGTGCGCGCGGTCCGAGGGGTGCCACCGTCCGGGACGGGACCCGCGGTCGCGTCCGGAACGTTCCCGGACGCGGCGGTCGTGTCCGAGAGAGGATGATCGGCCCGGAGAACCCACCAGAACCCCGAAGGAACCAGGGACCGAATCCCTACGCTCGGTTATCGGATGAACCTAAACCTGTGGTTATGGGAGAGAACACCGCTGGTTGCGCGTGCCACGTCCGCGCCCCCGCGCTACAGTTCGTGCACAGTGGCCAGCCTCTCATCCTCCGCTCCGCGGCGGTGACGGCGCGTCGGCGCCCCCGGCCACGGTCACCAGGGCGTGCCCCGCACCCGACCACCGCCCGACCCGGTACCGAACGTCTCCGCCCCAGCGCGGCCGTGCCGTACGAGAACCCGAACCGCCCGCGTGCGCGCGGGAGCGCCGATCCAGGGGACACATGAAGCCCACACCGACCGCCAAGACCACCCGGCTGCTGCGTACGACCACGCAGCGGCTCGTAGCGGTGCTCCGGCGCAAGGTGCTCTTCCGCTACCGGCTCGTCCTCATCACCCTGGTCACCCTGGCGGTCGGGGTCGGCGTGGGCGCCGTGTGGGGCCCCACCGGCTGGTTCCCGCCCAGCTCGACCATCCTCACCGTCCTGGCGGGCGGGCTCCTGCTCAAGCGCAAGAGCCTGGCCTTCCTGCTCACCGTGGTCGCGGCGGTCCTGGTCTTCGTCGCGTTCATGCTCGACTTCGGCCAGGTGGGCCCCGGCCTGCTGGTCACCATCGGCGTCACCGCCGTGCTGGCCTACCTGCTGTCGGGGGTGCGCGAGCGGCTGGGTGTGCAGGGGCTCAGCGGCGAGATGATGCTGCTGGACCTGCGCGACCGGCTGCGCCACCAGGGCCGGATGCCGGACCTGCCCGAGGGCTGGGGCCGCACCGCCGTCCTGCGCCAGGCGGGCGGCTCGTCCTTCGGCGGCGACTTCGTCGTGTCCAACCGCAGGGACAACCGGCTCGACATGGCCGTCGTCGACGTCTCCGGCAAGGGCGTGGACGCCGGGACCCGGGCCCTCATGCTCTCGGGCGCGTTCAGCGGCCTCATCGGCGCCGTGCCCACCGAGGACTTCCTCGCCCACTGCAACGACTACCTCATCCGCGACGGCGCCGGTGAGGGATTCGTCACGGCCGTGCACCTGAGTGTGGACCTGGACACGGGCGAGTACCAGATCGCCTCCGCCGGCCACCCGCCCGCCCTGCACTACGACAGCGGGTGCGGGCTGTGGAGCACCACCGAGGCCAAGGGCGTGGTCCTCGGCGTCATCCCGGAGATGACCTACACCTCCGTCGAGGGCAAGCTCAGGCCTGGTGACGCCATCATGCTCTGCACCGACGGCCTCATCGAGACACCCGGCGAGGACCTCGACGCCGGGATCGACCGCCTCCTGGGCGTGGCCGAGTCGGTCGTCGCGCGCGGCTTCGCCACCGGCGCGGGCAGGGTCGTCGACGTCCTCAGCAAGGACAAGAACGACGACTGCGCGCTCGTCGTCCTCTGGCGCGACTGACACCCGACGAGGTCGTGCGTGCGGTTCCCGGCGCCTCCGGGCGATAGGGTCGACCCGACTCCCGATCCCGGCGCGGCCGACGAACATCCCAGGGCCGCCGTGCCCGTCCTCCCTTCCGCCCCTCGGCGCCGCCGCACGCGCGGCTGCCCGTCCCACTCGGGGAAGGCGGGACCGCACCGGGGGAGACGAGACGACACAGGCGGCCCCGCGGGCGGTCCCGCGCGGCGTTGGAGACGCAAGGGGGTGCTTCGCATGGCAGACGGCGAGCGCGCTGAAGAGCTCTACGAACTGGTCGAGAAGAACGACCTGACCGGCATCAGGCTCTGGTTGGCCGAACACAGGCCCTACGAGATCGCGGACGAGCTCACCCGAATCCCCGACCGCGACGCGATCATCCCCTTCCGACTCCTGGACAAGGACCGCGAGCTGGAGGTCTTCGAGGAGCTCGACCCCGGTCAGCAGCAGGTCATCCTCGGCGGGCTGCGGGACACCGCCTTCCACGAGCTGCTGGAGGAGATGGACCCGGACGACCGGGCCCGCCTCATCGGGGAGGCCCCCGCCAAGATCGCCACCCGCGCCCTGGCCGGGCTCAGCTCCGCCGAGCGCAAGATGACGGCGGCGCTGCTGGGCTACCCGGAGGAGTCCGTCGGCCGGTACATGACCCCGGAGACGGTCATCCTGCACCGCGACCTGACCGTGGGCCGCGCCCTGGAGGTGGTGCGGGCCAGGGGCGCCGACGCCGAGACCATCTACAGCCTCCCGGTGGTCAGCGACGGCCGCCGCCTCGTGGGCACGGTCGGCCTCAGCGACCTGGTCGTCGCCGACGACGAGCAGCTGATCAAGGACATCGTCGACGTGCTGGCGCCGCGGGTGCGGGCCACCGAACCGGTCGAGGACGCCGCCCGCCTGATCCAGGAGGCCAACCTGGTCTCGCTGCCGGTGGTGGACTCCGAGGGCCGGTTCGTCGGGCTCTTCACGTTCGACGACGCCCTGGAGGTCATCGAGGCCGCCGACTCCGAGGACATGGCCCGCCAGTCCGGCGCCAGCCCGCTCGGCGAGCACTACGTGTCCGTCGGCGTGGTGCGCCTGGTCGCGGCGCGGGTGGTGTGGCTGATGCTGCTCATCGTCGCGGCGACGCTGACCGTCAACGTCATGCAGGTCTTCGAGGACACGCTGGAGGCGGTCACGGCCCTGGCCATGTTCGTGCCCATGCTCATCGGCACCGGCGGCAACGTCGGCGCCCAGTCGGCCACCGCGATCGTGCGCGCCCTGGCCGTCGGCGAGGTGCGGGTGCGCGACCTTCCGGCGGTGATCTGGAAGGAGGCCAGGGTCGGGCTGCTGCTCGGCGTGGTGCTGGCCGTGCTCGCGCTGGGCATCGGCACGCTGCTGGTCGGGTTCGAGATCGCGGTCGTGGTCTCCTGCTCGGTGATCGCGGTGTGCACGTGGGCGGCGATCATCGGTTCGTCGATGCCCCTGCTCGCGCGCAAGGTCGGCGTCGACCCGGCGGTCGTCTCCTCGCCGATGGTCGCGACGCTGGTCGACGCCACGGGCCTGATCATCTACTTCTCGATCGCCCGCGCGGTCCTGGGCATCTGATCCGACCGAACCCGTACGCACGGTACCGAAGTCGTACACACCGTGCCGATACCGCTGCGCTCCGCATGAACGGCAGGTGAAGCGGGTATCGCGGTAGGTGCAGGACGGATCTAGGGGGGATTCCATGTCCGGTACCGGAGATGCGTTCGACCGGTTGAAGAAGGCCGTCGACGACAACGCCGACAAGGCGCAGAAGGTCGTCGACAAGACCGCCGAGGCAGCGAAGAAGGCCACCGGCGGGGCCCACGACGACGTGATCGACAAGGGAGCCGGAGCCGCGACGGAGTACCTGCGCAAGCGTGCGGAGGAGGACAGGAAGAAGTAGGGGAGACGTCTCGCCCACCCGGGGCGGGCACGGCGGGTCCACGGACGCGCTGGCCCGCCCCTCGGCGTTCCCGCGCCCGTGTTGTCCGGGCGATACCCCGTATCCGCTGGTCAAAGCTGGTGTGTGACAGGGTTACGCTGGTCAGGTAAGGCGAACCTAAGGTGAGGCGGTGCGGGTGTGAGCGATCTCGGCGGGCGCCCCTGCCAGCTCACGGTCTGCCGCGGCTGTTGCTGCGGAAGGAAGAAGAAGGTGCCGGGCGTCGACCACAAGGCGCAGCTGGCCCGGCTCAGCGCCATCGACGACCGGTCGGGCCGCACCGTCCCTGTCCGCACCAGCAAGTGCCTGGGCATCTGCTTCCAGGGCAACGTCGTGGTCGTGCAGCCCTCCCAGGCGGGCAGGGCCGCCGGGGGCCGTCCGGTCTGGCTCGGCGAGATCACCGACGAAGCCCTGGTCGAGGCGATCGACGACTGGATCTTCCGGGGCGGGCCCGGCCTGGCGCCGCTGCCCGACGTCCTCGCCGACCACGTCACCTCCAAGGACGCCAAGAAGCCGAAGAAGCGCAAGAAGCCCAAGAACTCCAAGAACGCCAAGAAGGAGCGGAGGAAGGCGCGCGAGAAGGCCGAGCGCAAGGCGGCGAAGAAGGCCGCCAAGGCCGCCCGGAAGGCGCGTGAGGCCAAGGGCAAGAAGAAGGGCTCCGGGAAGAAGAAGGCGGGCAAGGGCGGAAAGAAGAACCGCTAGCGCGGTCCCCTCCCGCCGCTCACCCCCCGGGCCGCTACCCGCGCTGCGGAGCGAACTGTGTGCGGTACAGCGCCGTGTAGAGCCCGTTCCGCCCCAGGAGCTCCTCGTGCGTCCCGCGCTCCAGGATGCGGCCGTCCTCGAGCACCAGGATCTGGTCGGCCTCGCGCACCGTGGCCAGCCGGTGCGCGATCACCAGCGACGTGCGCCCCGCGAGCGCGGCCGACAGCGCCTCCTGCACCGCCACCTCCGAACCCGAGTCCAGGTGCGCGGTCGCCTCGTCCAGCACCACGATCGACGGTTCCTTGAGCAGCAGCCGCGCGATCGCCAGCCGCTGCTTCTCACCCCCGGACAGCCGGTACCCGCGGTCGCCCACCATCGTGTCCAGGCCGTTGGGCAGCTGCTCCAGGAGCGGACCCAGCCGCGCCATCCGCAGCGCCTCCTCCAGTTCCGCGTCGGTGGCCCCCGGCCGGGCGTAGCGCAGGTTCGCGCCGACCGTGTCGTGGAACAGCTGCGCGTCCTGGGTGACCACGCCCACGGCGTCGCGCAGGGAGTCCGACGCGGTCTCGCGCAGGTCCAGGCCGCCGACCAGGACGCGCCCGTCGGTCGGGTCGTACAGCCGCGACACCAGGTGGGTCAGCGTGGTCTTGCCCGCGCCCGACGGGCCGACCAGCGCCACCATCGTGCCGGGCTCGGCGCGGAAGGAGACGTCGCTGAGCACCTGGGTCTCGCCGTCGATCACCGCCTGCGGTGTCGCCTCCAACGACGCGACCGAGGGCTCCTCGGCGCCGGAGTAGCGGAACGACACGTGCTCGAACTCCACGGGGAGGGGGCCGTCCGGCAGCGGCCGCGCGTTCGGGCTCTCCTCGATCCCGGGCCTCAGGTCGAGCACCTCGAAGACCCGGTCGAAGGAGACCAGGGCCGTCATGATCTCCACGTGCACGTTGGAGAGCGTGGTCACCGGCCCGTACAGGCGGGCGAGGAGGGTGGTCAGCGCGACCAGGGTGCCGACCTCGAAGGCGCCGTCGATCGCCAGCAGGCCGCCCACGCCGTAGACCATCGCCAGGGCCAGGGCCGTGATCAGCCCGAGCAGGCTGAACAGCAGCGAGCCGTACACCGCCTGGCGCACGCCCAGGTCGCGGACCCGGCTCGCGCGCCGCGCGAAGCCCGCCGACTCCTCCCCGGGGCGGCCGTAGAGCTTGACCAGCATCGCCCCGCCGACGTTGAACCGCTCGGTCATCAGCGAGCTCATGTCGGCGTTGGTGTCCATGGCGTCGCGCGAGATGTGCGCCAGCCTGCGGCCGATCAGCTTCGCCGGGATGACGAAGAGCGGCACCAGGACCAGCGCCACCAGGGTCACCCGCCACGACAGCGCGAACATCGTCACGATGACGGCGGTCGCGCTGATCAGGTTGGACACCACCGACTGGAGGACCGACGTGATCGCCCGCTGGGCGCCCACCACGTCGGTGTTGAGCCGACTGATCAGCGATCCCGTCTGCGTGCGGGTGAAGAAGGACAGGGGCATCCGCTGGACGTGGGTGAACACCTGGGTGCGCAGGAGGTAGATGACGCCCTCGCCGATATGGGAGGACAGCCACCGGCCGAGGAGGTTCAGCACCCCCTCCAGAACGGCCAGACCCGCCGCGGCGACGGCCAGCCACACCACCAGGGACCGGTTCCCCGGCAGGATGCCCTGGTCGATGATCGCCTTCAGCAGGAGGGGGTTGGCCACCACGATGCCCGCGCCCACGGCGGTGACCAGGAGGTAGGACGCGATCGCCCGCCAGTGGGGGCGGGCGTAGGAGATGATGCGGCGGGTGATGCCGGGGGGCAGTCGGTGCCCCCGGGCGCTCCCGTCGTTGACCAGGGCCCGGTAGGAGGGCCTCCCAGACATCATGAGCAGCCTCGTTCGTCTCGCCAGTTCGCCACGCATGCGACAACACCGGTCCCGCGGGGGTGCTTCCCAGGTGGGGACACCTCCGCACGGCCCGGAGGAGGGGCGTCGGGAGTGGGGGTCAGAGGGAGTGGGCGAGGCGGCCCAGCGCGGCCGTCGTGGAACGGCCGGGGGTGAAGGGCAGCTCCCAGGCCTGTGCGTCGAGGGCGTCGGCGCCGCGGATCTTGGCCTGGGTGAAGCGGTCGCCCGCCGTGTAGGCGAGGGCGGCGGGGGCGAGGGGGCGCAGGAGTTCGGCGTAGGCGGCCCAGTCGGCCACCTCGGGCGGCCCCTGGATGACGAAGGAGGCCGTGACGCAGCCGAGGGCCGCGATGGTCTCGGCGCGCTCCTCGGCGGGGTTGACCGGGCGGCCGGGGCCCTTCCAGGCGCGCACGCGCTCGTCGGACTCGATGCCCACGGTCAGCGGCAGCCCGCGTTCGGCGATGCTCTGGAGGAAACGGACGTGCCCGACGTGGAGGACGTCGAAGACCCCGGTGACCACGACCGGCCGCTCGGGAGGCTCGTGGGGTTCGAACCAGTGCGCGCTGAGGGGAGTGACCGCGCCGCCCGTCGCGTTCGTGTCCGTCATCCAGTCACCGTTCCGCGGAGTGTCGAGGGCACCCGTGCCTGGTTCCGCCGACGGGCTCACCCGAAGGGTCAACGTACCCGTTCCGGGTGGGTATTCCACGCTCCGGGGGCGGGCCAGAACCGGATTCGCGTCGCCGTGGGGCCTTCCGGAGCGATGTGTGTCGGATGTCACCGGGAACCGGATCGTGGCGGAACGGGTCGGAACCGGTGCCGATGGCACGTGGCTCGCTTCGTTGCGGTGCGGGGGTTCGGGGATCGTCCCCCGGGTGAAACGGCGAAGGGAGCCAGGTGCCGATGGCACGTGGCTCCCGTCGAGCGGAGCGGGCGACGGGAATCGAACCCGCATGGCCAGCTTGGAAGGCTGGAGTTCTACCATTGAACTACGCCCGCGTGGCGTCGGAGCCCCTGAGTTTCCTCTAGACTCGTGGAGCCGACGGAGACAAGAGTACAGTCTCCGGAGCGTTGGTCGCACACCCGCACGGTGTGCGATCGTCGTGAGACGCACGGGGTGTGGCGCAGCTTGGTTAGCGCGCATGCTTTGGGAGCATGAGGCCGCGGGTTCGAATCCCGCCACCCCGACGAGACCATCCGTGGCAGCGGCCGTCGGCCGTGCGCCGTGGCCCCCTGTCTGTCTGCCCTAGACTTGGTGCGATCAGCAGGAAACTGTAAGTCCCAGCCCGTCGCAGGGCACCCCAGGAAACGCGGTCACCAGACTGGCCGGGGTGCGCGCGTGCCGTTCGCCGTTGTGTGTGGCGCGCATGCGGGCCGACGCGGACACCAGCCGGCAAACCTAGGAGTACCGCCCCGTGAAGACCGATGTCGAGGAGCTGAGCCCGACCCGGGTCAAGCTGACCATCGAGGTCCCCTTCGAGGAGCTCGAGCACGCTTTCGACGTGACGTACAAGTCGCTCGCCAAGCAGGTCCGGATCAAGGGCTTCCGCCCGGGTAAGGCGCCGGCGCGGCTGATCGACCGCTACGTCGGCCGCGGCGCGGTCATCAGCGAAGCGGTGAACCACGCCGTTCCGGAGCTCTACAACGAGGCCATCCAGAAGGAGGAGCTCTTCGCGCTCGGCCAGCCCGACGTGGAGGTCACCAAGCTGGAGGACAACGAGGAGTTCGCCTTCACCGCCGAGGTCGACGTCCGGCCGAAGTTCGAGGTCGAGAACTACAAGGGCATCGAGGTGACCGTCGACAGCGCCGAGGTCACCGACGAGCAGGTCGACGAGCAGATCAGCACGCTCCGTGAGCGCTTCTCCACCCTCGTCGGCGTCGAGCGCCCCGTCGAGGACGGCGACCACCTGTCGATCGACCTCTCCGCCGCCATCGACGGTGAGAAGCTCGAGGACGTCGCGGTCAGCGGCTACTCCTACGAGGTCGGCACCAACACCATGCTCGAGGGCCTCGACGAGACCCTGCGCGGCATGGCGGCCGACGGCGAGGCGACCTTCAAGACCACCCTGGTGGGCGGCGAGCACGAGGGCAAGGAGGCGGACGTCACCGTCACCGTGCACAGCGTGAAGGTCAAGGAGCTGCCCGAGCTCGACGACGAGTTCGCCCAGCTGGCCAGCGAGTTCGACACGATCGACGAGCTGCGCGAGGACGTGCGCAACCGCATGGGCGAGGTCCGCCGCATCCAGCAGCTCTCCGCGGCCCGCGACAAGGCCCTGGAGAAGCTGATCGAGTCGGTGGACATCCCGCTGCCGGAGTCGGTCGTCGACGAGGAGATCACCCGTCGCCGCGAGAGCCTCGAGCAGCAGCTCGCCCAGAGCGGCCTCACCAAGGCGTCCTACCTCGAGTCGCAGGAGAAGACCGAGGAGGAGTTCGAGGAGGAGCTCACCACCGGTGCCCGCTCCGCCGTCAAGGCCGGGTTCATCCTCGACCAGCTGGCCCTCCAGGAGGAGCTCAGCGCCGACCAGGGCGAGCTCAGCCAGTACGTCTTCCAGCAGGCCCAGCGCATGGGCGTGAGCCCTGACCAGCTGGCCCAGCACCTGGTCGAGTCCAACCAGATCCGCGTCGCCTTCACCGAGGTCGTCCGCGGCAAGGCCATGGACCTGGTCCTGGCCGAGGCCACGGTGACCGACGAGGACGGCAACGTCGTCGAGCAGCCCAAGCCCGAGAGCGACGAGGCCGCCGTCGAGGAGGCCGCCAAGGCCGCCGCGACCGCCGCCGCCGCCGAGGCGACCGAGTCCGCCGAGGACGCCAAGGACGAGGACGCCAAGTAGTCCCGCCGCCGCGTGCCTGCGGGCCCCGTCCGACCTCGCTGGTCGGGCGGGGCCCGTTCGCGTTCGCCCGTGGAGGAAAGCCCCGTGTGGTGCTTGTTCCA
This sequence comes from Nocardiopsis sp. NPDC049922, assembly GCF_040660275.1. Lineage (NCBI taxonomy): Bacteria > Bacillati > Actinomycetota > Actinomycetes > Streptosporangiales > Nocardiopsidaceae > Nocardiopsis > Nocardiopsis sp. NPDC049922. Next base: position 320,424 of record NZ_JBFAME010000006.1, on the reverse strand, counting down.
CCCTGCGCTCAAAGCGAACAGGCACGGTATCCGTGCAACCCCGGTACCGGTCGGCGTTAGTGTCGCAGTATCGCAACCGTTTCGATTCCGGAGCAGGTGACGAGAGTGCCTCCGACCTTTGAAGAGTCCCCGCGATTCGACGCACGTACGTCCGACTCGCAGCTTTCCCCTTTTATGGAGCAGACGCCTCAGCGCCTGTTGCGCCAGCGAATCGTATTCCTCGGCGACCAGGTGGACGACGAGATCGCCAACCGTCTCGTCGGTGAACTCCTGCTGCTGTCCGCCGAGGACCGCCACCGGGACATCACCATGTACATCAACTCGCCGGGCGGTTCCGTCACGGCGGGTATGGCGATCTACGACGTCATGCAGTACATCCCCAACGACGTCCGCACCGTCGGCATCGGCATGGCCGCCTCGATGGGCCAGATGCTGCTGTGCGCCGGCGCCCCGGGCAAGCGTTACGCCCTGCCGCACACGCGGGTCATGATGCACCAGCCCTCCGGCGGCATCGGGGGTACGGCCTCCGACATCCGGATCCTCGCCGACCAGCTCCTCTACGTGAAGAAGATGTTCATCGGCAAGATCGCCGAGCACACCGGCCAGACGCCGGAGCAGATCGAGAAGGACGCCGACCGCGACCGCTGGTTCACCGCGCAGGAGGCCAAGGAGTACGGCTTCATCGACGAGGTCCTCGAGGGCACGCTCGACGTGACGACGGACCGTTCGCAGAGTTGATCCCGTCGGACCTGGATCCAGGAACGGCGTAGTGCGTGGAAGGCGTGAAATGACCGAGTTCAACCCCAGTCTCATCGGCGGCGCGGCCTCGATGGCTCCGCAGAGCCGCTACGTCCTGCCGTCCTACGTGGAGCGGACGTCGTACGGGGTCAAGGAGATGAACCCGTACAACAAGCTCTTCGAGGAGCGGATCATCTTCGTCGGCGTGCAGATCGACGACACGTCGGCCAACGACCTGATGGCCCAGCTCATCACGCTCGAGCAGCTCGACTCGGAGCGGGACATCCAGATGTACATCAACTCCCCGGGTGGCTCGTTCACCTCGTTGATGGCCATCTACGACACGATGCAGTTCGTGCGCCCGGACATCCAGACGGTCTGCATCGGCCAGGCCGCCTCGGCCGCCGCGATCCTCCTCGCGGGCGGCACGAAGGGCAAGCGGGGCGCGCTGCCCAACTCCCGCATCCTGATCCACCAGCCGGCCACCGAGGGCATGCACGGCCAGGCCAGCGACATCGAGATCCAGGCCAACGAGATCACCCGGATCCGCACCCAGCTGGAGACCACCCTGGCCCGGCACACCGGCCGTACGCCCGAGCAGGTGTCCCAGGACATCGAGCGGGACAAGATCCTGACCGCCGACGAGGCGGTCGAGTACGGGATCATCGACTTCGTCCTGCCCTACCGCAAGGCGTCGATGAAGTAGGGAGCCGTCGACCGCTCCCACGGGCGGTCGGTGCCCCTTTCCGAACCGGCCGCCCGTTCCCGGTGATTCGGGGGAGTTCGGTGGGTCGGAAGGTGCGAGCCGGACCGGTCTTTGACCCGCCTGGGACAGCCCGGTGGTGAAGCCGGTCCGGTTTTTCGCTTAGTCTGGCGGAGAGCGACACACAGATCGCCCCGTCCGTGGCCCGGGTCGTGGACGGGATCGGGAGCTCGGCTTCCACACGGTTCGCGTGAGCGGCACCGACGGGGCGGCCTTAGTTTTGAGGAGTGGCTGGGTGGCACGCATCGGCGACGGCGGGGACCTGCTGAAGTGCTCGTTCTGCGGCAAGAGCCAAAAGCAGGTGAAGAAGCTCATCGCCGGCCCCGGCGTGTACATCTGCGATGAGTGCATTGATCTCTGCAACGAGATCATCGAGGAGGAACTCGCCGACGCCACCGAGCTCACGTGGGACAGCCTGCCCAAGCCGCGGGAGATCTACGAGTTCCTGGACTCGTACGTGATCGGTCAGGAGCAGGCGAAGAAGGCCTTGTCGGTGGCGGTGTACAACCACTACAAGCGGGTGCGCTCGGAGGGGGAGCGGCCCGGCGACGAGGGTGTGGAGATCGCCAAGTCGAACATCCTGCTGCTGGGTCCGACGGGGTCGGGTAAGACGTTGTTGGCGCAGACCCTGGCGCGGATCCTGAACGTGCCGTTCGCGATCGCGGACGCGACGGCGCTGACGGAGGCGGGGTATGTCGGCGAGGATGTGGAGAACATCCTGTTGAAGTTGATCCAGGCGGCCGACTATGACGTGAAGAAGGCCGAGACGGGGATCATCTACATCGACGAGGTGGACAAGGTCGCTCGTAAGAGCGAGAACCCGTCGATCACCCGGGATGTGTCGGGTGAGGGTGTGCAGCAGGCGTTGTTGAAGATCCTGGAGGGGACGACGGCGAGTGTGCCGCCCCAGGGGGGTCGTAAGCATCCGCATCAGGAGTTCATCCAGATCGACACGACGAACGTGTTGTTCATCTGCGGTGGGGCGTTCGCGGGTCTGGAGAAGATCATCGAGTCGCGGACGGGCCAGCAGGGGATGGGGTTCAACGCGGTGTTGCGGCCTCGGTCGGAGGTGGCGCAGTCGGCGTTGTTCTCCGAGGTGATGCCGGAGGATCTGCTGAAGTTCGGGATGATTCCGGAGTTCGTGGGTCGGTTGCCGGTGATCACGAGTGTGCATGATCTGGATCGTGAGGCGTTGATCCGGATTCTGACGTTGCCGCGGAATGCTCTGGTGAAGCAGTATCAGCGGTTGTTCGAGTTGGACGACGTGGAGTTGGAGTTCACGCGGGACGCGTTGGAGGCGATCGCCGAGCAGGGGATCGTGCGGGGGACGGGTGCGCGTGGTCTGCGGGCGATCATCGAGGAGGTGTTGTTGTCGGTGATGTACGAGGTGCCTTCGCGTGAGGATGTGGGTCAGGTGATCATCACGCGGGAGACGGTGATCGACAACGTCAACCCCACGATCGTGCCGCGGAGCCAGATCGACGAGGGCCCCGAGGAGAAGTCGGCCTGAGCCGGGCGGCGACGGCCTGAGTCGGTCCCCGTTCCCGTCACGGGAGCGGGGATCGTCGCGCGTCACAGGGCCGAGGCGGCGTCGGCGATCACGTCCGCCACCTCCTGGGGGCGGGACATGTACACCATGTGGCTCGCGTCGGGCACCGTGGTGGTCCTCGCCCTGGCGCGCTCGGCCATCCACGCCTCCGCGGCCGGGTGGATCATGTGGTCGTCGCCCGCGACCACGTACCAGCTGGGGTGCTCCCGCCAGGCGGGGGGACCGCCGACGAACCCGAACCTCGCCGCGTCGGCCGGTCCCTGCGTCCGCGCCTGGATCCGCGCCCGCTCGGGGTCGATGTCCTGGGCGGCGTACTTCGGGTACTCGTCCCTCACGACGGTGAAGTAGCCCCACTGGTCGAAGGCGAACACCCGCTCCGGCGGGGTCGGCTCCGGGAAGCGCGTGTTGATGATGTCCACGGCCGACTCGCCCTGTTCGAGGGCGAAGGCGGCGACGTAGACCAGGGCGCCCACCCTGGGGTTGTGGTGGGCGGCCTGCGTGATGACCACGCCGCCGAACGAGTGCCCCACGACCACGACCGGACCGTCGAACCTGTCGATCTCCCGCCGGACCACGGCCTCGTCGTCGGGGATCGAGGTCAGCGGCAGCTGCGCGGCGACGGGGTTGTGCCCCTGGCGGAGCAGGATCCTGATCACGTCGCTCCACCCCGAGCCGTCCGTCGCGGCGCCGTGCACCAACAGGATGTCCGCCATCGAGTGCTCCCTCCGACCGGTCGGGCCGACGGTCGGCCCCGGACGGGGCTACCCGGATGTCACTCTCGGTAATGTCATTGGCGCCCCAAGCCTGGATGGGCTCGCGACGCGGCCGTCGGGCGACTCAACCGTCCTGGAGGATCTGCTCCATCCGCGCGATGTCGGCGCTCTGTTCGGCGATGACGTCGTTGGCCATCCGCGTCACGGTGCGGTCGTGCCCGTTGGCGAGCACCTCCTCGGCCATGGTGATCGCGCCCTCGTGGTGGGTGGTCATCAGCTCGACGAAGAGACGGTCGAACTCGTCCCCCTCGGCCGCCTCCAGGTCCTCCATCTCCTCGTCGGAGGCCATCCCCGGCATGTCGTCGTGGTCGACGTCGAGGTCGCACCCCGGCAGGTCCTCGTCGCCGCCGTGGTGGGAGCCGTCACCCTCCAGGCCGCAGAAGTTCCGGTAGGCGGGGTTCTCCCGTGCGGGCCCCAGGACGTTCTCCTCCAGCCAGCTCTCCATGGCCGTGATCTCGGGTCCCTGGGCGGCGGCGATGCGGTCGGCGATGCTGTCGATCCCCTCGCGCTGGTGCCGGTCCGGCACGAGGTCGGCCATCTCCAGGGCCTGCCGGTGGTGCTCGATCATGAGCACGAGGTAGTTGACGTCGGCCGCGTTGTGGCCCTGTTCCTCGGCCAGCGCGGCGATCTGCTCGGACGTGGCGGGCGAGGACGACTCGCCGGGGGCGCCCGGGGCGATGACGTTGGCCGACCCCTGGCCGTCGCCGGTACAGGCCGAGACCGCGAGCAGGGTGAGCGCGGTTCCTGCCGCGAGTGCCAGGCGACGCACGAAGGTCCTCCAGACGGGGTCGGCGGATGGGGGTCCGCGGTGCGGTGCCGGCGCGACACCTTGCCGGTTTTCTACTCAGTGAGTGGGTGTTTTGTCCAGCCCCGGGGGCGTGTCGGGGCCGGGTCGCGCGATCGCGGACCCCGCCGAGGGTCGGCTCCGTTCCAGGTCGCGGGGTTCCGCCGTCGAGGTCGGATGTCCGATCTCGGCGTTTCGTCTGGAGTGTGTTGACATGGGGGAGTAGAACATTAGGTAGTTGATTGACTGCTTTGTGTAATGGTGGGGGTGTCCGCGATGGCTGCGTGCGTGCGACGGGACGGGGCCGCCCCTGCGGCGCGGTGGGGCGCCCTCGCGGCGGGGACCGCGTTGGTCGTGGCGGTGGCGGCGCCCGGTGCGTACGCCGCCGACGCCCCGGTCACCGGCGGCGGAGTGGAGCTCCTGGCCAACGTGCCCAAGCCCGAGGGGCTCGCCCACTCGACGGCCTACAACTCCGACCTCGCGTTCACCGGGCACTACGTCATCGGCGGCAACTACGACGGCTTCGTCGTCTACGACATCGCCGATCCGGCGGCCCCCGAGATCGTCTCCGAGGTCCTGTGCCCCGGCGGGCAGGGCGACGTCAGCGTCAACGGCGACCTGCTGTACCTGTCCGTCGACTACCCCCGGGCCGACGAGGAGTGCGGCTCCCCGCCGGTCTCGCCCACCGAGCCGGACGGCTTCGAGGGCATCCGGATCTTCGACATCTCGGACAAGACCAACCCCCAGTACCTCGCCGCCGTGCGCACCGACTGCGGTTCGCACACCCACACGCTGGTCCCGGGCGCGGACGGCGAACGCGACTACGTCTACGTGTCCTCCTACTCGCCGTCGGAGGGCTTCCCGAACTGCCAGCCCCCGCACGACAAGATCGCGATCATCGAGGTGCCGCACGACGCGCCCGAGGAGGCGGCGATCGTCAACGAGCCCGTGTTCTTCCCCGACGGCGGGCAGGAGAGCACCACGGGGTGCCACGACATCACCGCCTACCCCGAGCGCGGGATCGCCGCCGCGGCCTGCCTCGGCGACGGGCTGCTGCTCGACATCTCCGATCCGGTGCGGCCGGCGGTGATCGACCGGGTGCGCGACGAGAACTTCGCGTTCTGGCACTCGGCCACCTTCACCAACGACGCGGCGAACGTGGTCTTCGTCGACGAGCTGGGCGGCGGTTCGGCGGCGGTGTGCGACGAGGAGACCGGACCCGAGCGGGGGGCGGACGCGGTCTACTCTCTGGAGGGCGAGGGGGAGGCGCTCAGCCTCAAGTTCCGGAGTTACTACAAACTGCCGCGTCACCAGTCCGAAACGGAGAACTGTGTGGCGCACAACGGGTCGCTGATCCCCGTTCCCGGCGCCGACTTCTTCGTGCAGTCGTGGTACCAGGGCGGAGTGTCGATCATCGACCTGACCGACCCCGACCACCCCGTGGAGATCGGCTACCTCGACCGAGGGCCGTGGGACCCGAACACCCTGCGTACGGCGGGTTCCTGGTCCGCCTACTACTACAACGGCCACGTGTACTCGTCCGGGATCCAGCGCGGTCTGGACGTGCTCCGGCTGACCGATCCGCGCCTCACGCCGGCCGAGGACGTCACGATGGTCGAGTTCAACCCGCAGACCCAACCGGCCCTTCCGAGCGGCTAGGCACGGTGTGTAGGCGGATCGGGTCAGGGCGACATCGTGTCAACGCTGATGTTTCCTTCGTCTCCCCCTATACATTCCGACCTTTAACTGTGTACGTTCTTCGTGTTTCGCTCTAATCGGAACCGGGAGTACATATGGCGTCACCCCCACGCCCCCGCGGCCCCTTCGGCGGGAGGGGCCTCACCGGTCTCGCCCTCGCCGGAGCGGCGGTCCTCGTCACCGGACTGATCGGTCCGTCCACCGCGCTGGCCCAGGAGGCCTTCACCAGCGACGCCGAGACCAGTGACAACGTCACCCACGTGGCCAACGTCCCCAAGACCGAGTCCATGGACGCGTTCAACTCGGACCTGGCCTTCACCGGCGACTACGCCATCGGCGGCAACTACAACGGCTTCGTCGTCTACGACATCTCCGCGCCCGAGAGCCCGGAGATCGTCTCCGAGGTCCTGTGCCCCGGCGGTCAGGGCGACGTGAGCGTCAGCGGCGACCTGCTGTACTTCTCCGTGGACTACGCGCGCGAGAACGAGGACTGCGGCGCCCCCGCCTCCTCCAGCCAGGACCCGAACGGGTTCGAGGGCATCCGGATCTTCGACATCTCGGACAAGGCCAACCCGCAGTACGTGACCGCGGTGCGCACCGACTGCGGTTCGCACACCAACACGCTGGTCCCGGGCAAGGACGGCGAGCACGAGTACGTCTACGTGTCCTCGTACTCCCCCTCCAGCTCGTTCCCGAACTGCCAGCCCCCGCACGACAAGATCTCCGTGATCGAGGTGCCGCTCGACGACCCGGCCGCGGCCGAGGTCATCGACGCCCCCGTGCTCTTCCCGGACGGCGGCTACACCGGTACCTCCGGCTGCCACGACATCACCGCCTACCCGGAGAACGACGTCGCCGCGGGCGCGTGCATGGGTGACGGCATCCTCATGGACATCTCCGACCCCGCGGCCCCGGTGGTCACCGACGTCGTCCGCGACGACAACTTCGCCTTCTGGCACTCGGCGACCTTCACCAACCGCGGCGGGACCGTGATGTTCACCGACGAGCTCGGCGGTGGCGGCGGCGCCACCTGCAACGAGGCGGTCGGTTCCGAGCGCGGCGCCAACGCGATCTACACGATCGGCGGCACCGACGAGGCCCCCGAGATGTCCTTCGAGGGCTACTACAAGCTCCCCCGCCACCAGAGCGACACCGAGAACTGCGTGGCGCACAACGGTTCGCTGATCCCGACCCCGGGCCGCGACTTCTTCGTCCAGGCCTGGTACCAGGGCGGCGTGTCGGTGATCGACTTCAACGACCCCACCGACGCCACCGAGATCGCCTACTTCGACCGTGACCCGATCAACGAGAACGCCCTCGTCCTGGGCGGCTCGTGGTCGGCGTACTACTACAACGGCTACGTCTACTCCTCCGACATCACCCGGGGCCTCGACGTCATCCGGCTCGACGACCCGAGGTTCCGCGCGGCCGAGCGCGTCCACATGGACGAGTTCAACCCGCAGTCCCAGCCCAGCTACCGGCCGGGTCGCGGCAACGGTCGCCGCTGATCCGGTAGAACTCCCGGCGGCTCCTCCTGGGGAGCCAGGGCAACGGGAGAGGGGCCGCGGCCGCCACGGTCGCGGCCCCGCCGTCCGTCCACACCACCCTCGTAGACACCAGACGACCCCCCGAGCGCACGAGGAGATCCCATGCGCGCACGTACCCCCGCCCGCCGCGGCCTGAGAAGGTCGGCGGCCCTGACCCTGACGGCGACCGCCGCGCTCGTCGCCGGGCTGCTCGCCCCGGCGACGGCCCTCGCCGACACGCCGCCCGCCGACAGCATCACCAGCGACAACGTCACCCACGTCACCAACGTGCCCAAGCCCGAGGCGGTCCGCAGCGTCAACTCGGACCTGGCCTTCACCGGCGACTACGCGATCGGCGGGAACTACGACGGCTTCGTCGTCTACGACATCTCCGATCCGGAGTCCCCGCAGGTGGTCTCCGAGGTCCTGTGCCCCGGCGGGCAGGGCGACGTGAGCGTCAGCGGCGACCTGCTGTACTTCTCCGTCGACTACCCCAGGGCCAGTGACGAGTGCGGCGCCCCGGCGACGCCCAGGACGAACCCCGACGGGTTCGAGGGCATCCGGGTCTTCGACATCTCCGACAAGGCCAACCCGCAGTACGTGGCGGCGGTGCGCACCGACTGCGGTTCGCACACCAACACCCTCGTGCCCAGCGAGGACGGCGAGAGCGACATCGTCTACGTGTCCTCCTACTCGCCCTCGGACGCCTTCCCGAACTGCCAGACCCCGCACGACAAGATCTCCGTCATCGAGGTGCCGCACGACGCGCCCGAGGAGGCGGCGATCGTCAACGAGCCGGTCCTGTTCCCGGAGGGCGGCAACCACGACCAGGACGGTCTGCTGCTGCCGACCCAGGGCTGCCACGACATCACCGTGTACCCGGCCAAGGACCTCGCGGCCGGCGCCTGCATGGGCGACGGCATCCTCATGGACATCTCCGACCCGGTCAACCCCGTCGTCACGGAGGTCGTCCGCGACGAGAACTTCGCGTTCTGGCACTCGGCGACCTTCACCAACAGCGGTGACACGGTGATGTTCACCGACGAGCTCGGCGGCGGCGGAGCCCCCACCTGCACCCCGGAGATCGGCGGCGACCGCGGCGCGGACGCCATCTACACGATCGAGGGCGACGAGGACGAGCCCGTCCTGGAGTTCGCCAGCTACTTCAAGATCGAGCGCCACCAGGGCGACGAGCAGACGTGCGTGGCGCACAACGGTTCGCTGATCCCGGTCCCGGGCCGCGACTACTTCGTGCAGTCCTGGTACCAGGGCGGCGTGTCGGTGATCGACTTCAACGACCCGGGCGAGCCGCGTGAGATCGGCTACTTCGACATGGACTCCCGTGTCGAGGAGGGCGTCCAGGACAACGACACCTGGTCGACGTACTACTACAACGGCTACGTGTACTCGTCCGACATCGTGCGCGGGATCGACGTCCTGCGCCTGGAGGACCCGAGGCTGCGCGCGGCCGAGCGGGTCGAGATGGAGGAGTTCAACCCGCAGTCCCAGCCGGTGTACCGGCCGGGCAGGGGCAACAGCGGGCGGTAGTCTCCGCGTGGCCTTCCCGGGCGAAGCGGAGGCCCAAAGCAAACACAGCGAGGGGGTCGGGGACCGCGTGTCCCCGACCCCCTCCGTCCGTTCCGGGGGCGTCAGCGGAGCGGACCGAACAGCCGGTCGGTGGGCGCGTCCACGGCCTCCAGGACGCGGCCGGTGAAGTAGACCGTGCCCATGGCCAGGAGCCGTCCGCCCAGCGCCGCGATCGTGTCGGGGGACAGGTCCTCGGCCTTCATCGTCCTCCAGTGCGGCGGCAGGACGTGCTCGAACCGCAGGTGGGCCTCGGGCAGCACGACCGTCGTCACCGGGACGTCCCCGAGCGCCGCGACCGCGCCGGACACGTCCTTGTGGTCGGGCAGGCAGAGCAGGACGTGGTCGACACCGCCCCACAGCGCGCGGGCGTGCGCCAGCGCCGTCGCCACCCCGTCGCGGTTGATCGCCGAGTCCACCACGATCTCCGCGTCGGACCCGGGCACCGCGTGCCGGGACAGACGGGCGGGCAGCCGCACCGTGCCCAGCACCTCGTGCAGGCGCTCGGACGACGGGTGGGGCCGCCCGAGCACGTCCAGCATGCGCAGCGCCGCCGCGGTGCCCAGCACCCCGGAGGCCGCCGACAGCCCGGCGGGGCGCAGCCGCACCGGGGGCTCCACGCCCTCCGCGTCCGGGTCCACGGTCTCGGCCCCGACCCGGCCGCCCGTGGCCTCGACCAGGGCGGCCGCCACCGCCTCCGTCACCTCGTCGGTCTGGGGCAGGGTCAGCAGGGCACGCGTCCGGTCGCCCGCGACCCGGGCCTTCTCCCGGGCGATCTCGGGGATCGTGTCGCCCAACACCCCCAGGTGCTCGCCGAACACCCTGCCCAGCGCCACCACGTCCGGACCGATCACGCGCAACTCGTCGCGGTATCCGCCCGCGCCCGCCTCCAGGACGCACACGTCCGCGCCGACCTCCCGCGCCCGCAGCAGCGCGGCGATGAGGAACAGCCCGCTCGGCGCCAGGTGGCCACCGGTCTCCTCCACCGACGGCAGCCGTACCCGTGCCGCCTCGATCCGCTCGCCCAGGGCGGCCAACTCGGCGTCCGTCAACGACACCCCGTCCACGCGGACCCGCTCGCGGTAGGACCGGAAGCTCGGCCCGGTGGCCAGCACCGTGCGCAGCCCGGCGGCGGACAGCGCGGCCGCGGCGTAGGTCGCGGTGCTGCCCTTGCCCTTGGACCCCACCACACCGAGGACCGGCACGGACGCCGGATCCAGGTCCAGGGCCTCCATGAGCAGCCGGGCGCGCCGACGGCTGCGGATCTGTCCGGGGCGCTTGCGCGCCCACTCGGTGAAGAAGGGGTCAAGGGTGTCCATGGTTTCAGTATGCGCCGCGCCGAGCGCGTTAGCAGACCGTCAACGCGGGCATGACGGCCACCTCTGGGCGCGTACACTGACCGGCGTGTACATCCCGACCACCGAGACGCCGTGAACGGCGCGAGCGCCGATGAGCGCTACGCCGAGGTGACCGCCGAGATCATGTCCCGTACGCCCGAGTCCGAGATCGACCCTCGGCTCGACCGGGTCCGCACCCTGTTGGACCTGCTGGGCGAACCGCAGCGCGGATTCCGGGTCGTTCACGTGACCGGCACCAACGGCAAGACGTCCACCGCCCGCATGATCGACGCGTTGCTGCGCGCGCGGGGCCTGCGCGTGGGCCGCTACACCAGCCCGCACCTGCGCACGGTCCGCGAGCGCATCGTCGTCGACGGGGAGCCCGTCTCCCAGGAGCGGTTCGTCGAGGCCTTCGACGACATCCAGCCGTACGTGGAGATGGCGGACGCGGCGAACGACGCGCCGCTGTCGTTCTTCGAGCTGCTCACGGCGATGGCCTACGCGGTCTTCGCCGACACGCCCGTGGACGTGGCCGTGGTCGAGGTCGGTATGGGCGGCCGATGGGACGCCACCAACGTCGTCGACGCCGACGTCGCCGTCGTGACGCCGATCGGGATCGACCACACCGAGTACCTGCCCGACACGCTGGAGGGCATCGCGGAGGAGAAGGCGGGCATCATCAAGCCCGACTCCGTCGCTGTCCTGGCCCAGCAGCCGCTCCCCGCCGCCGAGGTCCTCGTCCGCCACGCCGCCGAGGTCGGCGCCCGCGTGGCCCGCGAGGGCCTGGAGTTCGGCGTCACCGCCCGCGACGTGGCGGTCGGTGGGCAACAGGTCGCCGTCAAGGGACTGACCGGCGGCTACGAACAGCTCTTCCTGCCTCTCTTCGGCGCCCACCAGGCCGGCAACGCCGCCGTCGCCATCGCGGCCGTGGAGGCCTTCGCCGCCACCGGCGACGACGCCGGTGGTCTCGACCCCGCGATCGTCGGCGAGGCCCTGTCCGGGGTCGACTCCCCGGGCCGGATGGAGGTCGTGCGCACCAGCCCGACCGTCATCGCCGACGCCGCCCACAACCCGGCCGGGATGACCGCCACCGCCGCCGCCGTCGAGGAGGCCTTCACCTTCTCCCGGCTGGTCGGCGTGGTCGCGATCATGGCCGACAAGGACGTGGAGGGGATCCTCGAACCCCTTGAACCACTGCTCGACGAAATCGTCGTCACCCGCAACTCCTCGCCGCGTTCCCTCGAACCGGCGCGGCTGTCCGCTCTCGCACAGGAGATCTTCGGAGAGGACCGCGTACGCGAGGCTCCCCGACTCGACGACGCCATCGACCTGGCCGTTGGCCTGGCCGAGGAAGGCACCGAGTTCGGCGGAGCCGGAGTCCTCGTCACCGGTTCGGTCGTCACCGCCGGTGACGCCGTCCACCTGCTGCGGGGAGCGGGGGAGTAGCGGCGGACGACACCACGAAGGGAATCCGCCGTGCGCGTAGTCTGCGCTGTCGTCCTCGCTTTCGAGGTCATCATCCTGGGACTGGCCATCCCCATCGCCATCAACGTGGAGGGCATCGACGTCGGTCTGGCCGCCGGTGTCTGGGGAGGGTTGGCCGTGGCCGCCCTCGTGCTCAGCGCCCTCCAGAGGTTCACCTGGGCCCACTACGCGGCCTGGGCGCTCCAGGCGGTCATGCTGGCCACCTCGTTCCTGGTGTCGGGGATGCTGCTGATCTCCGTCGTGTTCGCCTCCCTGTGGGTGGTCGGTGTGATCACGGGCCACCGGGTGGACGGGGCGCGCGCCGCCCACGCCGCGCGGGCCGCGGCGGAGGAGGCCGCGGAGGCCGATGCCGCCGCGGTGACCGCCCAGGACCGGACCGAAGCCGCCGTGCGCACCGCGCCGGAGTCTCCGACGCGGTAGTGTGGCGCGGGTCCGGGCACGTGGCCGGCCCCTTCCCGGGGAGCGTCCCCGATCGCGGCCGTGCCTTCCGTGACACCCACCCACCCCGTTCTCCGCGTGCGGCGCAGGCCGTGGGCGTCGTCGCCCACCCGTGCCACGCGGAAATCCAGTGAGGAGTTGTACCGCCCGTGGAGCGCACTCTCGTTCTCATCAAGCCGGACGGCGTCCGCCGCAACATCGTCGGCGAGGTCATCTCGCGCATCGAGCGCAAGGGTCTGAAGCCGATCGCCATGGAGCTGCGCACGCTGGACGTCCCGACCGCGAAGACGCACTACGAGGAGCACGCCGAGCGCCCGTTCTTCGACTCGCTGGTCGAGTTCATCACCGGCGGTCCGCTCGTGGCCATGGTGGTCGAGGGCGAGCGCGCAGTGGAGGCGTTCCGCGCCCTGGCCGGCGCGACCGACCCGGTCGCCGCCGCTCCCGGCACCATCCGGGGCGACTTCGCGCTGGAGGTGCAGGCCAACATCGTGCACGGTTCGGACTCCACCTACTCCGCCGACCGCGAGATCAAGCTGTTCTTCCCCGACCTGGGCTGAGCCCGGTCCCGCCGAGCGCCCGGTCCGCGAACACCCGCGGGCCGGGCGCTCGGCGCGTTCGGGCCCGATGCGGCCAATCCCCGGCGAGCGGGGGGTCGCGCCGATAGGCTCGACGGGAGACGCCGCCCACCGGTCCCGGATCGAGGGCCCTCGGCGGTCGTCGGCCAGCGGAGGGGCGGTGGTCGGGAACCCTTGCGCAGCCGGGCATGTCGGCTTTCGTCCGGGGCCTGGGCAACAATTCGGTGTGTTTGCGTAACGCGGTAAGTGCGGTCCGTTACGATACGGGGGCTGGATACCTATCGTGCCGGAACGACTACCTATGGTCGCGCCGGTCAACCGCGTCCGACACGGCGCCTGAGGACGTTACATGCCGAACAATCTTGCTTTTCTCGGCCGGGACATGGCCGTCGACCTGGGAACGGCCAACACGCTCGTGTACGTACGCGGGCGCGGCATCGTGTTGAACGAGCCGTCGGTCGTCGCCGTCAACACCTCCACCGGCAGGATCGTGGCGGTGGGCATCGAGGCCAAGCAGATGATCGGCCGGACGCCGACCAACATCACGGCGATCCGCCCGCTCAAGGACGGCGTCATCGCCGACTTCGAGATCACCGAGCGCATGCTGCGCTACTTCATCCAGAAGATCCACCGGCGCCGCCACTTCGCCAAGCCCCGCGTCATTGTGGCCGTCCCCAGCGGCATCACCTCCGTCGAGCACCGCGCGGTCAAGGAGGCCGGGTACCAGGCGGGCGCCCGCAAGGTCTACATCATCGAGGAGCCGATGGCCGCCGCGATCGGCGCCGGGCTCCCCGTCCACGAACCCACCGGCAACATGGTCGTGGACATCGGCGGCGGCACGACCGAGGTCGCGGTCATCTCCATGGGCGGCATCGTCACCTCGCAGTCCATCCGCGTGGGCGGCGACGAGCTCGACCAGGCCATCATGACCTTCGTCAAGAAGGAGTACTCCCTGATGATCGGGGAGCGCACCGCCGAGGAGCTCAAGATGGCGATCGGCTCGGCCTACCCCACCGGGGCCGAGGAGCTCCAGGCCGAGGTGCGTGGGCGCGACCTCATCAGCGGCCTGCCCAAGACCATCGTCCTGTCCGAGACCGACGTCCGCCAGGCCATCGAGGAGCCGGTCACCGCGATCATCGACGCGGTCCGCACCAGCCTGGACAAGTGCCCGCCCGAGCTGTCCGGCGACATCATGGATCGGGGGGTGGCCGTCACCGGGGGCGGCGCCCTGCTGCGCGGCCTGGACGACCGCCTCCTGCACGAGACCGGCATGCCCATCCACATCGCCGACAACGCGCTCGACACCGTGGCCATCGGCTCGGGCACCTGCGTGGAGAACTACGAGCGGCTGCACCAGGTCCTGGTCCCCGAACGGCGGCGCTGACATGTTCCGCGACTCACCCCGCTCCCGGCTCGTCCTGGCGGTCCTCGTCGCGGCGGCCGTCGCCCTCCTCGTCCTGGACTCCCGCCCCGGCGGCGACCCCGTCACCTCCGCGGGACGGGCCGCCGGGGAGCACGTCTTCGCCCCCGCCGCCGCCGGAGTGGGCTGGGCCGCCGCGCCCGCCGTGTCCTTCTACGACGGCCTGCGCGCGGCCCCGCGCGCCGCCGAGCGCATCGCCGACCTGGAGGCGGAGAACGCCGAACTCCAGGAACGGCTGGTCGCCGCCCGCAACGACGACGAGCGCGCCGACCAGCTCGCCGAACTGCTGCACCTGTCCGGGCTCGGCGGCTACGAGATCGTCCCGGCCCAGGCCGTCACCCGCGTCACCGCGCGCGGCTACGCCCGCACGGTCACCCTCGACGCGGGCGCCGAGTCCGGCATCCGCCCCGACATGACCGTGGTCAACGGGCACGGGCTGGTGGGACGCGTCGTCGAGGTCGGACCGACCACGTCCACGGTCGTCCTGGCCACCGACGTCGCCTCCGCCGTCGGCGCGCGACTGGAGGCCACCCGCAAGATCGGCGTCGTCCGGGGCGGCACCGTCCCGGGCGGCCCGGACGCCGAACTGACCCTGGAGCTGTTCGACATGGAGGCGCCCGTGGAGGCCGGGGACCGCGTGGTCACGCTCGGCTCCCACGCCGGCGCCCCCTTCGTGCCGGGGGTCCCCGTCGGCATGGTCGAGGAGGTCCAGTCCTCCCCGGGCGCGCTGAGCCGCCTCGCCCGCCTCACCCCCGCCGTCGACTTCGCCGCGCTCGACGTGGTGGGGGTGGTGGTCGCGGGGCCCGCCGAGGACCCGCGCGACTCCGTCCTTCCGCCCCGACCCGAATCCGAGGGGAACCGATGAGATCCGCAGCGACCCTGCTCATCGTGGCCGTCGCGGTGCTCGTCCAGGCCACCGCCGTCAACCGGATCCCGTTCGACTGGGGCCCGGGACCCGACCTCGTGGTCGCCGCCCTGGCGGCGGTGGCCCTGACCGCCAGCCCCGCCGTGTCGGCGTTCACGGGCTTCACGGCCGGACTGGCGATCGACCTGCTGCCGCCCGCCGAACACGCGGTGGGCCGGTACGCGCTCGTGCTGTGCGTGACCGCCTACCTGGTGGCCCTGCTGCGCGCCAACACCGGCTCACCGGGGGCGGTGGGCGCGCCGCCGTCGGCCTGGACGGGGATCGTCGTCACCGCGGTCACCTCGCTCGGCGTCGGCTTGGGCTACGCGGCCGTCGGCCTGCTGATGGGCGACCCGCGGGTGTCGGCGGGCGCGGTGGCGACGGCGGTCGGCGTCGGCACGGTCCTGACGACGCTCGTCTCGCCGCTGGTCACGCTGCCCCTGCTGTGGATCCGCAACGCGTTCACGGAGAACGAGTTCGCCACCGTCCAGGGGCCGATGGGCCCGGGAGGGTGGTGATCGCGTGCGCAGGCCACCCGTGGACCCCTCCCTGCCCGGCCGCAAGCTCGGCACGGCGGGCCTGGTCCTCGCCCAGGTCCTGGTGATCACGCTGTTCGCCCTGCTGGGCGTGCGGATGTGGTACCTCCAGGTGCCGATGGGGGAGCACTACCGCGAACTCGCGGTCTCCAACCACCACCAGCGCCTCGTCGTCCCCGCGACCCGGGGGCAGATCCTCGACGCCCGGGGCCGCCCCCTGGTGACCAACCGGACCGAGCTGGTCGTGTCGGCCGACTACCACGAGCTGGTGGGCATGGACGACGGCGGCGAGGCGGTCCTGTCCGACCTGTCCGAGGTGCTCGGCGTCCCCCTGACGGACCTCCAGCAGCGGATGCGGCTGTGCGGCCCCGACGTCCAGCGTCCCTGCTGGCCGGGGTCGCCCTACCAGCCGGTGACCCTCGCCGAGGACGTCGAGGCGCCGATCGCCCTGCACATCATGGAGCGCTCGGACGAGTTCCCGGGGATCACCGCCCAGGCGCACGCGATCCGCGAGTACCCGGGCGGTGAACTGGCCGGGCAGGTGCTCGGCTACCTCCAGCCGGTCACCCAGGAGGAGCTGGAGGCCCGTGAGGAGCTGCGGACGCAGTTCACGGGGATCGACCACGTGGGGCGCGACGGCCTGGAGAAGGTCTACGACTCCGAGCTGCGGGGCACCGCGGGGCTGCGCACCCTGGGCGTGAACAACCACGGCGAGGTCATGGAGGTCATCTCCGACCGCCAGCCCGAGGCCGGGATGCACCTGGTCACCCACCTCGACCTGGAGGTCCAGCGGATCGCCGAGGCGGCCCTGGCGCGGGGCATGGCGGCCGCACGGCCCCGCTACAAGGCGGACTCGGGCGCCGCCGTCGTCCTGGACGTGCGCACCGGCGGCGTGGTCGCGATGGCCAGCGTGCCGACCTACGACCCCAGCGTCTGGCAGGGCGGCATCGACCAGGAGACCTTCGACGAGATGCTCAGCGAGGAGGCGGGCGAGCCGCTGCTGTCCCGCGCCCTCCAGGGCCAGTACCCGCCGGGGTCGACGTTCAAGGTGTCGTCGCTGTCGGCCGCCGCGGAGAGCGGGTACTCGCTGCGCAGCACCTACGCCTGCCCCGGGTCGATCAACGTCGGCGGCCAGAACTTCGCCAACTACGCCGGGCAGGGCCACGGGTCGATCACGATGCACCGGGCGATCGTGGTGTCCTGCAACACGGTGTTCTACAACTTCGGCTACCAGATGTGGCTCAGCGACGGCGGGCTGCACCCGGAGGGGGAGCCGGACGAGGCCATGGCGAACATGGCGCGCGGCTACGGCTTCGGGGCCCCGACCGGGATCGACCTGCCCTACGAGACCAGCGGGCGCATCCCGGACCGCGCGTGGAAGCGCACGTTCTGGGAGGCCAACCGGGAGACCAACTGCCGCCGCGCCGAGCACGGCTACCCCGACGTGGCCGAGACCAACCCGTCGCACGCCGCCTACCTCAAGCGGCTCGCCCACGAGCACTGCGTGGAGGGCTTCGAGTGGCGCGCGGGCGAGGCGGTCAACTTCGCCATCGGCCAGGGCGACGTGCTGGTCAGCCCCCTGCAGCTGGCCAACGCCTACGCCGCCATCGCCAACGGGGGCACGCGGTACGAGCCGCGCGTGGGCAAGGCGTTCGTCTCCGCCGACGGCTCGGTGGTCGAGGAGATCGAGCCCGTCGTCGCCGACCGCCTGCCCGTGAGCGACGAGACCCTGAGCTACCTCCAGGCCGCGCTCACGGAGGTGCCCAAGGCGGGTACGGCGAGCGGGGCCTTCGGCGACTTCCCCCAGGACCAGGTGTCGATCGCGGGCAAGACCGGCAGCGCCGACGTGGTGGGCCGCCAGGTCTCCTCCTGGTTCGCCTCCTACGCGCCCGCCGACGACCCGCAGTTCGCCATCGTCGTGCTGGTCTCCCAGGGCGGCACCGGTGGCGCCACGGCCGCGCCGATCGCCCGGGAGATCTACGAGGGCATCTACGGCTTCTCCCGCGAGGAGGCCGAGGCCGAGGAGGGCGAGGAGCGCGAGGACGCCGAGGGGGAGGATGGCGAGGAGGACGACGAGGTCCGCTCGGAACCGGCCCTGCCCGGCGGCAGGCCCTGGTCGGGCCTGCCCGCGGTCCGCCCCGACGGTTCCATCGACATGCTGGATCGGTGACCATGAGCACTCACGTGGGCGTACCGGGGCCGTCGCCTCGGGCCCGGATCGGCCTGGCCGCCGCGGGGGCGGTGCGCCGCCTCGACTGGACGCTGGTCGGCTCCGCGCTGGCGCTGTGCGCGATCGGCACCATGCTGGTGTGGTCGGCCACCCTGCCCGGCGACGGGAGCGGTCCGATGGAGGCGACCGGGCACGTGCGCCGCCACCTGGCCCACCTCGCGGTCGCCTGGGCACTGTGCCTGGCGGTGGCCTCGGTCGACTTCCGGACCGTGCGCGCCTACGCGCACCTGGTCTACGGCGCGACGGTGATCGGCCTGGTCCTGGTGCTCACGCCGATGGGCGCGGTGATCAACGGGTCGCGCGGGTGGATCGTGCTGGGCGGTTTCCAGTTCCAGCCCAGTGAGCTCGCCAAGGTCGGCCTGGTGCTCGTTCTGGCCACGCTGCTGGGGGAGCCGCGCGACGGCGAGACCAAGCCGATGACCCGGGACGTGCTGTACGGCCTGCTCGTGCTGTCGCTGCCGCTCACCCTGGTGCTGTTGCAGCCGGACCTGGGGACCACGCTGGTGCTCGGCGCCATCTTCCTGGGGGTGCTCACCATGTCGGGCGCCCCGATCGCGTGGGTGGCGGGCATGCTCGCGTGCGGGGTCGCGGCGGGCGCCGCGGTGTGGTGGTTCGACCTGCTGGAGCCCTACCAGCTGGACCGGCTGGCCACGTTGGTGGACCCCTCGGCGGACCCGCAGGGCGCGGGGTACAACTCCGCCCAGGCGCTGATCGCGGTGGGGTCGGGCGGGTTCGTCGGCACCGGCCTGTTCCAGGGCGAGCAGACGCACGGGCGGTTCGTGCCCGAGCAGCACACCGACTTCATCTTCACGGTGGCGGGGGAGGAGCTCGGGTTCGTGGGAGCCGGGGCGATGGTCGTCCTGTTCACCGTGGTCTTCTGGCGGATCCTGCGCATCGCCCAGGGGTGCGACCAGCCCTACCCGCGCCTGCTCTGCGTGGGGGTGGCCACGTGGTTCGCCTTCCAGAGCTTCATCAACATCGGGATGGGGCTGGGGATCATGCCGGTGACCGGGCTGCCGCTGCCGTTCGTCTCCTACGGCGGCACCGCGATCGTCGCCAACCTCCTGGCGCTCGGCCTGGTCCTGGGCGTCAGCGCGCGGGACCGCGGGTTCGAGTGATCGCCGCACCGTCTCGGTAACCTGGAGCAACCGCACGTCAACCACGAAGGCCTCATCACCATGTCCGTCGAAAGCGTCTTCCCGCGGCTCGAACCCCTGCTCGCGAGGGTGGGCAAGCCCATCCAGTACGTCGGGGGCGAACTCAACTCGGTCGTCAAGGAGTGGGACGAGGCGGTGGTGCGCTGGGCGCTGATGTACCCGGACGCCTACGAGGTCGGGGTGCCCAACCAGGGCGTGCAGATCCTCTACGAGATCCTCAACGAGCGCGAGGGGGTGCTGGCCGAGCGCGCCTACGCGGTCTGGCCGGACCTGGAGGCGCTGATGCGGGAACACGGCGTCCCGCACTTCACGGTCGACGCGCACCGGCCGCTCGCGGCGTTCGACGTGCTGGGCGTCAGCTTCGCCAGCGAGATGGGGTACACCAACCTGCTCACGGCGCTGGACCTGGCGGGCGTCCCGCCGCGTTCGGCCGACCGGGGCGAGGAGCACCCGATCGTGCTGGCCGGAGGGCACTCGGCGTTCAACCCCGAGCCGATCGCGGACTTCCTGGACGCCGTCGTGCTGGGGGACGGCGAGGAGATCGCCCTGGCGGTCACGGAGATCGTCCGGGAGTTCAAGGAGGAGGGCGAGCCCGGGGGACGCGACGCGCTGCTGCTGCGGCTGGCCGCGACCGGCGGGGTCTACGTGCCGCGCTTCTTCGACGTCGCCTACCACGACGACGGAAGGATCGCCGCGTACACGCCCAACCGCCCGGGCGTGCCGGGCACGGTCCACAAGCACACCGTGACGGACCTGGACCGGTGGCCCTACCCGAAGCGGCCGATCGTGCCGACCGCCGAGTCCGTGCACGAGCGCTACAGCGTGGAGATCTTCCGCGGCTGCACCCGGGGCTGCCGGTTCTGCCAGGCGGGGATGATCACCCGGCCGGTGCGCGAGCGCAGCCGGGAGACCGTCACGAGGATGGTCGACGAGGGGGTCAGGGCGACCGGGTTCCAGGAGGTGGGCCTGCTGTCGCTGTCGAGCGCCGACCACAGCCAGATCGGCGACATCGCCAAGGGGCTGGCCGACCGCTACGAGGGCACCAACACGGGGCTGTCGCTGCCGTCGACGCGCGTGGACGCGTTCAACATCGACCTGGCCGACGAGCTGACCCGCAACGGGCGTCGGTCGGGGCTGACCTTCGCCCCCGAGGGCGGCAGCGAACGGATGCGCCGGGTGATCAACAAGATGGTCACCGAGGAGGACCTGATCCGCACGGTGACGGCGGCCTACGCGGCCGGGTGGCGGCAGGTGAAGCTGTACTTCATGTGCGGGCTGCCCACCGAGGAGGACGAGGACGTCCTGGCCATCGCCGACCTGGCCGCCGAGGTGATCCGCACGGGACGCGAGGTGACCGGGCGCAAGGACATCCGGTGCACGGTCTCCATCGGCGGGTTCGTGCCCAAGCCGCAGACGCCGTTCCAGTGGGCGGCCCAGACGCCGCACGAGGTGGTGGACGCCCGGCTGCGGAAGCTGCGCGACCGGCTGCGCGGCGACCGCCGGTACGGGAAGGCCGTCGGGCTGCGCTACCACGAGGGGCGGCCGTCGATCATCGAGGGCCTGCTCTCGCGCGGCGACCGCCGGGTGGGACGGGTCGTGGAGGAGGCGTGGCGCGCGGGCGGCCGGTTCGACGGCTGGAGCGAGCACTTCTCCTACGACCGCTGGGCGAAGGCCGCGGAGACCGCGCTGGCGGACACACCGGTCGACCTGGACTGGTTCACCACGCGCGAGCGCCGCGAGGACGAGGTGCTGCCCTGGGACCACCTCGACGCGGGCCTGGACCGGTCGTGGCTGTGGCAGGACTGGCAGGACTCGCTGCACGGCGAGGAGTCGGTGGAGGTCGACGACTGCCGGTGGAACCCCTGCTACGACTGCGGTGTGTGCCCGAGCATGGGGACCGAGATCCAGATCAACGCCCCGGCCGACGGGCGGCCGTCGCTCCCGCTCTCCGTGAAGAGGTGACAACGGGGGGCACTCTGGCCACAGGGGGTGACTCTCCAGTAGGATGCGCGCTCCGGGCGCTCGACCCCGTGGGGGAGCCGCCCGGAAGAGAAGGAAGTACGGCCCGGCGCCCCGCTCGCGCCGGGCCGTACGTGTAGTAGGACTCGCGGGGTACGCGGGGGGTTGCCATCGGATCCGGATTTTCTTCGGATTTTTTTCGGCGGCCCCCGTGTTCTCGTGGTGAATGCCGGTTCGCACTCCGCCCGGCCGCCTCCGGGACTTTTCGACCGCAGGTCAGCGGGGGAGGTACCGGTATGCGTGGTCCTGTTGGCGCATGTGCACCGCGGCGCACCGTACGCTGAACAGGACTGAGGAACAGCCCCTTCAGGTCGCACGCCGACCCCACCGGGGGCACGAGGAAAGGAGTTGAGCTGCCCCCCGCATCCGAGGGCACCACCTCACCCTCCACCACCAGACCCGGTCAACGGCTCCGCGTCCGCTACGCCAAGCGGGGCCGGATGAGGTTCGCCAGTCACCGCGACGTCGCCCGGGCGCTGGAACGCGCCCTGCGCAGAGCGGACGTACCGGTCGCGTTCTCCGAGGGCTTCTCACCGCATCCGAAGGTCTCCTACACCGGCGCGGCCCCCACGGGGGTCGCCAGCGACGCGGAGTACCTCGAACTCACCCTGGCGGAGGAACGCGACCCCGAGCGGGTCAGAGCCGACATCGACGCGGCCATGCCCCAGGGCGTGGACGTGGTCGAGGTCGTCGAGGCCCGCGGCCCCGGCTTCGCCGACCGGCTCCAGGCCTCCGCGTGGCGGGTGGAGCTGGCGGGCGTCGACCCCGACGCGGCCGCCGCGGCGGCCCGCGCCTTCCTGGCCGCCGACAGTGTCGAGGTGGAACGGATGACGAAGAAGGGCCGACGCCGGTTCGACGCACGACCGGCCGTGGTCCGACTCGACGTGGCGGGCGGGCCCGACGGGCGCGCCCCAGGGGAACAACACGCGACATATGCCATACTTCGAATGGTCGTTCGGCACACGACACCTGCCGTACGACCAGACGACGTGCTGACCGGCCTGCGACTCGTGGCCGACCTCGCGCCGCCGTCATCACCGTTGATGACCCGGCTGGCGCAGGGGCCACTGGACGAGACGACAGGTGCGATCGCGGACCCGCTCACCGCGGACCGGCCCGACGCCCACACCACCGTGGGCACCGGACTCGCGGACGACCACCTGGAGCGGAGCGAGAACGCACCACGGCCGTCGGCGCCCAAGAGCGGCCCCAGGGTGGGGTCCATGGGCGCGAACACAGGACTTTGCCCCGGCGACACCCCGGTGCCGCCGGCGCTGACACAGCGACGACAGTTCTCGTGAGCCGCGCCGCCGACCGAGAGGTCGCGGCGCGCCCGAGGACTTTGACGGGAGACCGCCCGGATGCTCGACAACGAGCCCACGAACGGCGCCGACGGCGCCGCGGGTACAACTGAAACAACCAACGCCGAGGCGGCGACGCCCCCTCCGGGGGACGACGCGGTGCGGGTGACCGCGCCCGGCTCCGCCAAGGGCGCACGCCGCGCGGCCGGACCACCCCCCGAACCGGAGGACACCGCCGCCTCCGCCCAGCCCAGGACCACCCTCGCCGGGTCCGGCGAGGGGGGAACGGTCAAGACCTCCGTGAGCGCCGCCCCGCGCCGACGCACCGTGCGCGCGGCCGGCAGCCCCGACGAGGAGGCCCCGGCGCCGCGCAGGCGGGCCAGGAGCACCAGGGCCGCCGCGTCGGCCGACGAGCCCGCTCCGGCCGCCGGGGGCCGGAGCGAGCGGCCCGCCTCCCCGCCCGCGGAGCCCGAGCCCGCGGCGACCGAGGAGGCCTCCGGTGCCGCCGTCTTCCAGTCGCCCGCCATGCTCTTCCAGCCGCCGGTCGCCCAGCAGGCCGCACCCGCTCCCGCGCCCGCCGAGCCGGTCGAGGCCGAGGCCGCCGAGGAGGAGGACGAGGAGACCGCCGAGGAGACCGGCGTCCAGGCGGAGGACACGACCGCCGAGGAGCGGCCGAGCCGCCGTCGCCGCCGCCGCGGCGGCCGGGGCCGGGGCCGCTCGCGCACCGGCGAGGAGACCGCCGCCGAGACCGCCGAGCCCGAGTCGCGCGCCGACGAGGAGCGCGCTCGCGAGGCGGACGAGGAGAGGGAGGAGGCCGCCGAGGCCGCCCCCGAGCAGGCCCCCGCCGAGGAGGGCGAGCGCGGCAGCCGTCGGCGCCGCCGCCGGCGCCGCAGGGCCGGGACGGCCGGCGAGGCCGCCACCACCGACGACCCGCCCAACACCGTGGTCAAGGTGCGCGAGCCGCGCCCGGAGAAGCCGATCGAGGACGAGGTCCAGGCGGTCCGCGGCTCCACCCGGCTGGAGGCCAAGAAGCAGCGCCGCCGCGAGGGGCGCGAGCAGGGCCGCCGCCGCGCGCCGATCGTCACCGAGTCGGAGTTCCTGGCCCGCCGCGAGTCCGTCAAGCGCGACCTCGTGATCCGCCGCAACGGCGACCGCACCCAGATCGCGGTGCTGGAGGACGACGTCCTCGTCGAGCACTACGTCGACCGGTCCACCCACCGCTCCTACGTGGGCAACGTCTACCTGGGCCGGGTGCAGAACGTCCTGCCGTCCATGGAGGCCGCCTTCGTCGACATCGGCAAGGGCCGCAACGCCGTCCTGTACGCGGGCGAGGTCAACTGGGACTCCTTCGGCCTGGACGGGCAGCCCAAGCGCATCGAGTCGGTCCTCAAGTCCGGCCAGTCGGTCCTGGTGCAGGTCACCAAGGACCCGATCGCGCACAAGGGCGCCCGGCTGACCAGCCAGATCAGCCTCCCCGGCCGCTACCTGGTGTACGTGCCGGGCGGGTCGATGACCGGGATCAGCCGCAAGCTCCCCGACAAGGAGCGCGCGCGGCTCAAGCAGATCCTCAAGAAGGTCATGCCGTCCGGCGCGGGCGTGATCGTGCGCACCGCCGCGGAGGGGGCCAGCGAGGAGGAGCTGGAGCGCGACATCTCGCGTCTGGCCAACCAGTGGGAGTCCATCAAGCGCAAGTCGAAGTCGGCGAACGCCCCGTCGCTGCTCAACAGCGAGCCCGACCTGACCGTGCGGGTCGTGCGCGACGTGTTCAACGAGGACTTCTCCAGCCTGGTGGTCGCCGGCCAGGAGGCGTGGGACACCGTCCACGAGTACGTGGACTACGTGGCGCCGAACCTGTCGGAGCGGCTGTCGCACTGGACCGAGGACCGCGACGTCTTCGCCGCGTACCGGATCGACGAGCAGATCAACAAGGCCCTCGAACGCAAGGTGTGGCTGCCCAGCGGCGGGTCGCTGATCATCGACCGCACCGAGGCGATGACCGTGGTCGACGTCAACACCGGCAAGTTCACCGGTCAGGGCGGCAACCTCGAGGAGACCGTCACCAAGAACAACCTGGAGGCGGCCGAGGAGATCGTCCGCCAGCTCCGGTTGCGCGACATCGGCGGCATCATCGTGATCGACTTCATCGACATGGTGCTGGAGTCCAACCGCGACCTCGTGCTGCGCCGCATGCTGGAATGCCTGTCGCGCGACCGCACCAAGCACCAGGTGGCCGAGGTCACCTCGCTGGGTCTGGTGCAGATGACGCGCAAGCGGGTCGGCCAGGGGCTCCTGGAGGCCTTCTCGCACACCTGCGACCACTGCAGCGGCCGCGGTCTGCTGCTGTCCACCGAGCCGGTGGAGGGCAAGGGCGGCAACGGCGGTCGCAAGAAGAAGAAGGGCAAGGGCGAGGCGGAACAGCCCGCGGAGAAGGCCGAGCAGCCGGAGAAGACGGCGAAGGCGGAGAAGGCGGAGAAGAAGGCCGCGAAGGCCGAACCCGTCGAGGCCGAGCCCGCGCCCGTCGCCGAGGAGGCGGCCGAGACGGCGGAGAAGCCCGCCAAGCGGACCCGGAAGCGGACCTCGCGCGCCCGCAAGGCCGCCGAGCCGGCCGAGGAGCCGACCGCCGAGGCCGCGTCCGCCGCCGAGGAGGCGCCCGCCGAGGCTCCGGCCGAGGAGCGGGCCGAGACGCCCGAGGCCGAGGCGCCCGCCGAGCCGGAGTCCGAGGCTCCGGCCAGGAAGACCCGGACCCGGCGCGCCACCACGCGCCGGACCGCCCGCGCCGCGGCCGCCGAGGCTCCGGCCGAGGAGGCCGCCCCGGAGGCCGAGGCGCCCGCCGCCGAGGAGGAGACCGCCGAACGGCCCAAGCGCCGTCGGACCCGGCGCACCAAGGCGGCGGCCACCCCGCCGACCGCGGTGGAGGCCGGTTAGCCACCCGCCGCGTCCGTCCCCGTGGGTCGCTCCCGGGGGGGGGCGGACGCGGCGCGTGTACTGCCACGCGGCGGGTCGGTGGTAATCTGATGGGCGGTGCGTCGGCGCGCTCCGTGTGAGCCCGCGCCCGGACACCGAAGTGCTCTCCACGCAGGGTTTGTTTCCCTCAGATCCCCGCGCCCCGCTACAGGCGATCAGTGGATCGTGGAACGAGGCTTCTTCCCACCTCGGTGGGAGCGGCCCCTTCACAGCCTGGCCTGGCACAGGCAGGGCTGACCCGGGGGCCCCGCGCGAGCGGGCCTGGATTTCCCCCGGGAATGGTCCCAGTGAGTGCATTATTCGTTGAGCGAGCAGGAAGAGAGTTACCCGGTGTACGCGATCGTGCGAGCGGGCGGCCGACAGGAGAAGGTGTCCGTCGATGACGTCCTGAACATCGACAGGGTCTCCGAGGAGGCCGGCGCCACCCTGACCTGGCAGCCCATCCTTGTCGTCGACGGTGACGACGTCATCAGCGAGGCCGACAAGCTGAGCGGGTACACGGTCACCGCCGAGGTTCTCGGTGAGACCGCTGGTCCCAAGATCAACATCCTGAAGTACAAGAACAAGACCGGTTACAAGAAGCGCATGGGTCACCGCCAGAAGCACACCCAGGTGCGCGTCACCGGCATCGCGGCGAAGTAGGAGGCCTGGAGAGATGGCACACAAGAAGGGCGCTTCGTCCAGCCGTAACGGTCGCGACTCCAACGCCAAGCGGCTTGGTGTCAAGCGCTTCGGCGGTCAGACCGTTTCGGCCGGCGAGATCCTGATCCGCCAGCGCGGCACCAAGTTCCACCCGGGCGAGAACGTCGGCCGCGGCGGCGACGACACCCTGTTCGCCCTGGTCGCCGGCGAGGTCAAGTTCGGCAACTACCGCGGCCGCAAGGCCGTGAACATCGTCCCCGCCGCCGCCGAGTAGGTCGCGCGGACGTTGGGGTTTTCGGGGCGGGCCAGGGAACACTGGCCCGCCCCTCGCGTTGTCACTGGTTGACGCGTGTGGTTCGCGGTGACCCTCCTGGGGTGGGCCCGCACGAGTAACGGGGAGAGCTATGCCTGACTTCGTCGACGAGGCGGTCTTGCACGTCAAGGCCGGGAACGGCGGGCATGGCTGTGCCTCCGTGCACCGTGAGAAGTTCAAGCCGCTGGGCGGACCGGACGGCGGCAACGGAGGCCGCGGCGGTGACGTCGTCCTGGAGGTCGACGCCCAGACCGCCACGCTGCTGGACTACCAGCGCCGCCCCCACCGCACCGCCCAGAACGGCACCCCCGGGCAGGGCGGTCACCGCGCCGGGGCCAACGGCGGGGACCTCGTGCTCACGGTTCCCGACGGCACCGTGGTCACCCGGACGGACGGCGAGGTCATCGCCGACCTGGTCGGCCACGGGACCCGTCTGGTCCTGGCCAAGGGCGGCAGCGGGGGACTCGGCAACGCCGCCCTGGCCAACAAGAAGCGCAAGGCGCCCGGCTTCGCCCTCAAGGGCGAGGAGGGCGAGGCCTTCGACGTGCGCCTGGAGATGAAGACCATCGCCGACGTCGGCCTGGTGGGCTTCCCCAGCGCGGGCAAGTCGTCGCTGATCGCCGCGCTGTCCGCGGCCCGGCCCAAGATCGCCGACTACCCCTTCACCACCCTCATCCCCAACCTCGGCGTGGTCGAGGCGGGCGCCGTCCAGTACGTGATCGCCGACGTGCCCGGCCTCATCCCCGGCGCGAGCGACGGCAAGGGCCTGGGCCTGGAGTTCCTGCGCCACATCGAGCGCTGCTCCACGCTGCTGCACGTGCTCGACTGCGCCACCTACGAGCCCGGCCGCGACCCGCTCAGCGACCTGGAGGCGCTGGAGGCGGAGCTGTCCGCCTACGGTGAGCGCGCCGGCGTCGACCTGTCCGACCGTCCGCGCATCGTCGCGTTGAACAAGGTGGACGTGCCCGAGGCCCGCGAACTCGCCGAGCTGGTCACCCCGATGCTGGTCGAGCGCGGGTACCGCGTCCTGGAGGTCTCCGCCGCCTCTCGCGAGGGCCTGCGCGGACTGTCCTTCGCCCTGGGGGAGCAGGTGGCCGCCGCGCGCGCCGCCGCCCCGCCCGTCGAGCCCACCCGCGTCGTGATCCGGCCCAAGATGATCGGCGAGACCCCGTTCGAGGTCGTCCCGCTGGGCGGCAACGCCTTCCGCGTGCGCGGCGACAAGCCCGCGCGCTGGGTCCGCCAGACCGACTTCGCCAACGACGAGGCCGTCGGCTACCTCGCCGAGCGGCTCAACCGCCTCGGCATCGAGGAGGAACTGGCCAAGGCCGGCGCCACCGAGGGCGCCGAGGTGCACATCGGCACCGAGGAGGACTCCGTGGTCTTCGACTGGGACCCGTCGACCGACGCCGAGGTCGTCCCGTCCGGCCCGCGCGGCACCGACGCCCGGCTGGGCTGACCCGCGCGGGGACACCGTTCCACACCAGCCGGACCACACTCAGGTACGCGCACGGCGACCGAACCTGGAGCCGTGCCACGGATGGAGAGCCCCCGGTGGACACCTTGGGAACCGAACACATCGACGAACTGGAGGCCACGGGCCGCAAGGCGGTGGCGACCGCGCGGCGGGTCGTGGTCAAGGTGGGGTCGTCGTCGCTGACGACCCCCGAGGGCCGGATCGACTCCGGCCGCATCCGCGACCTCGTCGAGGTCCTGGCGGCCCGACGCGCGCTCGGGCAGGAGGTCATCCTGGTCTCCTCCGGCGCCGTCGCCGCCGGGATGACCCCGCTCGGCCTGACCCGGCGCCCGCGCGATCTGGCCTCCCAGCAGGCCGCCGCCAGCGTCGGTCAGGGCCTGCTGCTGGCGTCCTACACCGCCGAGCTGGCCGGGCACGGCCTGAACGCCGCCCAGGTCCTGCTCACGGTGGAGGACATGATGCGGCGGGTGCAGCACCGCAACGCGCAGCGCACACTGCGCCGTCTACTGGACATCGGGGCGGTGCCGATCGTCAACGAGAACGACACCGTGGCCACCCACGAGATCCGGTTCGGCGACAACGACCGCCTGGCCGCCCTGGTCGCCCACCTCATGCGCGCCGACGCGCTCGTCCTGCTCTCCGACGTGGACGCCCTGTACGACGGCAACCCCTCCGACCCGTCCACCTCCGTGGTGGATCTCGTGCGCGGTCCCGAGGACCTGGACGGCGTCGACATCGGCAGCAGCGGCAAGCGGGGCGTGGGCACCGGCGGCATGGTGACCAAGGTCGAGTCGGCCCGGATCGCCACCGAAGCGGGGGTGCAGACGGTGCTGACCTCGGCCGCCAACGCGCGCGCCGCCCTGGCGGGGGAGCGGGTGGGCACGCTCTTCGCCCCGACGCGGGGTCGCCGCCCCTCGACCCGTCAGCTGTGGCTGGCCCACGCGACCGCCGGTCGGGGAAGCCTGGTCCTGGACCCCGGCGCGGTCGTGGCGGTCGTGAGCGAGAAGGCCTCGCTGCTGCCCGCCGGAGTGGTCCGCGTGACCGGCGACTTCAGCGCCGGGGACCCGGTCGACCTGCGCGACGAGCGCGGTACCGTGGTCGCGCGCGGACTGGTCAACTACGACGCGTCCGAGGTTCCCGACATGATGGGCAGGTCGACACGGTGGTTGGCTCGGGAGATGGGCCCCTCCTACGAGCGGGAGCTGGTGCATCGCGACGACCTCGTGGTGCTGTGACGCGGCACGGCGGCCGGGCCCTGGGATCCGCCGTCGTCGTGGCCGTCCTGGGCGCCGGGTGCGCGGCGGGTGAGTCCGACGGGGCGGAGCCGCCGCCCGCGGGAGTCTTCGACTACCAGCTCGGCGGCGCCTACGAGCCGCCCTCCGGCGTGGTGGCCGTGGTGCGCGACGCCACCGCCGAGCCTGCCCCGGACCTGTACTCGGTCTGTTACGTCAACGGGTTCCAGACCCAGCCGCAGGAGCGGGACACGTGGGTGTCCGAGCACCCGGACCTGCTGCTGAGCGACGAGGACGGCGAGTTCGTCGTCGACCCCGACTGGCCGGACGAGATCCTGCTGGACGTGTCCACCGGGGAGCGGAGGGCGCGGATCGCCGGGATCGTCGGCGCGACCGTCGAGGACTGCGCGGAGCGGGGCTTCGACGCGGTGGAGTTCGACAACCTGGACTCCCACACCCGCTCCGACGGCGCGCTCACCGCCGACGACGCCCTCGCGCTCGCCGCCGACCTCGCCGACGAGGCGCACGCCCACGGCATGGCCGTCGCGCAGAAGAACGCCGCCGAACTCGCGGGGCGGGCACGCGAGGAGGCCGGGTTCGACCTGGCCGTCGCCGAGGAGTGCGTGGCCTACGACGAGTGCGCCGCCTACACGGACGTGTACGGCGACGCCGTCCTCGCCGTCGAGTACCCGGACACGCTGGAGGTCCCCTTCGAGGAGGCGTGCGCCGACCCGGACACCCCCGCCGACACGATCCTGCGCGACCGCGACCTGGTCGCCCCCGACGAGCCCGGGTACCTCTTCGAGACCTGCTGACCCGCTGCCGGGGGATCCGTGCGAGGGTTCCCCGGGGTCATACCCGCCCACGGAGAGGGAGGCGACATGGCGAGTCTGGCCGTCCGCGTGCTCGCGGGCGTCCTCCGACCGACCCGCAGGCGTCCGGTCGAGACCGTCGAGGGCGCCCGGAGGCGGATCGCGCGGGCCAAGGCCGACCCGGCGCCGCCCGGGTGGGTCGTCCGCCGGCACGGGGTCACCCGGGGGGAGGTCGGCGGGTTCCCCGTGTACACCGTCCGCCCACGGAGGGCCGCCGACCCCGAGCGAGCCGTGGTGTACCTGCACGGCGGCTCCTACGTCGGCGAGATCGGCCCCGCGCACTGGGCGCTGGTCTCGCGGATCGCCGACGCGGGCTGCCGGGTGGAGGTCCCGGTCTACGGGCTGGCGCCCCGGCACACGCACCGGGCGGCGTTCCCGTTCCTCACCGAGGTCCACCGGAGGCTGCTCGACGACCTGGCGCCGGAGCGGATCGGGTTCGCGGGCGACTCCGCCGGGGCCGGGCTGGCGCTCGCCCTCGCCCAGTCGCTCCCCGAGACCGGCCTGCCCCTCCCCGCCCGGCTGGTGCTCGTCTCGCCGTGGGTCGACGCCACCCTGACCCACCCGTCCATCCCCGCGGTGGCGGCGGTCGACCCCATGCTCAGCCCCGTCGCCCTGCTGGAGTCGGCGCGGGCCTGGGCGGGCGGGGACGACCTGGACCACCCGCGGATCAGCCCGGTCAACGGCCCGATGGCCGGGCTGCCGCCGACCGACCTGTACATCGGCACCCGCGACCTGTTCCACGGCGACGTCCTGCGGCTGCACGACGCGCTGCTCGCGGCCGGGACGCGCGTACGGCTCGACGAGGCGGTCGGGGCGATCCACGTCCACCCCCTGACCCCCACCCCGGAGGGGCGCCGGGCCCGCCGCCGGATCACCGCCGCCCTGCGGGGAATGCGCTGACGGCCTAGGATGCGGTGCGTGAGCGAACACAGCACGCGCGGGCGCGCCCCGCACCCCCAGCGGGGCCGCGTCCGCGAGATCCCCATCGAACGCAACGCCACCAGGATCGTCTACGCCCCCGAACGCGACGGCCTCGCCGACGCGGGAGAGATCGTGTGGACGTGGGTCCCCTACGAGGAGGACCCCGAGCAGGGCAAGGACCGGCCCATGCTCGTCGTCGGGCGCAAGGACGGGCGCCTGCACGGCCTCATGCTCTCCTCCCAGAGTCCCGACGCCTGGGAGGCCCAGGACTGGCTGCCCATCGGCACCGGCCCCTGGGACCGTGAGGGCCGGGACTCCCACATCCGGGTGGACCGCCTCTTCGAGTTCGACGAGGACGACATCCGCCGGGAGGCCGCCGTCCTGGACGAGGAACGGTTCCGACTGATCGCGGACGTGCTGCGGAGCCGCTACGGCTGGAGCTGACCCCGAGCGTCGGCTCCACCGACTTCTCGACCGGGCAGTTCCGTTCGGCGAGGGGTGCCCGGTCGCGCCGTCCCCGGCCGACCGGGCGCCCCGTGCCAGGGCGGGTGCGCCCCGGTCAGCTCGCGACCACGGGCTCCCGCGCCGGTGCGCCCAGGTGGGCGGTGAGCTCGGCGCGCAGCCGGATCCGGTCCGCGCCGTGCCCGTGCGCGGCCACGTAGCCGTCGGGGCGGATCAGGTGGTATCCGGGCGCCGGGCACAGCCGGTGCGCCTCGGCCTCGTCCGCCGCCAGCGCCCGCACGGCGACGTCGGGCCGGTCGGCGACGGCCCTGGTCAGGTCGTCCCGCACCTCGGGGGCGCCGGGCACGACGGCGACCGTCCACCCGGGCGGGGTGGCGGCCCGCCCCTCCTCCTCGGGGCCGCCGACGCCGAGCCGGACGGCCAGACCGCGCGGCAGGGCGTGCCCGACGCGGACCGCGCCGGGCCGCCGCTGGGTGATGAGGCAGGAGGAGGGCCAGGCCGGTTCCTGCGTGCTGCGGGTCGGGGTGTAGCGGAACCGGTACCCGGCCATCACCGGCAGGTAGTGGCGGTCCATCACCGGCTCCAGGGTGCGGAAGGCGGCGTCCCTGGCGGCGGTCTGGAGCGGGTGCTTGAGCATCCACCCCCGGGTCTGGATGTCGGTGTCGCGCACGACCTGGCGCGCCACGTCCTGGCGTTCGTGCTGGTAGGTGTACAGCAGCGACGGCTCCGCACGCCCGTCGAGCACGGCGGCCAGCTTCCAGGCGAGGTTCTGCGCGTCCTGCATCCCGGTGTTGAGACCCTGTCCGCCCGCCGGGCTGTGCACGTGGGCGGCGTCCCCGGCGAGGAAGACGCGGCCGCGCTGGAAGTCGTCGGCGTGTCTGCGGTGGACGCGGAAGACCGACTCCCACACGGGGTCGACGAGGCGCACGCCGCCGGGGCCCTGTTCGTCGGCGATCCGCTGGAGCAGCTCCACGCTCACCTTCTCGCCCGGAGGCAGGCTGCTGAAGAACCGGAACACCCCGTCCGGAAGGGCGACGATGACGAGCGCCCCCTGCGGTGACTGGTAGTAGAGCGCCTCGTCGGTGGGCAGGTCGCCCTCGATGCGGCAGTCGACCAGGGCGAAGGCCGACTCGTAGGTGCTCCCGCTGAACCCGGTGCCGATCTGGGCCCGGACCGCGCTGCCCGCCCCGTCGGAGCCGATGACGAAGGGCGTGCGGTAGCGCTCCACCGTGCCGTCGCGGTGCTCCAGGATGGCGGTGACCCCGTCGGTGTTGGTGATGTCGCCCGAGAAGTCGAGCCCGTCGAAGGCCAGGAGGCGCACGCCTCGCTCGATGTGCCCGCCCAGCTCGTGCAGCCGGTCGGTGAGCACGCGCTCGGTCTCGTTCTGCGGCAGGCACAGCGGGGTGAGGTGGTCGGGGAAGGTGAACGTGGTCAGCGGTTCCCGCGAGGAGAAGTAGCGGAACCTGGTGATGTCGATCCCGGCCTCCCTGGTGGCGCCGAGGGCTCCCATGTCGTCCAGCATGTCGAGCGTGCGCGGCCACAGCAGCAGGGCCTTGGGGAAGGGGGAGGCCTGCTCCGCCCGGTCGATGAGCCGGACGCTGACCCCCCGTCGGATGAGTTCGCAGGCGGCGGTCAGTCCCACGGGCCCGGCGCCGACCACCAGGACGTCCGCGGGTTCTACCGGGGTTCGGGGTGTGCGGTCGGACGTGGTGTCCTCACTGGTCAACGGCATCTCGGCGAGCTCCGATCGATCCGGTGTCGGTGGTGGCGTCCGGGCGGGCGGCGGGTCGCCCGCCTCGGACATCTATAAGATTGACGATGATAATAAGATACCTTATGCTCCTCCGTGGCTAGATGGTTATAAGAATTCGATGCAGAGGTGAGGAACGGTGACTCCGATCACGGCGCGGCCGGACGCCCAGCGCGGGCCGGCACTCCGGATCCGGGCGTGCGGCGCCGCCGCCATCGCCCGTCCGTCCACCGTCCCCTCAAGCCCGGAAGCCCACGTCCCCGCCGTCCCGGCCGTGGAACCCCGGCGCCGCGGTTCAGGCTGAGCGTCCGGGTCGCCGGTCCCCGCTTCCGGTGGCGCGCCACCACGCGACCCTGCCCGTCCACTGCTCCCCGCTCCCCAGGAGGCCCGTGGCCCAGGCCTCCCGCCCCACCAGGTCCATGAGCAAGAGGAATGTGAGACACACCATGCAGATGCCCGCGCACAACCTCCTCACCGTCGACGAGGCGGCGGAGCGGCTCGACGACCCCCGTCTGGACTACGCGCGCACGCTCGACCGCACGGTCGTCCACCGGGAGGCCCTGGCCGAGGTCTTCGTCACCGACACCCGGTCGCTGGGCGGCGACGCCCACGCGGCGGCGGCGCAGCTGCCCCGGTCCCACGCCTACTACGGCGACCACCTGCTGCGCCCGCGCCTGCACGACCCGGTCCTGCTCCTGGAGGCCTGCCGCCAGGCCGGGCTGGCCATCGCCCACACCCACTACGGGGTCCCCTTCGACCACAAGTTCGTGCTCACCACCCTGAGCGTGGTGATCGACCGCCCGGACCGGATGGTCGTCGGCCCGATGCCCAGCGCCCTGAAGATGCTGGCCTCGATCGAGGACAAGCGGATCAAGGAGGGGCGCGTGGTCGGCTACGACGCCCGCTTCCGCCTCTTCGTCGACGACGCCGAGGTCGGCACCGCCGTCGTCGGACTGCGCTTCAAGTCGCCGGAGAGCTACCAGCGTCTGCGCTCCAGCAACCGCTCCGGCGCCCCGCTGCCCTCCACCGCGCGCTTCGAGTTCACCGTCCCCGGCGAGGTCCCCGCTCCCTACCTGGTCGGCCGGTCCGGGAACGAGAACGTCGTCCTGGCCGGGCTGCGCACGGACGCCGACGTCACCTCCGCCTCCATGCGCGTGCTCCCCGAGCACCCCAGCATGTTCGACCACGCCCAGGACCACATCCCGGGCATGGTCCTGGCCGAGGCCGCCCGGCAGATCGCGCTCAACGCCCTCCTGGAGGCCCAGGGCACCTCGCCCGCCAAGGCCTACGCCGCCGAGATCACCGCCACGTTCACCGCCTTCGGTGAGCTGGAGCCGCGCACCGACCTGCTGGCCCGCGTCCTGCCCGCGGGGGAGAACGCCCGGGACGGCGACGTCTACTACACCCAGGGCGGCACGGTCGAGTACCCGTCGGACCCCGCCGCGACGACCTCCGTCGAGGTGGACGTGCGCCAGGAGGACGTGTCCATCTGCCGCCTGGACGTCGGTCTCGTCCGCATCCCGTCCTGACCCCCGGCCCGCCGGAACGCACCCACCGCACAGTCAGGAGAAACACCCATGACGGCACCAGGCGACGTGCACGGCACGGGAGCCCGCACACCCGCCATCGCCTTCTTCGACGTGGACGAGACGCTCATCGGCCCCAAGAGCATGTTCTCGTTCCTGGAGTTCCGGTTCGCCAGTGACGGGCACGACCCCTCGGCCTACGAGCGGGCGGTGGCCGACCTGCGCGCGATGGCGGCGCGGGGAGCGCCCCGGCAGGACGTCAACCGGGCCTACTACCGGCTCATGGCCGGGGAGACCACCGACCGCCTGCGCGGTCTGGGGCGGGCGTGGTTCGAGACCACCTCGACCCGGGCCGGGTTCTGGCACCCGCCGGTCGTGGAGCGGCTGCGCCGCCACCGCGACCGGGGCGACCTCGTCGTCCTGCTGTCGGGCTCCTTCTTCGCCTGCCTGGAGCCGATCGCCGAGGCCGTCGGCGCGAACTGGGCCCTGGGCACCCGCCCCGTCGAGCGCGACGGGCGGACCACGGGCGAGGTCGTGGTCCCGATGATCGGCGCGACCAAGGGCACGGCCGCGCGCGCGGCCGCCGCCGTGCGCGGCGTCCCGCTCGCCGACTGCACCGCCTACGGCGACCACTCCAGCGACCTGTCCCTCCTGTCGGCGGTCGGCCACCCGGTGGTCGTCGGCGACGACGCGGCGCTCGGCGAACACGCCGACCGGCACGGCTGGGAGCGGATCAGGGACGCCTCGGCTCCCGCGGCGGCCGCCACGGCCGTCGCGGGCTGAGGGGCCGCCCGCCCCGGCCCGCGGGCGGCCCCATCCATCACCACCCGCATCCCCCGCATCCCCCAGAGGAGATCCACCATGTGTTCACCCGCCATGGTCATGGCAGCCATCCGCGGTGAGGGCCAGCATGTCTGCTCGCACCACCCCGCCCCCGCCACGGGCGACACCACCGCCGCCTCCACGGCGACCGACACCGTCACGACCGGCGAGCGCCCCGTCCAGCGAGGGCGCGTCGTCCGGAGCGCCACGCGCCCCGGGAGCCCCCGTGCCTCCTCCCGCCCCGGCCCGGAGGCTCCCGGCGAGCCCGTCCGGTCCGGCGGAGCCACCTCCCGCCGGGGCGCGCTGCGCGCCGCGCTGGCCGGAGGCCTGGGCGTGGCCGGCGCGGGCCTGGTCGCGGGCGAGGCGTCGGCCGCCGCGGCGCCCACGGGCCGGTACAACCCGATCCACCGCCTTCCCGCGATGATCGCCCGGGGCCGCGTCCGGATGAAGGACCTCACCCATGAGCTGCACGAGGACTTCCCCGTCTTCGCGGCCTTCGTCCGCGCGCCGGAGCAGGTCCAGGTGATGTTCGAGGACGAGGTCGGCTTCAACACCGCGGAGTGGACCTTCAACGAGCACTCGGGGACGCACATCGACGTGCCCGCCCACTGGCAGGACGGGATGCCCACCGTCGACGAGATCCGTCTGGAGGACCTGGTCGCGCCGCTCGCGGTGATCCGCATCGCCGACCGTGCCGCCGAGGACAACGTCACCGGGGTCACCGTCCGCGACATCCGGCGCTGGGAGCGCCGCCACGGCCGCCTGCCGGAGCGCGCGTTCGTCGCGATGGACAGCGGCTGGGCCGCCCGCGTCGGCAGCGCCGAGGACTTCCTCAACATCGACCCGGTCACCGGGGCCGCGCGGTTCCCCGGCTTCACCCCGGAGGCCGCCGACTTCCTGGTCGGCGAGCGCGGCGTCGTCGGGTTGGGCGTGGACACCCCCAGCCTCGACATCGGCGCGGACCCCGACCCGCAGACCCACCACATCCTCCTGACCTCGGGCCACTACGGCCTGGAGAACATGGCCGCACTCGACCAGGTGCCCGACTCGGGCGCCACGCTCATGGTCGGCGTACCTCGGCTGAAGGGCGGCTTCGGCGCTCCGGTCCGCGCCATGGCGCTGGTCTGACCGGGCGCCGCCACTCACGCGGCGCTCCAGAGTTCAGTACGTAAGGAGACAGCACGATGACGATCGCCATCCTTGGAACGGGCTCCTACCTGCCGGCCGAAGTGGTCGGCAACGACGAGATCGGACGCACGACCGGTGTGACCGACGAGTGGATCCGCCGCAAGACGGGGATCCGTGAGCGCAGGCGCGCCGCTCCCGGCGAGGCCACCTCCGACCTCGCCGCCGAGGCGGGCCGCCGGGCACTGGCCCAGGCGGGCGTCCCGGCGGAGCGGCTCAGCTACATCATCGTCGCCACGTCCACGCCGGACCACCCGCAGCCGGCGACGGCCAGCATCACCCAGCACCTGCTCGGCGCCGAGCGGGCGGCCGCCTTCGACGTGAACTCCGTGTGCAGCGGGTTCGTCTACGCCCTGTCCGTGGCCGAACACCTGCTGCGCCCCCAGGGCGACGCCTACGCCCTGGTCATCGGGGGTGACATCTACTCCCGCATCCTGGACTACAGCGACCGCAAGACCGCCACCCTGTTCGGTGACGGCGCCGGCGCCGTCGTGCTGGGCCCCGCCCGCGACCGCGACGGGGTCCTGGGCACCCGGCTGCTCACCGACGGGGACCACCACGAGCTGATCCGCGTTCCGGCGGGCGGGTCCCGCCTGCCCGCCTCCGCCGCCACGCTCGCCGGCCGCGACCACTTCTTCCAGATGGAGGGCCGGGGCGTGCGCGAGTACGTCACCCGGCGCCTGCCCGAGGTCATCCACCAGATGCTCGACGGCATGGGTGTGGACAGTGACGAGATCCGCCACTTCGTCCCGCACCAGGCCAACGGCGCGATGCTCAACGACATCTGGCCGTCCCTGGGCCTGGAGCGGGCCCACCTGCACCTGACCGTGGAGAGCCAGGGCAACACCGGATCGGGGTCGATCCCGGTCGCCCTGGACACCGTCCACCGCTCGGGCCTGCTCCAGCGCGACGACCTCGTCCTGCTCGCCGGGTTCGGCGGCGGGATGAGCGTCGGCCTCGCACTCGTGCGGTGGAGCCCGGTCCCCGTGCTGCGCCCGCTGGTGGAGGAGGTCGTCGCGGTCTCCGTCCCGACACCGGTGACCGTCTGATGGCGGTCACCGGGGACGCTCGCCAGCGTGTGAGCGAACCGCGGGGGCCGCACGAGCGGGTCCGCGAGGGCGACGAGCGCGCCACCCGGCGCCAGCACGACAAGGGCAAGCTCACCGTTCGCGAACGCATCGATCTCCTTTTCGACAAGGACACCTTCGTCGAGAGGGATGGTCCCGCGTGAGCGAGACGACGACCGAGGAGAACCTGGTGGCCGAGAACAGCCTGATCCTGGACGTCATACGGGGACGTCCGGCCCCGGACGAGGTGCGGGCCCTGTCCGCGGCGCTGCGCACGACCATCCGGGCACGACAGCGCCAGCGGGCGCGGCTCACCGTGTCGGTGCCGCGTCCGGGGGAGCCCGCCGGATCCTGGCGGACCGCTCCGGAGCGCCCCCGGACCTGACGGAGACCACGAGCGAGGAATCGGCCCGGACCCCGTGCGCGCGCGGGGCCCGGGTCTACTGGGCTTCTTGGCGAGAGTGTGCCCGCCTTCAGGCGGGTGGTGAATCGCCCCACCGTCCTTCGGGCTGCGGACCGGGGCGTCCCTGCGCCTCGATGTACCGCTCAACGATGGCCAGCGGTGCTCCGCCCACCGACCCGGCGAAGTAGGAGCCGGACCAGAACCGTCCGTGCATGATGTCGCGGTTCACCTGACCGGTGAACTCGGCACGCAGGTAACGGGACGAGACGCCCTTGAGACTGTTGACCAACCTGGAGACGGACACCTTCGGCGGATAGTGCACCAGCAGGTGTACGTGGTCGCGTTCACCGTTGAACTGCCTCAACTCCGCATCGAAACCGTCACACACCTGCGACATGATCTCCTCGCACCGGACCAGCATGGGTTCGAGACGAAGAGGAACGCGCCCCAGGACATTGTGGGTGCCAGGACGTGGAGCCTTCGGGGGTACCCGGGCGAGGAAGCGTCAACCACCGACGACCTGTAGACACAGGACGTCGGATTCTCCTGACTTCAGCCGGGAGAGGATGTCAATCCTCGTTCAGGTCCACCAGTTCGGTGCGGGCCTCGGCGGAGGCCTCGGCGCACCGGGCCAGGTAGCGCACGAACTCCTCCTCCTCGGCCTTGGTGAAGGCGTGGCTCAGCCGTGCCTCGACCCGGACCGCGGCCTCGTCGGCCCGCTTGAGCAACGCGTGGCCCGTCTCGGACAGCCGGGTCTCCAGGATGTGCGAGTGCAGCGGGTGGGGTTTGCGCTCGATGAGCTCCCGCCTGCTCAGCGTCGCGAGGACGGAGGACATCGTCTGCGGGGTCACCAGGCACCGTCGGGCCAGGATCGCACCCGACAGCCCGGGTTCCTCCGACAGCACGAGGAGGACCGTGTACTGCGGAACGGACAGGTTGAACTGACGCAGCACCGCGTGCTTGGCCGCGATCAGCTCCTGCTCGGCGCGTTTGAGGTGATGACCGATCCGCTGGTCCATGGGAAGCTGGGTCATCTGCGAATCGTATATCAGGGCGATTGTCCCTCCGTGCTCGTCGGTCCCTTCCGGAACCGGCACCGGGGCGGTACCCGGGACGGGCGGGTGCACACCCGCCCGCCCCGGGAGGGAGGGCTCAGTACCGCGCGCCCGCTGTGGTGGCGGCGATGGGGTCGAGTGCGTCCAGGTCGTCCGGGGTGAGGGCCAGTTCGGTGGCCTTCGCGTTCTCGTCCAGGCGGTCGCGCCGCTTGGTGCCCGGGATGGGCACGACGGGGAGTCCCCACGTCGAGGCCTGGGCGTGGACCCAGGCGAGCGCGACCTGTCCGAGGGTGGCGTCGTGGGCGTCGGCCACGCGCTGGACGGTGGCGAGCAGCTCCCGGTTGCGCGCCGTGTTCTCCTCGGAGAAGCGGGGGTTGCGGCGGCGGAAGTCGTCCTCGGCCAGCCCCTCGCGCGTGGTGTAGGCGCCGGTGAGGAAGCCCCGCCCGAGCGGGGAGTAGGGGACGAACCCGATC
This sequence comes from Nocardiopsis sp. NPDC049922, assembly GCF_040660275.1. Taxonomy (NCBI): domain Bacteria; kingdom Bacillati; phylum Actinomycetota; class Actinomycetes; order Streptosporangiales; family Nocardiopsidaceae; genus Nocardiopsis; species Nocardiopsis sp. NPDC049922. Next base: position 280,446 of record NZ_JBFAME010000006.1, on the reverse strand, counting down.
CCGAGCTCGCGGCAGGCGGCCAGGATCCCCTCGTCCTCCACGTGCCTGGTCCACAGGGAGTACTCGGTCTGCACGGCCGTGATGGGGTGGACGGCCTGGGCGGCGCGGATCTCCTCGGCGCCCACCTCGGACAGCCCCAGGTGGCGGACCTTGCCCGCGGCCACCAGCTCCGCCATCGCCCCGACGGTCTCCTCGATCGGAACGGAGGGGTCGCGCCGGTGCATGTAGTACAGGTCGATCGTGTCGATGCCGAGGCGGGCGAGGCTGGCGTCGCAGGCGGAACGGACGTACTCGGGGTCGCCGCGGTGCGTGCGCTCCCCGGTCTCCTGGTCACGGACGATGGCGAACTTGGTGGCGAGGACGACCTCGTCCCGCCGCTCCCGCACGACCTTGCCCACGAGCTCCTCGTTGGCGCCGTGGCCGTACATGTCGGCCGTGTCGAGGAAGCTGACGCCGATGTCGAGGGCGTGGTGCAGGGTCGCGACGGACTCCGCGTCGTCACCAGGTCCGTAGAACTCACTCATGCCCATGCAGCCGAGTCCCTGGACGGACACGGTGGGGCCGCTGGAGGTAAGCGGTGCGGTCCGCATACGCACTCCTGTGGTCGGGGATCTGACGACACGACTCAGGAGACCGCGGTGAGGCCCGTGGGGTCACGGCGGGCGGGGCGGACGGCCCAGGGTCCGCCCTCCTGAATCTACGTGATCAACCTACCATAAGAGTACTGATTAAATGCAGGTGTCGATGGGGCCACACATCTCTGTCCCTCCCTGACTACGACCGGCGGCGCGCTGCCGTCCGGGCGCGTGCACAGCAGCCGCTGGGCGAGGACGACCTCGAACACCTCCGGGGTCTCGTCGGTGATCTCGGACAGCGCCAGACACCCGGACACCACGTGGTGGCGGATCCACTCGCTGGTGTAGAGGTCCGCCTCGACCCCCGGCATCAGTCGGATCCGCAGGTGCAGTCGCTCGTCCTCCGTGTGCGGGTCCACCACCACGACCTGGGCCTCGTCCACCGAGTCCAGCTGGTGCGCGAGCGCGACCAGGTCGGTGGGGGAGACCAGGCGGGTGAGCGGACCCAGGGGCGCGTCGATACGGCTGTGCGTCCGGATCGCGGGACCGGGCAGGCCGCACTCGCAGTGCGCCCACTCCGCGGAGATGCCCGTGTCGTACCGGAGCAGGGGGATGACCGCCTTCTCGTGCGTGACGGTGACGAGCATCCGGCCGTCGGCGATCTCCGTGTACTGGTGCGGCAGCAGGTGGAGGGTGTCGTCGGAGCACGAGGGGCCGCTGTGCCCGATGATCCAGGTCTCGGCCGAACCGAAGAGCGCCCAGGTGCGCAGGTGGGGGAACTGGGCGCGGATCAGCGCGCGGGTGTCGGCGTCCATGGCCGGACCGCTCCAGACCACCTTGCGCAGGAAGGTCAGGTCGCGGCCGGCGGCGGCGCAGAACCGCAGCAGCCGCCGGACCGTGTCCAGCGTGGTGGCCAGGGCCGTCACGCCCTGCTGCTCGAACAGGTCGAGGTAGGGCCCCATCAACTTGTCGGTGGGAGCGTCCATGGACAGCGTCGGGACCCCGGCCCGCGTGGCCAGGGCGGTGTGCAGGTCGTGCGAGGCGCGCATGTGGAAGGGCGTGCTCAGGCTGGCGAGCAGGTCGCCGGGCTCGAACGGGTTGACGTGCGGCGCGATCTCGTCCAGGTACAGGTCGGCGGGAAGCGCCCCCATCCGCATGGTGGAGGTGGTCCCGCCCATGATGTGCAGGGAGGCGCGGTTCAGTGCCGTCGGGGCGTCGCGCATCAGGGCGTCGGTCGCCTCGCCCAGCTCGTCCCGGGTGAGCGTGGGCAGGTCCGCCAGGCTCGGCGGACGCCCGTGGCTCGCGTAGCGGCTGTACTTGTCACGGACCACCGGGATTTTGGAGAGCCTGGCCAAGGCATTGGACAGAGACCGGGTCTCATAACGTGATTCCTCTGCCCCGGAAGTAATTGTCATTCGCGTACTCGCATTCCTGGCTATTCCCAGGTGGCCGCCTTCGGCCGCCCGGAGTGGTTGCGGTGCCGTTAATGAACTAGAACCGCCGGGAATACTCCCGGAAGCTTCCTGCGGTGGCCGACGGGGGGTGGGGTCGGTGTCACACGCACAGTAAAGCAGGTTCGTGCGACAAGCGCCCAGAAGGAAGTCTCTTTCTTCGTGACCATGCGAATGCGTATAGTTATCCCTTCTTGTCGGAGGTGGTCCCCGGAACGGTTCAAGATCATTGTTGGGTCTGTGAGGTTAGTCACATGGTCTTTCAATACCCAGCAGGTAACACGGCAGAAATGGAATCACCCGCGGTCGTCACTTCGAACGGAAGATGAGGCGGGCGCGCGCCGACGTGTGGCGTCGCGGGGGCGGGTGACGCGGCGCATATACCCTGGAGACCAACAACCCCGGCGCCGGTCCCGCCCACGGTGACCGGAGCGCCGGGGCTGCCTCCCGAGCACGAGAGAGAACACCCATGAGTGACATCGAGCGCGAGGTCCACGCGGTAGCCGAACGCGCCAGGGACGCGGCGGTCGACCTCGCCCCGCTCAGCCGGGCCGTCAAGGACGCCGCACTCCTCGCCGTCGCCGACGCTCTCGTCAAGCGCGCCGACGAGATCACCTCCGCCAACGCCGAGGACGTGGAGCGCGCCCGCGCCGAGGGGATCTCCCCGGCCATGATCGACCGCCTCACGTTGACGCCCCAGCGGATCGAGGCCGTCGCCGACGCCGTGCGCCACATCGTCGAGCTGCCCGACCCGGTCGGCGAGTCGGTGCGCGGCGGGGTGTTGCCCAACGGGCTGGACCTGCGCCAGATCCGTGTGCCGCTCGGTGTCATCGGGATCATCTACGAGGGACGGCCCAACGTCACGGTCGACGCCGCCGCCCTCTGCCTGAAGAGCGGTAACGCCGCCCTGCTGCGCGGCTCCTCCTCCGCCTACGCCTCCAACACCGCCATCGTCGCGGTGCTGCGCGACGCCCTGGCGGGGACCGGCGTCCCGGTCGACGCGGTCCAGCTGGTGCCCGGCCGCACCCGCGAGTCCTCCACCGCGCTCATGCGGGCGCGCGGACTGGTCGACGTGCTGATCCCGCGCGGCGGCCGCTCGCTCATCCAGGCGGTCGTGCGCGACTCCACGGTCCCGGTCATCGAGACCGGCGAGGGGCTGTGCCACGTGTACGTGGACGCGACGGCCGACCTCGACAAGGCGGTCGCCATCGCCACCAACGCCAAGGCGCAGCGCTGCTCGGTGTGCAACTCGGCCGAGACGCTGCTGGTGCACGAGGCGGTCGCCGACGCGTACCTGCCGCGCGTGCTGGACTCCCTCGCCGAGGCCGGCGTCACGGTGCACGGCGACCCCCGCGTGCTCGCGGTCGCCGAGGAGAGCGGGACGTCCGCCACCGTGGTCGAGGCCACGGAGGAGGACTGGGCCACGGAGTACCTGTCGATGGACCTGGCGGTGCGGGTGGTCCCGACGATCGACGACGCGCTCGCGCACATCCGCCGGTACTCCACCCAGCACACGGAGGCCATCGTCACCGACTCCCTGGCCGCCTCCCGGTACTTCGTGTCCCGCGTCGACTCGGCCGCGGTGATGGTGAACGCCTCCACGCGTTTCACCGACGGAGGCGAGTTCGGTTTCGGCGCGGAGATCGGTATCTCCACCCAGAAGCTGCACGCCAGGGGTCCGATGGGCCTCACGGAGATGACGTCGACCAAGTACGTGGTGACCGGGGACGGACATCTGAAGTAGGAATCGTCGGACGTTCGCGCATGGGGGCCGCCGGTACGACGGGCGGCCCCCGGTGTGTGTCTGAAGAGGGTAAACGTCGCAAATGCACCACGCGCCACATACGTCACACGAGGGCGCTGTGAACTCTTGGTCTTCGTACGGTTTTCCCAGCCGCAACCTAGACAAACGCGATTATTCGCCTCAGAAGTATTCCCAAAGCGACTAGGGATCGATACGTTCGCTGGGTGTGTCCCGGCGCTCCGCCCACACCAGTACTCCGGAGTGCCGCCCCCACGGTCACAGACGAAAGGAACACCCCCGAATGAAGCTTCCGAGCAAGGCCGCCGCGCTCGCCACCGCCTCCCTCGCCGTCGGCGGGGTCGCGCTGGTCGCCACCCCCGCGCAGGCCGACCTGGTCACCCTCTGCTCGGGTCACGGCGGCGCGATCACCCTGCCGACCGACCTGGCGGTGCCCGAGGGTGAGAGCTGCTACCTGGACGGCACGGTCATCCAGGGCGACGTCACCGTCCGGGAGAACGCCAACCTGCACATCATCGGCGGCGAGATCGAGGGCGAGGTGACCGTCCAGGGCAACGGGTACTTCGACGCCTCCGGCACCGCCCTGGGCGACAGCGTCGTCAACAACGGCTCCTTCGGCACCCACCTGGAGGAGACCTCGGGCGGCGCCGGCGTGAGCGCGGTCCCGACCGAGGGCGGGAGCACCGACGGCTTCGTCTTCGTCGTGGACTCCTCGGTCGCGGGCCTGAGCACCGAGATCGGCGAGCTCTACGTCAGCGGCTCGCGGGTCGGCGGGGCGGTCACCGCCGAGGGTGTCGAGTACGTCGACATCTTCGACTCGGCCGTGCGCGGTGACCTGTCCGTCACCGACTCCGCCGGCGGCGGCATCCTGTGCGACAGCGAGGTGCTGGGCGCGGCCACCTACTCCGGCGGCGGCGGTCCGGTCGCGGTGGGCGCGGGCGAGCAGGAGGGCTTCTGCGAGTCGCTCAACTACGTCGACGGCGACCTCACCGTCACCGGCGTGACGGGCGGCGTGTACGTCGACAACAACATCGTCGGCGGCGACCTGAGCACCTCCGGCAACCAGCCCACGGCCCAGGTCGGCGACAACAACCGCGTCCGCGGTGACGTCCTGACCGAGCAGGTCGCGCTGCGCTCCTTCTCCGCCGCCGTGGCCGAGGAGTTCGAGGCCCACGAGGAGGAGCTGGTCGAGGAGGTCGAGGAGGCCCGCGCCGAGACCATCGACGAGGCCATGGCCGCCGGTCCCGCCTTCTAGGAGGGCGTGGCCCGACCGGGTGCGACCCGGACCTCCCAGCGGCGTCGACGTCCGTCGGCGCCGCTTCCCCGTGCACGGGGGTGGTTTCGGGGTGCTTCGTGCCGAAACATGGCTGTATATCGTCCTACTGACGACGGTCAAAGTTGGGTGATACAGTCCACGCATGGCTGACTCCGTGCGGCGTGTCGTGGTCACCGGTGGAGCGGGCGGCATCGGACGGGCGGTCGTGTGCGCGCTCGCCGCCGAGGGGTTCGAGGTGGTCGCCCTCGGCCGGGACTCCGGGCGGCTCGCCGCCCTGGAGCGGGAGAGCCGCGCGCACGGGCTCGACGTCCGCGCCCGCGTGTGCGACGTGACCGACGAGGACGCCGTCTCCGCGACCGCCGACGCCCTCGGACCCGTCTCGGTCCTGGTCAACAACGCGGGAACGGCGACCACCGCGCCCCTGCGCAGCACCGGGCTCGACCTGTGGGAGGGCCACCTGCGCACCAACGCCACCTCGGCCTTCCTGATGACCCGTGCGCTGCTGCCCGGCATGCTCGACCGCGACCACGGCCGACTGGTGTTCGTCGCCTCGACCGCGGCCCTGGCCGGGACCCGCTACACCGCCGCCTACACCGCGTCCAAGCACGCCATGATCGGGCTGGCCCGGGCCGTGGCCGCCGAGGTGGCCGGGACCGGGGTCACCAGCAACGCGGTGTGCCCGACGTTCGTGCGCGGACCCATGACCGAGCGCTCGGTGGCCTGGATCGTCGAGCGCACCGGCCGCGACCGCGCGCAGGCCGAGGCCGCCCTCGCCTCGGCCGCGCCGCTCGGGCGACTCCTGGAACCCGAGGAGGTGGCCGCCGCCGTGTCCTACTTCGTCAGCCCGATGGCGCGCGCGGTCAACGGCCAGTCCCTGACCATCGACGGAGGAGGAATCCACAGGTGAGTCCGTTCCGCGCGTCCGCCCCCCTGACCGAGGACTGGAACCACTTCGACGTCCACCGCGCCGACGGCGTGACCACCGTGACCCTCGACCGCCCCGACCGGCTCAACGCCCTGACCTTCGAGGCCTACGCCGACCTGCGGGACCTGGTGATCGAACTGCCGCACCGGGGCGACACCCGGGTCCTGGTCCTGCGCGGCCGGGGCCGGGGGTTCTGCTCGGGAGGGGACGTCCACGAGATCATCGGGCGCACCCTGGCCATGGACCCCGACGACCTGCTCGCCTTCACGCGGATGACGGGCGAGGTGGTCCGGGCGCTGCGCGAGTGCCCCGTCCCGGTCATCGCCGCCGTGCACGGCATCGCCGCCGGGGCCGGATCGGTCCTGGCCCTGGCCGCCGACTTCCGGGTGGTGGCGCGCTCGGCCCGGTTCGCCTTCCTGTTCACCAAGGTCGGTCTGGCCGGAGCGGACATGGGCGCCGCCTACCTGCTGCCGCGCGTCGTGGGCCTCGGCCGCGCCACCACACTCCTCATGCTCGGCGACACCGTCGGTGCGGAGGAGGCCGACCGCTACGGCCTGGTCAGCGAACTGGTCGACGACGACGGACTGGACGCGGCGGTGTCGGCGCTGGCCACCCGGCTGGCCGAGGGCCCCGCGTTCGCCTACGCCCAGACCAAGGCGCTGCTCTCGCGCGAGCTGGACATGAACCTGTCCGGCGCGGTCGAGCTGGAGGCGATGACCCAGGCACTGCTGATGAGGAGCGCCGACTACGCCGAGTTCCACGCGGCGTTCACCGGTCGGCGCGACCCCGAGTGGAAGGGCCGCTGATGGAGTCCGCGCACGTTCCCCCGACCCCCCACACCCTGGTCGACCCGCCCGCGCTGGGGTCGGGCTCCGGCTTCTCCCACGCCGTGGTCCCGGTTCCGGGCCGGACCGTGTACCTGGCCGGGCAGATCGCCTCCGGCCCGGACGGCACGGTGGCCGCCGAGGGGCTGGCCGCCCAGTTCGACCTCGCCCTGGCCAACGTCCTGACCGCCCTGGACGCGGCGGGCGGCTCCCCCGAGCACCTGGTCAACCTGGCCGTCTACACCACCGACGTGCCGGGCTACCGTGCCGCGGCCGGGGAGATCGGCCGCGCCTACCGGGCGCGGATGGGCCGCCACTACCCGGCCATGGCCCTCTTCGGCGTGACCGGGCTGTTCGACCCCGACGCCCTGGTCGAGCTGGTCGGGGTGGGGGTGGTCCCGCAGGCCCGGGTCGAACACTGACTATCCCCGGACGGTGGAACGGACGTACTCCAGACCGGGGCCGCGCAGCAGGGAGTGCAGGTCGAAGAAGACCCGCGCCGCCCTGCTGCCCGCCCACCGGTCCGGGAGCAGCTCCGGCGGCAGGCCGGGGTCGAGGTAGGGCATGCGCCGCCACGCGTCCACGGCGCGCAGGTGGTCGGCGAACGCCTCCGGTCCCGGCGCGGGCGCTCCCGCGCGGCCGCCGCGTCGCCACGCCTCCAGGACCGGCTCGTGTTCGGCCAGGAACCGCCGGTACATCTCCTGGAGCGCGGGCAGGTCCCACCAGCGCGCCACGGCCTCGGCCGGTGCGCCGAAGCCGAGGTGGTCGGCGTGGAAGAGCTCCGCGTGCGCCTCCAGACCCAGCTCGCGGAGCACGCGGCGGGCCTGGTCGGTCAGGTGCGCCGGGGCGATCCACACCCCCGCCGTGGCGGTGCCGAAACCGAGCCGGGTGAGCGCCGTGCGCAGGGCGTGGCGGCGGTCGCGTTCGGACTCGGGGACGGAGAAGACCACGAGCACCCACCCGTCGTCGGTCCGGGCGACCCGGTGGCCGAAGATGCGCTGGTCGCCCTCGGCGAGGACGCGGTGCCCCTCGTCGGACAGGCGGTACCCGGCGACGCCGCCGATGCGCTCGGAGACGAGCAGACCGCGCCGCTTGAGCCGGGAGACCGCCGAGCGTGCGGAGGGCGCGTCGACGCCGAGGCCGTCCATGAGCGCGATGAGGTCGGCGACACCGACCCACCCGCCGACGTCGCGGGCGTAGGTGCCGAAGAACGACACGATGAGCGAGCGCGGTCGCCGGTTGACCCGCACGTCGTCGGTCCCGGCCTCCGTCGTCGGCGTGTGTGTCCGCTCGTTGTTCTCCGTCACGCGGACACGATAGCTCCTTCTCTCGCATTCCTCCCATCACCCGCTCTCATCGGGTGACGCGTGCGCGATGGCGCACGAGTTCATATCGGACCCTTGACGGTCGTCATGATCCCTGTACATTCGGAACGTGGGTTCGATCACCGCGAGAGCCGAGGCCGCCCATGGGGTTCGCACTGAACGACGACGACCGGGAGTTCGCCCGCTGGGTGGGCGCGTGCGCCGCCGCGCTCGTCGCGCGGTCGCCCGCCGACCCGCTCGCGGAGCGGGGCCGGGTCGACCGCCCCCTGCTCCGCCGCCTCGCCGACCTCGGCCTCCTCCCCGCGCTCTTCCCCGGGACCCGCGACGACGGCCCCCTCCGCGAGGCCCCCGCCACCCGCCTGTGCCTGCTGCGCGAACACCTGGCCCGGGCGGACACCCACGCCGAGACCGCCCTCGCCCTCCAGGGGCTGGGCGCCTACCCCGTCCTCCAGTCGGGCACCGACCAGCAGCGCCGCCGCTGGCTGCCCGCCGTCGCCGCGGGGGAGGCCGTGGCCGCCTTCGCCCTCACCGAACCCGACGCGGGCTCCGACGCCGCCGCCCTCGCCCTGCGCGCCGAACCGGACGGCGACGGCTGGCGCCTGCACGGCGAGAAGACCTGGATCTCCAACGCCCCCGACGCCGACGTCTACACCGTCTTCGCCCGTACCACCCCCGGCGCCCGCGCCCGGGGCGTGACCGCCTTCCTCGTCCCCGCCGACCGCCCCGGCCTCACCGGGTCCCCGCTGGAGATGCTCGCCGAGCACGCCCTGGGCCACCTGGTCTTCGACGGCGTCCCCGTCGGGCCGGACGACGTGATCGGCCGTCCCGACGCGGGGTTCGCCGTCGCCATGCGCACCCTGGACCTGTTCCGCCCCAGCGTCGGCGCGTTCGCGGTCGGGATGGCCGACGCCGCCCTGACCGCCGCCCGTGAGCACACCCGCGACCGCCACGCCTTCGGCGCGCCGCTCGACCGCCTCCAGACCGTCGCCCACACCCTGGCCGAGATGGCCACCCGGACCGAGGCGGCCCGCCTCCTCGTCTACGCGGCGGCCGAGGAGTACGACACCGGCGGCGACGCGGTCACCCTCAAGGCCGCCATGGCCAAACTGCTGGCCACCGAGACCGCCCAGTACGTGGTGGACGCCGCGGTGCAACTGCACGGTGCGCGCGCACTGCGACGCGGCCACCCCATGGAACGCCTGTACCGGGAGGTCCGCGCGCCCCGCGTCTACGAGGGCGCCTCGGAGGTGCAGCGCCAGATCATCGCCCGCCACCTGCCCCCGATCCCGGGCGCCCCGTCCCCCTCGTAGGTCCCGACCGCGGAGGCCCGCCATGCCGCCGACCCTCTCACCCACCGGCCACGTCGACACCTTCACCCGCGACCACCTGCCGCCGCCCGACCAGTGGCCCGAACTCGTCCTCGACCCGACCGGACCGCGCTACCCCGACCGGCTCAACTGCGCCGAGGAACTCCTGGACGGCGCCATCGCGGCGCACGGCGCCGACCGGCCCTGCCTCGTCGGCGAACAGGAGACCCTCACCTACGGCGCGCTGCGCGACCGGGCCGACCGGGTGGCGCGCGTCCTGGTCGAGCAGACCGGCCTGGTCCCGGGCCAGCGCGTCCTGCTGCGCGGCCCCAACTCCCCGTGGCTGGCCGCCTGCTGGCTGGGCGTCCTGCGGGCCGGGGGAGTGGTCGTCACCGTCCTGCCGGTCCTGCGCGCGGACGAGCTGGCCACGATCATGCGCGCCAGCCGTGTCACCCACGCCCTGTGCGACGCCCGCTTCCTCGACGACCTGGCCACCGCCGCCGCCGGGATGGCCGCCACCCCGCGCGTGATCGCCTACGGGGGACCGGGCCCCGAGGACCTCACCGCCCGCGCCGCCGCCGCGCCGTCCGCCTTCGCCCCCGTGCGCGTGGCCGCCGACGACGCCTGCATGATCGCCTACACCTCCGGCACCACCGGCACGCCGAAGGGCTGCGTCCACTTCCACCGCGACGTGCTCGCCATCGCCGACACCTACTCCGCGCACGTGCTCCGACCCACCCCCGACGACGTGTTCTGCGGGAGCCCGCCGTTCGGCTTCACCTTCGGCCTCGGCGGACTGCTGGTCTTCCCCCTGCGGGCGGGGGCCTCCTCGGTCCTGCTGGAACGGCCGCGCCCCGAGTCCCTGCTCGACGCCGTCGCCGAGCACGGCGTCACCGTCCTGTTCACCGCGCCCACCGCCTACCGCGCCATGCTCGGGCGCCTGGACGGGCACGACCTGTCGCGGCTGCGGCGCTGCGTCTCCGCCGGGGAACACCTGCCCGCCGCCACCTGGCAAGCCTGGCACGAGGCGACCGGCCTGCGCATGCTCGACGGGATCGGCGCCACCGAGATGCTGCACATCTTCATCTCCTCCACCGACGAGCACACGCGCCCCGGCTCCACCGGCCGCCCCGTCCCCGGGTTCACCGCGGCCGTCCTGGACGACGACGGCCGCCCCGTCCCCGACGGCCGGCCCGGACACCTGGCCGTGCGCGGCCCGGTCGGCTGCCGCTACCTCGACGACGACCGCCAGCGCGACTACGTCCGCGACGGCTGGAACCTCACCGGGGACACGTACGTCCGCGACGCGGACGGCTACCTGTGGTACCGGGCGCGCAGCGACGACATGATCGTCACCGCCGGGTACAACGTCGCCCCGGCCGAGGTCGAGGAGGCCCTGCTCACCTCCCCGGACGTGGAGGAGACGGCGGTCGTGGGCGTGCCCGACCCGGACCGGGGCCAGATCGTGCGCGCCTACGTCGTGCTGCGCGACGGACTGGTCCCCGACGAGGACCGCGCCGAGCGGCTCCGCGAGCACGTGCGCTCGCGCATCTCCCCGTACAAGACCCCGCGCTCCATCGAGTTCCGCGCGGAGCTGCCCCGCACCGCGACCGGCAAGCTCCAGCGGTTCCGGCTGCGCGACGAGCGCTGACCGGGCGGCACCACCGACAGCGGCACCACACCGACAGGAAGGCGGACCGCATGCGCATCGCGTGTGTCGGGGCGGGCCCCGGCGGACTGTACTTCGCCGCACTGGCCAAGCAGCTCGACGCCGACCACGAGATCACCGTGTACGAACGCGATCCGGCCGACGCCACCTACGGCTTCGGGGTGGTGTTCTCCGACGAGACCCTCGGCGGGATCGCACACGCCGACCCGGCCGTGTACGCCGCGCTGACCGCCGAGTCCGCCCACTGGGACGACATCGACGTCCACCACCGGGGCGCCGTCGTCACCTCCGGCGGCCACGGCTTCTCCGCGATCGGCCGGCGCGCCCTCCTGCGGATCCTGCGCGCACGCTGCGCCGACCTCGGCGTGCGCGTGCTCACCGGCGCACCCGCCCCGCCCACCGCGGACCTGGCCGCCGCCCACGACCTGGTGGTGGCGGCCGACGGCGCCCACAGCCGGACCCGCACCGCGTACGCCGACGCCTTCGGCACCGCACTCGACCACGGACGCAACCGGTTCATGTGGCTGGGCACGGACCGGGTGTTCGACGCGTTCCGGTTCCACGTGCTGGAGACTCCGCACGGTGTGATGCAGCTGCACTGCTACCCCTACTCCGCCGAGGCCAGCACGTTCCTGGTGGAGACCCACGAGGACGTGTGGCGGGCGGCCGGGTTCGCCGACCTCGCCGAGGCGTGCGACCCCCGACCCGGCCACAGCGACACCGGGAGCATCGCCCGCTGCGCCGCGCTCTTCGCCGACGTCCTCGACGGCCACCGCCTGCTCCCCAACAACTCCCGCTGGCAGCGGTTCACCACCGTGCGCAACCGCTCCTGGCGCCACGGCAACGTCGTGCTGCTCGGCGACGCGGCGCACACCGCCCACTTCTCCATCGGCTCCGGCACCAAGCTCGCGATGGAGGACGCCCTGGCCCTGGCCGCCTGCCTGCGCGAGAACCCGGTCCTCCCCTCCGCCCTGGCCGCCTACGAGGACGAACGCCGCCCGGTCGTGGCCAGCGCCCAGCGCGCCGCCCAGGCCAGCATGGAGTGGTTCGAGGGGATCGCCCGCCACGTCGACCAGGAACCGGTGCGGTTCGCCTTCGACCTGCTCACCCGCAGCCGCAGGGTCACCTACGACAACCTGCGCCTGCGCGACCCCGCGTTCGTCGCGAGGGTCGACCGCTGGTTCGCGGGCCGCGTCGGCGCCGACCCCGCGCGGCCCCGCCCGCCCATGTTCCACCCCTTCCGCCTGGGCGGCCTGGAGCTGGCCAACCGCGTGGTGGTCTCGGCCATGGACGTGTACTCCGCCGTGGACGGCACCCCCCAGGACTTCCACCTGGTCCACCTCGGCGGCAAGGCGCTGGGCGGCGCGGGGCTCGTCATGACCGAGATGGTGTGCGTGTCCGCCGAGGGCCGCATCACACCCGGCTGCACCGGCCTGTACCGACCCGAACACGAGACCGCCTGGCGGCGCGTCACCGACTTCGTGCACGCCCACACGGGGGCGCGGATCGGCGTCCAGCTCGGCCACTCCGGACGCAAGGGCTCCACCCGCCGCATGTGGGAGGGCATGGACGAGCCGTTGCCCGAGGGCAACTGGCCGGTCGTCGCGCCCTCACCCGTCCCCTACCGCGAGGGCGTCAACCAGGTGCCGCGCGCACTCGACGCCGCCGCCATGGCCGCGATCCGCGACGAGTTCGTCGCCGCCGCGCACGCCGCCGACCGGGCCGGGTTCGACCTGCTGGAACTGCACTGCGCCCACGGGTACCTGCTGTCCAGCTTCCTGTCCCCGATCACCAACCGCCGCACCGACGCCTACGGAGGCGCGCTGACCGACCGGCTGCGCTACCCCCTGGAGGTGCTCACCGCCGTGCGCGCCGCATGGCCCGACCACAAACCGCTCACCGTGCGGATCTCCGCCACCGACTGGGTCGAGGGCGGCACCACCGCCGCCGACGCCGTGCGGGTCGCGCGGGCCCTCGCCGCCGCCGGGGCCGACGCCATCGACGTCTCCACCGGCCAGGTCACCCCCGACGAACGGCCCGCCCACGGCCGCGGCTACCAGGTGCCCTTCGCCGAGCGGATCCGCCGGGAGACCGGGATCCCCGTCATCGCGGTCGGGGCGATCTCCTCCCACGACGACGTCAACTCCACGATCCTGGCCGGGCGCGCCGACCTGTGCGCGCTCGGCCGCCCCCACCTGTACGACCCGCACTGGACGCTGCACGCGGCGGCCGAGCAGGGGTACGAGGGGCCCGGCGCCGCCTGGCCCGTCCCCTTCCGCGCGGGCAGCCGGAAACCGCCCACCGGCCGGACCGACGGTCCCCGGCCCAGACTCGACCTGCTACGTTCCCCGGGAACCGACGCCACCCGCCACCGGCGCTGGCGGCCCGGCCCGTGACGCCCGAGGAGGAGAGGCCCGTGCCGACGACCATGGACTACGGGGAGCACCCCAGTCAGACCGTCCACCGGTGGGCGCCCGCCGACGGCGCCGACCGGCCCGCGCCCGTCGCGGTGCTGCTGCACGGCGGATGGTGGCGCGACCGCCACGACACCCGTCTCATGGACCCGCTGGCCGAGGACCTGAGCGCGGCCGGGTGGGACGTGTGGAACGTCGAGTACCGGCGGACCGGCGCGGACGGCGGCGGCTGGCCGCGGACGGTGGACGACGTCGTCCACGCGCTGGAGCTGATCGCCGAGACCGTCCGCCGCGAGGACGGCGCGCTGGACGCCTCGCGGGTGGTGTCGATCGGCCACTCGGCGGGCGGCCACCTGGCCCTGCTCACCGCGCCGGACTCGCCGGTCACGTCCGTGGTCGCCCTCGCCCCGATCACCGACCTGCGGCGGTGCGCCGACGCCGGACTCGGGGAGGGCGCCGTCGCACCCTTCCTGGGGCCCGACCCGGACCCGGAGCTGTACGCGACCAGCTCTCCGGTCAGGCGGGTTCCGGTGGGCGTGCCCCACCTGGTCGTGCACGGCGACGCCGACGACCGCGTGCCGGTCGAGCACAGCCGCGACTACGTGGCGGCGGCCCGCGCGGCCGGGGCCGCGGTCGACTACCGCGAGGTGGCCGGAGCCGACCACTTCGCGGTCATCGACCCCGGGCACCCCGCGTGGAGCGCGGTCCGCGACCACCTGGACCGGATCTGACCCGCACCGGGGTCAGGACGAGCTGGAGGAGCTGGACGAACTGGACGAGTCCCGTGAGGACCCGCCCCGCCAGCGGTCGGCGACGGTGTCGAAGAGCTTCCCGCCCGCGCTGGCCGCGCTCCCGGCGACGTCGCGCAGGGTGCCCAGGAGCGGGTCCTCCGAGCGCTCCCACGCCTCCTTGTAGTGGTTGGCGGCGTTGCGGGCCTCCTGGCCGACGCTCGCGTCGCGGTCCGAGGCACGGCGCGGGTAGTCGCCCCCCAGGATGCGCTGGTAGGCGCCGCTCTCCACCCACCGGTGCAGCTCGGCCAGGCGCACCACCGCGAACGGGTGGGTCTGGCCGCTGAGGCTGAGCAGCTTGAGGAGGCTGTCGCGCGCGTCGCCGCCCCGCTCGTACTCGCGGGCCTGCTCCAGGAAGGAGTCGGGGTTCATCTCGGCGAGGGCGGAGCCGCCCGCCATCTTCATCAGGGCGCGCTTGCCCGCCTCGGGGTCCTGGCAGGCGAGGACGCCCGCGCGGTCACAGGAGAGCTCGGACTTGCGGTACCACTCCTCCAGGGCGGCCACGATGGCGCGCAGGCCGATGTAGCCCAGCGGGATCCACGCCACCCGGGTGGCGAGCTGGATGAGGGCCAGCAGCATCGTCCGGTACACGGCGTGGCCGCTGAGGATGTGGCCGACCTCATGGCCGACAACGAACCGCTGCTCCTCGGCGTCGAGCAGGTCGAACAGGCCCGTCGTCATGACGATGAACGGCTTCTGGCTGCCGATCGCCATGGCGTTGGGCCGGGGGTTCATCTGGATGTAGAGCTCGGGCACCTCGTCCAGGTCGAGGACGTAGGCGGCGTCGCGCACGTAGTCGTGCACGTGGGGGAACTGGGTCGGTCCGACGCGCACCGCGCTGGACAGGAACATCAGGCGCAGCGCCCGCTCGTTGAAGAGTCCGGACAAGCGCTTGAACACCTCGTCGAACCCGCGCAGCGAGCGCAGCGCGACCAGGGCGCCCCGGTCGGCGGGGTGCTCGTAGGCACGGGGTGAGATCTCGGAGAGCCGGACGCGTACGCGGTCTGGTGAGTTCGCCATACCGGCATGCTATGCGCCGGATCGGCGCTTGGCCACGGTTGGGGGCAATCGAGATATGACGCGATTCGCCGATCCTTCGCGAACGGTCGGGAAGGTTGCCGCGCCGCCGCTCGTTGATCCAGGGCGAAGGACATATCGGGTATCGAGGGCCGTCGGTGGTGCACCCCGTCGGCTACTCTCGGTGGGCCGATCCCGGCAACGACCACGACCACGGCGAAACGGAGCGCACAGTGGCGAACGAAGCGACCGGCGCGCCCAGACGGGCCGGAGCCGCCCCCACCAAGGTGGGCATCATGGGCGGCACGTTCGACCCCATCCACCACGGGCACCTCGTCGCCGCCAGTGAGGTGGCACACCTCTTCGACCTCGACGAGGTCGTGTTCGTCCCCACCGGCCAGCCCTGGCAGAAGGACCCCGACACCGTCACCCCGTCCGAGGACCGGTACCTCATGACGGTGATCGCCACCGCCGAGAACCCGCAGTTCCGGGTCGACCGCATCGAGATCGACCGCGCCGGGCCCACCTACACGCTGGACACCCTGCGCGAGATGCGCGCCGCCTACGGCCCCGACGTGGAGCTGTTCTTCATCACCGGCGCCGACGCGCTCGGCGCCATTCTGAGCTGGCACAACGTCGACGAACTGTTCGACCTCGCGCATTTCGTAGGCTGTAACCGACCCGGGCACCACCTCAGTGACTCCGGGCTGCCCGAGGGCAAGGTCTCGCTGGTGGAGGTTCCCGCGCTGGCCATCTCCTCGACCGAGTGCCGGGAGCGGGTCCGCAAGGGCGAACCGATCTGGTACCTGGTCCCCGACGGCATCGTCCGCTACATCAACAAGACCGGGCTCTACCGAGAGAGCTGAAAGGCAGCAAGCACAACGTGACAGCCACCGACAGGGCACTGGAGCTGGTCCGGGTCGCGGCCGAGGCCGCCTCCGACAAGCTCGCGCAGGAGATCATCGCCTACGACGTCAGCGACCAGCTCGTCATCACGGACGCCTTCGTGCTGTGCTCGGCGCCCAACGACCGCCAGGTCCGCGCGATCGTCGACGAGGTCGAGGACCAGCTCCGCCTCAGGGCCGGGGCCAAGCCGGTCCGGCGCGAGGGCGAGCGGGACGGCCGCTGGGTGCTGCTGGACTACGCGGACATCGTCGTGCACATCCAGCACGAGGAGGAACGCGGGTACTACGGCCTCGAGCGCCTGTGGAAGGACTGCCCCGAGATCAGTCTTCCCGAGAGCGCGCGCGGCGCCGAGCGCACGCCCGAACAGTAGCCGTCGAACGGGAAGAGACACCACCACGTGAGCGACACGACCCCCCGCGTGCTGTTCTGGCGGCACGGACGCACGGCCTGGAACGTCGAGAACCGCTTCCAGGGACAGACCGACATCGCACTCGACCGCGTCGGGCACGCCCAGGCCGAACGGGCGGGGAAGGTGCTCGCCACGCTCGACCCCGACGTCATCGTCGCCTCCGACCTGCGCAGGGCCGCCGACACGGCCGGGTACCTCAGCCGGGCCTGCGGGGTCGGGGTCGAGTACGACAAGGGCCTGCGCGAGCGCTACGGCGGCTCCTGGGAGGGGCTGACCGGTAAGGAGCTGTCCGCGCGCTGGCCGGAGCGGCACGCCCGGATGGACATCCCCGACGGCGAGCACATCTCCGAGGTCGGGGACCGGATGGCGGCGGCCGTCGACCGGGCGCTGGCCCGGACGCCGTCCGGCGGGCTGCTCGTCGTGGTGAGCCACGGCGCCGCCCTGCGCGTCGGGATCGCCAGGATGCTGGGGATCTCCGACGAGCAGCGGGAGGTGCTCGGCCCGCTGAGCAACTGCTGCTGGTCGGTGCTCCAGAACCGGCGGAGCGGATGGCGGCTGATGGAGCACAACGCGGCGAACCTACCGGAGCCCGTGGTGCTCAGCGACGACGCCTGAGTATTCGTTTCGACGAAATCGCCGGATTCCGCTATCGTTCTGGGAGTCGGCGGGTCACCCGCCCGCACGACTCCCACACGGGGCTATGGCGCAGTTGGTAGCGCGCCTCCATGGCATGGAGGAGGTCTGGGGTTCGAATCCCCATAGCTCCACGGACTCAGGACGACCCTGCTCGGGGGCCTTCGGCCGCCTCGCCGGGTCGTCCTTCGTGTTTACCGGGGGGAGACCCCCCGAACCCCCCGAGGTGACCCTCTGTGGTCGAGGCCGCGCTGATCGGCCGGGTGGGTGGAGCGATCTCTTACATCGCGAGGCTGCGCCTCGTGGGTTGTCGTTGGCTTGGGTAGGGCCTGCGGGGTCGTCAGCCCGTCCCCCGCTCGCGCTTCCAGCGGACGTAGCCGCCCCGCAGACTGCGCGCGCGGCGGCCCGTGGCGTTGACGAGGCGGACGGCGCGGGGCGACACGACGCAGTACGGGCCCTGGCAGTAGGCGACGATCGTGGTGTCCCAGGGCAGCTCGGCGATCCTCTCCTCCAGCTCCCGCGAGGGGACCGAGATCGCCCCGGGCACGTGCCCCTCCGCGAACTCCCGCGCCGACCGCAGGTCCACCACGACCGCCGCGCCGCGCCCGACCAGCTCCGCCAGCTCCTCGGCGGTGACGGCGCCCGAACCGCCCTCCTGCCCCAGGTGCCGCTCGACCTCCTCCCGCAGGTCGCCCATCCGCTGTTCGGCGAAGTCCTGGAAGTGCCCCAGGAACCGCGACACCTCGTCGTCCCGCAGCGCGTAGTGCATCCGGGTGCCCTCGCGCCGACTCGTCACCAGCCCCGCCGCGCGCAGCTGCTGGAGGTGCGATGACGTGTTCTTCAGGGGGAGCCCGCCCCGCCGTGCCAGTTCCTCGACCGTGCACTCGCCCTGGTCCAGCAGGTCGAGCAGCCGCAGGCGCACCGGCGCGGCGAGCGCCTTGCCCACCCGGGCGAGGTGTTCGTAGATCGGGGCTTCGGGAAAGTCGGTCATGCCCTAGTCATACTTCGGCAGGTCGCCGCGCAGGAAGGACACGTACCGGTCGGCGTCGCGCAGCAGGACCTCCTTGGCGTTCCCGCGCACGCTCAGGTCCCACCAGCCGCCGTGGATGGTGTCGAACTCCAGGTCGCGCACGGCGTCGACGACGCGGCGGACGAGCCGCTCGGGCAGCGGGAGCCGGTTGGGCGCGCTGTACAGGAAGGTCACGTGGTCGCGGCCGGGGGTGACCATGACGGTGTCCCCGGTGAAGAGGGCCCCGGCGCCGTCGGCCAGGTGCAGGACCGCGCTGCCGGGGAAGTGGCCGCCCGTCTGGACGAGGGTCAGGCCCGGCAGCGGGTTCAGCGTGCCGCTCCACCGGCGCACCCGCGCGCTGGGCCACGGAAGCCACGGCTCGTCCGCCTCGGGCAGGACGATCTCGGCGTCGAGGAGTTCGGCCCACTCGACGGCCGCGCCGTACATGTGCGGGTGGCTGGAGGCGACGACCGCGGCGCCGCCCCGCCGCTCCACCTCGGCCACGGCGTCGTCGTCGAGGAAGACCGGCGGGTCCCACAGCAGGTTCCCCGCCTCGGTCTCGATCAGGACGCCGCGGTGGCCCACGCCGATCCCGGGCTCCACGCCCAGCCCGGTGACGCGCTCCTGGACCGGGCGCGTCACGACCCGGAACCCCTCGGCGGCGAGTGTGGCGCGGGTGGCGAAGTCGGGGCCGGTCGGCGGGACGTACTGGCGCTCGTCCACGCAGATCGGGCAGGAGTCCGGCGCGCCGGGGGCGGGGGCGAACACGGCGCCGCAGGCGCGGCAGGCCCAGTAGTCCCTCGGGGTGACGCGCGCGACGCCGGAGGCCGGTTGGTCGGACATGACGTAGCTCCTCCGTCTATTAATCTAGTGATCTATAGAATAGTTGCGGAAACAGCACGCCACAAGGGCCCCGATCTCCGGAAGAAGTCTCCCCGCGAGTGTCGAGACCACCGTTCGCCGTTCGTCGTCGGTAGGAAGAGGGCGGTCAACGGATCGCGCGCAACCACCAGGGAGCGGACATGAGACTCAGCGTCAACACCTTCCTCACCCTCGACGGCGTCATGCAGGGACCCGGCGGAGCCCAGGAGGACACCAGCGGCGGGTTCACGCGCGGCGGGTGGCTCATGCCGTTCGCGGACGAGGACATGGGCCGCATCGTCGACGGGTGGTTCGCCCGGACCGAGGAACTCCTGCTCGGCCGCACGACCTTCGAGATGATGCGGCCCTACTGGTCGGCGGTCACCGACCGGCGGAACACGGTGGCGAAGATCCTCAACACCTACCCCAAGCACCTGGTCACGACCACGCTGACGGAGAAGGACGCCGACTGGGGCGACACCACCGTCATCGCCGACCGCGTCGAGGAGCGCGTCCGCGAGCTCAAGGAGCGCCCCGGCGGCGAACTCCAGGTCCACGGCAGCTGGCGGCTCGCCCAGACCCTGCACCGTGCCGGACTCGTCGACGTCTTCCGCCTGCTGGTCTTCCCCGTCGTGGTCGGTCAGGGCAAGCGCCTGTTCGACGAGGGTTCGGTTCCGACCGGCTTCCGGGTCGAGTCGGCCGAGACGACCGAGAACGGCCTGGTCTCCCTCAGCCTGGTCCCCGACCCCGACATCGACCTGTTCGGCGGCGGGGAGTTCGCGGTCGTCGACGGCAGGGAGACGGTCGTCTGAGCGGCCGGGGACCGGGTCACGCGCGCGGGCGGCGCAGCCACACGGCGCCGTCGCCCGGCAGGGTCCCGCCCAGGTCGGCGCTGGCCACCATCACCTCGCCCGGCGGCAGGTCCACCGGGTCGGGGCCGGTGTTGACCACGACCAGCACCTCCGGCCCGCGCCAGAACGCCAGCACCGCCCCGCGGTCCAGGTCCGGGTCCCAGGCCAGGGCCGGTTCGGCGGCGAAGTCGCCCCGTCGCGCCAGCGCCCGCCGGTACAGGGACAGCGTCGAGTCCGGGTCCCCCTCCTGGGCCTCGACCGACCAGCGCCCCCACCCCTCGGGCTGGGGCAGCCACGAGCCGCCCTCCCCGAACCCGTACGACGGCCCGCCCACCGTCCACGGCAGCGGCACCCGCGCTCCGTCCCGGCCCTTGTCGGTGTGGCCGCTGCGCCGCCAGCGCGGGTCCTCCAGCGCGTCGGGCGGCAGGTCGGCGACCTCGGGCAGCCCGAGCTCCTCGCCCTGGTACAGGTAGGCCGACCCGGGCAGCGCCAGCGCCAGCAGGGCCAGCGACCGGGCCCGGCGGGCGCCCAGGTCGAGGTCGGGGACCGGGTCGCGGCCGTCGGCCAGCAACCAGGCGCGCGGGTCGGTCCCCGGGGGCAGACCGAGGAGGGACACCCGCCGCACCAGGTCGTGGTTGTTGGTCACCCACGTCGGCACTGTGCCCACCGCGTCGGCGTCGGCGATCGACGCGTCGATCACGCGCCGGTAGGCGTCGGCGTCCCACGGCGTGAGCAGGAAGTCGAAGTTGAAGGTCTGGTCCAGCTCGTCGGGTCGGGTGTACCGGATCCGCCGCTCGGCGGGCAGCCACACCTCGCCGACCGTGGTCGGGGGCGGGTCGAACTCCGCCAGCACCCGCCGCCAGTCCCGGTAGACCTCGTGGACCCCGGGACGATCCATGAGCGGGTGGTCGGGGTTGGCGGCGATGTCCTCGTTCCGGCCGCCCTCCACCAGGACCAGGTCGCGCAGGGGTTCGGCCAGGTCCTTGACCAGCCCGTAGGCGACGTCGATCCGGAACCCGTCCACCCCGCGGCGGCTCCAGAACCGCAGGATGTCGCGGAACTCCTCGCGCACCCCGGGGTCGTTCCAGTTCAGGTCGGGCTGCTCGGGGGCGAAGAAGTGCAGGTACCACTGTCCGTCGGGCACCCGGGTCCAGGCCGGGCCGCCGAAGGTCGAGCGCCAGTTGGACGGCGGCAGGTCCCCGTTCGGCCCACGGCCGTCGCGGAAGACGTACCGGTCCCGTTCGGGCGACCCGGGCCCGGCCGCCAGGGCCGCGCGGAACCACGGGTGCGCCTCGGACGTGTGGTTGGGGACGAGGTCGATCACCACGCGCAGATCGCGCTCGTGCGCGGCCCGCACCATGGCGTCGAAGTCGTCCAGGCTCCCCAGGAGCGGGTCCACGTCCCGGAAGTCGGCGACGTCGTAGCCGCCGTCCGCCCACGGGGAGGGATGGAACGGGGTCAGCCAGATCCCGTCGGCGCCCAGGTCGCGGATGTGGTCGAGGCGGGCCGTGACTCCGGCGAGGTCGCCCACCCCGTCACCGTCGGAGTCGGCGAAGCTGCGCGGGTAGACCTGGTAGAGGACCGCGTCCCGCCACCACTGCTGCATGGGTTCTCCCTGTGTTCGAGCGTGCGTTCATGAGGACAGCCCACGCGCGCCCCTCGGGGCCGCGGTGGAGTGCCGCAGGATGATCTGGGTGGGCATCTCGATGTGCGTGTCGGGGCGTGCCGTGCCCGCCAGGATGTCGACCGCGAGCCGCCCCGCGGCCAGCCCCGTGTCGTACGGGGACTGGTCGACGGTCGTCAGGTCCAGGACCGAGGCGGCGTCGTGGTTGTCGAAGCCCATGAGCGAGATGGCGCCGGGCACCGGAACGCCCGACCGTCGCAGGGTGCGGTGGGCGCCCATCGCGATGCCGTCGAACTCGGCCAGGACGGCGGTGGGCGGCTCGGCCGCCGACAGCAGTTCGCCCATGGCCAGTTCCCCGCCCTCCTGGTCCGGGGAGCGGACGAGGCTCCACGGTTCGAGGCCCGCGCCGGCCATGGCCGCCCTGTGGCCGGCGAGTCGGTCCCGGGCGCTGCCGCTGAACCACTCCGGGGTCCGTGATCCGATGTAGGCGATCCGGGTGTGCCCCAGGTTGAGCAGGTGACGCGTGGCCGCCGCCGCGCCCTCGCGGTCGTCTATGAAGACACTGGCCCGCCCCGACACCTTCTGGCCGGTGAGCACCATGGGCACCCCGACGTCGTCCAGACGGCGGCACTCCTCCTCGGACAGGTCCATGGAGACCGTGACCACCGCGTCGGCGTTGCGGCGCAGCGGAAGCGCGCGCGTCCAGCCCCGGCGCGAGCGGACCTCGCCGACCTGGTAGACGAGCATGTCGAGATCGGCCGCGCCCAGGGCGTCGCCGAGCCCGGCCAGGACACCGCCGAAGAACCAGGGGCGCAGCGTGGGCGCGACCACCGCCACCCGGCCGGTGCGCCCAGTCACCAGGCCCGAGGCGTTGCGGGAGACGACGTAGGACAACTCGTCGGCCGAGTCCTGCACACGTTGACGAACCTGCGGGGCGACCCCCGGCGCGCCTCGCAGTACCCGCGAGACCGTCGACAGGGAGACCCCCGCGTGCTGGGCGACATCGCGCATGCTCGCGGGTCTGTTGGACATGCGGTCAACGGTAGAGAAAGTTGGGGCTGATGGCAACGTTTTCATGCTGTGGATCGCCTCCATACGCGGTTTTGTCGGTGATCGCGCACTTACGCGCGATCAGACTGTTGACTGGATCACATTCTTGATGGCATCGTTTTCGCACAGCCGAACGGCTGATCCACGACAAGCCCGACACCGCGCGACCGGCCCCGGTCGGCGCGAGAGGAGAGTGCCATGTCCGTCATCGCGTCGCGCCGGAGGGCGGTGGTCCGCGCCTGCGCCGCCGGGTTCGGAGTACTGGCCCTGACCTTGGCCACCGCGTGCGGGGAACCACCGGGCGAGGGAGGTGACGGCGCCGGGGGCGACACCGCGGGTCTGGCCGACGACCCGCAGTTCGTCTGGGCGGTGACGGGAGCCGACCGGCAGATCCACGAGGACGTCGCCCGGCTGTGGAACGAGGAGAACCCGGACCGGCAGGTCGACGTCTTCTTCCTGGCGCCCACCGCCGACGAGCAGCGCCAGGCCCTGTTCCAGGACCTCCAGAGCCAGGCCGGGGAGTTCGACGTCCTCGGACTCGACGTGATCTGGACCGGTGAGTTCGCCGAGTTCGGCTACATCGACAGCCTGGAGGAGCTGCGCCCGGAGGTCGAGGGCGCCAGCCTGGAGGGCGCGGTCGACAGTGCCCAGTGGCAGGAGGAGCTGTACGCCCTTCCCTACTCCTCCAACGGCGCGTTCCTCTACTACCGCACCGACCTCGTCGACGCGCCGCCCACCACCTGGGAGGAGCTCTACGAGACCGGCGCCGCGGCCGCGGAGGAGGCGGGCATCTCCGCCTACGTCGGCCAGGGCGACCAGTACGAGGGCTTCGTCGTCAACTTCCTGGAGCTGTACTGGTCGGCGGGCGGCGAGCTGTTCGACGACGCCCAGGCGAACAGCACCTTCCTGGAGGGCGACGCCGCCGAGACCGCGCTGGACTTCATGACCGAGGCCTACGAGACCGGCTTCTACGCCGAGGGTTTCGACTCGATGGTCGAGGACGACGCCCGCGCCCTCTTCCAGGCGGGTGAGGCGGTCTACATGCGCAACTGGCCCTACGCCGTGCCGCTGCTGGAGGGCGAGGGGGACGAGGAGAGCGCGGTCGCCGGGAACTTCGCGGTCGCCCCGCTGCCCACGTTCACCGGCGAGGGCACCACCAGCGCGCTGGGCGGGCTCAACAACGCGGTCAGCACGCTCAGCGACACCCCGGACCTGGCGCGCGAGTTCGTCCTGTGGACCGCCACCGACCCCGGGGCCCAGGCGATCCTGGCCGACAACAGTCTGCCCCCGACCCTGCTCAGCGCCTACGACGGCGTCGACGACCCCAACTTCGAGCTGCTCGGCGAGGTCCTCGCCCAGGCGCACGCGCGCCCGCCGGTGCCCGGATACAACGCGCTGTCCCTGGCCGTGCAGGACAACCTGCACCCCGCCTACCTCGGGCAGACGGACCCGGCCGAGGCGCTGGACGCCGTCGACCAGGCGGCCGAAGCCGCGCTCGAGCAAGAGTAGGGCCATGGCCACGACCCCGAGCGTCCGCACACGCCAGGGCCTGGGCGAGCGGGCGATGGGGCGGGTCTTCCTCGCCCCCTCGTTCGCCTTCATGGCCGTGATCGCGCTCTTCCCGGTCTTCTACGCGATCGGGATGAGCCTGTACGAGATCCGCGGGTTCCGGCGCGAGCCCGTCGGACTCGACAACTACGTCGGGGTGTTCCGCGACTCCGGCTTCTTCAACGCCGTGGGCAACACGCTGGTGTTCACCGTGGCGTCGGTGACGCTGGAGTTCGTCATCGGGATGGCGTTCGCCCTGATCATGCACCAGGCGTTCGTCGGCCGGGGGCTGACCCGGGCGGTCATCCTGGTGCCCTGGGTCATTCCCACCGCGGTCGCCGCCCAGGTGTGGCGGTACATGTTCGACCGCAACCCGGGCTTCGTGAACGCGGTGCTGGGCACCGACGTCAACTGGCTGCGCGACCCCGCGTGGACCATGGTCGGCATCATCAGCGCCGACGTGTGGAAGACCGCGCCGTTCGTGGCACTGCTGCTCCTGGCCGGACTCCAGACCATCCCGAAGGACTACTACGAGGCGGCCAGGGTCGACGGAGCGAACGCCCTCCAACGGTTCTGGTCCGTCACGCTGCCGCTGCTGCGTCCGGCGATCGTGGTCGCGCTGCTGTTCCGGACGGTGGACGCGCTGCGCATGTTCGACTTCGCGTACGTGTTCGCCGGGTACTCCAACTCGATCGCCACCCTGTCGGTGTACGCG
Source organism: Nocardiopsis sp. NPDC049922 (assembly GCF_040660275.1). Lineage (NCBI taxonomy): Bacteria > Bacillati > Actinomycetota > Actinomycetes > Streptosporangiales > Nocardiopsidaceae > Nocardiopsis > Nocardiopsis sp. NPDC049922. The sequence continues at coordinate 255,507 of NZ_JBFAME010000006.1, read as the reverse complement.
CAGCGGTTCCTGGTCGCCGACCCGCGGCTGGGGTACGCCAGCGCGCTGTCCACGGTCACGTTCGTCGTGGTCATGCTCGTCGGACTGGGCTTCATCAGCAGGATGGGCCGCCACATGGTCGGCGACGCGGCGGGGAGGGAGAGGCGATGACGGCCCAGACGTCGGCCCCGCGGCGGTCGGGGCCCGCACGGCGCCGGGGCACGCCCCCGGCGGTGACCAACGCGCTCAGGCTGCTGGGGCTGCTCCTGGTGCTGGGCTGGTGTCTGTTCCCGTTCCTGTGGATGGCCATGACCAGCCTGCGCACGGGATCGGTGGCGCTGACCGACCCGAACATCCTCCGGGGGCCGTTCAACCTGGACAACTACCAGCAGGTGATCGACCAGGGGTTCCACTTCGCGCTGCGCAACTCGCTGATCGTGGCGGCCGCGACCACCGCGATCTGCATCCCCGTCGCCGCCCTGGCGGGGTACGCGCTAGCCCGGCTGCCGCTGGCGGGCAAGTTCCTCATCCTGGCGGCGACGCTGGTCGCCACGCTGTTCCCGCCGGTCGCGCTGGTCAACCCGCTGTACCAGATGTACCTGGAGCTCAACGACTGGACGGGGATCAACCTGCTCAACAGCTACGCGGGCATGGTGATCCCGTACGTGGCGCTGACCCTGCCGCTGTCCATCTTCATCCTCACCACGTTCTTCTCCGGCATCCCCAGGGAGATCGAGGAGTCGGCGAAGGTGGACGGGGCCACCCCGTTCCAGACCTTCCTGCGCGTGGTCGCGCCGCTGGCCGCCCCCGGCGTGGGCGCGGCGGCGATCCTCACCTTCGTCTACGCCACCAACGAGTTCCTGCTGGCCTTCTCGTTCGCCCCGAACGACCTCAACGTCCAGACCGTCCCGGTGTTCGTGGGCACCTTCGAGCGGGTCGGCTACGAGAACCCGATCGGGCAGATCATGGCGGCCTCCGTGCTGGTCTCCGTTCCGCTCATCCTCTTCGCCCTGGTCCTGCAACGGCGGATCGTCGCGGGCCTGACCTCGGGCGCGGTCAAGGGCTGAACGGGACGTGCGGGGGCGACGGGCGCGCCCCCGCACGGGCCCGCCCGCCCCCCGGGCGGCCTCCGGCCGCGGTGCCCGGTCACCCGGTCGGCGCGGCCTCGGGCACGCCGGGGCCGGGCTCCGGCACCTCGGCGATGCGCAGCGCCGCGACCAGCTCGCGGTACAGCGCGTCGTCCTCCAACAGCCCCCGGTGGGTGCCCTGGGCCCGCACGCGCCCGTCCTCCATCACGATGATGCGGTCGGCGCCGATCACCGTCGACAGCCGGTGCGCGATGGTCACCACCGCGGCCCGGTCGGCGTGGCGGCGCACGCTGTCGGTGACGGCCGCCTCGGTGATCGCGTCCACCTGCGAGGTCGCCTCGTCCAGCAGCAGCACGTCCGCCGAGCACAGCAGGGCGCGGGCGAGGGCGACGCGCTGGCGCTCGCCCCCGGAGAACGAGGTCGCGTCCAACGGGGTGTCCAGGCCCTCCTCCAGGGCGTCGACCCGGTCCGCCAGCCGCACCTCGCGCAGCACCCGCCGGATGTCGACCTCGTCCGCGTCCGGGCGGCCGAACACCAGGTTCTCGCGCAGGGTCCCGGGCACCACCGGGGTGTCCTGCTCCACGTAGGCGAAGCGCTCGCGCACCTGGTCCGGGCTCAGCTCGGGGTAGGACCGGCCGTCGAGCAGGATCCGGCCGTCCTCGGGCTCCAGGAACCGCAGCAGGAGGGAGAACACGGTGGTCTTCCCCGCGCCCGACGGGCCGACGATCGCGGTGTGCCCCCGTCGCGGCACCGTGATGTCCACCGCGTCGAGCGCGGCCCGCGTGCCGGGCGCGTAGCGGGCGGTGACCCCGCGCAGTTCGACGACCGCGTCGCCGGGGGCGCCGGGGAGCACGGGCGCGCTCGCGGGGGTGACCGCGTCCGGTTCGAGCGGGATGTCGGTCACCTCGCGGATCCGGCGCGCCGCGGCGACGCCCGACTGGAGGGCCGTCACGCTCTGGGAGAGCTCCGACACCGGCCCCATCAGGGTGAACGCGTAGAGCAGGAAGGCGACCAGGGTCGAGACCTCGATCGCTCCGTCGGTGGCGCGCACGGCGCCCAGTCCCAGGATGGCGATGATCGCGAGCTGCACACCGCTGAAGGCCACCGTCATCGCGACGGCCTGGTGGCGCACCGCGCGGACGCTGTGCCGGGCCGATTCCTCGGCGTCGCGCACGACGCGGGTTCCGATCCGCTCCTCGGCACGGCTCGCCTTGACCGTGCGCATCGCGCGCAGCGCGCCCTCCAGGACGCCGCCCATGGCTCCGAGCGAGGCCTGGGCGCGTTCCTCGTGCCGCGCGATGGCGGGCATCAGGGTCAGGAACAGCACCGCCACGACGAGGACGGCGACGACGGTGGTCCCCAGCAGGACCGGGTCGAGCAGGGCCATCATGACGAGCGTGCCGACCAGCAGCACCGTGCCGTTGACGACGGAGACCAGGCTGCGCCCGACGGCCTCGTTGAGGAGCACGGTGTCGGAGGTGACGCGGGTGACCAACTCGCCGGGGGGCCGCCTGGTCAGGGGCAGCAGCGCGGCGCGGAAGTAGCGCTGGACGATCGAGGTCCGGGCGTCCAGGACGATGCGCTCGGCCATCGTGCCCAGCAGGATCCAGTGCCACAGGCCCAGGACCGCCCCCACCACGAACAGGCCGAGGAGGAGGGCGACCGGCGTGGCCAGATCCCCCGCGTCGGCGACGGTGTCCAGGACCAGCTTGATCACCATGGGGCTGGCCAGTTCCAGGGCGGAGCCGAAGAGGGCCAGGACCAGGCCGAGGACGAGTGTCCCCCGGTGCGGGCGCACGAACGACCAGAGCACGCGTAGCTGGGCGAATCGGGGCGTGCCCTCGTCCGTCGAAGAGCGGGCATCAGAGTCCGGTAGTTGATCAGTCATGCTCTGAATTAGGTCATAGATGACCGATTATCGTCAACTGATTATCCATCGGTCTAGGATGGTGGGCATGGCGAACAGGGCTTCTGCGATGGACGAGACGAGGACACGCGCGCGCACCCGCCGGGCGATCCTCGAAGCGGCGGTCGAGGTCCTGGGGGACAACTCCGCGGCGCCGCTGTCGGAGGTGGCCAGAACCGCCGGGGTGGCGCGGAGCACGCTGCAGCGCTACTTCCCCGAGCGCTCCGATCTCACGTGTGCTCTGGGGGAGTACGTCGAGGAGCTGATCAACGAGGCCACCGAGCGGGCGCGCACCACCGACGGCACCGCCATCGAGGCCTTCTCCCGGCTGGTCGCGGAGTACTTCGGGGTGCGCAAGGCGATCCTGGCCGCCTTCGGGGACCAGGACGCCGTACGGGCGCCGGCCGACTACGAGAGCGGGCCCGCCGACCTCGCCCTCTTCGACCTCATCGAACGCGGGCACGAGGACGGCACGATCGATCCCAGGATCACGCCCCTGTGGGCGCAGCAGTTGCTGTGGTCGGGGTTGTACGCCGGGGCGGTCTACGTCGACGTGGCCCGCGTACCGGCCTTCGAGGCGCTCAACATGTGTCTGTTGTCCCTGGTCAAGGCGGTGTCGGACGACAGGCGGGGCTAATCCCACGCCCCGCCGAGCGTGCCCGCGCGGCGGGGCGTGGGATCACAGGTAGAGACCGGTCCCGCGCTCGGGGGACTCGTTGGCCACGGCGTGCACGTCGCGTTCGCGCAGGATGACGTAGCGCTCGCCGTTCAGTTCGACCTCACCCTGGTCCTCGGGGTCGAACAGCACACGGTCGCCGGTCTTGACGTGGCGGGCGCCCGTACCGGCGCCGCAGACCTCACCCCACGCGAGCCTGGTCGCCAGCTTCACCGTGTCCGGGATGACCAGACCGGCGCTGCTGCGCCGCTCGCTCTTGTCCGGGACCGCCCTCACCAACAGGCGATCGTGGAGCATCTGGATTTCAAGCTTTGAATCGGGCACCACTCCAGGGTATTCGGCCCCGGCCGGGAGTACTCCCCGCTCAGGGCCGGGCGATGGCTCAACCCACTCCCGGACTCCGGTAGAGTATTGCCAACGCCGAGCGGGGGAACCGCCCGGCACACCAGGGGCTATGGCGCAGTTGGTAGCGCGCCTCCATGGCATGGAGGAGGTCTGGGGTTCGAATCCCCATAGCTCCACTCGACGCCGAGACGACCCTGCTCGCGCGTGACCGCGCTCGCCGGGTCGTCTCGTCGTTTCTTCTGGGGGGCGACCCCCAGACCCCCGATGCTCCGGAACGACCTTGCTCGGGGGACTTCGTCCGCCTCGCCGGGTCGTTCCGTCGTTTCTTCTGGGGGGCGACCCCCAGACCCCCGGTGTGCCGCTCGGCCTGCGGCCGTCGCGCTTCGCGGCACGGCCCTACGTCGGTGTGGGCGCGGGTCGTATGAGGGCCGCGTGACCGCGCTCGCCGGGTCGTCTCGTCGTTTCTTCTGGGGGGCGACCCCCAGACCCCCGATGTGCCGCTCGGCCTGCGGCCGTCGCGCTTCGCGGCACGGCCCCGCGTCGGTCGCTCGGGCTCATCCCTCGGTCGCGGGGCGGGCGGTCGACGCGCGGATCACGAGGCTCGGCGTGAGGACCTCGTGGCGGTCCTCGGTCCGTCCGGACAGGCGCTCCACCACCATCTCCACCGCCAGACCCCCCATCACCAGGCGGGGCTGGTCCACGCTGGTCAGGCGCGGCCGCACGGTGTCGGCGAGGGCCGTGTTGTCGTACCCCACGACCGACAGCTCCTCCGGGACCGCGATCCCCTCCGCGTGCGCCCGGTCCAGGACCGCGAGGGCGGCCAGGTCGTTGACCGCGAAGACCGCCGTCGGCCGGGCGGCCAACAGCGCCTCGGCGGCGCGCTCTCCTCCGCGCGGGTCGTCACCGATCTCCCGCACCGCCACGCGGCGGTCCAGGCCGAGGGCGCCCATCGCCTCCCCGTACCCCTCCCTGCGGGTGCGCGAGGCGGGGCTTCGGGAACCCGACAGGTGGGCGATCCGCTCGTGGCCCAGCTCCGCCAGATGCCGGACCGCCGCCTCCGCCCCGGCACGGTCGTCGTTGGTCACGGTGTCCACGCCCCCGGTGAACCGTTCGGGCCGACCCACCATCACCACCGGGGCCCGGCGGGCGGCGTCGGCCAACGCGTCCGGCTCCACCCAGGAGCTCACCACCACGACGCCGTCCACGTTGAGCCGCAGCAGCGCGTCCAACTGGTGCGCCAGCCGTGCCCGGTCGCGGCGCCCGTGCGCCATCAGGACGGTGAAACCCCCGGTGTCCGCCGCCTCCTCGACCCCGGCCACGACCTCGGTGTGGTACGGGTTCGCCAGGTCGGTCAGGAGCACTCCGAGGATCATCGTGCGCCCCTGCACCAGGCCGCGGGCGAGGGTGTTGGAGCGGTAGCCCAGCCGTTCGGCGGCCGCCAGGATGCGCGCGCCGGTCGCCTCGCTCACCCCCGCGTCACCGCGCAGCGCCAGGGACACCAATGACTTGGACACCCCCGCCTCAGCGGCCACGTCCACGATGGTGGGCCGTCGTCCGCGCCGGGGCGGTCCGCTTGCGCCTGTGGTCGTCACCCCGCCATTGTGCCGCGTCCGCAGCAGGTTGATCACTCGAATATGGAACGTTCCAGATTCGTTTCCCTCCGAGCCATCCACAGGATCCGCGGAGGCGTCGGCCCGTGCCTAGGGTCACCGGTGAACCGACCCCGACCCGGCAGGAGACCTCCGTGGTTCAACCTCCCCTGGCACTGCGCCGGCGTCCCGACGCCCTGCTCCTGGACTTCGGCGGAGTGGTCTTCCAGACGCGCAAGCACCCCGACGGCCGTGCCGCGGCCGCCCGACACCTGCACGGCGTCCTCGCCCGCGCCGGACACGACGTGGACGTGGAGCTGTTGCGCGGTTCACTCGACGCGGGGTTCGCCGCGCTCAAGGACTGGAAGAACGCGGCCGGACGGCGCCGCGCCCCCGCCGAACTCGACCACCGCACGATCTGGGTGGACTTCCTCGCCTCCGACCTGGACGAACGGGTCCGTGAGGTGCTGGCGGGCGACGCCGCCGGACTCCTGGCCGCCCTGGCCCCGCTGATCTCCGAGCACGAGGTGCGTCCGGGCGTGCGCGCCCTCCTCGCCGCCGCCCGCGACATCGGAGTGCGTGTGGGCATGGTCTCCAACGCCCACTCCGGCCGCTTCCACCGCGAACTCGTGCGCGCCGCCGGACTACAGGACCACTTCGGCGTGCAGGTCTACTCCGACGAGGTCGGCATCCGCAAACCCCACCCGGAGATGATCCGCCTCGCCGCCCGGGCACTCGGGACGACCCCCGAACACTGCTGGTACGTCGGAGACACCCAGGATCGGGACGTGGTCGCCGGACGGCGCGCGGGCGCGGGCGCGGTGGTCCTCACCCGCCACCACCACACCGACACCCCGCCCTACCCCGTCCGGGAACGGGCGGACGCCGTCCTCGACACCCCGGAGGGTCTGGTCGCACCCCTGCGGGCCAGTCGTGCGGGGGTCGGGACCTCCTCCGCGGTGTCCGCCTCCGTGTCCCCCGCCGCCGAGCGCGACCCGCGTCGCCTCCCCGGCGGCCTCCTCCTGGACCAGGGCGGGGTCATCGCCTCGTCCACGCCCACCCCCGACGTCCTGTACGCGTTCGCGGCCAGCGTCGCCGAACGGTTCGCCCGGTCCGGGTACGCGACCACCGCCGACGCCGTCGTCTCCCTGGTCCGCACCGGGCATGAGCGCTACCGGGCCTGGAAGGCCGGACACCCGGTCACGGGGCCCATCCCCGAGATCACCCAGCGGGAGTTCTGGCGCGACATGGTCGGTCGCGAACTGCCCGACCACGCCCGCGCGCTGCTCCTGGCCGAGTCGGCCCAGCTCACCCTGGAGTACGCGCGGTCCAAGAGTCACGCCGTCATGCGTCCGGGCGTGCGCGAGGTCCTGGAGTTCTGCGCCGACCGCGCGGTCCCGGTCGCGATCGTGTCCAACACCGTGTGCGGTCGGGCCGCGCGGGAGGAACTCGACCGCTTCGGCATCGCCCACCTCGTCGGCGCGCACGTGTACTCCGACGAACTCGGCCGCCGCAAGCCCGACCCCGCGACCGTCCACGCCGCCGTCACCGCTCTGGGCGTGGCCCCGGCCGACTGCTGGTTCGTCGGCGACAAGCCCTGGCGGGACACCGCGGTGGCCCTCGCCGCAGGGGTCGCCGGCGCGGTGATCGTGCGCGGCGGATCGGCCACCGACGACGAGATCGACGCCGCGCTCGCCGGACCGTCCGACCAGCGTCCCACCCACGTCATCGACGAGATGGACGACCTCCTCGGCCTCTGGGCCGACGACCCCCTGCCCCTCACCCCCTCCGGCACCTGAAAGGCGCACCATGGCCGAGTCCCCCCGCACCGCCGCGAGCCCCGACGTCCGGGACCGCTTCAGTCCCCCCACGCTCAACCCCGGCCAGAAGCTCATGGTCTTCGTGCTCTCGATGACGCTCTTCGGGCTCGCGAACATCGTCACCGAGGTCATCCCCGAGATCCAGGTCGGCCCCGTCGAGCTGGGGGTGTCCTACCTGGCCTTCGTCCCCGTGCTCATGGTCGCCCTCTTCCACCCGCTGTACGCGGCGCTGGGCGCACCCCTCGGCGAGATCGTCTTCGCCGACCTCCTCATGGGCGACTTCTCCGGGATCGGGGAGCTGGAGGGCTACCTCCAGATGTTCCTGGCCCTCTACATCGCGGGCTGCCTGGTCCGCGACCCCGGTCGGAGGTGGCAGCTCGCGCTGGCCGGTGTGGTCACTGTCGTCGTGGACAAGCTGCTCTCCGCCACCGTGGACGTCGCCAAGGTGTGGGCCGGTGTCGCGGAGGCGGACTCCGTGCCCGGGCTGCCCGAGTCCGTCGTCGTCCTGGAGAGTGTCGATTTCGTGGTCGCGCTCCTCATCAGCGGCATCCTCTTCGGCGCTCTGCCCGCCATGGCCCTCGGCCCCCGGCTGCACGGACGGATCGAACCGCTGCTCGGCCTGGCGCCGCGCGACCCCCGGCACCGGATCCCGCTGGCGGAGCGCGGCACCGGTGCGTTCCTGCTGCTCGCCGTCGTTCTGTCCTTCGTGGCGATGATCGCCGCGTTCACCAACGAGATCATGGACAACTTCGGTGTGTGGGAGCCCGACTTCGTCGAACGGTACGGCGCCCGGTTCCTGTGGGTCGGCGCGTCGGCCGCGCTGATCGTGCTCGTGGGACTGGTCGTCACGGTTCGGTTCGTCGTGCACTCGCGCAGGGAGCGTGCCGCCCAGGACCACGGCCCCCGGGAGCCGCGGTCGTGACCTCCACCGAAGCCGTGACCGCACCGGGCCCCGGCGACCCGTCCGCCCCCGCGGTGGAGGTGCGCGACCTCACGTTCCGCTACCCGGGAGCCGACCGCGACACCCTGCGCGGGGTGGATCTGCGGATCGAACGCGGCGACTTCACCGCCGTGGTCGGCGGCAACGGGTCCGGCAAGACCACCCTGTGCAAGTCGTTCAACGGACTGGTCCCGCACTACTGGTCGGGGATCTTCGAAGGGCGGGTCAGGGTCCTGGGCCGCGACACCCGGGAGTCGTCCGTCGCCGCCCTGTCCCACATCGTCGGCTACATCTACCAGGACTTCGGCAACCAGCTGGTGCGACCCACCGTGCGCGACGAGGTCGCCTTCGGCCCGGTGAACTTCGGTCTTGCGGACCATCGCGAGCGCACCGACGAGGCCATGGAGCTGCTCGGCGTCGCCCACCTCGCCGACCGGTTCACCTGGCAGCTCTCCGGAGGCCAGCAGCACCTGGTCGCCCTGGCCAGCGTGATGGCGATGCGCCCGGGAGTGGTCGTCGTGGACGAACCGGTCGCCGAACTCGACCCGGCCCGGGCGGAGGGGATCTACCAGGCCCTCGGCGAACTCAACCGCCGCCTCGGCACCACGGTCGTGGTGATCGAGCACCACGCCGAGTACGTGGCGCGGTACGCCCGCTCGGTCGTGCTCATGTCCGACGGCGCGCCCGTCTGGCACCTGCCGACCCGGGAGGCGATGGACCGCGTGGAGGAGTTGGACCGCCACGGCATCCCCGCACCCCAGGTGGTGCGGGTGGCGCGCGGACTCGATCCGGCCGCACCGACTCCGCTGACCGTGGCGGAGGCCGTCGACCAGCTGCGCGGCCACATCCCGGACGCGCGTCCCCCGGCCCGGGACGCGGCGCGCGTTTCGGCTCCCGGGGAGACGGTCGCGGAACTGGCCGAGGTGCGGTTCGGCTACCGCGAGGTCGGCGGGGGACTGCGCGTCGTCCTGGACGGTCTCGACCTCACCCTGCGCGACGGGGAGCGCGTCGCCCTCGTCGGCGGCAACGGCGCGGGCAAATCCACGCTGTTGCGCCTGCTCACCGGACTGAAGGTGCCGCGAGAGGGGAGCGTACGGGTCGGCGGGACCGACACCCGCACCGTGCGCCCGAGCGTTCTGGCGGACCGGGTGTGCCTCCTGTACCAGCGCCCCGAACGGATGTTCCTCAAGGACAGCGTGTACGAGGACGTGGCCATGTTCCCGAGGGGACGCGGCCTGGCCGACGCCGACGCCCTGGTCGCCGCGGTCCTCGACCGGGTCGGGCTGGCCGACCTCGCCCAGCGGGACGGCCGTCTGCTCTCCGGCGGCCAGCAGCGCCGGGCGACCCTGGCGATCGGGCTGGCGACGCGTCCGTCCCTGCTCCTGCTGGACGAGCCCACGTCGAGTCTGGACACCGCCAGCCGCGAAGCGGTCGTCGCCATGCTGGACGCGCTCGCCGACACCATCCGCTGCACGGTCGTGGCCACCCATGACATGCACCTGGTCGCCGAGTGGGCCGGGCGGGTCCTCGTCCTCGACGGCGGTCGTGTGGTGGCCGACACCACCCCGGCGGCGCTGTTCGCGGACAGCGCTCTCATGGACGCGGTGGGTCTGGTGGCGCCCCAGGTCACACGGCTGGGCCTGGCCCTGGGGATGCGGCCGCCGCCGTTGTCGGCGCCCGAGCTGCTCGACCGGCTGGGCGGCGCACCGGTGGAGGAGGCGGGCGAACGTGCGTAGGGAACGCGACCGGCTCTCGGTGGAATGGGTCAAACTCGAACTGCTGCGGACCGCCTACGCCACCCGGGGCGGGCTGCTGGCCGGACGGGACCCCTGGGTGGTGATCGGCTGGTATCTGCTGCTGGCCGTGGTGCCGTGGTTCACGCACAACGTCACGGTGCTCGTCGGGCTGTTCGCGGTGTGCGCGGCGGCCGTCGTGCTCAGCCGGGTCGGGCCGCTGATCCTGGGCCTGTTCCTCGTCGGGTTCGCCCTGGAGAGCCTCTACGTCCTGTTCGCGGCGTGGCTCTTCGGGGGCGACATGAGCACCGTGCTCGCCCTGGTCGAGATCACCCTCAAGCTGGCGACCGTGAGCCTGGCCAGCATGGCGGCGTTCGTCTCGCTCGACCCGGAGAAGCTCTCCGACGCCCTGCTGAGCCTGCACGCTCCAGGCATGGTGAGCTTCGGGGTCAGCTACGGCTACCGGATGCTGCCCGTGCTGATGGAGGAGTTCCACACCGTCGTCGACGGCTACCGGCTGCGCGCGGCGCCGCTGCCCTCCAGGGGGTTCCTCGGCTGGCGGGTGGTCGTGCGGACGGCCACCACGCTCGTCGCCGCGTTCTACCCCCTCATGCTGAACACGGCCAAGCGGACGCGCACCACCGTCGAAGCCCTGGACGCCCGCGGCTTCACCTACGCGGCGGAGCATCCCGCCGGGCGGGACATCCGCCTCGCCCACCTGCGGGCGGACCGGTGGGACGCGGTGTTGATCGGGGTCACCCTCGCCCTGGTGATCGCCTGCTTCGCCGTCGGCCGGGCCTTCCCCCTCCTGAGCACGGCAGCCTAGGCGGGGGCCGTGGCGCCGTCGGGTGGAACGCCCCACCCGGCGGCGCCCGGCGCCGCCGGGCTCAGACGGCCCTGGGCGTCGCACGCATCCCGACGTAGACGCACGGCGTCCCGTCGGTCAGGTGCGAGAACACCACCGGGACGGCGTCCGGGCCGAACGAACCCCCGGTCGCCGCGAACACCGTGTCCGTCACGGGGACCAGCTCGCCCTCCAGCGGCGGGGAGAGATCCTTCATACCGTCGACGAACTCGTACCGGATCCGCGCGCCGTCGCCGTGTCGGAGGACCGTGGTGACCACGCCCTCACGCAGATAGGTGCCGACCAGGGGCGAGACGTCCACCGACGGCGGGTGGACCGGCGGGCCGAACGGCTCGGGCATCCGTACGTCGGCCAGGTCGGCCAGCAACTCGCCGAACAGGTCGTGGTAGAGCCCGTTGACCCCGCCACCGTTGGCGAGCAGGACGACGGCCACGCCCGCGTGCGGCACGACCCGCAGGAACGAGTGCTGGGCGACCGCGCTGCCGTCGTGGCCGAACCCGGCGACGCCGTTCCAGTCGTAGAGCGTCCAGCCCAGGCCCCACGCGTCGGCGGACACGGTCCACTTGTCGGGGCTGTCGACCACCCGGTTCCGCATCGCGGAGACCGCGTCCTCCGAGAGCACCCGTGTGCCGTCGGGTGCGACACCGCCCTCCAGGTGCATGCGGGCGAGACGTGCGACGTCGCCCGCGGCGACGATGACGCGGCCGTACGGTCCGGCCGAGCGCGGCATCAGGTCCCACGCGGGGGCGGGGCTCGGGCGCTGGCCGGGCTCGCCCAGGTGACCCATCGCCGCACGGAACCGCAGCGCCTCCTCGGGCAGGGTCATCGAGCGCTCCAGCCCGAGCGGGGCGAAGAGCAGTTCCGACAGCGCCTGGTCCCAGGTCATGCCGGTCACGACCTCGATCACCCGGCCCAGGACGGCGTAACCGACGCTGCTGTAGGACAGGGCCGTTCCGGGCGGGCAGTCCAGCGCGACGTCGGCGGCCGCGCGGACGTACCGCGCCAGGCAGTCGTCGCCTCGCCCGGAATCGTAGGTGAAATCGCAGGTCAGACCGCTGGTGTGGCTGAGCAGTCGGCGAATCGTGATCGCCTCGGTGGCGGCGGGATCCGGTGTGGCGAAGTCCGGCAGGATCTCGACGACGGCCGTGTCCAGGTTCAGCCGACCCTCGTCGACCAGTCGCATCACCACCGTCGCGGTGTAGACCTTCGCCAACGATCCGGACAGGAAGACGGAGTCGGTCGTCGCCTCGACACCGGTGCCGCCGTGCAGCACGCCGCTCGCGAGTTCGTGGATCTCTCCGTCCGCGAGGACGGCCAGGGACGCGCCGGGAACGAGGTGTTGCTCACGAAGGGCGTCGAGGCGGTTCTGCCAGTGGGCGTGGTCGAAGTGCATGGTGGTCCTTCGTCGTTGAGGGGTACACGGCCGTGCGGGCCGCCGATCGGGGGCGTGCCGTCAGGGCCTGCGGTCACCGCGCAGGGTCGCCAGCCGCTCCCGCCATTCGGCGGCCAGCGCGGGCATCCGTTCGCCGAGGAACTCGGTGAACTCCACCAGCTCCTCCATCCGGGCCCGGCGCTCGGCGGACTCGCCGCTCATCGCCTCCAGGCCGCGGCGGGCCAGCGCTCCGAGGGCGTCGTACTCGGCGGGGTCGTCGATCAGGCGCAGCCAGATCTGCGGGTCGAGCCGCACGCGATCGACGCGCTCTCCGGCGGCTCGCGACCGCTGGACCCAGGACCAGTCCTCCAGGGTGCTGATCGCGCTCGTGACCGCGGTGCGGCTGGCGTGCAGGGCCTCGCTCAGTTCGGCGATGGTCTGCTGCGCCGGATCGCACAGCAGCAGCCAGCCGACCACCCGTCCGGTCATCGGCGGCATGCCGTACTGCCGTGCGAAGTGGCGGCCGGTCTCGTCGGCGAGGGAGAGTTCCCAGTCATCGGTCATGTCCGCAGAATAATGAGATGACCGAGATAACGCAAATAAGTGTCATCTCAGGCATGTCCGGGTCGACGCTCCGGTCAGTCCACCCCTCCCCGTCCGGTAGACTCTTCACCGTTGCTTCACCAGGGGCTATGGCGCAGTTGGTAGCGCGCCTCCATGGCATGGAGGAGGTCTGGGGTTCGAATCCCCATAGCTCCACGGACTCAGGACGACCCTGCTCGGGGGCCTTCGGCCGCCTCGCCGGGTCGTCCGTCGTGTTTACCGGGGGGAGACCCCCCGAACCCCCCGAGGTGACCCCCCGTGGTCGAGGCCGCGCTGATCGGCGGGGCGTTCTCTCACGACGCGGGGCTGCGCCCCGTGGGTTGTCGTTGGCTTGGGTAGGGCCTGCGGGGTCGGTTGCTTCGCAACCTTCCCCGCGGGCCTTCGTCTTTCGGGGCGACCCCCGGTGTGCCGCTCGGCCTCGTCGGCCCTTCCGTGCCCTACTTCGCCGCGCCCCGGTAGACGAGCGCGCGCAGGAGCGCGTCCACCGGCCCCCGTCGGCCGGTGCGGTCCATCCACGCCGCGACGCCGACGGCGAGCAGCCACACCGCGAACGCCGTGCACAGCGCGCCGAAGGAACCCACCCGCGCGCCCAACCCGCCCAGGTCCGGATGCAGGATCACGGCCACCAGCACCGAATTGGCCAGGTAGAAGGTCAGCGACCGCTGCCCGACGGCGGCGACGGCCCGGACGACCGGCCCCCGTCGACCGCCCAGCCGGAGCCCGAGCAGACCGAACACCGCCGCGTACCCCGCCCCGCCGAAGACACCGGTGAGCACCTGGAGCGCGAGCAGCAGTCCGGTGGAGACCGCGCCCGGGGACAGGACGCCCACGGTGACCAGGGCGGCGGGCGACGCGCCCAGCACGGAGACCGTGGTCCCGACCACGGCGACACGGGTCAGCAGCACCCGGTGCGCCGCGGGGTCGTCCAGGAGTCTGCGGCGACCGGCCCAGAAGCCGAGCACCACGAGCAGCAGCAGCGGGTAGGCGAACGCGATGAACAACGGGGTGAACGGCACCCCGAACAGTCGGTCCGCCCAATCGCCCGCCGTGGTGTAACCCGGCAGCCCCCACCGCGCGGCCTCCTCGTCCCGCTCGCCGGACGCGACCCCGAGCATGCCCACGGTCACCGTCAGGACGTAGACCGGGGCCAGGATCGCGACCGCGCGGGTGATCGCGCGGTCGGAGCGGAACAGCAGCCAGCCCAGGACGAGCCCGGCCAGGCCGTAGGAGGCCAGGATCTCCCCGGGGAAGACCAGGAACGCGTGCACCGAGCCGAACAGGAGGAGGTACAGGCTGCGCCGCCGCGTCAGCCGCCGCGCCTCGCGCTCGCCCATCCCGGCGTTGAGTTGGCGGGCGACGAGCCAGCCCATGCCGTAGCCGTAGAGGATCGCGAACATCGGGAACGCGCGGTTGTCCAGGACGAGCACGGTCAGGAACCGCGACGCGTCGTCCAGGAACGAGGACTCCTCGGCCGCGGCGCCGAAGGACACCCCCGCGTAGACCCCGGCATAGGCCATGGCGATCAGCGACAGCATCGCCCCCCGTGCCAGGTCGGGTGCGAGTTCGCGCTCGGCCGCGGGGGTGGTGCCGCCGGTCGCCGTCGGTGTGGGTCGGGACATCGTGTCGCCCTTCGTGTCGTTCACGGTTCGGCCCGACCCTAGGATCCGTCGAGGTCAGACTCTGTCCTGGACTCCGGGGCGGGTGGACCGGCCAACCGAGGAACCGGGGCGTCGCCGCGCGCGTCCAAACAGACAAATCCCCATACTCGACACATTCGGGGTGCTATGCGCAGTCTGTGGAACCTGATCCCCCTTCCCGCCTTCCTCCGTCGCGACGAACCGGTCGCGTCCGTCCCCTGTCCCCGCTGCGCACCCGCCACCTCCGCTCCAAACGTTCCCCGGCCCGCGGGCCGGCCGTTCACCGCCGCCGAGTGGGACCGGGTGGTCCGGAGCGCGGTGATCGACAAGATCGACGACGTCCTGAGCGAGAGCTACACCCTCCTCGCCGGCCACACCCTGGGCGAGCCCGCCGACTCCCCGGACCTGGCGCGGATCCGCCGCATCCGCACGGCCCTGGCCGCGCTCGCCGAGGACCTGGGGCCGCGCGCGCGTACGGCGCGGCCGGGTGAGCGCGACTGGATCGAGTCCGAACTCCTGCCGACGGTGCTGAGCGCGGAGACCGAGATCGGCCGCCTGTTCGCCGGGCTGCGCTGAGCGCGTCCCGACCCGGAGCTTCGCGGGACGCCGGGCGACGGGGCCTGTGGACAACGCTCCGGCTGTCGCCCGCGGCCGGTACTGTCGATCCGTGGCAGATCTTCCCGACGTTCCCAACCTGCTCGACGCGGCCGTCGACGCCCTGGGCGGCAGCCCCCGCGAGGGCCAGTCGACCATGGCCGCCGCCGTCGCCGAGGCGGTCGACCGGCGCGAGCACCTCGTGGTCCAGGCCGGAACCGGCACCGGCAAGTCCCTGGCCTACCTCGTGCCCGCGATCAGGCACGCGATGGCCTCGGAGACCACCGTCGTCGTCTCCACCGCCACCATCGCGCTCCAGAACCAGCTCATCGACCGCGACCTGCCACGCCTGGCCGCCGCGCTCGCGCCGCTGCTGCCGCGCGAGCCCACCTTCGCGGTGCTCAAGGGGCGCCGCAACTACCTCTGCCGCAACCGCCTCAACGCCGCCGACGACGAGGCCGAGGACGCCGAGCTCTTCGACCCCCGCCAGCTCTCCTCGCTCGGTCGTCAGGTCGCCCGTCTGCACGAGTGGGCCGAGGACACCGTCACCGGCGACCGCGACGAACTCGTCCCCGGCGTCAGCGACCTCGCCTGGCGCCAGGTGTCGGTGGGCGGCAACGAGTGCGTCGGCGCCCGGGTCTGCGCCTTCGGCCAGGAGTGCTTCGCCGAGTTCGCCCGTGAGGCCGCCCAGGGCGTGGACGTCGTGGTCACCAACCACGCCATGCTCGCCATCGACATGACCCAGGGCGGCCACATCCTGCCCGAGCACGACACGATCATGATCGACGAGGCGCACGAGCTCGTCGACCGGGCCACCTCCGTGGCCACCGAGAGCCTCACCGAGCGCGCCGTCAGCACCGCCGCCAAGCGCGCCGGACGCCTCGTCGAACCCGGGATCGGCGAGCGTCTCGCCGAGTGCGCCGACGGCCTCGGACTGATGCTCGCCGACGCGCCCGACGGCCGTCTCGACCACATCGACGACGGCCTCGGGGGCGCCGTCGCCGCCGTCCGCGACGCCGCGTCCGCCTGTGTCAACGCCATCGGCCCCTCCTCCGGCGAGCTCGACCCCGACACCGCCTCCGACCGCCGCCTGGCCCTGTCCGCCCTCGGGGAGGTCCACGACGCCGCCGTGAGCGTCCTGGAGTCCTTCGAGCCCGCCCTGCGCGACCGCACCGACGTCGTCTGGCTCACCCGGAGCCCGTCCCGGCCGCCCTCCCTCAACGTGGCCCCGCTCGGGGTGGGCGGGCTGCTCCGCGAGAAGCTCTTCGGCGACCGCACGGTCGTGCTCACCTCGGCCACGCTCACCCTCGGCGGATCCTTCGCCGCCCTGGCCCGCCAGTGGGGCCTGGGCCGCGAGGCCACCGAGGAGGCCGCCGAACGCGCCGCCGCCGGGAGGACCGAGCCCGCACCGGACCAGGCCCCCGACCCCGACGACGACGGACCGCACCGCGCCGCCGGAGAGCCCCGCTGGCGCGCCCTCGACGTCGGCTCGCCCTTCGACCACGCGCGCAGCGGCATCCTCTACGTGGCCACCCACCTGCCACCGCCGGGCCGGGACGGTCTGGCCGACGCCTACCTGGACGAGATCGCCGAGCTGATCGAGGCCGCCGACGGTCGCGCGCTCGGCCTGTTCTCCTCCATGCGCGCCGCGCAGAGGGCCGCCGAGGAGCTGCGCGAACGCCTGGACCACCCGATCCTGTGCCAGGGGGAGGACTCCACCGGCCAGCTGGTCCGCCGGTTCGCCGAGGAGGAGAGGGCCTGCCTGTTCGGCACCCTGTCGCTGTGGCAGGGCGTCGACGTGCCCGGACCCTCGCTGCAACTGGTGATCGTCGACCGGATCCCGTTCCCCCGCCCCGACGACCCGCTGGCCTCGGCCCGCCAGCGTTCGGTCGCCGCGCACGGCGGCAACGGGTTCCTCTCGGTGGCCGCCACGCACGCCGCGCTGCTGCTCGCCCAGGGCACCGGTCGCCTTCTGCGCTCCACCGACGACCGCGGCGTCATCGCCGTGCTCGACCCGCGACTGGCCACCGCGCGCTACGGGGGGTTCCTGCGCGCGTCGCTGCCGCCGTACTGGGGGACCACCGATCCCACGGTGGCCAGGTCGGCGCTGCGCCGACTGTCCGGGACGACGGAGGCGGCGCCCGCGGCGGGCTGACCCCGTCCGGGGCGGGGGTCACGGAGGAGGGGGCCGTTCGGGTGCGGTCGGGGGTCCACGGGCGAGTCACCGCGCCGGCGGCCGTCCGAAGACGGCACGGCGGGTGTCGGTCAGTGGGCGGCGCTGCGGCCGGAGGGGAGACGGCCCACCCGTCGCGGGTGGTGCCCCGGGGGCGGCGGGGGAGACCGGCGGGCGGGGGCACGGCCTACCGGCGGTCCCGGAAGCCGAAGAGGCGGATCGCGTAGCCGGGGGAGTCGTCCTCGGGCTCCTGGATGTACCAGCGGTCGTCGTGCTCGCCGACCAGGAGTTCGTTCCACATCATGTCGATGAGCTTGAGCCGGGACACCACCGAGGCCCCGGGGTCCAGCACGATCGAGTAGGTCTGGTCGGTGAGCCGCTGCGTCACCATTCCCACGGACTGGCCGTCCCAGATCGCGGGGACGGGGGCGTGGCCGACCTCCACCCCGCACAGGCGCAGCTGCTCGACCTCCTCGTCCAGCGCCTCGGCGGCCAGGGCGCCGTCCAGCCGGAGCGCGTCCTCGAGTTCGTCGCGGTCCTCGTCAGCGCGCAGGTAGGCGTGGTAGGTGCGGTAGCCGCACGGGCGGCACTTGCGCCAGACGACGCAGCGGGCCACGCCGTAGGCCGACTGGGCCTCGCCCACGCTCTGGTAGTCGCTCACCTCGCGGATCATGCCGCACTCGCAACACAAGGCAGTGAGATCCTGCTTCATCAGAGTCCCCCCTCCCAGGCGAGTATGCGATGGATGACGCCCGTTAGGGAACCCGTTCGGCGAGGAAGTCGCGGCAAGGTGTCGTCATCAATGCCCAAAATGACCAGGTCGGGGGTTTCGACCGGACCCGGGTCGGAAGGTCGTCGTGTCCGATCTCATTCGTCCAGGGAGAGCCCGCGCTTGTTGCGGGCGCTCCAGTCCCGCATCCGCTGCGGGTATCCGACGATCTGGACGTCGTAGGCGGGGGTCGCCAGCCGCCCGGCCACCTTGCGGATCACGTCGGGTGAGCCGCACCGGCGGCGGATCCACTCACCGTCGGTGGCCACCGCCACGGCCGTGGTCTGGGTGGCGAAGGTCTCGGGTTCGACGAAGAACTCCACCCCGACCCGGCTCTTGGCGAACTCGATCAACGCCTTGATGTCATCGTCCTCGGCGGCCCGGTCGAAACGGGCCTTTCCCTTGCGGTTGGCCTTGCGCAGTCCGAAGCGGTCTCGCCATCCCATCGGCGCTCATGTCCTCACGTGTCCAGCGGGCGGATCGGCCCCGGTGTCCCGCCCGGAGCCAGGGGACATCGCGGCTCGGCCCGATTCTAGTCCCGCGACCGACCACCGGTGGGGCGCGGATACCCCGGAGCGCACCGGTTTCACGCGTTTTCCGGACAGGGGTGTCACCACGCTGCTACTTTCTGTTCGCACACGGCGTGATAGGGGGAGTCATGATGCCGATGTGGTCATGGGCGGGGGAGGCCGCGCGTCACCTGCGGGCGGTCGGCCAGGTCGACCTCGCCGAGGCGGTCACGAGCCTGCCGCAGCTGTGCGAGTCGGGGGAGGCGGTCCGGGTCGAGGCCGTCGCCCGCTCGGCCCTGCGCACGGCCCGACGACTGGTCTCGGAGTCGGGCGGCGACCGCGCCGAGGTCCCGGGGGTGCTCGGCCCGCCGACCCTGCTCTACCTCGCGCACTGGCCCCTGGCGGTGCGGGTGGGCGCCCTCGCGGAGGGGCGGCGCGCCCTGGAGCAGGCCACGGCGGCGGCCGACGGCGTGCCCGATCCGCGCGCGCACGGACCGCTGCCGGTCTCCGCACTGGAGACGCTCGTACGCTGCCACGCCAACATCGACGCGGACGGCACCACCGCCGAGCGCGGCGAACTGCTCTCCTCCCGGCGCCTGGCCGGATGGGAGCAGTCGCCCGCCTGGCCCTCCTTCTGCCTGGCCCGGGCCCAGCTGCTCATCGACGAGGGGAGGCCCGACCGCGCCGAGGCCGATCTGCGCCGCTACGAGCACACCGCCACCGGGCCCGCCCTGCTCGGCGCGGAGGGCGTGTTCACCCTCGTCCGCGCCCTACGCCACCAGGACAAGCACACCGACGCCCTGGAGGCGCTGGACCGGTTGGAGGCCGAGATCGCGCTGGCGCCGGACACCCACGGCGGACGCCGCGTCACCCTGCGCCGCCTGGCCCGCTTCGAACGCGCGCGGCTGCTGTCCTGGCTGGCCCGCCTGGGCCTGTACCCGTCCCGCGACGCCATCGTGCCCCTGCCCACCGTGGAGGAGGCAGAGGCGCACCCGAGCCTGCGGCCCGCCTGGGTGGAGGCCGTGGAGAACCTCGTGTGCCAGGGCGCGGTCCGCAACGACTGGCGGCTGGGCGTGCGCGTCACCACCTGGTCGCGCTACTTCGAGCGGGTCGGGGCGCCGCGCCGGGGCGCCGAACTGGCCCTGGCCGCCGCACGGCTGGCCGCGGGCCGGGGCGCGCACTGGGTGGCCACCTGCTCGACCCGGCGCGCCGAGCGCCTCATCGGGGAGTTGCGCGCCACCGAGGAGATCACCGGCGACCTCGACGAGGTCCGCACCATGGTCGCGGCCATGCCCCCGGTCCAGCCCCTGGCGCCCGCCGACCGGATCCTGGAGTACCTGCGCGCCCAGCCCGCCGAGCAGGTCGACCCCGAACAGCAGGCCGAACAGGTCAACGCGGCGCTGGCGGCCGTTCCACACGACACCCCGCTGCTGTCCGCGCTGGGACAGGTGGGCCGCACTCTCATGCTCTCCGACGCGGCCACCGAACCGCAGTGGCGCCACGTCCGGGCGCGCCCCGGCGACCAGCGGGCGGCCCTGTCACTGCTGGAGACGCTGATGCACGACAACGACACCGCCGGGGTGCGCGACCTGGTCCGCACCCTCGCGGCGGGCACGCCGCACGCGGACGACTACCGGACCGCCCCGGAGGTCGGGGCCGCGGCGGCCAGCGTGCGGCCCGCAGGGTAGGCCAGCGCCGCGGCGGGCAGCCTGGCGGGGCGCCCGCTGGCGAGCACGGTCACCCGCCCCCGCCGATCGCCGGGCGGTACGTCGCCGATCCGGCGCAGCGTCTGCGCGGCCACCGCGCCGGCCGCGGTGAACGTGCGCACCGCCGGTCCCAGCGCGGCCGTGACGCGCTCGTCCACGAGGTCGTAGTGCGTGCAGCCCAGGACCACCCCGCGCACGTCGTCGGGGGTGCGCTCGGCCGCGTGGGCCACGGCCTCGTCGATCAGGCGCGGGTCGGCCGACTCCACCGCCTCGGCCAGACCCACGCAGGCCACCGGGGTGGCCTCGACGTCGGCGGCGAAGGTCTCGATGAGTCGGCGCTGGTAGGCGCTGTGGGTGGTGGCGGTCGTCGACCAGACGGCGATCGGCCCCCCGGCCGCCGCCGCGGGCTTGATCGGCGGAACCGTCCCGATCACCGGGACGTGCGGCTCGAACTCGGCGCGCAGGTCGGCCAGCCCGTGCACGGAGGCGGTGTTGCACGGCACGACCACCGCGTCCAGACCCTCCTCACCCGCGGTCTCGCGGGCCGCGCGCGCCCCCGCCAGTGCGCGCCCGATCACCTGCGCGGGCGTGCGGGGGCCCCACGGCATGTGGTCGGGGTCCATGGACAGCACGAGGTCGGCGTCCGGCCTGGCCGCGTGCAGGGCGGCCGCGGTGGACAGCATCCCGATGCCGGAGTCTACGAGAGCGATGCGCACGGCAGCCGATTCTAGTCGCGACCGTGCCGCGGACCGCCCCCGCGTGGCCCATGCCACACTCGGGCGGTGCGCGCACTCCGCGCAGGTCGGCGGTTTCCGTCGGCGACACGTTCGGAAATGGGGTGGCACCGAAGCATTACTCGTAGGTAGAACTGAGGGCATCGACCCGATCCCCGCGCGCGGGCCCGGGTCGGGACGACACCGTGCGGCACGCGCCGAGACCGGAAGCGGGAACATGGCGACTCGACAGCAGGGGACGGACAGGGCCACCGGGGAACGGTCGGGGCTGGCGGCGCACATCGCGGCGGTTCAGCGCCTGCGTCGCGAGTACCGGGCACTGCCCGCGGACGCCCCCGTGCGACTGGCCAAGCCCACCTCCAACCTCTTCCGCTTCCGGGAACCGACCACCGCCCCACCGCTGGACGTGTCGGCCTTCTCCGGCGTCCTCTCGATCGACCCGGTGGAACGCCTGGCCGACGTCGGCGGGATGACCACCTACGAGGACCTCGTCGCCGCGACCCTCCCGCACGGGCTGATGCCGCTGGTCGTCCCGCAGCTGCGCACCATCACCCTCGGCGGCGCCGTCACCGGCCTCGGCATCGAGTCCTCCTCCTTCCGCAACGGACTCCCGCACGAGTCGGTCCAGGAGATGGAGATCCTCACCGGCGGCGGCGACGTCGTCACCGCCACCCGCGACAACGAGCACGCCGACCTGTTCCACGGCTTCCCCAACTCCTACGGCACCCTCGGCTACGGCCTGCGCCTGCGCGTCGAACTGGAGCCCGTCTCCCCCTACGTGCACCTGCGCCACCTGCGGTTCCACGACGCGGCCGAGGCCATGGACGCCCTCGCGCGGATCTGCGCCGACGCCGAACACGACGGCCAGCCCGTCGACTTCGTGGACGGCGTCGCCTTCGGCCCCGACGAGCTCTACCTCTCCCTGGCCCGCTTCACCGACCAGGCGCCCTGGGCCAGCGACTACACCGGCACCGACATCTACTACCGGTCCATCCAGCGCCACGCGGGCCACGGCCCCGGCGACTACCTCACCATCCACGACTACCTGTGGCGGTGGGACACCGACTGGTTCTGGTGCTCGCGCGCCTTCGGCACCCAGCACCCCCTCGTCCGGCCGCTGTGGCCGCGCTCCCTCAAGCGCTCCGACGTCTACCGCGGGCTCGTCGCCTGGGACCGGCGCACCGACTTCTCCCGCCTGCTCAACCACTACCGGGGGAGGCGTCCCCAGGAGCCGCTCATCCAGGACGTCGAGGTCGGAGTGGAGCGCGGCGCGGAGTTCCTGGAGTTCTTCCACGCCGAGATCGGCATGACCCCCGTGTGGATGTGCCCCCTGCGGCTGCGCGAACCCCGGCCGGCCGGGGCGGGCGAGGGCGATCACGTCTGGCCGCTCTACCCCCTCGACAACGACCGGCTCTACGTGAACTTCGGCTTCTGGGGGCTGGTCGACATGAAGCCCCGCCAGCGCCGCGCCCACCACAACCGCCTGGTGGAGGAGGAGGTCGCGCGGCTCGGCGGCCACAAGTCGCTGTACTCGGACTCCTTCTACCCCGAGGACGAGTTCTGGCGCCTCTACAACGGTCCCGCCTACTCCCGTCTCAAGGAGTCCTACGACCCCGGAGGACGGTTGCTCGACCTGTACGCCAAGTGCGTACGCAACCGCTGACACCGCACACACCGGGCGGTCCCCTCCAGGGGCGCGCCCGGGAGAGGGAGGACGAGAACATGCGGCTTGCCGAGATCTTCGAGCGGGTCGTCGGCCCCGACGCGCCCATCCGCTTCACCGCCTACGACGGCAGTTCCGCCGGGGCCCCCGACTCCGACGTCGCCCTCCACGTGCGCACGCCGGTCGCCGTCAACTACCTGGCCCAGTCGCCGAACGCGGTCGGCCTCACCCGCGCCTACGTCTCCGGCCATCTGGACGTCGAGGGCGACATGTACACCGTCCTGCGGCGCATGTCCGACTTCGTCCTCGCCGAGGGGGTCAACCTGTCGCTCGGCGACCTGGCCGCCGTCGTCCGGTCGGTCGGCTGGGTCAAGTTCGTCAACCGCGTGGCCCCGCCGCCGCAGGAGATGCGCCGGGGCAGGCTCGCGGGCCTGGGCTGGCGGCACTCCAAGAGCCGCGACGCCGAGGTCATCCACCACCACTACGACGTGTCCAACGACTTCTACGAACTCGTGCTGGGCCCGTCCATGACCTACACCTGCGCCGTCTTCGACGACGAGGACGGCGCGCTGGACCGTGTCGGGCGTTTCGACGGCGCTCTGGAGAGCGCCCAGTTCCGCAAGTACGAGCTGGTGTCCCGCAAACTCGGCCTGGAGCGGGGCATGCGCCTGCTCGACGTCGGCTGCGGATGGGGCGGCATGGTCATGCACGCCGCCCGCGAGTACGGGGTCAAGGTGCTGGGCGTCACCCTGTCCAAGGAGCAGGCCGACTGGGCGGCCAAGCGGATCGCCCAGGAGGGTCTGTCGGAGCTGGCCGAGGTCCGGCACATGGACTACCGGGACGTGCCCGACGCCAGCTACGACCGGATCAGCTCGATCGGGCTGACCGAGCACGTCGGCGCGCGCAACCTGGACGCCTACTTCGCGTCGCTGCACGCCAAGCTCGTCCCCGGCGGGCGTCTGCTCAACCACTGCATCACCCGGCCGCGCAACGACCTCAAGGCCCTGGACCCCAAGGGCGTCATCAACCGGTACGTGTTCCCCGACGGCGAGCTGGAGGGGCCGGGCGTCATCCAGACCGCGATGAACGACGCCGGGTTCGAGATCCGCCACCAGGAGAACCTGCGCGAGCACTACGCGCTCACCCTCCGCCACTGGGGCGCCAACCTCGAACGGAACTGGGGCGAGGCCGTCGCGCTGGTCGGCGAGGGGACCGCCCGTGTCTGGCGCCTGTACATGGCCGGATGCGTGCTCGGCTTCGAGCGCGACGTCGTCCAGCTGCACCAGATCCTCGGCGTCCGACTGGACGGCACCGACGCCCACATGCCACTGCGTCCCGCGTTCTGACCGCTCCGGACGTCCCCTCCTGTTCGCCGGGAGGGGACACCGGCCCGTCAGGCGCCCGCGGCCGATCGGGTGACGGCATGATGGAAGCCGTCACACCGGCCCGACGCACCGTGAAGGGACCAGCCAGTGTCCTCCGACGAGAACGCGCCCCAGAGCGACGAGTCGCCCGCGCCCGACCTGCCCGACCACGTCAAGCACACCGCGATCGCGCTCGTGGGCGCCTACGCCGACCGCAACCGTGACGAACTGGAGGAGGCGGTCCCCGGGGCGGCCGAGGACGTCGACGACGTCCTGTCGGAACTCAAGGTCATCGCCGCCTTCCTGAGCCGCCGCGTCCAGCAGACCGGTGTGGTGTGGAAGCCCGCCGACTCGCGTGAGGCCGTCGCCCGAACGGTCGCCGAGATGCTCCCGCCCGAGCTGGAGTTCGCCGTGAGCACCACCTGGGAGGCGCACTCCGTGGGCGAGGAGGAGGCCGCCGAGCGGATCTCCCAGGGCGACCCCATGGTCTTCGTGCACATGCTCGCCGCGTTCAGCGCCGCCATCGGGCTGGCCGTGTACCGGCGGCCCGAGCTGGTGTCCACGCTTCGCCAGGTGACCGGGCTCGCCGACGACTGACGGTGGTCGGGTCTACCCGCCGCGCCACCGTCTCCTCACGACTCAGCCACAAGGGCGCGTTGTTTACTTCACATGGGGAGCTTCATTACGTAGGTTTCCTACCATCCCCCAGGGGACCCTCGAATGGAACGGGAGGCGCGCCGATGGCACGCAGACGGATCCACACTCACGTTCACCTCCCCGCCGCCGCCCTGGTCCTGGCCCTCACCGCGACCGCCTGCGGCGCCGGCACGGGCGGTGACTCCGCGACCGACCCCCTGGTCGTCTGGATCATGGAGGGCACCAACCCCGACGAGACCGCCTACTTCGAGGCGGCCAACACGGTGTTCACGGAGCGGACGGGCGTCGAGGTCGAGGTCGAGTTCGTGCCGTGGAGCGACGCGCAGAACAAGATCTCCACGGCCATCGCCGGAGGCACGGTGCCCGACGTGGTCGAGCTCGGCACCACCTTCATCCCCGAGTTCGCCGACTCCGGCGCCCTGTACGACCTGTCGGACCACATCGACGACCCCTACGTGTACACCCAGAGCATGCTCCGCATGGGCCGGATCGACGACCGGATCCACGGCGTGCCCTGGTACGCGGCCATCCGCGCCATCGTCTACCGCGCCGACCTCTTCGAGGAGCACGGCCAGGAGGTCCCGCAGGACTGGGCCGAGCTGCGTGAGACCGCCATCGCGCTCTCCGAGGCGGAGGAGGACATGATCGCCTTCCCCGTCCCGGGCGACGCCCAGTACTCGGTCATGCCGTGGATCTGGGGCGGCGGCGGTGAGCTCGCGGTGCAGCGGCCCGACGGCACGTGGGTGTCGGAGATCGACAGCGAGGGCGGTCGCGCCGGGATGTCCTTCTTCACCGGCCTCGCCCTGGAGGACGGGGTGTCCACCACGGGCGCGGTGAACTGGAACGAGATCGACGTCATGGAGGCCCTGGCCGAGGAGCGCGCCGTCATGGCGCTCTCCGGCAGCGCCAACCCCAAGGCGATCCTGGAGTCCAACCCCGACCTGGAGGGTCGCCTCGGCGCCTTCCCGATCCCGGGCAGGGAGGGCGGCTACACCGACTCCTTCGCGGGCGGCTCCCTGCTGTCCGTGTTCGCGGGGACCGGTCAGGAGGAGACGGCGTGGGAGTACGTCGCCCACCTGACCGGAGACGAGTTCTCCATCCGCTGGTCGGAGGAGACCGGGTTCTTCCCGGGGCGCGCGACCGCGGTGAGCGCCTTCGCCGAGTCCGAGGACCCGCTGGTGCGGCCGTTCGCCGTCCAGCTCGAGGCGGCCAGCCGCAGCACCCCCGTCACCCCGGCCTGGGGGCGGGTGGAGGCCGAGAAGGTCATCGTCGCCATGCAGCAGGACATCCTCAACGGTGACGCCACCGTGGAGGAGGCCACCGCGCACGCGGCCGACCAGATCGAACGCATCCTCAACGGGGACTGAACGTGGGCACACCGGTCGAACTCAGCGGGGCGCGGCGGGGGACCGAGCCGGTCGGCCGCGCGGCGGGCCCGGCTCCGGAGCGGCCGCGAAGGCGCCGCCGGGCGCCGCTCCTCAGCGGGGGCGCGCGGCGGGCGCTCCTGCCGTGGGCGCTGCTCGCACCCGGCCTGACGGTCATCGGGCTGCTCCTGCT
This sequence comes from Nocardiopsis sp. NPDC049922, assembly GCF_040660275.1. Classification (NCBI taxonomy): domain Bacteria; kingdom Bacillati; phylum Actinomycetota; class Actinomycetes; order Streptosporangiales; family Nocardiopsidaceae; genus Nocardiopsis; species Nocardiopsis sp. NPDC049922. The sequence continues at coordinate 229,228 of NZ_JBFAME010000006.1, read as the reverse complement.
GTTCCCCCTCGGGCGCGTCGTGTGGCTGTCCTTCCGGGACTTCCACCTGCGCAACCTGGTCTCCGGCACCTCCGAGTCCGTCGGCCTGGCCCACTACGCGGCGCTGCTGGGCGACCCGTACCTGTGGCGGGTCGTGCTGCCCAACACGGTGGGGTTCGCCCTGGTCGCGGTGGTCGCGACGGTGGTACTGGGCACGCTCGTGGCGCTGCTGCTGTCCACCCTGCGACCGCTCACCCGGGTCATCGTCGTCTCGTGCGTCATGGTGGCCTGGGCGATGCCCGCGGTGAGCGGCACGTACGTGTGGATCTGGATCTTCGACGTCGACGACGGCGTCGTCGCCGAGGCGCTGACGTCCCTCGGCGTCCTGGGCCCGGACGGGTACAACTGGTTCGCCGACCGCCTGTTCTTCTACGCCATCGTCGCCCTCAACGTGGTGCACAGCGGGTTCCCGTTCGTCGCGGTCACGGTGCTGGCGGGGCTGCTGACGGTCCCGCGGGACCTGCACGAGGCGGCGATGATCGACGGAGCGGGCCCCTGGCGGCGGTTCTGGAACGTCACCTTCCCCGTGCTGCGCCCGGTGTTCGCCGTGGTGACCGTCCTGTCCACGATCTGGGACGTCAAGGTGTTCGCGCAGGTCTACCTCATGCCCGGCGGGGACGTCGGTGGTTCGGAGATGCTCAACCTCGGCGTGTGGGCCTACGTGCGCTCCTTCGGCCACAACGACTACGGGATGGGGTCGGCGGTCGCGGTCCTGCTCACCCTGCTCCTGCTGGCGGTCACGGTGCTGTACCTGCGCGCCCTGTTCAGGGAGGACGAGCTGCGGTGACGGGGAGGAGGGCACCACGGGCGCGTTCCGGGCGCGCCCGGTCAGGCGAGTCCCTCGATGAGCTTCTCGCGGACCCGCCGCCAGTCCACGGCGGCCAGGGGACGGCTGTCCAGGTCCTCCAGGACCGCGTCCATCGTGCGCAGGTCGTAGTCCCCGAGCGGGCGGCCGTCGTCGTGGCTCCGGTTCACGAGGTTGTTGACGTACACGAACAGACGCTGGCCGCTCGGGTCGGCCAACGCGTGGCGCACGGCGCGGTCGCGAAAGCGCGCGTCGTGCGGGATCCAGCTGATGACGACCTCGGTGGGGGAGGGCCCGGCGGATTCGTTCACGGCGTCACGCCACCGTTTCCGACGACCACGTCGACACGGCCATCACCCCTCAACCGTCATCGGGGCGCCGTCGGCGCCCCCGCACGAACAGGGCAGGATTCTAGCCGCCCCCCTTCGTCGGCCCACCACCCGACCGGGTCCGGTGACGGACACCCGTGAGAGGAGCTTCGTTGCACACGAGCGCGGCCGTCCGGAGCGCGGCCAGGGCCGTCGGGGTGACGGTCCTGCTGGTCTTCACCCTGTTCCCCGTCTACTTCATGCTGGTCAGCGCGTTCTCCGACCGGAGCACCTCCGGGACCGGCGCGCTGCTGCCCACCGATCCCACGTTCGACAACTTCACCTACGTGATGACCGAGGGCCACTTCTCCCTCTACCTGCGCAACTCCCTGGCGGTCGCGGGCATCACCGTGGCGGGGGCGTGCCTGCTGGCGCTGCTGGCCTCGGTGGCGGTCGCGCGGTTCCGGTTCCGCTTCCGGACCACGGTGCTGGTGCTCATCCTCGTGGTGCAGATGGTGCCGCTGGAGGCCCTGGTCATCCCGTTGTTCCTCCAGGTGCGAGACCTGCGGATGCTCAACACCGTGCTGGGGCTGGGCGTGGTGTACGTGGCGCTGGCGCTCCCGTTGGCGGTGTGGATGATGCGCGGCTTCGTGGCGGCGGTTCCCCGTGAGGTCGAGGAGGCCGCCTACATCGACGGCGCTTCGTGGCCGCGCATGTTCTGGTCGGTGCTCTTCCCGCTGGTCGCCCCGGGGCTGGTGGCCACGGCCGTCTTCTCCTTCATCGTGGCGTGGAACGAGTTCGTGCTGGCCCTGACCTTCATGCAGCGGAGCGACGGGTACACGGTCGCGGTGGGACTGCGCCAGTTCTTCGGCCAGTACGCCAACGAGTGGGGGCACGTCATGGCCGCGTCCACCATCATCACGGTCCCGGTGATGGTCTTCTTCGTCCTCGTGCAGCGCTGGCTGGTCGCCGGGCTGGTCCAGGGGGCCGTGAAGGGGTGAGGCGCCCCGGGGGCGGCGCGCCGCCCCTCCACCCGGGCGCGGAACGGGGAGGGGCGGCCGCGGGTCACCTGAGCTCGCGCTTGAGGATCTTGCCGGTGGCGGTCATCGGCAGCTCCGTGCGGAACTCGATCTGGCGGGGGTACTTGTACGCGGCGAGGCGTTCCTTGGCCCAGTCGACCAGCTCCTGCTCGGTGAGGGTGGCGTCGGCCTCGCGGATCACGAACGCCTTGGCCTCCTCGCCGTGCGTGTCGTGGGGGACGCCCACGACGGCGGCCAGGCTGACCCCGGGGTGGGTCATCAGGACCTCCTCGATCTCCCGCGGGTAGACGTTGTAGCCGCCGCGGATGATCATGTCCTTGGACCGGTCGACGACGAAGTAGAAGCCGTCCTCGTCGCGGCGGGCGATGTCACCGGTGCGGAACCAGCCGTCCCGGATGACCTCGGCGTTGGCCTCGGGGCGGTTGTGGTAGCCCTTCATCACGCAGTGGCCGCGCACGGCGATCTCGCCCTCGTCCTCGGCGTCGTTCCACTCGGGGTCGATCAGCTTCATCTCCACGCCCCACACGGGCAGGCCGATCGAGCCGGTCTTGGCCCGGACCCGGGGGTTGTTGAAGGAGACGACGGGGGAGGTCTCGGACAGGCCGTAGCCCTCCTTGATCTCCACGCCGAAGGTCTTGGCGAAGTCCTCGGCGAGCTGGCCGGGCAGGGAGGAGCCGCCGGAGCAGGCGTCGACGATGTCGCCCGCGATCTTCTCCAGGTCGTAGGTGCCGGGTTCGGCGGCCTGGACCGCGTTGAGCAGACCCCAGTACATGGTGGGCACCCCGGCGAATCCGGTGACGCCCTCCTTCTCCATGGTTCTGAGCGCCTCGTCGGGGTCGAAGCGCGGCATGAGGACCAGTGTCCCGTGCCGGTACAGGCCGGCGTTGAGCATGACCGTCTGGCCGAAGATGTGGAAGAGCGGCAGGACGATGAGGGCGATGTCGCGGCCGTCGGGGTGGGCGTTGACCAGTTCGGCGGAGATGATCGCGTTCGTCATCAGGTTGTGGTGGGACAGCTGGGCGCCCTTGGGCTGACCCGTGGTGCCGCTGGTGTAGATGATGACGGCGGTGTCGTCGGCGTTGGCCTGGACCGTCTCGAACGTGCCGGGCTGGCCGTCGAGCGCCTTCCACAGGGTCTCGGCGCCCTCGATGGTGGACTCGGTGGCGCCGGCGGAGGCGGGGAGGTCGATGTAGATCTCGCAGGAGTCGACCTGGTGGAAGGCGTCGAAGGCGCGCTCGCCGAGGGGGAGTTCGGGGGTGCCGGTGAAGGCGAAGATCGCCTTGGCCCCGGAGTCCTCCAGGTGGTAGGCGATCTCGCGCGGGGTGAGGAGCACGTTGAGGGGGACGACGACGGCTCCGGCCTTGAGGGCGCCGAAGTAGACGAAGGGGAAGTAGGGAAGGTTGGGGCTGGCGAGCGCGACCCGGTCCCCGGGGCGGACACCGCGGGCCACCAGGAGGTTGGCGACCTGGTTGGCGATCATGTCGGTCAGGGCGTAGTTGAGGCGCAGATCGCCGAAGACCAGGCATTCCTTGTCGGGAACCGATCGGGCGCCGTCCTCCAGAAGCACGGACAGGTTGAGCATGGGGGCCTCCCGCTACGTGGTGAGTGGCGGACCTCAGGTGTGGTCTGGATCTCGTGGTCCGCGTCACGTGACGGCAGAGTAACAAACCAGCTGGTCGGTTTGGGGGTGTGGGTCGAATTGAAACCTAACGGTGTTCGGAAGAGTGGTCCGGGCCTCTCGCCCGCGCCCCGGCGTCGGCGTCGGGACACGGAGCCGGGGTGGAGCCGGGTGCGCGCCCGGCTCCGGGCCCGCGCCGTGGGCTGTCCACGGCGTGGATCACGGGTCTGCGGGCGGGGGCGCGTACCGCTAACCTGGGAACTGCACGAGTGGACGCCGGCCCGACCCGGCGCGTCCGCGTGCGACCCATGTGAGAGACCGGCTAAGGAACTTGCAGCGATGACAGCGGTAGACGGCGACCAGAAGACGGGCGACACCTACGACGCCCGCGCCCTCCAGGACAAGTGGCAGGCGCGCTGGGCCGCTGAACTCCCGTTCCAGGCCAGCGAGGACCCGGCCGACACCCGGCCGCGCAGCTACGTGGTCGACATGTTCGCCTACCCCTCCGGCGACCTGCACATGGGGCACGCCGAGGCCTACGCCATCGGCGACGTCATCGGCCGCTACCGGTTCCAGCGCGGCGACAACGTCCTGCACCCCATCGGGTGGGACTCCTTCGGCCTGCCCGCCGAGAACGCGGCGATCAAGAACGACTCCCACCCGGCCGAGTGGACCTACGCCAACATCGAGACGCAGGCGGCCTCGTTCCGCCGGTACGGCATCGGCGTCGACTGGTCGCGGCGCCTGCACACCAGCGACCCCGAGTACTACAAGTGGAACCAGTGGCTGTTCCTGCGGTTCTTCGAGCGCGGGCTGGCCTACCGCAAGGACGGCCAGGTCAACTGGTGCCCGAAGGACCAGACCGTGCTGGCCAACGAGCAGGTCGTCCAGGGCCGGTGCGAGCGGTGCGGCGCCGACGTCGTCCGCCGCAGCCTGAACCAGTGGTACTTCAAGATCACCGACTACGCCCAGCGCCTGCTGGACGACATGGACCAGCTGGACGGCGGCCGCTGGCCGGACGAGATCCTGGCCATGCAGCGCAACTGGATCGGCCGCTCCGTCGGCGCCGACGTCCACTTCGCCATCGAGGGCCGCGACGCACCGGTCACCGTGTTCACCACACGGCCCGACACCCTGTACGGGGCCACGTTCTTCGTCGTGGCCGCCGACGCCGACCTGGCCGACGAGCTGTGCGCGCCCGAGCAGCGCGCCGCCTTCGACGCCTACCGCGCCGAGGTCGCCAAGCTGTCCGACATCGAGCGCCAGGCTACCGAGCGCCCCAAGACCGGTGTGTTCCTCGGCCGGTACGCGATCAACCCGGTCAACGGGCAGCGCATGCCGGTCTGGGCCGCGGACTACGTGCTGGCCGACTACGGCCACGGCGCGATCATGGCCGTGCCCGCGCACGACCAGCGCGACCTCGACTTCGCCCTGGCCTTCGACCTGCCCGTCAGGGTGGTCGTGGAGACCGGTGAGTCCGACCCGGCCGAGACCGGTGTGGCCACCGCGGGAGAGGGCACCCTGCGCGACTCCGGGCCGCTGGACGGTCTGAGCAAGACCGACGCGATCGACCGCATCATCGAGGTGCTGGCCGAGCGCGGCACGGGTGACGCCGCCATCAACTACCGCCTGCGCGACTGGCTGCTGTCCCGCCAGCGCTACTGGGGCACGCCGATCCCGATCATCCACTGCCCCTCCTGCGGTGAGGTGCCGGTCCCCGACGACCAGCTGCCGGTCACGCTGCCCGAGCTCAAGGGCGCCGAGCTGGCGCCGCGGGGCGTGTCGCCGCTGGCCGCCGCCACCGAGTGGGTCGAGGTGGGGTGCCCCTCCTGCGGCGGCCCCGCCAACCGCGACACCGACACCATGGACACGTTCGTCGACTCGTCCTGGTACTTCCTGCGCTACTGCTCCCCGCGCCTGGACACCGCGCCGTTCGACACCGAGGCGGTCAACACGTGGGGCCCCGTCGACCACTACATCGGCGGTAAGGAGCACGCGACCCTGCACCTGCTGTACGCGCGCTTCTTCACCAAGGTCCTGCACGACCTGGGCATGCTCTCCTTCACCGAGCCGTTCCGCCGTCTGACCAACCAGGGCCAGGTCATCAACGAGGGCCGGGCGATGTCCAAGTCCCTGGGCAACGGCGTGGACCTGGGCAAGGAGATCGAGGCCTACGGCGTCGACGCGGTCCGCCTGACCATGCTCTTCGCCAGCCCGCCCGAGGAGGACGTGGACTGGGCGGACGTGTCCTGCACCGCCGCGCAGAAGTTCCTCAACCGCGCGTTCCGCGTGATGGTCGAGGCGGGCGCGGCCAGCTCGCCGGGGACCGACGCCGCCGGTGGGCACATCGAGCTGCGCCGGATCACCCACCGCACCATCGACCAGATCACCGCCCTGGTCGAGGCCCGCAGGTTCAACGTGGCCATCGCGCGCACCATGGAGCTGGTCTCGGCCACGCGTCGGGCGATCGACTCCGGCCCGGGCGCGGCCGACCCCGCCGTGCGCGAGGCGGCCGAGTTCGTGGCCGTCGCGCTGTCGCTGTTCGCGCCGTACGTGGCCGAGGAGGGCTGGGAGCGGCTGGGGCACGTGGGCTCGGTCGCCGTCGGCAACTGGCCCGAGGCCGATCCGGAGCTGCTGGTCCAGGAGTCCGTGACCTGCGTGGTGCAGGTGCAGAGCAAGGTCCGCGACAAGCTGTCCGTGGCGCCCGACATCGACCCGGCGGAGCTGGAGCGGCTGGCGCTGGCCTCGGAGAAGGCCCAGAACTTCATCGGCGACAAGCAGATCCGCAAGGTGATCGTGCGCGCGCCGAAACTGGTGAACATCGTCGTCGGCTGATCCGGCGACGGAGGCGGCGGTCGCGTTCGGCGGCCGCCGCCTCCGTGTGACGCGCCGGAGCGAGCGACGACCGACAGGGAGGCGGTGGGCGGGTGTCCCCATCGGGTAGGGCGGGCGGTCCGCTGGTACGGGGCGCCGTCATCGTGGGCGGCGCGGCGGTGCTCGCCGCCGCCGCGATCGGCGGCGGGCTGGTCCTGGCGGGCGGTGACCCCGACGTCCCCGGGGAGGACGACGTCCACGCCTCGGCGCCCGACTGCGCCGTGGTCCCCGAGGACGCGGTGACCGAGGCGCTGCCCGACGCGGTGGCCGAGTCCGCCGAGTCCGGGCCTCGGCCGGGCGGTCACACCACCGTGTGCGCGTGGACCTCGCTGGGCCGCGCCGACACCCCCGGGACGCTGCGAGTGGAGTTCTCCGCGCTGTTCACCGACACGTCGGGCGAGGAGCCGGTCTCGGGCGTCCAGCACGCCGAGGGCGCTCTGGCGGCGGTCGTCCCGCGCGGCGGCGAGGAGGTCGTGCTCGGGTCGGACGTCGCGGCGCACCTGTGGGCGGAGCGGGCGCCGGGCACCGCCGACCTGGCTTTCCAGACCGACAACCTGCTGGTCCGGGTGGTCTACTCCGGTGTCTCCGGAGACGGACCGGTGGAGCGGGAGGACGCGCGCGAGGCGGCGGTGCGCCTCGCCGAGCGACTCGTGGAGGCCCTGTGAACCCCGAACACCCCCGTCCGGTCGTCCCCTCGGCCCAACCCCAGAGCCGGGGCTGCGCGGTGGTCGGCGTGGTCGCGCTGACCCTGGTCGTCGTCCTGGTCGTGGCGGGCGGGGTGTGGTTCGTCGTCAACCGCGACACCCTGGAGTCGGGTGACTTCGACGCCGCGCCCGCGTGCGCGGTCGGGGAGACCGACGCGCTCGACGAGCTGGTGCCCGCCCACACGCTGGAGCTGGAGCAGCCGGTGGGGAGCCAGCAGGACTCGTTCGGCACCGGATGGCAGTGCCGGTGGTCCACCCCCGAGGGGCCGGGCGAGGCGGTTCCGTCCTTCGCGACCCTGGTGATGGTGGCCGCGCCCAACCCCGGCGGGATCCAGACGGCCGCCGACAACCTGCGGAACACGACCGTGAACCAGGGCGCCACCCGCGTCGAGGGCGTCGGCGACGAGGCGTTCTGGTGGACGGACGAGTCGGACTTCCCGTTCGCCTGCGTGGGCGCGCGGGTGTCCAACCTGTACGTGGAGACCTGCTACGGGGCGGCGGCGGACTACGCCGTCACGCGCGCGGTCGAGCCGGAGCGCGGCCTGGAGACGGCCGAGGAGCTCGCGCGGGCCGTGCTCGCCGACCTGCCCTCCTGACCCACCTACCAGGCCTCGTCCAGGAACTCCTCCAGGGCGGGGGCGACCTCGGGGGCGAAGGGGCGGTCGGCGTCGAGGACGGCGGCGCCCGGCCGGTCCCGGAACTCGCGGAACACGTGGTCGGCGTCGGGGACGTCGACACGGTCGGCGTCGGCGAAGCCGGTCATCAGCCGGTCGACGTCCGAACGGGGGATCTGTGCGTCCTCCTCGCCCCACAGCACCAGTACCGGGGTGCCCTCGGGGACGTCCTCGGCCAGGTCGACGGGGTCGAAGGCGTCGATCCAGCCGAGGAAGGCCGCGTTCTGCTCGGAGTAGACGGTCCCCAGCAGCGGTGACAGGTCGTCGGGCAGATTCCGTCCGCCGCGCAGGGCGGCCCGCCCGGCCCGCGCGTCGGAGAGCACGGTGACGCTGTCGGTCTCACCGATCTGGCCCCGGGCCTCGCCGACACGGATCCGCTCGGTCAACTGGCGGTCGATGAGATCGAGGTAGCGGGTGCCGGGCGGGGCGGCCAGAACCAGGGCGGGTGACGTGCCCAGGAGGTCGTGCGCGCGCAGGGCGAACAACGCGCCCTCGCTGTGCCCGACGACGACCGTGCGGTCGGGGTCGACCCCGGGCTGGGCGAGGAGCTCCTCGTAGGCGGCCACGAGCTGGCGGTCGAAGACCTCGGGGTCGATCGACGCGTCCGGATCCAGGTCGCCCAGGCCGGTCTCACCGCTGCCGAGCTTGTCGTAGCGGAGCGAGGCCACCCCGGCGTCGGCCAGCACGCGGGCGAGGTTCAGGTTGGTGTCCGCGTCGGGTCGGGTCTGGGCGTTGCCGTCCCGGTCGGTGGGCCCGCTGCCGGAGACGATGAGGGCGGCGGGAACGGCGCCCGCGGTGCCGGTGGGGGCCGTGAACGTCCCGAACACCTCCGTGCCGTCCACGGTGAAGGACAGGTCCCGCGCCGAGCCGCTGACCCCGGGTGGGGGAACCGAGGGGTCCTCGCCGGAGCAGGCGGTGACGAGCAGGAGTCCGGTGGTCGCGCCGACGGCCGCGAGCGCGCGCCAGCGAACGGTCACGGGAGAGGAGGTGGGTGTGGACACGTCCCTCAGCGTAGCGGCCCGGTCCGGGAGCCCGGCGCCGTCCCGGACCGGCCCGGCGTCGCCTCAGACCCGGCGCATGACGGCGACGACCTTGCCCAGGATGGTGGCGTTGTCACCGTTGATGGGCTCGTAGGCGTCGTTGCGCGGCATGAGCCACACGTGACCGTCGTCCTCGCGGCGCAGCACCTTGACCGTGGCCTCGTCGTCGAGCAGGGCGGCCACGATGTCTCCGTTGTTGGCCTCCGGCTGCTGCCGGACGACCACCATGTCGCCGTCGGTGATGGCGGCGTCGGTCATCGAGTCACCGACCACGGTGAGCATGAACAGCCGCCCCTCGCCGACCAGCTGACGCGGCAGGGACAGCACGTCCTCCACGGACTCCTCCGCGAGGATCGGTCCGCCCGCGGCGATCCGGCCGACCAGCGGCACGGCGGCGGCCCGAGCGGCGTCCGCGGTGAACTCCGCCGGGTCCGCCTTGGCGCCGGACGCGCGGCCGGGCGTGCGCAGTTCGACCGCGCGCGGGCGGTTCTGGTCGCGGTGCAGGTACCCCTTGCGCTGGAGCACCTTGAGCTGGTGCGCGACGCTGGAGGGACTGGACAGGCCGACCGCGTCGCCGATTTCCCTTATCGAGGGCGGGAAACCGCGCTCCCGTACGTATCGCTGGATACAGTTCAGCACGCTCTGCTGACGCGCCGTGAGCTTGGGGGCGTCGGGCTTCGGCCCGCCCGTGTCGCCCACGGGCGAGAGGACGGTGGTGCTTCCGGGATTCTCCTCCGGCACGGCCGGGCCTCCTCGGCGTTCGGTTCGGTCAGGGCCTGCTTGTGTGACTGGCCTCCTCCGGTCCGCGCCAGCGCCGACCCGCGGGTCCACGTGCCGACGAGACCGGAGTGAAATCAACGTCAACATTAGTCGTTGCAGACGGTGATATCAAACAAGCGTTCGAGGCCGTGGATAAATGCCCGCGTGTTTTCGCGGTCAATTACCGGCCTCCACTTACGTGTACACGTGTACTCCCGCCGCTGTCCTCGGAATGGACGAACACGTCGGCGCCGGTGTCGGTGTGGGTCTCGTCTCCCCGGGGCCGTCCGCGTCGCGAACCCCCTGTGCGCACGGCCGTCGAGCGCGCCGCGAGCCCTTCGGCGCGGCGGTCGGGGGCCGGTCGGCGGTATCCTGGGAACCGGATTTCGGGCGGACCCGTGGGCCTTCCGCGGACCGTCCGCCGAACCCCCCTCCACTCCCTCGTGATCACTGACGGCGGCGCCTCGTCCGCGGCGGGGACACACTCCGGACAGGTTGCGGTACGCCGCGTGGCGGTTTAGGTTCAACCACAACATCTGGGAGTGGCAGAGGGGTCAATTCCCAGAACTTGTGGTTAAGTGGACGTGCGGGTCGTCGTGAGGAAGCAGGTGAACAGGGATGCATTGTCCGTTCTGCCGCCATCCGGACACCCGGGTGATCGACAGCAGGTCCACCGACGACGGCGCGGCCATCAGGCGCCGCCGGTCCTGCCCGGTGTGTGAGCGCAGGTTCACCACGCAGGAGACCGTCCTGTTGATGGTCGCCAAGCGGTCCGGGGTCACCGAACCGTTCAGCCGCACCAAGGTCATCGCCGGAGTGCGCCGCGCCTGCCAGGGCCGCCCGGTCTCCGAGGACGCGCTCGCCAAGCTCGGCCAGCGCGTCGAGGAGGAGATCCGCGGCCGGGGCCTGGCCGAGGTCCCCGCCCACGAGATCGGGCTGGCCATCCTCGGCCCCATGCGCGAACTGGACGAGGTCGCCTACCTGCACTTCGCCAGCGTCTACCGCGGGTTCGAGAGTCTCGCCGACTTCGAGGCCGAGATCGCCAGCCTGCGCCAGGACCACCAGGTCGACTCGGGGTCGACCAGCGAGTAACACCCTCCAGACGCATGCTCGGGGGAGATGCCGTCATGACGGAGAGCACCGGCGGGAGGTCCGGACGCGAAGGGCTCCGGATCGAGCGCGTCCACACCACACCCGGCGTCCATCCCTACGACACCCTCGCATGGGAACGCCGCGACGTCGTCATGACCAACTGGCGTGACGGGACGGTCAACTTCGAGCAGCGCGGTGTGGAGTTCCCCACCTCCTGGTCGATGAACGCCACGCAGATCGTGGCGAGCAAGTACTTCCGCGGCGTCCTCGGCGCCCCGGAGCGCGAGTGGAGCCTGAGGCAGCTCGTCGACCGGGTCGTCGGCGTCTACACCGACACCGGACGCGCCCACGGCTACTTCGGGGACGACGCGGACGCCGAGGTCTTCGACCACGAGCTCAAGTACGCCCTCGTCCACCAGCTCTTCAGCTTCAACTCCCCGGTCTGGTTCAACGTCGGCACGACCTCGGCGCAGCAGGTCAGCGCGTGCTTCATCCTCTCCGTCGAGGACACCATGGAGTCGATCCTCGACTGGTACAAGGAGGAGGGGATCATCTTCAAGGGCGGCTCCGGCGCGGGCGTGAACCTGTCGCGGATCCGCTCCAGCCGGGAGCCGCTCTCGTCCGGCGGCATGGCCTCGGGGCCCGTGTCCTTCATGCGCGGCGCCGACGCCTCCGCCGGAACCATCAAGTCCGGCGGCGCCACCCGCCGGGCGGCCAAGATGGTCGTCCTGGACGTGGACCACCCGGACATCGAGGAGTTCGTCGAGACCAAGGCGCGCGAGGAGCACAAGGTCCGCGCCCTGCGCGACGCGGGGTTCGACGTGGATCTCGGCGGCGCCGACACGTTCAGCGTCCAGTACCAGAACGCCAACAACTCGGTGCGGGTCTGCGACGCCTTCATGCGCGCGGTGGAGACCGGCTCGGAGTTCGGCCTGACCTCCCGCACCACGGGCGAGGTCGTCGCCACCGTCGACGCCAGGGACCTGTTCCACCGCATGGCCAGGGCCGCGTGGGAGTGCGCCGACCCCGGGATCCAGTACGACGGCACCGTCCAGGACTGGCACACCAACCCCGGCGGCGGCCGTATCAGCGCCAGCAATCCCTGCTCGGAGTACATGTCCCTGGACGACTCCTCGTGCAACCTGGCCTCGATCAACCTGCTGAAGTTCCTGCGCGAGGACGGCTCCTTCGACGTGGAGTCCTTCGTCCGGCTCACCGAGCTGGTGGTCACGGCGATGGACATCTCCGTCACCTTCGCTGACTTCCCCACCGAGACGATCGCCCGGACCACCCGCGCCCACCGCCAGCTCGGCATCGGCTACGCCAACCTCGGCGCCCTGCTGATGGCCACCGGCCACGCCTACGACTCCGACGGCGGTCGCGCCGTCGCCGCGGCGGTCACCTCCCTGATGACCGGGGCCGCCTACCGCCGCAGCGCCGAACTGGCCGCCGTGGTCGGCCCGTACGAGGGGTACGCGCGCGACGAGCGGGCCCACCGCCGGGTCATGCGCAAGCACATCGCCGCCAACGACGACCTGCGCGCCGTCGGCGCCCTGGAGGGGCCCGTCCACGAGGCGGCCACCCGCGAGTGGGCCGAGTGCCTGCGCCTCGGCGAGCGGGACGGGTGGCGCAACGCGCAGGCGAGCCTGCTCGCTCCCACCGGCACGATCGGGTTCATGCTCGACTGCGACACCACCGGGGTCGAGCCCGACTTCTCGCTGGTCAAGTTCAAGAAGCTGGTCGGCGGCGGCTCCATGCAGATCGTCAACCGGGCCGTCCCGCGCGCCCTGCGCACCCTCGGCTACCGGGACGAGCAGATCGAGGCGATCGTCGAGTACGTCGCCGAGCACGGCCACGTGGAGGACGCTCCCGGTCTGCGCCCCGAGCACCACGAGGTGTTCGACTGCGCGATGGGCCGCCGCCACATCGAGCCGATGGGCCACCTGCGCATGATGGCCGCGGTGCAGCCCTTCCTGTCCGGGGCGATCTCCAAGACGGTCAACGTCCCGGAGGAGGCCACCGTCGCCGACTTCGAGCACCTCTACTTCGAGGGCTGGCGGATGGGTCTCAAGGCCCTCGCCGTGTACCGCGACAACTGCAAGGTCGGCCAGCCGCTGTCGACCGGCGCCGCCGGGGGCGAGGAGAAGGGGGCCGACGCGGCGCCGCGCGTGGAGGCGGTCCGCCCGGTCCGCCGTCGCCTGCCCAAGAAGCGCCCGAGCGAGACCACGTCGTTCGCCGTGGGCGGCGCGGAGGGCTACATCACCGCGGGCTCCTATCCGGACGGCGGGCTGGGCGAGGTGTTCCTGAAACTCGGCAAGCAGGGGTCCACCCTGGCCGGGGTGATGGACGCCTTCTCCATCGCGGTCTCCATCGCCCTCCAGTACGGCGTCCCGCTGGAGACCTACGTGCAGAAGTTCACGAACATGCGCTTCGAACCGGCGGGCATGACCGACGACCCCGACATCCCCATGGCGCAGTCGGTGGTGGACTACATCTTCCGGCGCCTGGCCCTGGACCACCTGTCCCACGACGAACGCGCCGCGCTGGGCGTGCTCTCGGCGGACGAACGCGCGGCACGGGTCGCGGGTGGGGATCCGACCCAGGTCGCGGCCGAGGTGGAGTCCTATGCCCAGTCGGCCCCGACCCAGGACGCCGAGGGCCCGGACGCCGGGAGCCCGGGCGCGGCGCGGGAGGAGGCCCCGCCGAGGGAGCCGCACTCCAGCACGGAGCTGTTGGAGCTGCGGCAGGGGTTCGTCGCGGACGCGCCGCTGTGCATGACCTGCGGCACCAAGATGCGGCCGTCGGGCAGCTGCTACGCCTGCGAGGGCTGCGGCGCCACGAGCGGGTGCAGCTGATACCGGGAGCAACGCCGTGTGACCTGGGTGGCGATCTGGTGCGGTCACCGACTTCTGGTGTATTCACGGAAAACGGGGGAATCCTCATCCCACCGCTGGTAGCATCCTGGCCATGGTCACAGGGAGTGTCATGACGAAGCCCGAGAGTGGTACGAAGCTGGACAAGGCGCAGGCTCTCGCCCTGCTGGAGACCCTGTCCAGAGCGGGCTACCTCAGAGAGAGGGGGCACGGCGACCCCAGTCCTGACGCGATGGCGGAGGCCCTGGCCATGGAGACGGAGGACGTCGACGTGGAAGCCCTGATGGAGACGAGGGGACGGGCGCGCAAGGTCAGCGTCTCCATGCCGGAGGGGCTGACCGCGGCCGTCCAGCAGCGGGTCGGCAGGGGTGAGTTCAGCCGCTACGTCACCGAGGCGGTCGCCTACCGCTTCGAACAGGATCGTCTCGCGGAACTCAGTGACTATCTGGAAGAGCTGTACGGCCCAGTGCCTGACGAGCTCCTGGCTGAAGCGGAGGCGGAGTGGCCCGACGCAGGATGACCGTCCGCGGCACCCTGGTACTGGACAGCGAGGGATTGTCCCAGCTGGCTGGTGGTTCGCCCCGTGCCCTGGCCAGGTTGAAGGCCGCTCGTGCCCGAGGCGCGCACGTGGTCGTCAGCGCGATCACGCTGACCGAGGTCCTTCGTGGGAAGGCGACCGACGCGCACGTACATCGGGTCCTCTCCAGCGTGACCGTGCGCCCGGTGTCTCGGGACGTGGCGCGCGAAGCCGGTGAGCTCCTCGGGGAGACCGGGTTGTCGGGTCACTCGTGTGCGATCGACGCGGTGGTCGCGGCGACCGCGCTTCGGGAGGAACGGCCGGTGGTGGTCTTGACCAGTGACCCAGATGACCTCAAACAGCTGGTCGAAGAGCCAGCGCGGCCCAAGCAACAACGGGTCGTGGTGGTGACCTTGTGAGAACTCCTGGGGTGGGGGTGGTTCGATCATCCCCACCCCGTGCACGGAGAGCACGCGGATGGTCCAGACCTGTGGTTGGCTGCCCCGGGGAACGGGTAATCCTTCGGGACCGAGCGCCCTTCAGCGGAAGGTGGTCCCCATGCTGATCGCCGCGATCCTCCGGTCCAAGGGGCCGGAGGTGGTCAGGGTCGCCCCCGGCGCGACCATCGCGTTCCTCCTCACCGAACTCGCCCGCCACGACATCGGCGCCGTCGTCGTCGCCGAGGACGACCGCGTCGTCGGCATCGTCTCCGAGCGCGACGTCGTTCGCGCCCTCCAACGCAGCGGCCCCGAACTCCTCTCCGACCCCGTCTCGGCCATCATGACCAGGGACGTCTTCACCTGCACCACCGAGGACACCGTCGAGGACGTCAGCGAGGCGATGACGCTGCGGCGGTTCCGGCACGTCCCCGTCCTCTCCGGGGGCAGGCTCGCGGGCCTCGTCAGCATCGGCGACGTCGTCAAGAGCCGCCTGAGCGTGCTGGAGGACGATCGCGCCGCGCTGGAGGCCTACATCCAGGGGCGCCGCGCCTGACCAGGTGGGGAAGGGCGGTCGGGTGAGGGGTGGCCTACTCCCCGCACCGGTCCCCGACCGCGACGGCCACGGCCGCGGTCGCCGCGGTCACCCCCAGCACGGCGGGCCAGGAGCCGACCTTCCTGGCCAGCGGGTGCGCCAGACCGAACGCCCCCACGTACACCCCGGTCAGCGCGATCGCGGTGCCCAGTCCCGAACGCCGACGCCACGTCTCGAACGCCGCCGCGCCGAAGGCCGCCAGCACCACCCCGCCCAGCGGGCGGTTCCCGGTGGCGCGGGCGGTCGCGTAGCCGCCGATCAGCCCTGCGGTGGTCAGCGCGGCACTGGGAACTGCGGTCATCGGGGTCGCTCCTCCTCGTCGCGGCCGCTTTTCGGCCCGTCCTGCGCACGACGTTAGCCCCCGTCCCCAGGCCACCGCCAACCGGCACGCACACGGGGACACCGCGACGGGATCGGCGTCTGGCCCGTCCGCCGCGTCGCGGCGGGTCACGCTCAGGACACGACCGATGGGTTTCGGGTCGAAGCCGTGCCACAGTTGTCCCTGTCCTTTATCGCCGCTCCCGTCCTCACACCAGCTCCCACCTGGAACCGGCCGGGGGTACGCCGCGTCGAACCCGATAGTTCCCCGTCTCCGCAGCAAGGAGTCCACGCCCATGTCGTTCGCGCAGACCGTGCGCGGCGCCGCCGGCGCCATCGCCCAGGGAGGCGATCCGCGTCAGGCGATGGCCAGCGCCGTCCAACAGGTCTCGGACCAGGCCCAGTCCGACGGAGGGGGTGGCCTGGACCCCCGTGACTTCATCGCCGCCCGCGAGCAGGGCGAGTCCGTCGGCACCCGGATCGAGCAGAAGACCACCTCGCTCAACAACGCGGGGGAGGCGCTCAACCACAGCTACATCGAGCGCGACCGGGGCGGCGCCGTGCACGTCATCTGCCCCATGGTGATCCCGCGTGGCCGCACGTTCCTCACCATGCTTCCCGCGATCCTGCTCGTGGTCCTCGGCCTCCTCGGCGGCGTCGCCGTCCTCGTCCCGTGGTCGCTGGCCGGGGGCAACCCCCTGCTCAACCCCCTCTTCGGCATCCACTACTGGATCATCACCGCGGCCGTCACGGCCTTCATGTGGTGGCGCCAGGGCATGGTGATGGTCCCCGAGGGCTGCGAGGCGATCGTCACGCGCTTCGGCAAGCGCGAGGACAACTTCAAGCCCGGGCGCGTCACCCTGTTCAACCCCTGGAAGCGCGTCTCCTACATCGTCAACACCACGCGCGAGTACCCCTTCAACGCCCCCATCCGCTCGGCCCCCACCAAGAGCGGGGTCCAGGCCTCGGTGGACCTGTTCGTCCAGTTCCGCATCGAGGACGCGACCAGCTTCGTCTACACCCTGGGCGGCGTGCAGGGCTTCCAGGAGAAGCTCAACAACGCGATCAGCGAGACCACCCGCAGCCTCATCTACGAGCAGCAGGCCTCGGCGATCTACGACATGGTCGGTGAGAGCACGCACGCCCTGCTCGACCAGCTGAACAAGCAGTTCGGCGGGATCGTTGTCCTGACCAGCGCCAACATCACCCACGCCGAGCCCTCCAGCCAGGAGTACCGGATGGACCTGGCGGCGCCGGAGATGGTCCGCGTCGCCAAGGACGCCTACACCTTCGAGTACGAGCTCCAGCTGCGCAAGGAGCAGAACGAGGGCGACCTGAACAAGGAGCTGGCGACCCTCAACGAGACCCTCTCCGCGATCCAGGCGGACATCGCCCAGTACCAGGCGCAGATGGACACCGCGCTGGAGCGCGAGACCAACCGGGCGCGCGCCCTGGCCCGCCAGCGCTTCGTCGAGGCCGAGTCCGAGGCCAACGCCAACGCGGCCCTGCTCCAGGCCCAGGCCCTGGACATCCGCGCGGTCAGCGCCGCCGAGGCCCCCGAGATCCTCAACTACCGCTTCCGCGAGAACCTCCTGGACAAGCTGGAGGCGGTCGCCGACAGCCTGCCGCAGGTCCTGCGGATCGGTTCGGGCGACACCGCCTCCGTCGACTACCTGCGGATCGCCCAGGAGATCATCGGCCAGACCGACACCGCCCTGTTCTCCCAGGCGGACATGGAGGCCATCCGCGCCCGCCTGGGCGAGATCTCCGCCCGGATCGCCGAGCGCGAGCAGGAGATCAGCTCCCTCGTCGAGGACGCCGACGGGGCGCGCCGCCAGCCCGAGGGCGAGGACCCCGGCCAGGACCTGGTCGAGGAGATCCGCCAGTCGGTCTCGGAGGAGGCCATCGACGAGCGCCTCGCCGAGACCTCGCAGGAACCCGACGCGGCCGCCGGGCCCACCGCGGCCCCCGCCGCCCAGCCCGCTCCGGCTCCCACCGCGGACCCGCGGTACCAGCAGTACCAGCAGCCCCAGGCGCCGCCCCCGCCTCCGTGGTCGCAGCGCGGCCCCGAGGACCACGGCCCGAACCAGGGAGGTTTTTAGATGAGCCAGCCCGTGAACACCGGCGCCGGGTCCAGCATCAAGGAGTCGCTCGCCTCCTGGGGTGACCTGGCCGGTCTGCTGCGCGGCGGCGACCAGGGCGCCCTCGTCCCCGTCGTCATCCCCCGCGACACCCGGGGCCTGCGCTGGACCGTGCTGGTCTGGTTCGGCCTCTTCTCCCTGTGCTCGGCGCTGATGATGGCGATCAACGCCGTCCTCAGCGGCGGCCTGGTCGGCTACACCCTGCTGGCGGTCCCCACCATGCTGGTCGGCCTGCTCAGCATCGTGGGCGCGGGTCTGTGGTGGTGGCGCGGCTCGATCATCGAGATCGAGGAGGGCACCCACGGGATCCTCACGCGGTACGGCGCGATCGTCCGGGCGATCGGTCCGGGCCGCCACTACCTGTGGCACCCCTGGTCGCGGGTGGACTTCGTGGTGGACACCCGCACGGAGATCCCCTACACGGCGCCGGTCCTGGCCTGCCCGACCCGCGAGAACGTGCCGCTGAAGTCGATCGAGTTCTTCCTCAAGTTCCAGATCATCGACCCGATCCGGTTCGTGACGATCATCGGCGCCAGCAACTTCGACCTGGTGCTCTCCAGCGCGGTGCAGGACGCGATCCGCCAGCGCAGCCGCCTGGTCAACACCGAGTCCGCCTACGACCTGCGCGGCTCCAACGTCGAGGACATGCGCCGCCTGCTCAACTCCCAGCTGGAGAAGTACGGCGTGCGCATCACCGGCTGCAACATCCCCGACGTGCAGCTGCCCAACCAGTACCAGCAGCACCTGGCCACCCGGGAGCGGGTCGCCAAGGAGCTCGTCGCCTACGAGCAGGAGTGGGAGCTGACGCGCAAGCGCCGCATCGACACCCTGCTCATGGACATCGAGCGCTCCAAGAAGACGCGCGACGCCAAGATCGTCGAGGTCAACGCCGCACTGAACAAGGCGCGCAAGGACGTCGCGCAGATGCTGGAGGAACAGGAGACCGAGGCGCAGCGGGTGCGCTACGAGATCGAGACCCGCGGCCGCGCCGACCTGGTCGCCGCCGAGAACGAGGCCACGGCGCAGCGGCGTCTGGCCACCGCCTACCGGGACAACCGGGCGGTGCTGGAGTACGAGCTGGCGCGCCGCCGCCTGGACGTGGGCGCCGCGCTCGCCGAGCGGGCGCCGCGGCCGGTCGTGGTGCAGACCGAGGCGGGCTCGGGCGACTCCTCGGCGCTGTCCACGCTGCTCACCGCGCAGCTGCTGCCGCAGGTGCTCGACGGAGCGGCGTCGGCCCACCGTGGCGCCTCCGCCGCGGCGTCGGCGGGCGCCCAGGAGATGGTGGAGTCCGCCCAGGGCGCGATCGCGGCCGCCGCCGACCGTCAGCAGCGGATGGCGGACGATTACCAGCGCCAGCAGGACGTGGCGATGCGCCAGCAGTTCGAGCGCGGCGAGGGGTACGGCCGCCGCTGACCCTCGGCGCCGGAGCCGGCGGGGACCCGCGACCACGGTGGTCGCGGGTCCCCGTATGTGCGCACGTGTCTCCCCGTGGGACGCGGGGGTTCCGGCTCAACCCGTGACGGAGAGGGAGGCGTACGCCGTCCCGATGTCGATGCCGTTGCGGACGGCGATCTCGACGAGGTCCTCCACCTCGCCCGCCAGGGTGCTGGCGAGGTCGTCGTCACCGGTGGCGTGCGCCCGGCGCAGCGCGGTGATCGCGTCGTGGATCCGCAGGTGGAGGGTCAGGGCGAACTCGCGCATGGGGCGACTCCTCGGGGTCGGTGCTGCGGTGGGGAGAGGTCAGGGGACCCTTCCCAGGGGGCGACACCTGTCTACCGGCCGAAGGTGAGAGCCGGGTTGGAGCGCGCCAGCGGAGGGCAAAGCGGTCGGAAAGGCCGACGCCCGGCCGGCGATCCGGTCCGCGCGGTCAGTGGCTCACCCACGCGTACCAGTCGCCGGACACGTGCTCGTAGACGCGGGACCCCTGCCCGGGGACGAACACCCCCACGGGGATGTCCTCGGTGCTGTGCGCCAGCCCGGCGGAGGGGTCCAGGACACCGGCGCCCTGGACCGTGAAGTGCGTGATGTCCCCGGAGACCGAGACCTCGGTCAGCGGGTAGGCCCCGGTCCAGGAGCCGTCGCGGGCGACCCTCTCCCCGTCGTCGACCTCCTCGCCCAGCTCCAGCAACTGGTCGGTCGACGCGGCCATCCGCAGGTGGAGCGGGATGTCGGCGCCGGACACGCCCAGCGCCACGGCGGCGATCAGCGGCGCGGAGATCCACCGCAGCCAGTAGTAGCGGATCATCGGCCGGGCGACGGCGAGGGCGATGCCCAGCCGCAGCGCGCCCATCGCGGCCAGCAGCAGGCCGCAGACCAGTCCGATCGTGAAGGTGGGCAGGTGCCCGGCGGGCACGCTGTCCTCGAAGACCAGGACGAGCCCGACGACGCCGCAGGCGGGGATGTACAGCCGTCCGGGCGGGCGCGAGGCCCAGCTGATCAGCCGCTGGCCGAGCGTCGGCTGTTCGGCGATCTCGATCAGCTTGGCCACGGACCCGTGGGGGTCCGAACCGGTACCTGCGGCGGACATACGTTCCCCTCCGTGGAATCCGCGTGTGCGACGGACCGCCGGGCACGCCGAAAGGCCGTGTCGGCCGCGTCACAGTCGAGACGGCCGCCGAAACGCGGCCTCACCCACAGGATAGAGCAGTGGCGGAGCGTGTTCGGGGAGACGGCGAGAAAAGGCGGGCACCCGTGCGGTCGCTGGCTCGACCGCGCGCACCGTCCTCGGGCGGCGGCCGACGGTGCCCGGGGAGAGCACCAGATGGTCCCAGGACCACCGCCCGCCGCTCACGGCCATGAGCACGCACACCGCTGTGACCAGCACCGTCGTGGGCCAGGACCCGAACGGCGCCAGGTCCGCCGGTCCTCCGCCGTCGGCGGCGAGCGCGCCGAGGATCGCCGCCGCGGCGAGCAGGGGGCCGGTCAACCACGTGAGCAGGCCCACGGCGAACGCGACCGACAGCGCCACCAGCAGCACGGGCAGGGCGGGGGCCAGGACGCCCGCCACCGCGGCCCCCGGGTCGGGCAGCCGCGCGGACACCGCGTCGGTCCGCCCGCGCATGTCCAGGCCGTGTTCGACGAACATCCACCCGACGCCGACGCGGGTGAGGGCGGAGACGACGTCGTACAGCCGTCCCCGGGAGATCCTGGGTCGGCTCCTGGCGGCCCGCATGTGCACCCCTGTGGTCCGATCGTGGTGGTGCTGACAAGCGGAAACTACCGAAGGTAGCCGCGCCTGGCGTGTTGTCACGCACGGTGAGTCGCCACATGGCCCGTCCCCCGACCCCGGGCGGCGTCCACGGAACACGCCCTAAGGTGGGGGCGTGACCACGACATCCACGAGCGCCAGCCCGCCCGCCGCCCCCACGTTCGAGGTGGAGGACGAACTCCGCGCCCACGGCGCCCGCGTCGTGGCCGGGATGGACGAGGTCGGACGCGGCGCGTGGGCCGGTCCGCTCCTGGTGTGCGCCGCCGTGCCCGGCGAGGGCGCCCCGCCCGCCGGGCTCACCGACTCCAAACGCCTCACCCCCAAGCGCCGCCGGGAACTCGCCGCACAGCTGGAGCCCTGGGTCGCCGACCACGCCTTCGGCTGGTCCGAGCCCGCCGAGATCGACGAGGTGGGCATGACCGAGGCGCTGCACCGCGCCGCCCGACGCGCCCTCGACGGCCTGACGGCGCGCCCCGACGCGGTCATCCTCGACGGCCGACACGACTTCATCGGCCGCCCCTGGCGGGTGCGGACCCAGGTCAAGGGCGACCTGACCTGTGTGAGCGTGGCCGCCGCGGCGGTCCTGGCCAAGGTGCGCCGGGACGCGTTCATGGCCGCACTCGACGCCGACCACCCCGGCTACGGGTTCGACCGCGCAGCCGGGTACCCCTCACCCGCGCACCGCGCGACGCTCGCCGAGTCCGGACCCACCCCGCACCACCGGATGAGCTGGTCCTACCTCGACGCTCTGCCCCGCTGGAAGCACCTGCGCAGGCACCGGGCGGCACCCGTCACCACCGCTGCCGACGGCGGAACCGGTGACGAGGGCGAACAGCTGTCCCTGCTCTGACCGCCCGCGGCCCGTGGCCGCCCCGCGAGGGGGGAAACGGCGCCCCACGCGGTTCCGGGGTCCACGGGCCGCGACACGCCGCCCCGCACTGGACATCCACACCACTTCGGGCAAGGCTGGTTCCGTAGCCATGCCGCACACGTCGGTCCCCCCGACACCACCCGGCCCGGCCGTCACGGTCAGGAGAGCCGACCTCCCACGCACCCCCAGGCAGGAAGGGTATGGATGACGCGCGAGACGCACTCCACCGCCGCCGCGGAACCGGGACGCGCGTCCGGGATCACCCGTCTGCGGGCCCGGTACCACCGTGTCCCCCTCGCCAGACGGCTGGTGGCCGCGCTGGTCGTGGTCACGGTGGTCGCCGTCGTCGCCCTGGTGGCGAACCTCCCCGTCCTGGGCGCGCTCGCCGCCGCACTCGCCCTCCTCCTGCTCGTCGCCGCGTTCATGCGCTCGCTGGACGCGTTCGTCACGGTGATGGTGTGCGTCGTGTGGCTGACGGTCACCTTCCCGCTCTTCCAGATCCCGCTCGCCGGCGAGCCCGTCACCCTCCTGCTCGTGCCGGTTCCCCCGCTCGTCGTCCTCGCCGCGGGCCGGGTCCGCGAGTTCCCCGTGTGGCACACGTCCGCGCTGGCGCTGACCGCGGGCCTGGTCGCCGGGTACTCCCTCGCCCTGGTCGGGATGGTGGTTCCGGCCCTGTCCGCGGCGTGGGGCGTCGCGCTGCTCTACGCCGCCGCCGGGGCCTGCCTGGTGTGGCGGCTGACCGCCTCCCGCCAGATCATCAGGGAGAGCGACGACGCCCGCGCGACCTCGACCTCTGCCCCCCGCCCGCCCTCGGGCGCCGCCCGTACCACCCGGGTCCGGCCCGAGCCCGCGCGCGGTCGCGCCGACGACGCCCCGCGCCCGACGCGCGGCCGGAGCGCCACCGCCGACGACGCCGAGCCCGTCCCCGTCGACCAGGCCCTGGCCGAACTGGAGGCGATGATCGGCCTCGAACCGGTCAAGCAGCAGGTCCGGGGGCTGGCCGCCTCGATCGAGGCCGCCCGGCTGCGCGCCGACGCCGGGTTCCCGGTCGAGCGGCCCCTGCGGCATCTGGTCTTCTCCGGGCCGCCCGGCACCGGCAAGACCAGCGTCGCCCGCACCCTCGCCACGATCTTCCACTCCTTCGGCCTGCTGCCCACCGCCCGCGTCGTCGAGGCCCAGCGCGCCGACCTGGTGGGGGAGTACCTGGGCGCCACGGCGATCCGGACCAACGAGCTGATCGACCGCGCCCTGGGCGGGGTGCTCTTCATCGACGAGGCCTACTCCCTGGTCAACGAGGGCGACGGCCAGCCCGACCGGTTCGGCAACGAGGCCGTGCAGACCCTGCTCAAGCGCGCCGAGGACGACCGCGACCGGCTCGTGATCGTCCTGGCCGGGTACGAGCAGGAGATGGACGCCTTCCTGGCCTCCAACCCCGGCCTGGCCTCGCGCTTCGCCACCCGCATCACCTTCCCCAGCTACTCCGCCGACGAGCTCTTCCGCATCGCCGAGACCCTCGTGGCCCAGCGCGGCGACAGCCTCGACCCGGGCGCGGCCACGGCGCTGCGGCGCGGGTTCGACCAGGCGGTCCGGATCGAGGCGGTGGACGAACTCGGCAACGGCCGCTTCGCCCGCTCGGTCGTGGAGAAGGCCGCCCAGGCCCGCGACGTGCGCGTGGTGACCTCGGGCGTACGGGGCGAGGAACCGGCGCCGCGCCCCGAGGCCGCGGACCTCATCACGGTCCGCGCCGCCGACGTGGACACGGCCTACGCCGAGCTCACCTCCCACCTGCCGGGTTTCGGCGAGGCGCCCGGCATCGAGGAGGCGATGGCGGAACTGGACGCCATGATCGGCCTGGAACCGGTCAAGGAGCAGGTCCGATCGATCGTCGCCCAGCTGCGCGTCGCCAAGCTCCGCGAGGAACAGGGGCTGCTCAACCAGGCGCCGATGCGGCACTTCGTCTTCACCGGACCGCCCGGCACCGGCAAGACCACGGTCGCGCGCGTGCTCGGTCGGGTCTTCTCCGCGCTGGGGCTGCTCGGGCGGGCCGAGGTGGTCGAGGCCCAGCGCGCCGACCTGGTCGGCGAGCACCTGGGCGCCACCGCGATCCGGACCAACCGGCTGGTCGACCGCGCCCTGGGCGGGGTGCTGTTCGTCGACGAGGCCTACTCCCTGGTCAACCCCGGGTACAGCGGCGGCGACGCGTTCGGGACCGAGGCCGTGCAGACCCTGCTCAAGCGCGCCGAGGACGACCGCGACCGGCTCGTCGTCGTACTGGCCGGGTACCCCGACGAGATGGAGCGCTTCCTCGCCTCGAACTCCGGGCTCTCCTCCCGGTTCAACGTGCGCGTGCGCTTCCCCTCCTACACCGCCGACGAGCTGACCGCGATCGCCGAGGCCGTCGCGGCGCGCACCGGCGACGCCTTCGACGACACCGCGCGCGAGGATCTGCGCAGCATCTTCGCGCACGTGTGCGCGACGGGGTGGATCGACGAACTCGGCAACGGGCGCTTCGCCCGCTCGCTGTTCGAGAGGGCGTGCTCCCACCGCGACCTGCGGGTCTCCCAGGAGGTCGGCGAGGCCGCGACCGCGGCCCAGCTCACCGTGGTCACCAGCGCGGACGTCCGGCTGGCCTACGCGGACGCGACGCAGCAGGCCTGAGGGACGCGCACCCGGAGGTCGGGTCCGCGACTGCTAGGGTCCGACCCATGACCGCGACACCCTCACCTTCCGCGCCTCCCGTCACCCAGGCGCTCATCCTCGCCGGCGGCCAGGCCACGCGACTGCGGCCCTACACCGACACCCGCCCCAAGGCCATGGTCGAGGTGGCCGGACGGCCGATCATCGACTACCAGCTGGAGTGGCTCGCCTCGCACGGCGTCGAGCGGGTCGTCGTCTCCTGCGGCTACAAGGCCGAGGTCCTGCGCGACCACCTGGCGGCCCGCACCGGGGGCCCGGAGATCGCCCTCCTGGTGGAGGACGAACCGCTCGGCAGGGGCGGCGCCCTGCGCTACGCCGCCACCGGCCTGCGCGACCCGGAGGCGCCCTACTTCGCGCTCAACGGGGACGTGCTCACCTGGTTCCCGCTGGACGAGATGACCGCCCGCCACCGCGAGCGCGGCGGCCTGGCCACGTTGGCCCTCGCCCAGTTCCGCACCACGTGGGGCATCGTCGACGTCGACGACCAGGACCGGATCGAGGGCTTCACCCAGAGCCCGCTGCTGCCGGTGTGGATCAACGCGGGCGTGTACCTGTTCGAGCCCGGGATCACCCCCCTGCTGCCGACCAAGGGCGACCACGAGTCCTCCACCTTCCCCGACCTGGCCAAGGAGGGCCGTCTGACCGCCTACCGCATCGACGGGTTCTGGCGCGGGGTCGACACCGCCAAGGACGTCAAGGAGGCGGGCGAGGCGATCGCCGCCATGCGCGAGGCCGATCGGGAACGTTAGGTCGATCTTCTCCGGAACGTCGGGCGCCTGCTGATCCGGTGCTGGGGCGGATGGGTATCGTCACGAGCGTGACAAAAGACGGATTCCTCCTCCCCAGCGCCCCCAACTTCCGTGACCTCGGCGGACACCGCACCACCTCGGGACACACCGTCCGCACCGGGGTCCTCTTCCGTTCCGACGCCCTGCACTCGGTGGCCGACGAGGATCTGCCCGTCTACCACGGCCTGGGCATCCGCCAGCTGATCGACCTGCGCACGGCCCACGAGCGCGAGCGCCTGCCCGACGTCACCCCCGACGGGGCGGAGTACGCCGCTGTGGCCGTCCAGGACCCCGACGCGGCCGGGGCCAACTTCGCCGACGTGCTCGCCGACCCCGAGTCCGCCCGCGCCATGTTCGGGGACGGCGCGGCCGAGCGCTTCATGCACGCCGTCTACCGGGAGCTGGTCACCGACGCCACGGCCCTGGACGGCTACCGCGACCTGGTCGAACGCGCCGCCACCGGCCCCACGGCCCTGGTCTTCCACTGCAGCGCGGGCAAGGACCGCACGGGGTGGGGCGCGGCGCTGCTGCTGCGCCTGCTGGGGGTGGACCACGAGACGATCGTCGCCGACTACCTGGTGAGCAACGGGCGCCAGGAGAGCACCGACCGGTGGATGCGCCGCCTGTCGGCGAACAGCGGGCTCGACTGGGCGGACCTGGTGCCCATGACGCGCGTCCGCACGGAGTACCTGGACACCGCGCTGTCCCACATCGACGAGGTGTACGGGTCCTTCGACGACTACGTCGCCGAGGGGATCAAGGTGTCCGACGGCACGGTCGAGCGCCTGCGGGAGCGGATGCTGTACTGACGCGCTCGGTCGGGGCCGCCGCCGTTCAGAGCGCGTCGAGGCGGCGGCGCAGGTCCGTCTCGTCGGAGGCCGCCTCCAGCTGGGCGTTGAGCGCGGCCAGCACGGAGGTCCGGTCGACGCCCCGGTCCAACAGGCGTCTGGCGGCCCGCCACAGGTGGGCGGGCCGTCCGTGCCACAGCCTCTCGGCGAGCCGTTCGTGCCGGTCCAGCTCCCGCTCGCGTTCGGGATCCGTGCGCGTCACCGGTCGGTACCAGTGGTCCTGGCCGGTGGAGTGACGGCCGCTGTGCGGTGTGGCCGCCTCGTACTCGCCGTAGTGGTCGAGCCGCAGCAGCGCCCGCCGACCGCGCGGGGTGGCGGGGTCGAACTCGTCCGGCGCGCCCGTGACGATCTCGCTGGCCAGCAGCGGGAAGGCGAACATCCGCCGCGCGAGCGCGGCGAAGTCACCGTCCGGGAGCAGGCGGCGCACCGCCTCCTGGCGCAGGCCCAGCGGGCGCGCGGGGTCGCGGTAGGTGCGTACGAACGCGCTGGTGCACTCCCACACGGCGTCGAGGGTGGCGCCCACGGCCACCTCCGGCAGCCGTGGGACCGTTCCCGGTCCCTCGGGGGCCTCGACCGACGCCTCCGGCGCGACCCGCCCGGCCCAACGCACCCACGCCGCCAGGACGTGCGGCATCGCCTCCTGTTCCTCGGGCAGCAGCACGACGCGTCCGGGCAGCCACCGCAGCAGGAACGACTCCACCTTGCGGGGGCTGACGCGCAGCGGCCGACCGGCGTCCACGTCGCAGCCGTGCGCGATGATGTGGTCGACGCACCGGCTGGCGGCGTAGGAGTCCGAGAGCCCCGCCGCCTCGTCCGAGGCCAGGAAGCGGGCGGCGAGCACGGCGCGGTCGTCGCGCCGCCACACCGGGACCGGGGCGGCGTCCGCGCCCGTCGCGGGCAACGTCCGGATCCGGGCGCGGACCAGAGCGTAGTGGGCGGCCAGGGAACCGCCGGTGAGGTCGGCGGCGGTCAGTCCCACGGCCTGCACGGTGGGGCCCGCTCCGGGGTCGCTGGACGCGCCGCCCACGACCAGGTCGGTCCGCTCCAGGGCGCGGGTGATCAGGCCACGGGCGGTTCCGAGTCCGATCGGGGCGAACCGGGTGAAGTCATCCTTCTCCGCCCGCTCCCGGCACTGGTCGAGCAGCTGGTCGACCTTGGCGGTGACCCACACGTCGCGCAGCAGGCCCCCGCCGTTGTGGTCGACGACCAGGATCAGGGCGTGCTCGGGCGGTGGCGTACCGGTGCCGTCGGACCGGCCGAACACGCAGACGATGTCGTCGGTGTCCCCGAAGCGGTCACCGTGGACGTGGGCGGACAGCGGGGTGACCGCGCCGAGTTTGGAGGCCCATTCGGGCACCTGGAGGCCGCGCTCCCGGAGCGCGATCACTCCCTGTTCGGCCAAGTGCCGCTGCGGGTGCGAGGTGCCCAGAGCGGCGACCGCCGCCAGCACGCCCAGCCCGGCCGGGGTGCCGGAGGCGGTGGCGTGCGCGACCAGGCCCTCGCCGAGCAGCCGTTCGACGTCCACGCCCGGGACGCGCTCACCCCACCACGTCCCGAGCAGTTCGCTGAAGGCCAGTTCGGCGTCCAGGGGCTCGCGCATGGCGAGCAGAGCTCGGGCCGCGCGCAGCATCTCGTCGAAGACGGCGCCGGGCACGGGCTCGGGTCCGGGGGGAGGCGTGGGGTTGGACACCACCTGAGGGTATGCCAGCGCCGCCTGGGCGCGGTCCCGCCCGTGGGCGACGGCCCGTGGGCCCGGCGGCGGACCGCGGGTGCGGTCAGCGCGGCCGGGGGACGACCCCGTGCCCGGGGCCGTGGTGACCGCGCACCGCGCTGAGCTGGGACGGCGGCACGGAGTTGACCATGGCCTCCAGGTGCTCCCGGGCGACCCTCTCGACCAGGTGCGGGGTGACCGCGATCCCCAGGTGCTCGACGCAGTTCCACGTGTCGCTGACACAGCGCTCGACACAACGATGGGACAGCCCGCTGAACTCGTCGTGGAGCCTCGCCGAGATCCGCCTGAGATCCTGGACCGGGAAGGTCTGGAGCATTCTCGCTCACACCCCTTGCTGGAAGATGGCCTGGACGGTGACCTCCACCCATTCCACTTGTTCTGGACGGACTGTCAACCCCCGTTCCGGTGCGCTGTTGTCAAAACCTCGAGGAGACGGCGTTTACTCTGGTCTCGTCATCAACGCAGGTCAACGGTACAAAATGGACTTTTCCTCCATATAACAGTCTGGTTTCGGAATGTGAGGTGGAAACCGGTCACGTGTGTCGGGCATCGGTAATGGTGGCAAAACACGGTCGGAAAACCGCCGGTTGACCGTCCGGCGGCCGACGGGTGGCCCGTTGATGACCTTCCGTCCCCGTGGTACTCAGTCCACAGGGCCCGTTGCGTGAGGACGGGTGTGTCTTATGCTTGGGCGGTGACAGCGGCCGAGAGGAGTCCTGGAGTGTGACTCCCGGGGGCCGCGAGCCCCCGTACGTCATTCGCGACTGGCCCCGGACACGCGCCGTGGCCGGTTCACGTGCTTCACGGGAGTCATGCGGTCCAGGCAGCGTCCCCAGCGAAACACGGGTGGGGAGTCCGACGGTTCCGGAGGTGTCGAGCAGGTGAGCGCCGAGACGTCCATTCCGCCACCCCGTATCGAGGGGGCGGAACTGCCAGACGCGGTCAAATCGCTCCTCACCGACGCCCCCGTCGGATTCGCCCTGGTCGACTCCGACGAGCGTCTGACCACCGTCAACCAGCGCCTCGCCGCGCTGTTCGGCGCCGCCCCGGCCCAGTGCCTCGGCCGGACCCCCGCCGAGCTGCTGGAGGAGGCCGGCGACCCGGCCGGAGCCGCCGCGCAGCGGGCGGCGCTGCGCGCCGTCCGGGCCGGGGGCGACACCGTCCGGGAACGGTTCCGCGCGCCCAGGGGGCAGGTCTGGGACCTCACCTGGTTCCCGGTGACCGATCCCGACACCGACGAGGAGCGGGTCGGTCTCATCGCGGCGCCCGAGCACGAGGCCGCCGTCGCCCGGCGGGACGAGCGGCGGCTGCGCGCCCTGCTCCAGGTGGGCCAGCAGATCGTCTGGGCGGCCGGGCCCGGCGGTGAGATGCACGAGGACTGCCCCCAGTGGCGGTCGCTCACCGGACAGGAACCCGAGGCCTACCTGGGACGGGGGTGGCTCGGCGCGGTCCATCCCGACGACCGCACCCGGGTCGAGCGCGCCTGGGACGACGCCGTGCTCGACGTGACCCCCTTCGACGCCATGTTCCGCGTGCGCACCCGCTCGGGCGGTTACGACCATTACCGGGCGCGCGCCAACCCCATCAAGGACGGGACCGAAACCGTCGAGTGGATCGGCACGTTCGTCGACGTCACCACCGAACGCGAGGCCGACGAACTTCGCCAGCGGCTCAACCAGCAGCTGAGCGAGGCGGCCATGCGCACCGCCCGGCTCCAGAAGGCCACCTCCGACCTCGCCGAGGCGCTCACCGTCGACGACGTCGTCAACGCCATGACCGAGATCGGACGCTCCGGGGTGGGCGCCGACCGCGCCCACGTGGTCCTGTTCGACCGCGACCGCCTCCGCCTGCGGACCATGGCCGTCGAGCACACCCACCCGCTGCCCAGGGCCTCCTTCTCGCTCGAACACCCCGACCCCGCCGCCCGCGCCGTGGCCGACCAGGCCCCGTGCCTGGCCGCCAACCCGGCCGAGCTGCGCGCCCTGTTCGAGGACGCGCCCGAAGCCGACGAGCTGGTCGGGACCACGCCGGAACGCTCCTGGGTCGCCCTGCCGATGAGCATCGCGGGCCGCACCATCGGCGCCCTGCGCCTGGCCTTCACCGCGCCCCGCGAGGTCACCGACGAGGAACGCGTGTTCCTGGAGGCCCTCGCCGGGCAGTGCGCCCTGGCCGTCGGCCGCGCCCAGCTCTACGAGCGCGAGCACGACACCGCCCAGGCCCTCCAGCACAGCCTCCTGCCCGAGGAGCTGCCGGAGGTGCGGGGCGTGCGGCTGGCCGCCTACTACCGCTCGGGCTCCCAGCACGTGCAGGTCGGCGGCGACTGGTACGACGCCTTCCCGCTGCCGGACGGCCGCGTCGCCGGGGTGCTCGGCGACGTCATGGGCAAGGGGATTCCGGCCGCCGCCGGGATGAGCCGGATCCGCAACGCGCTGCGCGCCCTGGCCTTCAACATGCCCGAACCCGCCGACGTCCTCACCGGGCTCGACCGGATGTTCGCCGCCACCGAGGGGATGGACCAGGTGACCACCCTGGTCTACTTCGTGTTGGACCCGGTCACCGGGCAGCTCGACCTCAGCAACGCGGGGCACCTGCCACCGCTCGTGGTCGCGGGAAGCGCCGGCCCCTCCCTGCTCGAGGGCGAGCCCGACA
Source organism: Nocardiopsis sp. NPDC049922 (assembly GCF_040660275.1). NCBI lineage: Bacteria > Bacillati > Actinomycetota > Actinomycetes > Streptosporangiales > Nocardiopsidaceae > Nocardiopsis > Nocardiopsis sp. NPDC049922. The sequence goes on along the minus strand of NZ_JBFAME010000006.1, from coordinate 198,601 downwards.
CGCCGCTGGGCGTCACCGCTCCCAGGGGTCACCACAAATTCTTCGTGCAACCCGGTAACACCGTGGCCCTCTACTCCGATGGTCTGGTTGAGAACCGCAAACGGTCCGTCGCCTCCGGACTCGACGAGTTGGTCCGCGTGGCCGCCTCGGCGCCACCCGAGGCGGTGGGCGACCCACAGCAGATGCTGGAGTACCTTGTTGAGAGCATGCTCGAAGGGTACGAGCAGGACGACGACGTCACACTGCTCGCCGTTCAGCTTCCGGTGATCGACTCCGCGTCGGAGCGGTAGACCGTACGAACAAGTCCATTGCCTTGCCTACAGTGAAGAAGCCGTTCCGCCCCGCGACGCGGGGGTGATCCTCCAGGGGGATGACCTCCAGGAGCGCATACGCTTGATAGACAAACGGCTTCCCCGCCCCAGTGGGGACGATCCCAGGCCGCAGGTGGGAGAGGGCGCGCGCCCGGTCCCGGCCAGGCGGACCACCGGGTCCGACAATCTCGCCACACGTCCGTTCGAGAGGTGTTTGTGTCATCTGCCAGTTCGACTCGCTCGAAGCAGTCCGAGTCACTGCAAGAGCCCGTCATTCAGCAGCTGATCGAGCGTGGGCGGTCCCAGGGCTTTCTTGAGCCCGAGGACGTGCGCCGTGCCTTCGAAGAGGCCGAAATCCCGATGTCGCAGGCGCAGTCCGTGCTCCGCAGCCTCGCCAAGGAGGGCGTGACCGTGCTCGTACCCGAGTCGGCCTCCTCGCGGCGCAAGGCGCCCCGGCGCAAGACGGCGACCACGCGGTCCACCTCGACCAGGTCCACCAAGTCCACCGCCGCGTCCACGGCCACGCGGTCGGCCAAGCCCGCGCGCGCCGCGGCCGCCCAGGAGCAGCCGGAGACGGTCACCGCGGTCGTCGACTCGGGCGACCCCGACGACTCCTCCACCGGGAGCGGCGCCGCCAGGAAGCCCGCGGCCAAGAAGCCGACCGCCGCCAAGAAGGCGGCGCCGAAGAAGGCCGCGCCGAAGAAGGCGACGACCACCAAGAAGGCCGCCGCCAAGAAGACGGCCAAGAAGGACCTGGAGCTCGCGCCCGCCGCCGAGTTCGAGGAAGAGGAGGGTCTGGACGACCTCGAGCACACCGGCGCCGAGCTGGAGCTGGTCGAGGACACGCCGGACAAGGACGTCAAGCCCGTCAAGCCCGAGGCGGTCGGCGCGCCCACCGCTCCCAAGTCCGAGGACGAGTCCTTCGTCCTGTACGACGATGACGACGACGCGCCCGCCGCCCAGGTGGTCGCGGCCGGTGCCACCGCGGACCCGGTCAAGGACTACCTGAAGCAGATCGGCAAGGTGCCGCTGCTCAACGCCGAGCAGGAGGTCGAGCTCGCCAAGCGCATCGAGGCCGGCCTGTTCGCCGAGGAGAAGCTCGCCGAGGAGGGCGACGTCCTCACCTTCGAGCTGCGCGACGAGCTGGAGTGGATCGCCGAGGACGGCGGCCGCGCCAAGAAGCACCTGCTCGAGGCGAACCTGCGGCTCGTGGTGTCGCTGGCCAAGCGCTACACCGGGCGCGGGATGCTGTTCCTGGACCTGATCCAGGAGGGCAACCTCGGTCTGATCCGCGCGGTGGAGAAGTTCGACTACACCAAGGGCTTCAAGTTCTCGACCTACGCCACCTGGTGGATCCGTCAGGCGATCACCCGCGCGATGGCCGACCAGGCGCGCACCATCCGCATCCCGGTGCACATGGTCGAGGTCATCAACAAGCTGGCCCGCGTGCAGCGCCAGATGCTCCAGGACCTGGGCCGCGAGCCCACCCCGGAGGAGCTGGCCAAGGAGCTGGACATGACCCCCGAGAAGGTGGTCGAGGTCCAGAAGTACGGCCGCGAGCCGATCTCCCTGCACACCCCGCTGGGCGAGGACGGCGACAGCGAGTTCGGTGACCTCATCGAGGACTCCGAGGCGATCCAGCCGGGCGAGGCGGTCAGCTTCACGCTCCTCCAGGAGCAGCTGCACTCGGTGCTCGACACCCTGTCCGAGCGCGAGGCCGGCGTGGTCTCGATGCGCTTCGGTCTCACCGACGGCCAGCCGAAGACTTTAGACGAGATCGGCAAGGTCTACGGGGTCACCCGCGAGCGTATCCGGCAGATCGAGAGCAAGACGATGTCGAAGCTCCGTCACCCGTCGCGTTCGCAGGTGCTCCGTGACTACCTGGATTAGGGCGTGTCCGCGGCACACGCCCTAGGTCGGTCCGGGCAGTGACGATCTGAGAGGCCGCTCCCGGTGCGCCGCCCCGATCCCTCGGGACGGCGCACCGGCTCGCTGACGCCCCGCCGCCCGCGGGTGTGGCGACCCCCGCGTGTCCTCGGGCGCGTGGGGCGAGTTCCCCCATGTGTTCCAGGGTGTGTCGACGTCCATCCGACGGCAGCCATGCTGTCACCCGGGGTGTAGGTGCGGGATAAAGCTGCGGGATACGGCCTTGTGCACGGGGGAGGGGACCGACCGTCGCGGTCGGTCCCCTCCCCCGTTCTCGCCGGGCGGCCCCGGTCAGTCCCGGATGACGACGTCCATGGTGCGGGCGGTCCCCGGCTTGGCCGCTGGCTGGAGCTCCACCGTGTGCCCGAGGTCGCGCAGGGCGCTCACCAGCGCGTCCGGGGTGGCGGCGTCCACCCCCTCGGTCAGCAGCACGCGTGCGATGTCGCCGCGCGCGGCCTTGGCCATGTGGCTGACCACGGAGCGGCGAGTCTGGCCGTCCACCACCCGTTCGCGCAGGACCCGGACCGCGACCGTGCGCTCGGCGGCCGCGCCCTTCGGCCTGAACGCGGCGGCGTAGGCGGCCGAACGGCAGTCGACGATCAGCCGCTCCTCGGCCAGCTCGCCCAGCGGGCCGTTCACGGCGCGCCGCCAGTACGCGCCCAACCCGCCCAGCGGGGGCAGCTTGACCCCCATCGACAGGCGGTAGGGCGGCAGCCGGTCCTCGGGGCCGACCACGCCCCACAGGCCCGAGAAGACCAGGACCCGCTCTCGCACGCGCCCGGCCGCGGGGGAGTCGAGCAGTGAGGGCAGCCCCAACCGGTCGTAGAGCACGCCCGTGTACAGGTCGGCGGCGCGCAGCGTGGGGGCGGTGGCCAGGTCCAGGTTGCGCTTGAGGGCGTCCGCCTGACCGGCGGACAGCCCCAGCACCTCCAGGGCCGTGTCCTCGGGGCCCGAGCACACCTCGGCCAGCGCCGCCGCGACCTCCTCACGGGCCCCGGTCAGCTCGGGGAGGGTCAGCGAGGACGGGTCCAGTCGCGGCCCCTCCCCGGAGGTGGCCTTGCCCTCGGAGGGCGGCAGCATGATGAGCATGGTGGACTTTCCTGGTACTGCGGGTGGAGAGCCGGGTGCGGCCCTGCCATGGTACGGGGTGGCGGCTGGTGTCGTCGGACCATCGGAACCGTCGAGGGGGTCGTGGAGGGGCGGCACCGGATCATGGACCGCGTCCCCGAGATGGCGTACGCGGTGGAGACCGGCGGCACGGCCCGGGGCTGCGCGTCCCTCGCGGACGGCTGGGTGGGGCGCTACGCCATGCTCACCGCGCCGGAGGCGTCGGTCGGGGGCCTCCACCCCGCCGCGCGGCGGCTCCCGGGCGGTGTCGGGCACGCGACGAAGGGCGGCGGCCCCTTCCGGGTCCGCCGCCGTACGCCTGGATTCCGTGTGAAGTTGTCGTCCCGTGGCTAACGCTCGTCGGCGGTGGCCTTGCTCGCGGTCAGCTTGTCCGTCTCGTCGTGGATGTCCGAGGCGATCTTGCGGAGGGACTCGTCGTGCTTACGCATGTGGTGCGCGCAGAAGAGAAGCTCGCCGCCGGAGTTCAGGAGCACCCGGACGTACGCCTGTGCACCACAACGGTCGCAACGGTCGGCAGCCGTCAGCTGCTGGGTGGGGGCAAGGGTTCCAGTCACTTCGCCATCCTCAATACTCGGCGTTAGTCACCTCTGACAACATCTAACCGGCCATGGACGTTCCCAACCGGCTCGGGTGTACGCCGACAGCGGAATCCGCCCGGTTGGTTCCTTGGGGGACCGATGTGGGGGTTTTGTGGTCCGCTGTCGCTTCCCTGCCTTCCTGATACCCCCTGTGGGGCTCCGGCATCCCCAGAAAGCGGGAGTATCCAGGTCGCATCCACAGGAGGTGGTAGTCTCGCGCGGGGCAGCACCCGTCGCCGCGTTCCTGCGGCCCCGCACGGGCGGCCCCCGGCGACGACGCCGGCCGCCGCTCGGGCGGCCCACGACCCCGCCACCCCACGACGTGGAATCCGGCCGGCACGCCGTGGCCTGCCCCCTATCGTCGGTGCGGCGCGGTACAAAGGGCACGCACCGCATCAGAGCTCCGATGGCCCTCAAGACGCAGGAGATGTCCGAGTGACCGCCTTGACCGCAGCCGTCCACGACCCCGAGGATTACTCCGCTCGGCACCTGTCGGTCCTGGAGGGCCTGGAGGCGGTACGCAAACGGCCGGGCATGTACATCGGATCCACCGACAGCCGCGGCCTCACCCACTGCATGTGGGAGATCATCGACAACTCCGTCGACGAGGCGCTGGGCGGCTTCTGCACCCGGATCGACGTCACGCTCCACACCGACGGATCGGTCTCGGTCAGCGACGACGGCCGCGGCATCCCCGTCGACGCCGAGCCCAAGTCCGGCCTGTCCGGCGTCGAGCTGGTCATGACCAAGCTGCACGCGGGCGGCAAGTTCGGCTCGGGCTCCTACACCGCCTCGGGCGGCCTGCACGGCGTCGGCGCCTCCGTCGTCAACGCCCTGTCCTCCCGGGTGGACGTCGAGGTCGACCGCCAGGGCCGCACCCACGCGATCAGCTTCCGCCGGGGCATCGCGGGCCGCTTCGCCGGGGCCGGACCGGACGCCGAGTTCACCCCGGTCTCCGGCCTGGAGCAGGTCCGCAAGGTCGCCGCCAAGATCACCGGGACCCGGATCCGGTTCTGGCCGGACATGCAGATCTTCCTCAAGGACGCGGAGATCGCCCGTGAGTCCCTCCTCGACCGCGCCCGCCAGACCGCCTTCCTCGTCCCCGGACTGACCATCGCCGTGCGCGACGAGCGCGCCGACGGCGAGCCCGCCTACACCGAGGAGTTCCGCTTCGACGGCGGGATCGGCGAGTTCTGCACCTTCCTCGCCCCCGACGAGCCGGTCAGCGACGTCCTGCGGATCCAGGGCACGGGCACCTTCACCGAGACCGTTCCCGTCCTGGACGACGCCGGGCACATGGTCCCCGCCGACGTCGAGCGCCGCCTGGACGTGGACGTCGCCCTGCGCTGGGGCACCGGCTACGACACCACCGTGCGATCGTTCGTCAACGTCATCGCCACGCCCAAGGGCGGCACGCACATCACCGGCTTCGAACGCGCCCTGGTCCGGGTGATCAACGACCAGCTGCGCGCGACCAAGCTGCTCAAGAACAGCGACGACCCCGTCACCAAGGACGACACGCAGGAGGGCCTGACCGCGGTCGTCACCGTCCGCCTGCCCGAGCCGCAGTTCGAGGGGCAGACGAAGGAGATCCTCGGCACCTCGGCCGCCTCCCGGATCGTCTCCCAGGTGGTCGGAAAGGAGCTGCGGGCCTTCCTCACCTCCACGAAGAAGACGGAGAAAGCCAGGGCGCGCACGGTCCTGGAGAAGGTGGTCGGGGCGGCCAAGGCCCGGCTCGCGGCCCGTCAGCAGCGTGAGACGCAGCGCCGCAAGAACGCGCTGGAGAACTCCGCGCTGCCCGCCAAGCTCGTGGACTGCCGCAGCGAGGGCCTGGACCGCAGCGAACTGTTCATCGTCGAGGGCGACTCCGCGCTGGGCACCGCCAAGCTGGCCCGCGACTCGGAGTTCCAGGCGCTGCTGCCGATTCGGGGCAAGATCCTCAACGTGCAGAAGTCGTCGGTCTCCGACATGCTCAAGAACGCGGAGTGCGCCGCGATCCTCCAGGTGGTCGGCGCCGGGTCGGGCCGGACGTTCGACATCGACGCCGCGCGGTACGGCCGGATCATCCTCATGGCCGACGCCGACGTGGACGGCGCGCACATCCGCTGTCTGCTGCTCACGCTCATCTACCGGTACATGCGGCCGATGCTGGAGGCGGGCCGGGTCTTCGCCGCCGTGCCGCCGCTGCACCGCATCGAGCTGACCAACACCAGGCGCAAGCGCGGCGCGCGTCCCGAGGACCGCTACATCTACACCTACTCCGACGCCGAACTGGCGCGCACCCTGCTCGACCTGGAGAAGCGGAAGATCTCCTGGAAGGAGCCGGTCCAGCGGTACAAGGGCCTGGGCGAGATGGACGCCGACCAGCTGGCCGAGACCACCATGGACCCGCGTCGGCGGACCCTGCGCCGGATCCGGGTGGAGCAGGCCGAGGAGGCCGCCGCCGTGTTCAACCTGCTCATGGGCAACGAGGTGGCGCCGCGCCGGAAGTTCATCCAGGAGGGCGCCCAGGAGCTGGACGTCGCCCGCATCGACGCCTGACGCCCGCGGGGCGTCCCCGGCGGCCCGGCCAGCACATCCGGATGCCGGTTGTTCGCGTTGGGCCACCGCGGATACGCGTGCGACTTCTGCCCTCGCCCTTCCTGCCGACCGAGCTATGATTCTGCTTCGGGCCTCCAAAATCCTTGGAGAAGACGCATGAGTGATGTGGGCACCGGCACCGGCAAAGTGGTCGTGAACAGGGCGATGTCACTGGACGGCTTCATCGCCGGTCCTGGCCACGCGATGGACTGGATCTCCGAGTACCTGACTGCGGACGCGGTCCCGGAGGTCATGGCGGCCACGGGCGCCATGCTCATCGGCCGGGGCACCTACGAGGTCGCCAAACGTATGGCCGACCAGGACACCACCTACGACGGGGGAGCACAGTTCGTCCTCACCCACGAGCCTCCCGACGAGCCGGACCCTACCGTCACATTCCTCACCTGTGGACTTGAGGAAGCCGTTGCCACGGCACGCAGCGCCGCGGGCGGTAAGAACCTGGAGATCCTCGGTGCCGACCTGGCCGCCCAGTGCCTGCGGCGCGGACTCGTCGACGAGATCCTGGTGTACGTCCTACCGGTGCTGCTCGGCGACGGCGTCCGCTTCTCGCCCCCGAGCCTCGGCAGGATCGACCTGGAGCCTTTCAGCAACACCCAGTCGGGCGCCGTCACGACGCTCCGCTTCCGCGTGCGAAAGTAGGCGCGGCCCCCGCGAACCCTCACCACATACCGTCTAGGGCGTCGGCGGTTCCCAGTCCCCGGTGCCGAGCAGCCGGTCGATGGCCGCCCGGTACGGCGCGGGGTCCAGTTCCCGCTCGGCCACCCACGCGTCGTCGTAGTAGCTGTGCTGGTAGCGCTCGCCGCCGTCGCAGATCAGGGTGACCACGCTGCCCCTGCGCCCCTCACGGAGCATCCGGGCCACCAGGTGCCACACGCCCCACAGGTTGGTGCCGGTGGAGCCGCCCGCGCACAGACCGGTGACGTCGTGCAGGTGGCGCGTCGCGGCGATGCTCGCGGCGTCGGGGACCGGCATCATCAGGTCGATCACCGACGGGACGAAACTCGGCTCCATGCGGGGGCGGCCGATGCCCTCGATCCGCGACGGCATCCCCGTGGCGTAGTCGGCGGCACCGGTCACCCAGCCCGGGAAGAACGCCGAGTTCTCCGGGTCCACGACCGCCAGGCGGGTGCCGAGGCGGCGGTAGCGCAGGTAGCGGCCGATGGTGGCGGACGTGCCTCCCGTGCCCGCGCCGACCACGATCCACTCGGGGCACGGGTAGCGTTCCATGGAGAGCTGCTCGAAGATCGACTCGGCGATGTTGTTGTTGCCCCGCCAGTCCGTCGCGCGCTCGGCGTACGTGAACTGGTCCATGTAGTGGCCGCCGGTCTCGCGGGCGAGCCGCTCGGCCTCGGTGTACATGTCGGGCGGGGAGTCGACGAAGTGGCAGCGGCCCCCGTACCGCTCGATCAGGGCGATCTTCTCCGGGCTCGTCCGGCGTGGGAGGACCGTGACGAAGTCCAGCCCGATCAGCCGCGCGAAGTAGGCCTCGGACACGGCGGTCGAGCCTGAGCTCGCCTCCACGATCGTGGTGTCCTCGGTGATCCAGCCGTTGGCCAGTCCGTAGAGGAACAGCGAGCGCGCCAGGCGGTGCTTCAGGCTGCCGGTGGGGTGCACCGACTCGTCCTTGAGGTACAGGTCGATGCCCCACTCCGGCGGCAGCGGGAACACGTGCAGGTGGGTGTCGGCCGAGCGGTTGGCGTCGGCGACCACCTTGCGGACCGCCTCGTCGGCCCAGGCCCGGGCACGCTCGCTGGTGCGGTCCACGCACGCGGAGCGGTCTGAGGGGCCGGGGCCGTCGGCTGCTGAGGGACGTGGCATGTGCAGCAGCGTAGCCGCTGACGGTGAGCGTCGGGACCCGGACCGCGGCGGTCCGGGACGCCGTCACCCGGAGCGCCCGTGCCGGACGGGCGCTCGGGGAGGGTGCGCGGCGGAGCGGCCCGGAGCGGTCAGTCGAGGGATCCGCCGGACATCGCGGCGTGCATGCGCCGGTAGGTCGCGGCCTCCTCGTGGCGGCTCTGGCGTTCCAGGGTGCGCGCGAGCGCGATGTGCGCCCAGTTGTCGACCGGGTCCAGTTCGATGATCCTGCGGAAGGTCCGTTCGGCCTTGTTGAGCTGTGCGGAGAAGAAGTAGGCGCGGCCGAGCAGTTCCAGGAGGGAGCGGCTGTTCGGCTCGTGTTCGACGATGGGCTCCAGGGTGCGGGCGGCGTAGATCGGGTCGCCCAGCTCCATGAACATACGTGCGCGGTTGAAGGTCTCGTAGGTGTTCTCTTCCACGGTGCTCCTCTCGACGGCGCTGCCGTCCCGGATCACAACGGCCACCGGAGTGACCGCATTCCCAGGCGAGACACGGGGGTGGGAGGGGATCGGCGCGCACTCGTGGAACACCGCACCGCACCCGCCCCCATAGATAGGGATCCCCGGACCGCGCGGTGCGCACACACGCGGGCCCGGTCACCGGTGTCCGGCGACCGGGCCCGCGCGGCGGTCTCAGAGGTCGACGGGGTTGACCCGGCCCGAGTCCACGTCGTAGACCGCGCCCGCCACGGGCAGGCCCGCGGGCAGCAGGGGGTGGTGGCGGATCCGCTCCAGGTCGTGCCTGAGCGCGCCGAGCTGGTCGCTGTTGGTGTGGAACTCCAGGCTGCGGGTGTCCACCCCGTACTCCTCCTGGATGAGGTCGTGCACCACGTCGTCGTTCTCCACCGAGGCCATCTTGCAGCGCGTGTGCGGCAGGACCAGGACCCGCTCCACGCCCAGCAGGTACACGGCCAGGACGAGCGTGCGCAGGGTGTCGTCGGTCACCCGGGCGCCCGCGTTGCGCAGGATCTTGGCGTCGCCGGGCTTGAGGCCCAACATGTCCAGGGGCTCGATCCTGGAGTCCATGCAGGTCACCAGAGCCAGCCCTCGGGCGGCCATGGGCTTGAGGCCCTCGAGGGCGAACTGGGCCGCGTAGTCGTCGTTGGCGGCGAACACGTCGTCGAAGGCGCCCGGTGCGCGGGTGGGGTCGACGGACTCACTCACGTGGGTTCACTCCCTGTCTCCATGGTCATGGGCCGTGTACATGGAACCAGGCCCGTGTACACGGCACGTTGCAACACGCTCAAACGCTCTGTCCGGGGGCGGTGAGTCCCACGTCGGTGCGACCGGTGCCCACCGTGGTGATCGCGCGCGGCAGGGTCTCCCCGGATCCGTCGCGGCGGTCGGTGGTGTCGGGCAGACGCACCGGCTTGCCGTCCTCCCGGGCGGCGCGGGCGGGCGCCCGGCCGATCCAGCCGAACAGCAGCGTGTCCTCCCCCTTGAGGTAGCGATGGCAGCGTACCCCGCCGGTCGCGCGGCCCTTCGAAGGATAGGCCTCGAACGGTGTGACCTTGGCCGATCCGGCCTGGGTGCCCTCCAGGGCGTTGCTGGAGCCCGAGACGGTCACGACGACCGAGTCCTCGGGGGAGGGAACGGCGCCGAACCACAGGACGCGCGCCTCCTCCGACAGGCGGATGCCCGCCACACCGCCCGCCGGACGGCCCTGCGGGCGCACGGCGTTCGCGGAGAACCGCAGCAACTGGGCCTCGGAGGTGACGAACGCGAGGTCCTCCTCGCCGGTGGACAGCTGCGCGGCGCCGACCAGGCGGTCGTCGTCCTTGAGCGTGATGACCTCGAAGTCGTCCTTGTTGGGCGGGTAGTCGGGGGCCACCCGCTTGACCACGCCGCCCCGGGTGCCCACCACGAAGCCCGCGCCCGAGGGGTTCATCGAGACCACCGAGACCACCCGTTCGTCCCCGTCGAGCTGGACGAACTCGGACACGTGCAACCCCGATGCCAGGGGCGGGCGCTCCGCGCCCTCGTCGGGGAGTTCGGGCAGTTCGACCACCGGGACGCGGATCATCCGGCCCAGGTCGGTGACCAGGCCGACGTCCGACCGCGAGGTGGTGGGCACCGACGTGGCGATCGCGTCGTGCTTGGTGCGCAGCCCCTCGTACATCGGCGGCGGGGTGGCGCCCCGGCTGCGGCCGACGGTGCCGTCCACGCCGAGCAGGACGTGGCAGGGCTGGTCGGCCATCTCCAGGGGGATCACCGCGCCCCGGGCGGCGCCGTCGCTCTCGCGCAGCTGGGTGCGGCGCGGCGTGGCGAACTTCTTGGAGACCTCGGCGAGCTCCTTGGACACCACGCGGCGCAGCTTCTTGTCCGACTCCAGGATGGACGTGAGCTCGTCGACCTCCTTGTTGAGCTGGTCGCGCTCGGTCTCCAGCTCCAACCGGTCGAAGCGGGTCAGGCGGCGCAGCGGGGTGTCGAGGATGTAGCGTGCCTGGACCTCGGACAGGTCGTAGGCGCCCATGAGCGACTCGCGGGCGGCGGCGGTGTCGTCGGCCGCGCGGATCAGGGCGATCACGCGGTCGATGTCGAGCAGTGCGACGAGCAGGCCGTCGACCAGGTGCAGGCGCTCCTGGCGCTTGCGGCGGCGGAACTCGCTGCGGCGGCGGACCACGTCGAGGCGGTGGTTGACGTACACCTCGAGCAGCTCGCGCAGGCCGAGGGTCTGCGGCTGGCCGTCGACCAGGGCGACGTTGTTGATGCCGAAGGACTCCTCCATCGGCGTGAGCCGGTAGAGCTCCTCCAGGACCGCCTCGGGGTTGAAGCCGTTCTTCAGCTCGATGACCAGGCGCAGACCCTGGTTGCGGTCGGTGAGGTCCTTGAGGTCGGAGATGCCCTGGAGCTTCTTGGACTGCACCAGCTCCTTGATGCGGCTGACGACCTTCTCCGGGCCCACGCTGTAGGGCAGCTCCGTGACGACCAGGCCGGTGCGGCGCGCGGAGACCTTCTCGATGGAGACGGTGGCCCGCGTCTTGAACGTGCCCCGGCCCTTGCGGTAGGCGTCGCGGACGCCGTCCAGGCCGACGATGGTGCCGCCGGTGGGCAGGTCGGGCCCGGGGACGAACTCGGTGAGCTCCTCCAGGGTCGCGTCGGGGTGGGCGATCAGGTGGCGCGCGGCGGTGACGACCTCGCCCAGGTTGTGCGGGGCCATGTTGGTGGCCATGCCGACCGCGATGCCCGAGGCTCCGTTGACCAGGAGGTTGGGGAACGCCGCGGGGAGCACCTCCGGCTCGGTCTCCTGGCCGTCGTAGTTCGGCTTGAAGTCGACGACGTCCTCGTCGATGGACGCGACCAGGAGTTCGGCGCTGCGCTCCAGGCGAGCCTCGGTGTAGCGCATGGCCGCCGGGGCGTCGTCGCCGCCGAGCGACCCGAAGTTGCCGTGCCCGTCGACCAGCGGGACGCGCATGGCGAAGGGCTGGCTGAGACGGACCAGGGCGTCGTAGATGGCGCTGTCGCCGTGGGGGTGCAGTCGGCCCATGACCTCGCCGACGACGCGGGCGCACTTGACGTGTCCGCGGTCGGGGCGGAGCCCCATCTCGTTCATCTGGTAGAGGATCCGGCGCTGCACCGGCTTCATGCCGTCGCGGGCGTCGGGCAGCGCGCGCTGGTAGATGACCGAGTACGCGTACTCCAGGAAGCTGCCGCGCATCTCCTCGGAGACGTCGATGTCGATGATCTTCTCGGCGAGATCCTCGGGGGGACGGGAAGTTGTACGGGCCATGACCGTAATTCTGGCCTGTTCCAGAGACTGAAACGTACGCAGGCCGGTGGTTGGCGCGGTGTGACCCGTGCGACTGAGGGAGTTTTGGGCACGCGTGTCGGGGTTTCCGCCCGCGCACGCGGCGCGGGCGGAAACCCCCGTCCGTCCTGGCGGGCCTCCTGTGGGCGGCTCAGCGGTCTCTGTGGAACGGGTCGGAGGGGCGGACCCGGGGACATCGGACCTGTGGACAACCGCTCCGACCCCCCTCCGCTCTGGTACCAAGGAACGCATGGCGACATCTGCTGGCGGCGCCCACGCCACCGCGACCCACCCGGACGACTCCACCGCCCACGACGACCCCCACGACCACGGGCCGACGCCCGGCGGCGCCCTGCGCGAGGCCGCCGAACGGCATCTGCGCGCGCTCGCCGGGGAGTCGGCGCGGCTGCGCGAGGACCAGTGGACCGCCATCCACGCCCTGGTCGCCGAGCACCGCAGAGCCCTGGTCGTCCAGCGCACCGGCTGGGGCAAGTCCGCGGTCTACTTCGTGGCCACGGCCCTGCGCCGGGCCGAGGGGGCGGGCCCCACCGTCATCGTCTCCCCGCTGCTGGCGCTGATGCGCAACCAGATCGCCGCCGCCGAACGCGCCGGGATCCGCGCGCGGACCGTCAACAGCGCCAACACCACCGCGTGGGAGACCGTCTACGCCGACGTGGCGGCCGGCGAGGTGGACGTGCTCCTGGTCAGCCCCGAGCGGCTCAACAACCCCGAGTTCCGCGACCGGGTCCTGCCCGAGCTCGCCGCCGGGGCGGGGCTGGTGGTCGTCGACGAGGCGCACTGCGTCTCGGACTGGGGGCACGACTTCCGCCCCGACTACCGCAGGATCCGATCCCTCCTGCACGACCTGCCCGACGGGATCCCCGTCCTGGCCACCACCGCCACGGCCAACGCGCGGGTCACCCGCGACGTCGCCGAACAGCTCCAGGCCGGGGACGCCCGCCAGGACACCCTCGTCCTGCGCGGCTCCCTGGAACGCGAGAGCCTGCGGCTGGCCGTGGTGAACCTGCCCGACCCCACCGCCCGGCTCAGCTGGCTGGCCGAGCACCTGCCCCGGATCCAGGGTTCGGGCATCGTCTACACCCTCACCGTCAGCGCCGCGCTGGAGACCGCCCGGTTCCTGTCCGAGCAGGGGCTGGACGTGCGGGCCTACACCGGGCAGACCGACCCGGACGAGCGCCGTCGGGCCGAGGACGACCTGCTGGCCAACCGGGTCAAGGCCCTGGTGGCCACGAGCGCGCTCGGGATGGGGTTCGACAAGCCCGACCTCGGGTTCGTCGTCCACCTGGGGGCGCCCCAGTCACCGATCTCCTACTACCAGCAGGTCGGGCGCGCGGGGCGAGGCGTGGAGCGGGCCGAGGTGGTCCTGCTGCCCGGCCGCGAGGACCGGCAGATCTGGGCGTACTTCGCCGGGCTGTCCTTCCCCCCGGAGGACACCGTGCGGGAGACCCTCGACGTCCTGGCCGCCGAGGGGGCGCCGATGTCCGTCGCCCGCCTGGAGACCCGGGTGGACCTGCGGCGCACCCGGCTGGAGCAGATGCTCAAGGTCCTGGACGTGGACGGCGCGGTCCGGCGGGTCCGCGGGGGCTGGGCCGCCACCGGGCGGTCCTGGGAGTACGACGCCGAACGGTACGCCGCCGTCGCGGCGGCGCGTGAACGCGAGCAGCGGGCCATGCTCGACTACCTGTCCACCGACACCTGCCGGATGGAGTTCCTGCGCCGCCAGCTCGACGACGCCGCGGCCGAGCCGTGCGGCCGGTGCGACGTGTGCACGGGGGAGCACTGGCCCACGGAGGTCGACCCCGCGCGGCGCGAGGCCGCCGCCGACCACCTCGACCGGCCCGGGACCCCGGTCTCCCCCCGGCGCCAGTGGCCCACCGGCATGGACGCGCTGGGGGTGCGCCTGTCCGGGCGGATCGCCGAGGGATCGCGCGCGGGCGAGGGGCGGGCGCTGGCCCGGTTCACCGACGTCGGCTGGGGTACCGAGCTGCGCCGGATCCTCGCCGAGGACGCCGCCGACGAGCTGGTGAGCGATCGGGTGCTCCAGGGGGTCGTCCGGGTGCTCGCCGCCTGGGGGTGGCGGACCCGCCCGGTCGGTGTGGTCGTGATGCCCTCGCGCACCCGGCCGACGATGATCGCCGACCTGGCGCGACGGCTGTGCGACCTCGGACGCCTGGCCCCGGTCGGCGCGCTGGGGTATCGCTCGGAGGCCGGGCCGGGCCCGCGTCGGCACAACAGCGCGCTGCGGCTGCACCAGGTGCACTCGGAGCTGGTCCTGGGCGACGAGGTGGCCGCGCGGCTGGCCGAACTCCAGGCGAGATCGCCGGGACCGGTGCTGCTGGTCGACGACTACACCGACACCGGGTGGAGCCTGACGGTGGGCGCGGCGCTCCTGCGCCGGGCCGGTGCCCCGGAGGTGCTGCCCCTGACCCTGGCCACGATGGGCGGCTGACCGACCCCGGAGGGGGTCGTGCACGGGGACGCTTCCGGGCCGAGGTGAACCAGCGTGGTGAATCGTTGAGCACGGAGGGCACGCCGTCCCCGAACCCCGGGTGCGGCCCCGGGCGTCGGTGAACCGCGGGGCGTCAGCGCAGCCGCTGCCCGCGCGGGGCGCCGCGCCGGACCGGCTGCCCGTCGCCCAGGTCGGGGCGGGCGCCCGGCTGGTGCAGGGCGCGTGCCGCGAGCCGGTGCCCCCGGCCCAGGGCCTCCTTGGGGTGGCGGCCCGCCAGCCACTCGGGCAGGAACCCGGCGATGAACGCGTCACCGGCGCCGACCGACCCCGGCTTCGGGTCGACCGGTTCGGCGGGCGCGGACACCACGCCCTCGCGGGTCTTGGACGCCCACAGACCACCCTCCTCGCCGAGCTTGAGCACGACGTTCGGGTAGTGGGCGGTCAGCACCTTGACGGCGGCCTCCGGCTCGTCCCTGCCGGAGAGCACCCTGGCCTGGTCGAGGTTGGCGAAGAGCAGCCGCGCGCCCTGCGTCCACTCCAGGAAGTTCTCCGCGCCGGCGCGCTCCAGCGGCGCGTGGGAACCGCCGTCCACCGAGATGGACATGCCGCTCTCGCGGGCCATGCGCAGCGCCACCCGGGCGGCACGCCGCGAGTCGGCGTTGATCAGGGTGTACCCGGACACGTGCAGGTGGGAGTCGGGCGCGAACACGTCGCGCGGCAGGTCCTCCGGCTGGAGCCGGGCGTTGGCGCCCGGGTCGCTCAGCATCGTCCGGTCGCCGCGGTGCGTGATCATGACCACGCACGTTCCGGTGGGTCGTTCCGGGTCCATCACCATGCGCGAGTCCAGGCCGTACCCCATGAGCTCCATCTCACGGGTCCGGCCGGTGATGTCGGAGCCCCGGCGTCCCACGAACGTGGTGTCGACGCCCTCCACGGCCAGCCACGAGGCGATGTTCGCCCCGGAACCGCCGCCGTACATGACCACGGACGCAGGCGTGTCGCTGCCGCGGGCCAGGGGGTGGAACGCCTGCGCGACGGCATCGGTCATGAGGTCACCGATTACGACCACTCGTGTCATTTCGCCAGCCACCACCGAGTTATGAGAATCCGTGCCCGCACGACGTTAACAGGTTAACGATCGGCGGCGTGTAACGAAGTGACGGCGCCACGGGTACGTGACCGGGTACGGGAGGTGCCGCTTCGCGTCCGGGCCGCGCCTCGCCGCGGCCGCCGGACGCGCATCCCGGCACCCGGGCATTTCGGTCCTCCCGCATGGACTTTCCCCGGATTCGACCGAATGTCGTCTAGTCTCGCTGTCGTGCAGTCCTACCCGAACCACTGGGAAGCCGACGTCGTCCTCACCGACGGAGGCACCGCGCACCTGCGCCCCATCACCCCCGACGACGCCGACCTGCTCAGGGAGTTCCACTCCCGTCTGTCCCCGGAGACGATCTACTACCGGTTCTTCGCTCCCTATCCCCGGCTCTCCGACCGCGACGTGCGGCGCTTCACCACCGTCGACTACGAGGACCGCGTCGCGCTGGTGGCCACCATCTCCGACGCCCTCGTGGCCGTCGTGCGCTACGACAAGGTCGCCCCGGAGGAGGCCGAGGTCGCCTTCGTCGTTGAGGACGCCCACCAGGGCCGCGGCCTGGCCTCGGTCCTGCTGGAGCACATCGGCGCCGCCGCGCGCGAACGCGGGGTGCGCCGCTTCATCGCCGACGTCCTCCCCGAGAACCGGCGGATGATCAACGTCTTCCGCGAGGCCGGGTACACCGCGCAGCAGACCTTCGACGAGGGCGTCATCCGGCTCACCCTGGACCTCCAGCCCACCGACGACGCCAGGGAGGTCATGCAGGCCCGCGAGCAGCGCGCCGAGTCGCGTTCGATCGCCCGTCTGCTCTTCCCGGAGTCCGTGGCCGTGATCGGCGCCAGCCGGACCGCGCACACCATCGGCCAGACCGCGCTGCGCAACCTCCTCACCGGGGAGTTCCAGGGCCCCGTCTACCCGGTCCACCCCGAGGCCAAGGCGGTCGTGGGCGTACGCGCCTACCCGTCCGTGCTCGACATCCCCGACCAGGTCGACCTCGCCGTCGTCGCGGTGCGGGCCGAGGCCGTGACCGAGGTCGTCGAGCAGTGCGCCGAGAAGGGCGTGCACGGGCTCGTCGTGGTCAGCTCCGGGTTCGGCGAGGTCGGTCCCGAGGGGCGCGCCCGGCAGGACGAACTCGTGCGCACCGCACGCGCCGCCGGGATGCGCGTCGTCGGCCCCAACTGCCTCGGCATCGCCAACAGCGACCCGGCGGTCTCGCTCAACGCCACCCTCTCCCCGGACCTGCCTCCGCGCGGCCCCATCGGCTTCTTCTCCCAGTCGGGCGCCCTCGGCCGCGCCATCCTCCAGCGTGTCGCCGAGCGCGGCATGGGCCTGTCCACGTTCGTCTCGGCGGGCAACCGCGCCGACGTGTCCGGTAACGACCTGGTCCAGTACTGGCAGGAGGACCCCGCCACCGAGGTGGTGCTCCAGTACCTGGAATCGCTCGGCAACCCGCGCAAGTTCACCCGTCTGGCCCGCCGCCTGGCCAAGCAGAAGCCGGTCGTGGCCGTGCGCAGCGGCGGGTCGGCCCAGACCACCCCGACCGGGCACGCCGCCGGTGGGCTCGCCCTGCCCGACTACGCGGTCACGTCGCTGTTCCAGCAGGCGGGCGTGGTGCGGGTCGACGACATCACCCAGATGTTCGACGCCGCCCAGGTGTTCGCCTACCAGCCCCTGCCCGACGGGCCCCGGGTCGGCGTCATCGGCAACTCCGACTCCCTGGAGCTCCTGGTCAAGGACGCCGCCGTGCGCCAGGGGCTCAAGCCGCACGAGCCCGTCAACCTGGGGCCGCAGGCCACCGCGGAGGACTTCGACCTCGCCCTGGAGACCGCCCTGGCGGCCGAGGACGTGCACTCGGTCGTGGTCGTCTTCGTCCCCGCCCTGCAACCCATCGGCGACGACGTCGCCCGCGTGCTGCGGGCCCGCTCCCTGGGCTCGGACAAGCCGGTGGTCGCCACCTACCTCGCCCGGCAGGGCATCCCCGAGGAACTGCGCCACGTCGGCGAGCGCGGCGAGACCCTGCGCGGATCGGTGCCCTCCTACCCCTCGCCGGAGGACGCGGTGCGCGCGCTCGCCCACGCCACCCGGTACGCCCAGTGGCGCAACCGCAAGCCCGGCCGCCACCCCGAACTGCCCGACATCGACCGCGCCCGCGCCCGCGCCGCCATCACCCGCGCGCTCAAGGGCGCGCCCGCGGAGAACTCCGTGGCGTGGTTCGGCGGTGAACGCCGCTACGACGAGGAGACGGCGATCTCCAGCGCCGACGCGCGGGAGCTCCTGGCCTGCTACGGCATCGCCGCCTACCCGGACATCCCGGTCACCTCCGCCGACGAGGCCGTGGTGGCCGCCGGAGAACTCGGCTACCCCGTCGTGGTGAAGGCCGACGCCCCCGACCTGCGGGTCCGCGCGGGAGGCACGTTCGTCCGCGCCGACCTGCGCACCCCGGACGACGTGCGCAGCGCCTTCCTGTCCCTGCACGACCGGTTCGGCGCGGAGGCGGGGCTGGTCGTCCAGCGCATGGCCGCGCCCGGTGTGCCCACGGTGATCCGCGCGGGCGACAACCAGTCCTTCGGCTCGGTCGTCTCCTTCGGCCTGGCCGACGTGACCGCCGAACTGCTCGACGACCGCGCGTTCCGGCTCGCGCCCCTCACGGACATGGACGCCGCCGACCTCATCCACGCCGTGCGCGCGGCGCCCCTGCTGTTCGGGCTGCCCGCCGGCGCCACCTCGCTGGCCGAGCAGCCCAACGTGGAGGCGCTGGAGGAGCTGCTGATCCGGGTCTCGCGGTTGGTGGAGGCGTTCCCGGAGATCGGCTACGTGGACCTGGACCCGGTCCTGGTGAACGCCACCGGAGCGCACGTGCTCGGAGCGCGCATGTGGTTGCGCGAGGCCCCCGAGGTCCGGCCGGACGCCGGCCCCCGCCGCCTGGGAGGGGTGACCTTCTGATCATGGGCTGGCCCGCGCGTTGGCCGTCCCGGTCGCGAGGTGTCGCCCGGAGAGGGCAGGATAGGGGTATGAGGAAATCACGTGCCGTGTCCACCGACTGGCGGATGGAGATCGAGCGGAGCGGGTACTATCCCGCGCTGGTGATCGACGCCGTCGCCACCGCCCTGGGGGACGAGGACGCCGAGGCCTTCATCGTCCACCACGAGGCGACGTTCGACCCGGCGATGGAGATGCGGCGGCACATCACCGTGATGCTGCTGACCGCGACGCGGCTCGTGGTGTGCCACACGGACGAGCACCCGCCCACCGAGCCCGGCGGCGCCTCGCACGCGTCGACCACCACGGACAGCATCCAGATCGGCAACGTCCAGTCGGTCGCGCTCACCCGGGTGGTCGCCAACCCCGCCCAGTACACGCCCGGCAGCCTGCCCAGTGAGCTGGTGCTGAGCGTCAACCTGTCGGTGAACTGGGGGACGGCCGCCCACATCGACCTCGAACCGGCCGCGTGCGCCGACGAGACCTGCGAACTCGACCACGGCTACACCGGCGCGATCACCGCGGAGCCCCTCACCCTGCGCGTGAGCGAGGCCGCCGACGGCGCCGCGGCGGTCGCGGCGATGATGCGCTTCGCCGACGCCCTCTCGGCGGTGACGGCCCGGTAGCCGTCAGGAGCGAGGAGCGTACCGGGTTCCGTGGGAGCGTGGAACACCGGCGTGACGGGGACTTAACGAACACGGTGCCGACAGGCGTGGTGCCGTGACGATCCGGCCGTCTAAGGTTGGACCGGATTCGTGCATACCGCCACAAGCGAGACGTGCCAGGCCACAAGCCCGGTACGGGCGCGCCGTGTCCTCACGACCCGCGCGCGATCTCACGGAGAAAGGTCAGTCTGCGATGACGCAGCACCCGTCCCCGACGTCCCCGGACGACGCCCCCCTGGTACGCCTGACCGTCGACCGCGCCATCGCCACGGTCACCCTCGACTCCCCCCGCAACCGCAACGCGCTGTCCGCCCGGCTCCGCTCCGAGTTTTCCAAGGCCCTGTCCGACGCGATGGCCGACGACGACGTGCGCTGCGTCGTGCTCACCGGGACCGGCCCGGTCTTCTGCGCGGGCGCGGACCTGAAGGAGGTCGGCGCCGCGCTCCGGGGCGAGCCGGTCGAACCCGCGCCGGAGCTGCCCGCGATCTTCGAGCAGATCATGGGCGCCCCCAAACCCGTCGTCGCGGTGCTGAACGGCGCCGCCCGCGCGGGCGGGATCGGACTGGTGGCCGCGGCCGACATCGCCCTGGCGCCCAAGAGCGCGACCTTCGCCTTCACCGAGGTGCGCATCGGGGTCGTCCCCGCGATCATCTCCGTCCCGGTGTCCGCGCGCATGCACTCGCGCCAGCTCAGCCGCTACTTCCTCACCGGGGAGCTGTTCGACGCCTCCGCCGCGGCCAAGGCGGGCCTGATCACGCAGGCCGTCCCGGACCGGGAGATGGCGCACGCCGTGGACGCCGTCCTCCAGGGCATCCGGGGTTCGGCGCCGCGCGCCCTGTCGCGCACCAAGCAGCTCCTCGACGAACTCGGCTCCGGCGCCCTGGCCGCCTCCGAGCGCCGGGCCGAGGCCTTCGCCCGGATGGGTGAGCTGTCCGCCGAGTTCTTCGCCGGTGAGGACGCCGCCGAGGGCCGGGCCGCCTTCTTCGACAAGCGCCCGCCCCGCTGGGCCCAGTAGCCCTGGCTCCGAGGGCCTTCGCCGCCCGCGACCCCCGTGCCCGGACGGGACCAGAGGTCGGACGCCCCGTGATCCGGGTGTCCGACCCGTGTCGCCCGGGTACACGGCCGTCGTCGCACGGGCCACAATGGAGAGGTGAGCTACTCCGGAGATACCAGGGTCGGCGGCCCCGCCGACCTACGCCAGCTACCGCATCTGACGATCGCCAAACTCGCCGTCGGCCCCATGGACAACAACGCCTACCTGCTGCGTTGCACCGCCACGGGCGAGGGACTCCTCATCGACGCCGCCGCCGAGGCCGACCGCATCCTCGACCTCATCGGTGAGCGGGGACTGGCCCGCGTGGTCACGACCCACCGCCACCAGGACCACTGGCAGGCCCTCGCCGAGGTCGTCGGCCAGACGGGCGCCCGCACGGTCGCCCACCCCGCCGACGGGGAGGACCTCCCCGTGTCGGTGGACGAACCCGTCCAGCACGGGACGCGCGTGCCGGTCGGCGAGTGCTTCCTGACCGTGATCCACCTGCGCGGGCACACACCCGGGTCGATCGCGTTGCGCTACGACGACCCCGAGGGGCACACCCACCTGTTCACCGGTGACAGCCTCTTCCCCGGCGGGGTCGGTCGCACGTGGAGCGACGAGGACTTCCGCTCGCTGTTCGCCGACGTCGAGGAACGCGTGTTCGGCGAGTTGGACGACGACACCTGGATCTACCCGGGGCACGGCCGCGACACGACGCTGGGCGCCGAACGCCCGAAGCTGCCGGAGTGGCGCGAGCGCGGCTGGTAGCCGCCCGCCCCGATCCCCGACCGCGCGCCGGTCCGCCCCCGACCGGACGCGACCGGACGCGGACGGCGACCCCGTTCAGGCGCCGAAGCAGCAGAAACCGGCCCGTCCGAGGTGGAGCGCCACCGCCTCGGACACCGGGACCCCCTCCGCGACGGCGCGGTGGAAGCGCACCATGGCCCCCTCCGCCTCGGCGTCCCGTACGGGGACCGGGCTGGCCACCACCGTGCGCACGCCGCGCGCGTGCAGGGCGCCGACGAACCCCGACGGCGTTCCGGTGACACCGCCGAAGCCGCGCCCGTTCCAGCAGGTGGAGAGCGCCACCAGGCCGGGTGCGGCGGTGAGTCCGCCCAGGTCCCGGGCGAGGAGGGGCCCGTCCACGAGGTCGATCGACGCGAGGAGGGGAACGCGGTCGGGCACGTGGCCGTGACCGGCGAGATGGACGACGTCGGAGTCGGCGAACCCCTCCACCACCTCCGACCATCGGGCCCCGTCCCCGCTCAGCACCCGGGCCCGCGGGTACACGCGCGACAGCGCGGCCACCTCCCGGCGAGCGCCCTCGGGCGCGGGGGCGGCCACGAGCAGCACGCGCCCGGTCGCCGGGCGCGGGGAGTCGGTGCGCCCCGGCCACCACCGGTCGGCGCGCTCCACCCAGAACCGGGCGGTGGGCACGAGGTTGACCGCACGCCCGCACAGCGCGGGCAGCATCCCCCACGGCGGGTCGCCCAGGCGCGGGTCGGCGGCCAGCACGAGCGGCCGGTCCCCGACCAGCGGCAGGAGCGGGGCCAGGAGGACTCGCGAGACCTCGGCCGCGGCCGCCCGCACGGCCGCCGCGCGGGAGCGGCACGCGGGTTCGGGCAGCGTGTGCGTGAAACGCGCCAGCGCTCGGACGGCGCGCGCGACCGGCCCCAGGAGGCGGGCGTGGACCCGCCCGGCCACCGCGACGAGCGCGACGGCGTCACCTCCGGCCCACGTCAGGTGGATGAACGCCCGATCGGCCCCGAGCCGGGCGAGGAGCTTCCCGGTCACCGGCGCCGGACCGGACGATGCGGTGGGCTCCGCCGCGGAGGCGGCGCGGCACGCACGCCATCGGGCCGCCTCCCACAGCCGCGCGTGGCGCGCCGTGGACGGTCCCCGCCCCAGGGCCAGGGCGGCGCGGTAGTGCCCGGCGAGCGCGTTCAGCGTCGGGGTGTCGGGTTCGCGGGGCCCCGGCACACGCGGCACGGCCCAGGTCCGGGTCAGCTCCGCCCACTCCAACGCGGTCGCGGCCGTCCCCGCGCGCAGGGCGCTCTCCAGGCCGGCGCGGACGACGTGGGGATCGTGGGCCGCGGCGCCCAGCCACCGGCCGGGCGCGGGCACGGCGGCGTGCGCGGCACCGCCCGCCAGGACGTCCAGGGCCCGACGCGAGGCGGGGCACCCGGGGTGGGCCGCGGCGCCGGGGAGCCGGATTCGCAGGCGGTCCCTGGCCCGGCTGACGGGCCCCGCGTCCGCGACCGCGCGCCCGGGCGGACCGGGGGCCAGGGCGACGCGTTCGAGGCGGGTCGCCAGCCGGAACCACAGCGAGCCCCGCCCGAACGTGCCGCGCACGCGCCGGGTGAGCTCGGCGGCGCGTCGGCGGTCGCCCTCCAGGAACCGCAGTTTGGCCTCCACGAGCAGGGCGGTGGCGGTCGCCGAGCCGCTCTCCGTGCACGGGCCCTCGTCCAGCGCGGCCGCCGCCTCCTCGACCAGCCCCTCCGACAGCAGCGCCTCGGCCAGGTCCACGTGCAGGGCCTCGCTCCGCTCGGGCGGCAGTTCGGGCAGCAGGGAGAGGAAGGTGTCGATGGCGGTGACCGTGTCGCCCCGGTAGAGCGCGAGGCACCCCTGGTTCTGGCGGGCGATCATGCCCAGGAGCGGGAGCCCGTGCTCGCGGGTCAGCGCGTGCGCCTCGGCGAGGTGGTCGCCGGCCTGGTCGAACCTGCCGCACATGGTCTGGGCCAGTCCCAGGTTGACCAGCACCCCGGGCACGACGGGCGCGACCTCGGCGACGGGGTGGCCGCGCAGGCGGCGGTGGGTGTCGTCGAGGAGGTCGGCCGTGGTCTCGAACAGACCGCTGCGGGCCAACCGCACCCCGCGCCTGACCCGGGCCAGGAGGAGACGGCCGGATGGTGGGACGGGTGGGGTCACGTGCCCGCCTTTCGCGAGGAGAACGCTCGGTCCACAGATAGCAGCGGCCGGGCGCGCGCGGCAGTCCTCGGCGTCGATCCGCGGACGTCGCCCGGGTGCGAACACGGACGAAGGGTGCGAAGGCGGGTGCGTCGGGCCGGGTTCGTGAGCGCTCCGAACCCGCATTCGGCGTGTCCCGATCTGTGGCGGCCGGTGCTCAGACGGTGAACCAGTCGGTGACCACCGGCGGTCGGCCGTCCCGGCGCAGGGCCAGGCTGAGCGGTCCGCGCGCGAGGTCGGGGGCGAGGAAGCGCCCGTCCGCGCCGACGCGCAGGCGGACGGTCGCGGCCGGGCGGCGCAGGTCGACGGTCACGAACCCGAAGTCCCCGCCGACCAGACCCGACAGCGACCGGCGGGGACCGTCGGCGCGGACGCGCAGGTCCAGGACGAGGCCGTCGTGGTCGAACCTCAGGGTGGTCAGCAGGATGCCTCCGTCGGCACGGGAGTCCTCGACGACGGGCGGCGTCTGGGCCGTCAGGGCGGCCAGGTCCGCGCCGTCGTCGCGACGGTCGAAGGCGGCCAGGGCCGCAGCGCGCCCGTCCACGGCCCACGGTGGGCGGGGGTCGGCGTGTTCGCTCACTGCTGGTCCTCCAGGATGCGGCGGAGTCGGCGCTGGACACGGCGGCGCTGGTTCGCGGCGACGCGCGGGGTGCTCGGGTCGTGCGGGGCGTCCTCCAGCAGGCTCAGGGCCACGAGGCGGTCCTGGGGGTCGAGGTGGCGGATCGCGCGGTACAGCCCCTCGACGCGTTCCCGGTCCAGGTACTGCGATTCGAGATCGGGAGCGTCGGGGAGCGGAAGTCGCGTGAGGGAGTCCGGGTCGACGGGGCTCTGCCGGGCGCCGTGGCGGCGCTGCCGGGCGCAGACGTCGTTGGTGACCCGGCGCAGCCAGGCACGGAGCCGTTCGGGGGAGCGGAGTCGGGGCAGGTGCTGGTTGAGGGTGAGCCAGACGGTCTGGACCGCGTCCTCGCGGTCGGGAGCGGACAGGCGGTAGGAGCGGGCGATCGCGTTGACGAGCGGCAGGTGGCGGTCGACGATGCCCTCCCAGGCCCGGGCGTCCCCGGCGCGGGCGCGGTGGACCAGGTCGGCGTCCGTGTGGTCGGGGAGGGCGGAACCCGGGCCCGAAGTGGCCGGAACCGGCAACGCGGAGGAGGTTTCACGCCCGGTATCGGTCGGAGGTACGGTTCCCCGACAGGGAGAAGGCCTGCTCGTTCCCTCGTACGGCTGGTCTGGCACACCCGCCCCCATTATGATCAGACTCCCTGTCCGCTCTGGGGCTCACGCTAGTCTCTGGGTGTCCCGTGTGCGGTGGGAACACTGCAAATGCCGGCGTTACCGCTGGTTCCCAGGGTGCCCTTGGGGCACAATGGGGCAAAGGTATTCAGGCGGGTCTGCAACCTTCTCGTGGATACGAGGGCGTCGGGGAAGCGCACTCGTTCGTATCAGGAGGTTCGGTGTCCGCACGTGGCGTCTTGTACGTCCACTCAGCGCCCGCGGCGCTGTGCCCACACGTCGAGTGGGCGGTCGCGGGCGTCGTCGGCGTGCCCGTGAAACTCGACTGGGTCGCCCAGCCGGCCGCCCCCGGCCACCACCGCGCCGAACTCAACTGGCAGGGCAAGCCGGGGACCGCGGGCGAGGTGGCCTCGGCGCTGAACTCGTGGCAGCGCCTGCGCTTCGAGGTGACCGAGGAGGGGTCGCCGGGGTGTGACGGCGTGCGGTACAGCTACACGCCGTCCCTGGGCATGTTCACCGCGATCACCAGCGCGGCGGGGGAGGTGCTCGTCCCCGAGGGCCGTCTGCGCGAGGCGATGGCGCGCGCCGCGGCGGGCGGCACGGACCTGGCCGCCGAGCTCGAACGCCTCATGGGGCGGTCGTGGGACGAGGAGCTGGAGCCGTTCCGGTACGCGGGCGACGGCGCGCCGGTCCGCTGGCTGCACGCGGTGGGCTGAGGCCGCGTCCGGGCATGCGGACGGGGGCGGGCCCGGGGTCCCCCCGCTTTCCAGCCTTCCGGGTCGCGCGCGGCCGCACAAGGTGCTTCCGTCGGCCTGTGGACGGCGCAGCGGTCCCGGACCGTCGTTCCGACGAGCCCTCCCCGCGGTTCCGGGTCGTATCGCCGACCGGCTGGTCCCGTGATCCCGGGCCGTCTCCCCGACCAGCCGTCCCCGGGTTCCGAGTCGTCTCAGCGTGACCCCCGCGGTCCCTCCCCGCTGGGCCAGATCGTGGCCGCCAGCAGCACGGCCCCCCAGATGCCCAGCGGCACCAACGGCCAGTACGGCACCAGTTCGCCCACCATCACGCTCACCACCGCCCACACGCCCGTGAGGATGACCGCGACACCCGTCCACCACCGCCACTCGTCCCCCCACCCGTACGCGGACACCGACGGGGCGAGCTCGCCGGTGGGGGAACGGCGCTCCCGGTCGGGCGCCGGGCGGGGGCCCGGGACGCCGTCCCCGCCCCGCGGGAGGTCCGCGGTCAGCGACCACAGCTCCCCGACCAGGACCGAGGACAGGGCCAGGCCCACCCGGCGGTCGTACTCGTCGAACCCCAGACGGCCCTCCACGAACGCGTCGGTGAGGTGGTCGACCGTCCGGTCGCGTTCGGCGTCCGAGGCGCGCATCCGGTGCAGCGGCAGACGTCGGCCCTCCAACATCCCACCCCCCACAGGCGCGGTTGGTGACCACACCCTACGCGTCGCTCCGGGCCCAGGGAAGGGCATCCGCGGACCCGTTCGCGACCACCGTGGGCGGTCCGTTGACACTCGTTGTCGTCGCAGGTCAGGGCGCTAACCAGCGGCTGACGGCGCGGCCCGTCGCGGGGTCGGCGGCGCCCACCAGCCCCGTGTGCTCGTAGCTCCCCCGATAGCCGAACCCGGCGCCGTCCAACCGCGTCACCGACCCGCCCACCTCCTCCAGCACGAGCGCGGGCGCCGCCACGTCCCAGTCCCGCACCGGAACGTCCTTGACGAACAGGTGCGCCGTCCCCTCGGCGATCCGGCACAGCTTCAGCGAGATGCTGCCGCTCTCCAGGTACCCGTGGTATCCGAAGCGGTCGCGGACCCGCCGGGCGATCCCCTCGGGCTCGGGGGTGTTGTCCGTGAGCACCCCCGTCCCGGGCGGCGGCGCCGCGCACCGCTCCAGGGGGAGCCCGTCGCGCCGCGCCCCCCCACCCCGGACGGCCGTGAACAGCGTGCCCGTCTCCGGGGCGTACACGGCCGCCGCCTCCGGGCGTCCGCCGACCACCAGCGCGGCCTGCGTGACGTAGCCGGGGAACCCGTGGGCGTAGCTGGCGGTCCCGTCGATGGGGTCGATCAGCCAGTAGCGCGGCGGCCGCTCGCTGACCAGTGACACGGGGTCCTCCTCGCTGACCACCGGGACCGACCCGTCGACCGCCGTCAGCCGTTCGGCCAGCGCCCGGTGCGCCAGGGCGTCCGCGCGCGCCTTGAACTGGCTCCCCTCCCAGACGCCGCCGAGCGCCGAGGGGTCGGTGCGCCACTCCCGGAGCAGCGCGCCGACCTCGGTCACCGCCCCCGCCGCCGCCGCCTCCGACCACGCGTGGACGTCGTTCACCGGGCCACCAGCTCGCTCGCGGGGGAGATCCCGTGCGCGGTGAACTCCTCCTCGGTGAGGAACTCGTCCGTCCACCGGCGCACCATGGCCACGCCCTCGCGCCAGGCGTCGGTCAGCCGCGGCCCGCCCGCGACCGCCTGTCGCAGGAGCCCGGCGATCTCGTCGACACCGGCCGCCGCCGTCAGGGCCGCCGTGGAGGAGAACCGCGGATTGATCTCGAAGATCCGGGGCCGCCCCTCCCCGTCGAGGCGCAGCTGCACGTTGAACGGCCCGTCGGCGCGCAGGGCCTCCTGCACGCTCCGACAGGCCCGCGCGACCGCCGACGCGCGCCGCGTCACCGCGAACCGCGTGACCCCCCGTTTGAGGACCACCTCCTTGGGCACGACGGCCTGCACCTCCCCGTCGCGCCACACCACCACCGACACCGTGAACTCGGGGCCGGTGACGCGCTCCTGGACGATCAGCTCCTCGGGCGCGTACCCGCTCTCCGCGACCGCGCGCGGCAGGTCGTCCCGGGAGCCGGCGACCGCCACGCCACGGCTGCCCCGGCCGCTGCGGGGCTTGACCACGAACCCGCCCGGCGCGTCGGCGTCCTCGGGCGGCCCGTCCGCGGCCGACCAGGTGCGGGGCACGCCGATCCCGGCCGCGTCCAGCCGTCGCATGAGCACCGCCTTGTCGAGGCAGGCGGTGACGAAGTCCGCGCGGGGCAGCAGCACGGCCACCCCGTCGTCGGCGAGCGCGGCGACGCTCACCAGTTCCTCGTCCACCAGGGGCACCACCGCGACCGCGCCCTCCCGCGCGCACAGCTCCCGCATCCGGGGCAGGAACGCGGCGCTGCCGCCGCCGGGGACCAGGTACCCCCGGTCGGCCAGGTACAGCCCCGGCGCCTCGGGATCCACGTCGGTGGCGATCACCCGGAAACCCGACGCGCGCAGGTGGAGGATGGTTCCGGGGGTCGGGGCCGAGCCCGCCGTCGTCACCACGACCGTCGGTCGCGTCGCTGTTCGCTGGGGCACCGCGCATCCCTCCCGTGGGTGTGGGGACGGTCGGGGGACCGTGCGCCGAGCCTAGACGCCCGCGGCCGGTCGGGCCCCGGAAATGGCCGAATCCGGCTGCCGCGTCAACCGAACGGGCCTCTCGCGCGTGTACCCCACGCCCCGGGAGGGAGAGGGGCGGGGGCGGGTGCGCGGCCTGGCCGCGCACCCGCCCCCGAGGACCTCGCGCGGCCTCAGCCGCGCTCGTACACGGGCGTGATCACGGCACGCGCCAGGGAGTGCGCGAACAGGTTGAACCCGACGACGGCGGGACTGGTCGAGGCGTCCACGCCCAGGCGGGGGACGTCCACCGCGTGGACCGCGAACATGTACCGGTGCGGGCCGTGCCCGGGAGGCGGCGCGGCGCCGACGTAGCGGTGGCTCCCGGCGTCGTTGCGCACGGTCACGGCGGATTCCGGCAGGCCGGAACCGTCGCCGGCGCCCGTCGCCAACTCGGTCACGTCGACCGGGATGTCGCACACCGACCAGTGCCAGAAACCGCTCGCGGTCGGCGCGTCCGGGTCGAAGCAGGTGACGGCGAAGCTGCGCGTCCCCTCGGGGAAGCCGCTCCAGGACAGGTGCGGCGAGGCGTCCGCACCGCCCGCTCCCATGATTCCGCTGACCTGGGGCATGGGCATGGTCTTCCCGTCGGCGACGTCGTCGCTGGTCAGGGTGAACGACGGCAGCTCGGGCAGGAAGTCGTAGGGGGAGGGTGGCGTGGCCACGGTCGGGGGCCTCCTTAGCTCGCGTGGGGTGTGCTCCTGGGTGCCCGCCGGGCGCGCCGCCGCGCTGACCGGCACGGGGTTCCCCGCTCCGCCGGGCCCTACGAACATACGCCCCGCCGGGTCCCCGCGTCGCGGCCCCGACCGGCCGTGTCGCTCGGAACCACGGTTCCCGGACCCCCCGACATACCGACCGCGCGGTATGGTCGGGGGCGACAGCGGACACGAACCGGATTCGGTATCCGGTCCACCGACAGGGAGTCGCCATGACCAGTCGCTGGGGCATCACCATCCCCCTGGAAGGGGTCCCCCTCCTGGAGCAGCGGTCCGTCATCGAACAGTTGCCCGACCTCGGCTACACCGACGCCTGGTCGGCCGAGGCCAACGGCGCCGACGCCTTCACCCCCCTCGCCCTGGCCAGCACCTGGGCCCCGAGCCTGCGCCTGGGCACGGCCATCGTCCCCGTGTACACGCGCGGCCCGGCCACGCTGGCGATGAGCGCGGCCGCGCTGGCCTCCGCCGCGCCCGGCCGCTTCGCCCTGGGCATCGGCACCTCCTCCGACGTCATCGTCGAGCGGTGGAACGCCATCCCCTTCGAGGAGCCCTACAAGCGGATCCGCGACACCCTCCGTTTCCTGCGCACCGCGCTGACCGGCGCGAAGGTCAAGGCCGACTACGACACCTTCGCCGTCCGGGGGTTCACCCTCGCCACGGTCCCCGAACACACCCCGCCGCTGCTCGTCGCGGCGCTGCGCCCGGGCATGCTGCGGCTGGCGGGCCGCGAGGGCGACGGCGCGATCGTCAACTGGCTCTCCGCCGAGGACGTGCGCACGGTCTTCCCCCACGTGCGCGACGCCGCCGGGGACGGCCGGGAGCCCGAGGTGGTCGCCCGGATCTTCGCGATCCCCGACACCGACCCGGACACCGCCCGGGGCATCGGCCGCTGGGCCGTCTCCGCCTACCTCAACGTGCCCGTCTACCGGGCCTTCCACGAGTGGCTGGGGCGCGAGGAGCTCACCCCCATGTGGAAGGCGTGGCAGGAGGGCGACCGCCGGGGCGCGCTGGAGGCCATCCCCGACTCGGTGGTGGACGCACTGGTCGTGCACGGACCGGCCGAGTACTGCCGTGAGCGGATCCGCGCCTACGTCGACGCCGGGGTGACCACCCCCGTCATCGCTCCCCTCGTCCCCGGCGACCCCGTGGCCGCCGTCCGCGCGCTCGCCCCGAAGGACTGACGTCCGCGGTCCCGTCGTCCGCGGTCAGGACGACTCCAGCGGTCCCAGCAGACGGCGGGCCCGCAGCACCAGCTCCAGCTCGAACCGGGCGTCGGGCTCGCGCATGCGCGGTCCGAACAGCTCGTTCAACCGGCGGATCCGGTACCGGACCGTCTGCGGGTGCACCCGCAACCGCTCGGCCGCCTCGTTGGCGTTGAACCCCGACTCCAGCCAGGCCAGCAGGGTGTCCGCCATCCGGTCGCGCTGGGGCGCCCGCAGCCGCGCCATCGGGGCCAACCGCTCGCGCGCCAGCTCCGCCACCAGAGCCGTGTCGCGTGCCAACAGCAGCGTCGACAGGTGGTCGCCCCACCGCACGACGCCCCCGCCCGGCACCACCCCCGCGCGCACCAGGTCCGCCAGCTGCCGGGCCCGCGTCAGCGACACGGGCGCCTCCTCCGGGACCACGCTCGGCCCCAGGACGGCCGTGCACCCGCGCAGCGCTCGCTCCAGCAGACGCGGCCGTCCGGGCCCGTCCGGATCGGGGACCACGGCGTGGGGGTCGTCCCGTTCCGTGTCGACCAGGACGTCGGACGGCGGGGCCGGTACCCCCGCCTTCCCCTCGGGCAGCAGGAGAGCGACGGCCATCCGCTCGGGGATCCGCCAGCGCGCGGCCCGGGCGAGCGACGGCACCGACGCGGGGTCCACCCCGTCCAGCAACGCCTCCAACAGGAGCGCACGGGCGCGTTTCCTCTGGTCCCCCTCGGCCCGGTGCACCTCGGCGTGCCCCTCGGCGGCGGCCGTGGTGAGCTCCTCC
This sequence comes from Nocardiopsis sp. NPDC049922, assembly GCF_040660275.1. Taxonomy (NCBI): domain Bacteria; kingdom Bacillati; phylum Actinomycetota; class Actinomycetes; order Streptosporangiales; family Nocardiopsidaceae; genus Nocardiopsis; species Nocardiopsis sp. NPDC049922. Next base: position 167,896 of record NZ_JBFAME010000006.1, on the reverse strand, counting down.
TGGAAGGCGAACAGCGCCTCGCCCAGGACCACCACGTCCTTCCGGGTGAACGCGTCCGTGATCGCCAACCGCCGCCACGCGATCGCCGCCGCCGTGCGCATCCCGGCGTGCAGACGCTCCAGCGTCCGTCCGCCGCGGGCCTCGTCGGCCCCGAACGCGCGGAACGCCTCGGTGACGCCGGTCGGCGCGCCGGTCGGGGTGTGAAGGGGGCGGTCGCCCTCCACCCGCTCGATGAACGCGTACGCCGCCGACGCGATCAGCTCGCGCCACGCCTCGGCGTCGCCCGGCTCCAGGGGCGGGCCGTGGGCCTCCGCGCGGCGCTGGACCGCCTCGACCGTGCTGCGCGTCAGGCCCTGGACCAGGGGGCGCAACCGCGCGCCCACGTCCGGGGGGAACCCGGAGTACGGCTCCGTCGGAGTCTCCTCCCACAGCGGATACGACATGTCACCTCCGGCGCGGCCGCACGGCGAAGCCGGTCGCGGCACGCCCGCGCGTGCTCCGTGCGCCAGAAAGTCCCCATCGTGGACGCGGCCCGCCGGATCCCGGCGACCGTCGTCCCATCCCACCAGAGCGTCGCTTCGCGGACAACCCCGGACGGGCCGGGCGCCGGTCGGCCATGACGGCCGCGCGGCGGCGGCCACCCGGCTACAGCGGGTGCAGCCGGGTGGCCGCCGCCGCGCGCACCCTCTCCGACACCCGGTCCAGCAGGGGCGACCGCAGGTTCCAGCGCTGCCAGTACAGCCGCACGTCCACCGGACGGTCGGGGGCGAGCTCGACCAGCCGCCCCTCCGCGATCGCCTCCCGGCACTGCCGCTCGGGCACCACGCCCCATCCGAGCCCGAGCAGGATGGTCTGGGCGAAGTCGGTCGAGGCCGGGATGAAGTGGCGCGGCGCCTCGGGCGCGCGCCCCGTCAGCTCCCGCAGGAACTGGTCCTGCAGCTCGTCCTTGCGGTCGAAGTTCACCACGGGGGCCGTCGGGAGCCGGTCCAGGTCGACGGGGTCGCCGAGGTGCCTCGCGGCGAACGCCGGACCGCACACCGCGAGGTAGCGCATGACCCCGAGCCCCTCGACCGTGCAGCCCTGGACCGCCTCCGGGGTGGAGGTCACCGCGGCCATCACCGCTCCCGAGCGCAGCAGCGACGTGGTGTGCTCCTCGTCCTCGCGGTGGATGTCGAACACCGCGCCCAGATCCTCGGGCGGCTCCGCGAGCGCCTCCAGGAACCACGTGGACAGACTGTCGGCGTTGACGGCGAGCGGCACCGACACCCGTCCGCCCTCACCCTCACCGGCCCGCAGTTCGGCGAGCACGTCCCCGTCCAGCAGCACCACCTGGCGGGCGTAGCGCAGGACCACGTCGCCCGCCGGCGTGGTCGTGACCGGGTTGGTGCGCCGCACGAGGACCTTGCCCGCGGTCTGCTCCATCGTCCGGATCCGCTGGGAGACCGCCGACGCGGTCACGTGCAGCCGCCGGGCGGCCGCCTCGAAGGTGCCCTCGTCCACGAGAGCGGTGAGTGTGCGCAGGTGGTCGAACTGGAAGGGCATCATAAGCCTTTCTTAAGTGATCTAAGAAAGTTTAGCTTTACTACAGATGCCCGCGCTCCTAACGTTCCGAACGTGAACGCATCCCTGCTCGCGGCGGTGCTCGGTCTGGGGACCGGGCTCGCCCTCATCGTGGCCATCGGCGCCCAGAACGCCTACGTCCTCCGGCTCGGCATCGACGGCCGTCCCCGCACGGTCCTGGCCGTGGTCCTGGTCTGCGCCCTGTCGGACGCCGTCCTCATCACCGCCGGGGTCCTCGGCGTCGGCGCCGTCATCGAGGCCATGCCCTCCGCGCTGGTGCTCGTACGCTTCCTCGGCGCCGGGTTCCTCGTGGTGTACGGTCTGCTCGCCGCGCGCAGGGTCGTGCGGCCCGGAGCGCTCGCCGCCGACGGGGCGTCCCGCTCGCACCGGCTCGGCCCCGCGGTCGCCACGGCCCTCGCCCTGACCTGGCTCAACCCGCACGTGTACCTGGACACGGTCGTCTTCCTGGGCTCCGTCGCCAACCAGCAGGACGGGGAGGCGCGCTGGTGGTGGGCGCGCGGCGCGGTGACCGGCAGTTTCCTGTGGTTCTTCGCCCTGGGCTTCGGCGCCCGACTCCTGCGCCCGGTGTTCGCCCGGCCGGGCGCCTGGCGCGTGCTCGACGGGGTGATCGCCGTCGTCATGCTGACGCTCGGCGTCCGGATCGCCGTCGGGGGATAGTGTCCGCGGCACCCGCCCTACGTCGAGGGGCGACGCGGAACCCGCTTCCCGACGTAGCGGAACGCGCTCGGGAAACGATGTGCGGGCGGGGGCCGGTTCCTATGTTGGTGCCATGACCGATCAGAAGAGGGCCGCCCTCGGCCTGTCGTTCCCCGTGCTCGTTCTCCTGGCCCTGCTCGCGGTGCCCCGGGTGGTCCTGCACGACCTGTCCGTCATCGAGCCGGGCACCCTCGTCAACTGGCTGCTCGTCTTCGTGCCGCCGCTGGTGTGGATCGCCGTGGTCCTGGTCCGGCGGGTGCCCAACCCGTTCGTGACCCTGCTGGTGGTCGGGATCGTCTACGGCGTGTTCCTGGCACTCGGACACCAGCTGCTCTGGAACCAGTCGTTCGGCGACGAGCAGCCCACCCTCGGCGGCAACCTCTCGGACCTGGCGCCCGGCGTCCAGGCCGTCATCATCCGGGGGTTCTCGGTGATCAGCAGCCTGGTGACCGGGACGGTCGTCGGCGCGGTGTCCGGCCTGGTCGCCCTGGTGGCGCAGCGCCTCCTGCGCGTGCGGACCTGACCGCCCGACGCCGCTCCGGGACCCGTCCACCCCGGGCCCCGGAGCCGGTGAGCGGGGGCTTCCTACCAGCTCGACGTGGTCACGCCCGGCAGTTCTCCCCGGTGGGCGGCCTCGCGGAACCGGATCCGGGAGAGCCCGAACTTGCGCAGGTAGCCGCGCGGGCGTCCGTCCACCGAGTCCCGGTTGCGCACCCGCGTCGCGCTGGCGTCGCGGGGCTGGCGCCGGAGTTCGCGCACGGCGGCCTCGCGTTCGGCCGGACCGGTCCCCGGGGCGGCGATGATCCGCTTGAGCTCGGCCCTCCGCTCGGCGTAGCGGGCCACGACCTTCTTCCGGTGTTCGTTCCGGGCGATCTTGCTCCTCTTGGCCATCTCAGACCCTCTCCCCGCGCGCCCGGATCTGGGCGACCACCCGCTCGATGCCGCGGGCGTCGATGACCCGCATGCCCTTGGCGCTGACCCGCAGCCGCACGTAGCGGTTCTCGCTGGGCAGCCAGTACCGCTTGGTCTGGATGTTGGGGTCGAACCGGCGGCGGGTGCGCCGGTGGGAGTGCGAGACGGCGTTCCCGAAGCTCGGGGCCCGGCCCGTCACCTGGCAGACACGTGACACGGTGTTCCTCCTGTGGATGCTCGTTCAGGGGTTCCTGGACCCGGTCAGGGGTTCCTGGACCCGGTCAGGGGTTCCTGGACCCGGTCAGGGGTTCCTGGACGTGGGGGTGTTGGACGGGTAGGGGAGCAGGGCCATCTCTCGGGCGTTCTTGACCGCGGCGGTGATCAGCCGCTGCTGCCGGGAGGTCACCCTCGTGACCCGGCGGCTGCGGATCTTGCCCTTCTCGGAGATGAACTTCCGCAGCAGGGCGACGTCCTTGTAGTCGACGTGGTCGGCGTCGCCGAGGGGGTTGGCGAACCTGCGGGACGTGGGCCGTCCGCCCGACCGTCGGGGCCTGGCGCTCATCGGGGTTCCTCTCTCACAGTGCGTCGGCGAAGGGGTCGTTCTGGAGCGGCCGACCGGCCTCCTCCTCGGTGATCAGGCAGGAGTCCAGGAGCGCGACCAACCCCTGGGCGTCCATGTCGATCCCGGTGAAGGCGAGGTGCTGGCCGCGGTCGCCCACGACCGGGTCCCAGTCCAGGCGGGCGGAGGCGCGCCGGGTCTCGGAGACCATCTCCACGGCGGCCCCGGGCAGGGCGTCCAGCCACGGGCCGCCGCTCTCCAGGACCAGGGCGTCGCTGTGGGCGTCCCAGACCAGGAGGGTGTCGGGGCGGCTGGCCAGCCAGATCCGGCCCCGGCTGCGCAGGCTGGACGAGACCAGCCGCTCCAGGGCCTCGTGCGTGCGTTCCGGGTGCAGCGGACGCCGCCGGGACCAGGTCACGGTGGTCACCCGGCCGTCCGTGCGCGGGCAGTACTGGGCCCAGGCCGGGTTGGTGCGGTTGGCGGCGGCCTCGGGATCGAACCGGCCGAGCGTCAGCTCGGCCAGGGCCGCGCCCGGCGGGACCACGGCGGCGGCCGGGTTGAACTGCTCCAGCAGCGACCGTGCCTCGTCCCGGTGGCGGGTGCCGTGCAGCGCGATCGCGGCGGGGTACTCGATCTGGTGCGACAGGACCTCGGCGACGGTGCGGTCGTCCTCCACCGCGATGTCCAACGCACGGTCGCGCAGGTCGTCGTGGGTGGCCAGGTCGGGCAGGAGGCGGTCGGCGTCCACCGCGGCGACGACCGCGGCCAGCTCCAACTCCCGTCGGGCGGCGATGAGTTCGGCCACCTGCCGGGGTTCGACCACGTCCCAGGCCTCCACGACGCACAGGGCGTACTCGCCCTCGGCGGCCAGTCGCAGCAGGACGGGCACGAGGTCCTCGCGCAGGGTGCACGACGCGCACAGGTGGTCGAGGTGGACCGGGGCGTGGTCGACGGGACCCCAGCGGTCACGGGTGACGCGGTGGACGTTCCCCTCGCTGATCTCCCCGAGGTCGTGGTGGACCGCCACCGACCTCGGCACCGCGGCGAGCAGCGCGTCCACCGTCCGTCCGCGCGCCGCGCGGTGCAGCCCGGCGACCACGACCACCCGCATGGGGCTTGTCGGCTCCATCGTGGCCGACCTCCGTTCTTTGAATGGAAACGATAATCATTATCGTAACGCATGCGCGGCGGAGGTCGGAGCACGCGGGCGTGGGCGCGGAGTCAGAGCGAGGGACCTACGGGGGAGCGGGGACGCGCGGACCGCCACGCCCCGGGCCGTCCCCCGTGGGCGACCCGGAAGACGTGGCGGCCGTCTCATCGCGGGAGGACGCGCGGCCCGGGCCGGGCCGCGGCCCCCGGCGGGAGCTCAGCGGTTCGCCTGGGCGGAGCTGATGTCGGCCAGCGCGGAGTGCTCGTCGACCGCCTGGGCCAGGTCGCCGATCGAGATGATCCCCACGAGGGCGTCCTCGTCCACGACGGGCAGGCGGCGCACCGCCTTGGACCGCATCATGTCCACGGCCTCCGAGACACGGCACTGCGACGGCACCGTCGCCACGTGCTCGGTGCACGTCGCGCCCGCGGTCATGGCGTCGGCGTCGCCCCCCGCCGCCAGACAGCGCACGACGATGTCGCGGTCGGTGAGGATGCCCATGAGCGAGCCGTCCTCCCGGGTCACGACCACGTCGCCGACGTTGTTGTCCCGCATGATCCGGGACGCCGCGCGCAGGGTGGCGTCCGGCCCGACCGTGCGGGCGGGGCTGGTCATCAGTTCGGAGATGGTCTTGGCCATGATCCTTCTCCCTCCGTTCGGTGTGTGCCCTGCACTGGACACGTAGCCGTTCCCGAGTGGGTCAAACGTGCGGGGGTCGGTTGTTCGCGCTGGTCGGAGCCGGTGGCCGTGCCCAGTCGCCAGACCGGTCGGGCGCCGCTGGAGATGGCACTAGCATCGGCAGCACCGAGGCGCCGGACGGTGAGGGGGCGAGATGGCGGAATCCGGGAGCGCGGGCGGCGCGCGGTCGGGCGGGGTCCCGGCCCGGCGGCCGACGATGGCCGACGTCGCCGCCCGTGTCGGGGTGTCGCGCCAACTCGTGTCCCTGGTGATGAGCGACCGGCCCGGCCCCAGCGCGCGGACGCGGCAGCGGGTCCTGCGGGCGGCCGAGGAGGTCGGCTACCGCGCGGACAGGACGGCCCGGCTGCTGCGCCGCGCCCGCAGCCGCCAGATCGGGGTGCTCTTCACCATGGAGCACCCGCTCGACGTCCACCTGGTCGAGGCCGTCTACCCCGCCGCCGCCGAGCTGGACTACGGGGTCGTGCTCAGCGCGCTGCTCTCGACCAGGGGCGAGCGCGAGTCCATCGACGACCTGCTCGGCCTGCGCTGCGAGGCCCTCATCCTCATCGGGTTGTCCGCGGCGGCCCCGGCCCACCTGGCCACGATCGCCGCGCAGGTCCCGGTGGTGGAGATCGGCCAGCGCACGGGGGGCGAGGGCACCGACAGCGTGCGCACCGCCGACGCCGACGGGGCGCGCCAGGCGGTGGACCACCTGGTCGGGCAGGGACACCGCGCCATCGCGCACGTCGACGCGGGCGAGCTGCCGGGCGCGCCCGAACGCAGGCGGGGCTACACGGACGCGATGCGCGCGCACGGCCTCGGCGGCCACGTCGAGGTCATCGGCGGCGACTACTCCGAGGAGTCCGGGGCGCGGGCGGCGCGCGCACTCCTGACGCGGGACCGGCCGCCCACCGCCGTGGTCGCGAGCAACGACCGCTGCGCGCTCGGGTTGGTGGAGACGCTCGTCCGGGCGGGCGTGCGGGTGCCCGAGGACGTGGCGGTGGTCGGCTACGACGACAGCCGGACCGCCCGCCTGTCCTTCCTCGACCTGACCTCCGTCCGCCAGGACGCGGGGCGGATGGCCGGGCTCGCGGTGGCGTGCGCGGCCGAGCGGCTCGACGAGGGACGTACCACGAACAGGCACGTCGTCCTGGAACCCACACTCGTGGTCCGGGGGAGCACCGGGCCGCCGAGGTCCGACGCGGACTGACCCGGGCCCGCCGCGAGCGAGATCACACGCCGTGCGGGTTGGGTCGGCCCCGGGGAGCTGGGATCCTGGAATTGGCACGTGCTAAACGTGTCTGACCACGGCGTTCGGCCGTACCCTCCACAACCCTCCTCCATCGGGTTCCCTCCCCGCTCCACCGTCGTGAAAGGGGGCACACCCATGCCTCTGGCTCTGCTCGCCCTGGCCGTCGGGGCGTTCGCCATCGGGACCACGGAGTTCGTCATCATGGGCCTGCTGCCCGAGGTGGCCGCGGACCTGGACGTGCCGGTCTCGACCGCCGGATACCTGATCTCCGCGTACGCCGGGGGCGTGGTGGTCGGCGCCCCGCTGCTCACGGCGCTCAGCACGCGCGTGCCGCGCAAGACCGTGCTCCTGCTCTTCATGGGGCTCTTCCTGGTCGGCAACCTCGCCACCGTCCTCGCCCCCTCCTACGGCGCGGTGTTCGCCGCCCGTGTCCTGGCGGGCCTGCCGCACGGGGCCTTCTTCGGGGTGGGCGCCCTGGTCGCCGCGTACACCGCCCGTCCCGACCGCAAGGCGACCGCGGTGGCGCGCATGTTCCTCGGCCTGACCGTCGCCAACATCGTGGGCGTGCCCGCGGGCACCTTCCTGGGGCAGCTCCTGGGGTGGCGGGCGGCCTTCCTCGCGGTGGCGGTCATCGCCGCTCTGGCGCTCGTCGGGATCGCCGCCTTCGTCCCCCGCGTGCCCCGGGCCGCGATCGGCGGGGGCGGGCTCCGCCGCGAACTGTCCGCCCTGGGCGGGCGGCAGGTGGTCCTCGGGCTCACCACGGCCGTCTTCGGGTTCGCAGGGGTGTTCGCCGTCTACAGCTACATCACGCCGATGATGACCGAACTCGCCGGGATGGCGCCGGGGGGCGTGCCGTTCATCCTCGCGCTCTTCGGCACCGGGATGACGCTCGGCTCACTGTTCATCGGTCCGCTGGCCGACCGGGCGCTGCGGCCGACGATCCACTGGTCGCTCGTCGCGCTCGCGGTCGTGCTCGCCGCGTTCGTCGTCACCGTGCACAACCCCTGGACCGCGGCGGTCACCGTCGTGGCGTTGGGCGCGGCCGGCTCCGCGGTGGTGACGCCGCTCCAGGTGCTGGTGATGAACGAGGCCTCGGCGGCGCCCTCGCTGGCCTCGGCCTCCAACCACTCGGCGTTCAACCTCGCCAACGCGGGCGGCGCCTGGCTGGGCGGACTGGGGATCAGCCTGGGGCTGGGGTACACGTCGCCCGCCGTGATCGGCTCGGTCCTGGCCCTCGTCGGTCTCGGGATCGCGGTGACCGCCACGCGACTGGCTAGATTCCGTGATGCGGAATCAAATATCTGCATTACGGATACCCCGGTGGAGCTCACGGCATCGGAGCGCGATACACAGGTCACATGAGGATCAGCATCTCCTGGACCGGCGGTTCGGTGACCGCCACGCTCGACGACACCCCCACCTCCACGGCGCTCTGGGACGCCCTGCCGATCGAGGCGTCCGCCAACACCTGGGGCGACGAGGTCTACTTCGGCGTCCCCGTCGAGGTCGACCGGGAGGACGACGCCACCGACACCGTCGACCCCGGCACGGTCTGCTACTGGCTGGCGGGTTCCGCCCTCGCCCTGCCCTTCGGCCGTACACCCCTCTCCATCGGACCGGAGAGCAGGCTCGCCAGCGCGGCCAACGTGCTCGGCCGGATCGACGGCGACCACCGTGCGCTCGCGGCGGTCGGGGACGGCGACACGGTGCGGGTCGACCGGGCCGCCTGAGAGCCCGCACGTCGGCCCGGGGGCGCGGTCGCACACACCCCCGGGCCGACGTGCGTCCGCGTCGGAAAGCCCGACGTGGCGGGGGATCCGGCTTGCACGGCGTGGTCCGGGGCACGAGAATGCAGCCCCGACCACTCCCTCCTCGCGGAAGGCGCCCATGACGGACACTCCCCCCATCGACACGAGCGCGGCCCACTCGGCACGCGTCTGGAACTACTGGTTGGGCGGAAAGGACAACTACCCCGTCGACCGTGAACTGGGGGCGCGGATCGAGCAGGCGTTCCCCGAGATCGTCGAGATCGCCCGGGCCGAACGGGAGTTCCTCATCCGGGTGATCACCCACCTGGCGCGGGAGCACGGGGTCCGCCAGTTCCTGGACATCGGCACCGGGCTGCCCACGGTGAACAACACGCACGAGGTCGCCCAGTCCGTCGCGCCGGACGCCAGGGTGGTCTACGTCGACAACGACCCCATGGTGCTCGCCCACGCACGGGCCCTGCTCACCGGCGTCGTCCCCGGGAGCACCCACTACATCGACGCCGACCTGCGCGAACCCGGGCCGCTCCTCGACCAGGTGCGCGAACACCTGGACTTCGAGCAGCCGATCGCGCTGACCATCCTGGGCACCCTCGGCCACCAGCCGATCGAGGAGCGCACCTACGAGATCGTGCGCGCCTACCGGGACGCGCTCCCCTCGGGCAGCTTCTTCGCCATGTGCGACAGCACGAACACGGGACAGGCGATCGTCGAGGCCACGGAGGCCTGGAACAAGGGCGCGGCCGTTCCGTACCACCTGCGCAGCGTCAAGGAGATCGAGGCCTTCTTCGACGGACTGGAGCTCCTGGAGCCGGGTGTGTGCTCGATCCCGTTCTGGCGTCCGGACCCGACCGAGGTGGGTGTGAGCCGCGAGATCGCCCAGTTCGGCGGTGTGGGCCGCAAGCCCTGACCCGATCCCACGGTCCGACCGCGACCGTCCGACCGACACGGGGTCCGCTCCCCACCGGGGCGGACCCCAGCGGATCTTTGCGGGATATTGCCATCCGCTGGGGGGCGTCCACACACGCGGGGCACGTCGGGTTGAGAGCATCCTCAGGAGTCATCCGTGGCGCCACGGCACCAGCGTGACCAGGGGGATCGCAATGAGCACGCACAGCACACCGCTCCCGAGGGGGCTCCGATGAACCCGCGCACCAACCGGACGGGAACCGTCACACCGAGCATCCCGGAGCAGGCCAGGGGGGTCCGGCCGAGGGGGGCCGAGATCGGGCCGGAACCGGTCGACATCACCCTGACCGTCAACGGGACGCCGCGCCCGCTGCGCGTCGAGCCCCGCGTGAGCCTGCTCGACGCGCTGCGCGAGCGCCTCGACGTCACCGGCGCCAAGAAGGGCTGTGACCAGGGCGCCTGCGGCGCCTGCACCGTCCTGGTCGACGGCCGTCGCGTGCTGTCCTGCCTGACCCTCGCCGTCGCGTGCGAGGGGCGGGAGATCACCACCGTCGAGGGCCTGGCCGACGGTGACCGGCTCCACCCGATGCAGCGGGCCTTCGCCGACCACGACGCCTTCCAGTGCGGCTACTGCACGCCCGGCCAGCTGATGTCGGCGGTCGCCCTCATCGAGGAGGGGCACGCCTCCGACGACGCGGAGATCGCCGAGTGGATGAGCGGCAACATCTGCCGCTGCGGCGCCTACGCCAACATCCGGTCCGCCATCCGGCAGGTGCGCGACGGCGACACCCGGGAAGGCGGTCGGTGATGCGTTCCTTCGCGTACAAGCGCGTGTCCGACATCGCCTCGGCCATCGCCGAGGTCGGCGGCGACCCCGGAAGCGAGTTCCTGGCGGGCGGCACCACCGAGGTCGACATGCTCCGGATCCGGGTCGCCCGGCCGCGCCGCGTGGTCGACATCAACGACCTGCCCATCGCCGCGATCGAGCAGCTCTCCGACGGCGGGATACGGATCGGCGGACTGGCCAGGATGAGCGACGTGGCCGCGCACCCCGCCGTGCGCGAGCGCTTCCCCGTCATCGTCCAGGCCCTGGAGAAGGGCGCGTCGGCACAGCTGCGCAACATGGCCACCATGGGCGGCAACCTCATGCAGAAAGTGCGCTGCTCCTACTTCCGCGACGTGCACCAGGCGTGCAACAGGCGCGACCCCGGGACCGGCTGCGCGGCGATCGGCGGGTTCAACCGCACCCACGCCGTCCTGGGCACCAGCGAGCACTGCGTCGCCACGCACCCCTCCGACGTCGCGGTGGCCCTGACCGCGTTGGACGCGATCATCCACCTCCAGGGTCCCGACGGCGCGCGGACCGTCGCCTTCGACGACTTCTTCCCGCTCCCCGGGGACACGCCCGAACGCGAGCACCCGATCTCGCACGGCGAGCTGATCACCGCCATCGAGGTGCCCGCCGACACCGCGGCCCGCACCTCGCACTACCTCAAGGTGCGGGACCGGGAGTCCTACGAGTTCGCGCTCGCCGCCGCCGCGGTGATCCTGCGCGTGGAGGGCGGGATCGTCACCGAGGCCCGGATCGGCCTGGGCGGGGTCGCGACCAAGCCCTGGCGCGCCCGACGCGCCGAGGCCCACCTCACCGGCGCCCCGGCACGAGCGGAGGCGTTCGAGGACGCGGCCGCCGCGGAGATGGCCGACGCCGTGCCCCAGAGCATGAACGCCTTCAAGATCACCCTCGCCCAGCGGACCATGGTGCGGGCACTGAACACGGTGGCGGCCGGGCGGGGAGGGAACGCATGAGCACCGGACCCCAGATCGGACGGGACGTCGACCGGGTCGACGCCCACGCCAAGGTCACCGGAACCGCCCGCTACTCCGCCGAGCACCGCCCGCCGGGCACGACGTACGCGGTCCTGGTCGGCGCGCGGATCACGCACGGACGCGTCACCGGCATCGACACGTCCGCGGCCCTGGCCGTCGACGGTGTGCTGGCCGTGCTCACCCATCGCGAGCTGCCGCGCATCGCCACGACGCCGGTCGTGGTCCCGTCGCTGGCGGGCACCAGCGCGCACGGACAGAGTCTGTTCCCGATGCAGGACGACCGCGTGCACTACGCGGGCCAGCCCGTGGCGATGGTCGTCGCGGACACCCTCGAACGGGCCGAGCACGCCGCCGAGCTGATCGAGGTGGACTACGCCGAGGAACCCTCGGTCACCACGATCGAGCAGGGCCGCGACGACGCCTTCGAACCGGAGCGGATCTTCGGCGGGATCGTCCCGGGCCGCACCGAGCGCGGTGACGCGGACCAGGGGCTGCGCGAGGCGGACGTGGTCCTCGAACGCGTCTTCCACCTCGCGGCCAACCACCACAACCCGATCGAGACCTGCGCGGCGACCGCCGTGTGGGAGGACGCCAGGCTCACGCTGTACGACACCACCCAGGGACCCACGGCGACCCGCCTCAGCGTCGCCGAGCTGCTGGGGATCCCGCCGTCGGACATCCGGGTGGTCAGCGAGTTCGTCGGCGGGAGCTTCGGTTCCAAGGCGATGATCTGGTCGCACCCGACCCTGGCGGCGATGGCGGCCCAGTACGTGCGCGCACCGGTCACGCTGTCGCTGACCCGGGAGCAGATGTTCACGGGCTCCGGGCACCGCGAGGAACAGGAGCACACCCTGACCCTGGGCGCCCGCCAGGACGGGACGCTGACCGCGCTCCGCCACCGGAAGCTGTCGCCGACCTCGCCCCACGACGACTGGGCCGAGCCGTCGATCAGCCCCGTCTCGCGGCTGTACGCCTGCCCGAACTTCCAGGGCGTGTACAACCTGATCCGGGCCAACACCATGACGCCGACCTTCATGCGCGCGCCCGGTGAGGCCTCGGGCGCCTTCGTGGTGGAGACCATGATGGACGAGCTCGCCTACGAGCTCGGCATCGACCCGATCGAGCTGCGGCTGCGCAACCACGCCGACACCGACCCGGAGACCGGCCAGCCGTGGTCCAGCAAGGGCCTGCGGGAGTGCTACGAGCGCGGCGCCGAGCTGTTCGGGTGGGCCCTGCGCGACCCGATCCCGCGGTCGCGCCGGGACGGGAACTGGCTCGTGGGCTCGGGTATGGCCAGCGCGCTCTACCCGGTCTACACGCCGATGAGCCCGCAGCGCGCCCGAGCGCGCGTGTACGCGGACGGGCGGGCGGTCATCGAGACCGGTTCGTCCGACTTCGGCACCGGCGTGGGCACCATCATGGGGCAGGTGGCCGCCGACGCCCTGGGGATGGTGACCGAGGCGGTCTCCGTCCGCTACGGCGACACCGACCTGCCCAACACCGTGGCCGCGGTCGGCTCGGCCGGTTCCGGTGCGGTGAGCGCCGCCGTGCACACCGCCGCGACGGCGCTGCGAGAGCAGTTGATCGCGCAGGCGGTGGCGGACCCGGAGTCGCCGTTGCACGGGGTCGACCCGAGCCGGGTCGAGGTGTCCGAGGGACGGATGTTCCTGAGCGGGACGCCGGCGAACGGCGAGTCCTACACCGACCTGCTGCGGCGGCACATGACGTTCGACGCCGAGGCGCTGGGGGAGTGGGAGCCGCCCGGACAGGACACCGGGTACGGGATGGCCACCTTCGGCGCCCAGTTCGCGGAGGTGGGCGTGGACCCCGACCTCGGGCTGGTCCGGGTACGCCGCCTGACGGGTGTGTTCGCCCCGGGGCGGGTGCTCAACCGCAAGACCGCGCGCAGCCAGTTGACGGGCGGCATGCTCTGGGGCGTGGGTCAGGCGCTGCTGGAGGCCACCCACATGGAGCCGCGGCAGGGGCGCTGGGCCAACGCGAGCCTGGCGGAGTACCTGGTGCCGGTGAACGCCGACGCGCCGGACGTCGAGGTGGAGATGATCGAGGTCGAGGACCGGGTCGTCAACCCGCTCGGGGTCAAGGGCGTCGGCGAGGTCGGCCAGGTCGGGGTCGCGGCGGCGATCGCCAACGCGGTGTTCCACGCGACCGGACAGCGGTTCCACGACCTGCCGATCACGGTCGAGTCGGTGATGGCCAGGATCTGACCGGAGACGGGCGGGGGCCGGAGCGAGGCGCTCCGGCCCCCGTGTCGTCGCTCGGGACGGGCGTCAGCCCTCTGCCGTGCCGGGCGATCAGGGGATGCCGCGTCCGGACGGGCCGTCCACATCATCGCGGACGGCCCTGGGTCAGTTGGCGGCGAACCGACCCAGGTCGGGCAGGCGGGTGGCCGCGTCCGGCTCGTAGACACCCGAGAGGGCGGTGAACAGCAGGGCCACTCCCAGGGCGCCGGGGTCGGGGACCCCGACGGCGCGCTCGCCCACGTAGCTGGCGCGACCGCGCCGGGGGGTGAGGTCCGCCGTGCCGGCGGCGCCCCGGGCGGCGGCTTCGGCGGCAGCGGTGAAGGGGTCGTCGGCCGAGTCCCGCGCGGCGGTGTCGAGTGCGTCGACGGCGGGCGCGAGCGCGTCCACGAGAGTGCAGTCACCGACGTCGGCGCCGCCGACGCGGTGCACGGCGGCGAGACCGGCGGCGGCCGCGGCGGCGGCGGACCGCGCGTCGGGCGCGTGGTCGTCCGGCCAGGACACGGCCGTGAGCTGCTGGAAGAGGAGGCCGAAGAGCGGGCCGCTGGTGCCGCCCACGTCGTTGAGGAACGCCTCGGCCAGCGCGGTCATGCCGTCGGTTCCCGCGTCGTTCAGCGCGAGTGCCCGTCGCACACCGCCGGCGAGGTTGTCGCCGAAGTCGCCGTCGCCGACGCGCTGGTCGAGCGCGGTGAGGTCGTCGTGGAACCGGGAGACGACCTCGGAGAAGCGGTCGAGGACGGCTCGGGTGGACGCCGCCTGGGAAGGGGCGGGCGCCGGGGCCGCGGCCGCCCGGGCGACGGCGGCCGCCTCGCTGCCGGCCGTCAGGGTGCGGGAGGGGAGCACGAGCGGCGTGTCGGTGGGGGCCGTCCACAGCTCGACCCACTCCGGTTCCATGCGGGTGAGGGTGATCGAGAAGCCGGCCATGTCCAGGGCCGCGGTGAAGGTGCCGGGCACGACGGCCAGCGGGTCCACGCCGCGCGCGGTCAGCTCCTCGTGCAGCAGCGAGCCGATGGCGTGCAGCTCCAGGCCGGTCGTGGCCCCCAGGCCGTTGACGACGGCCAGCACCCGCTCCTGGCCGGCGGGCAGCGCCGCGAGCAGGTCGTCGGTCATGCGACGCACGAGTTCGTCGACGGGGCGGTGCTCGATGGTGCCCGTGCCGCGCTCGCCGTGGATCCCGACCCCGTACTCGAGGGTCCCGGAGTCCAGGGCGAAGGCCGGTTCACCGGTCGCGGGCGAGGTCTGCGCCCGGGCGGCGACCGCCAGACTGCGCGAGCGCGCCACGATCCTCGCGCCCAGGGCGGCCAGGTCGTCGAGCTTGGCGCCCTGGTCGGCGCGGGCGCCGAGCAGCTTCTCCAGGACCACGGTCGCGCCGGTGCCGCGTCGACCGGTCGCGGTGTCCTCGTTGTCGGTGGCCAGGTCGTCGTCCACCAGGACGGTGGCGACGGGGACGCCGTCGTGGCGCAGGCGTTCCGCGGCGATCTGGAAGTTGATCACGTCGCCGGTGTAGTTCTTGATGATGAGCAGGACGCCGCCGCTCTTGGCGACGGACGCGCAGGCCGCGTAGATCTGCCGGTTGTGCGGAGAGGCGAAGACCTGGCCCGGGCAGACGGCGTCCAGGCCTCCGGGCCCGAGCAGGCCGGTGTGCAGCGGCTCGTGTCCGGAGCCGCCGCCCGACACCAGGGCGACGGTGCGGCCCGGGTCGCTCGACCGCGCGCGCAGGAACAGGGGGTCGTGGTGGACCTCGATGAGGCCGGGGTGGGCCAGGGCGAGCCCGCGTGCGGCGCTCGCGACGGGGTCGGTGGGCGGGAGGAAGTACGTCATCGTGGGTGCTCCGTTCTGATGTGCGGTTGGCGGGCCGTCGGCGTCAGTGCGGTGGACGCCGCGGGCGGCGGTCGGTCACCGGGCCGCCGTGTCGGCCAGGGCGCGGAAGATCAGGGCCGTCGAGGTGGCGCCCGGGTCCTGGTGGCCGACGCTGCGGGCGCCGAGGTAGGAGGCCCGGCCCTTGCGCGCCTGCAACGGGGTCGTGGCGCGCATGCCCTCCTCCGCGGCGTCCGCGGCGGCCGAGGCCGCCCCGGCGAAGCCGTCCCCCTGGCGGGACCGCTCCTCGAAGGCGACGACCGCCGGCGCGTAGGCGTCGATCATCGTCTTGTCACCGGGGGCGGCCGCGCCCAGCAGCCGGATGCTCTTCAGCCCGGCGGCGAGTGCGGCGGCGAACGTCCGCTGGTCGGCGACGGGAACGTCCAGAGCCTTGCCCACGGCTCGGAACGCGCCGCCGTACAGCGGCCCCGCGGAACCCCCGATGCTGGAGATGAGGGTGCTGCCGGTCTTGGTGAACACGACCCCGACGGTGTCCGCGGCGAGGTCCGCCACGGCGTCGGCGGCGGCGCTGAACCCCCGGTCCAGGTTGGTCCCGTGGTCGGCGTCGCCGATCGCCGAGTCGAGCTGGGTCAGGTGGTCCTTGTTCTGGCCCACGGCGACGGCGATGGCCCGCACCCACGCGCGGGCGAGGTCGATGTCCATGGGGTCTCCGTTCGGTGATCGGTGAAAACAGGGCGGTGGTGGGGCTCAGACCCCCCAGCGCAGCGCCGGGGTGTTCACGGGTGCGTCCCACAGGGACAGCATCTCGGCGTCCGCCGCGCAGACGGTGATGGAGACGCCCGCCATGTCCAGGCTGGTGACGTAGTCGCCGACCAGGCTCCGGGCGATGGTCGCGCCCTTCTCGGCGAGCACGGCCGCCACCTCGTTGAAGACCACGTACAGCTCGATGAGCGGTGTCGCGCCCAGACCGTTGACCATGACGATCGTCCCCTCGCCGGTGACGGGCGGCAGATCGTCGAGGATGGCGTCCATGCAGGTGGCCACGGTGTCCTTGGCGGAGCGGAACCTCTCGCGTCGCCGGCCGGGCTCGCCGTGGATGCCGACGCCGATCTCGATCTCGTCCTCGCCCAGCTCGAAGCCGGGCCTGCCCGCGGCCGGCGGGGTGCACGCGCTCAGCGCCACGGCGAACGACCTGGTCGCGGCGTTCACCCGTTCCGCCATGTCCACCACCGACGGAAGGTCCGCGCCCCGCTCGGCCAGGGCACCGGCGATCTTCTCGACGAAGACCGTGGCGCCCGTGCCGCGCCGTCCCGCGGTCCGGGCGGAGTCCCGCACCGCGACGTCGTCGTCGACCGTCACGGTCGCCACCGCGATGCCCTCGTCGGCGGCGAGGTCCGCCGCCATCCGGAAGTTGAGGCGGTCTCCGGTGTAGTTCTTCACGACGAACAGCACTCCCGCGCCGCCGTCGACCCGCTCGGCCGCGGCCAGCAGCTGGTCCGGGACGGGGGAGGTGAACACCTCGCCGGGACACGCGGCGTCCAGCATCCCGGGGCCGACGAACCCGCCGTGCAACGGCTCGTGGCCCGAGCCGCCGCCGGAGACGAGGGCCACCTTCCCGGTCGTCGGACCGCCCGCCCGGGTGATCGTCCGTGCCCCGACGTCGACCGACAGGTCCGGATGCGCGGCCGCGACTCCCGCCAGGGCGTCGTCGAGGACGCGCTCCGGTGCGTTGATGAGCTTCTTCACGACGCCGCTCCTTCGGGGACGGGCTCGGACGCCCGCGTCGCGGACGCCGAGGCACGGGCCTTCAGGAGTGTGTGGACGACGCCGGCGGCGATGGCGCCCACCACCTCGGCGCCCAGGTAGACGGGCAGCTGGGACCAGTGGACCGAGCCGCCGAACAGTTCGCCGGTGATCATCGGGCCGAGCGTCCTGGCCGGGTTGATGGAGCTTCCGGTGATGGGCGCCACCGGGATGATGACGGCGAACACCGCGAGTCCGATGGCCAGTCCGGCGAAGCCCCCGGGCGCACGCCGGTCGACGGCGCCGAAGACCACCGCTGCGAGGATGAACGTCCCCACCGCCTCGGCGAGGAAGGCCTGCCCCGCACCGACCTCCGACCCGTAGGCGGCGATGCCGAGGCCGAGGTCGACCGCCTGTCGTCCCAGCACCCCCACGATCGCGAGTGCGCCGACCACGGCCCCGCAGATCTGGGCCGCGACGTACCCGGGAACGTATCGCCAGGGTATGTTCCCGGTGGCGGCCATCGCCAGGGTGATGGCCGGGTTGATGTGGCAGCCCGAGATGTGGCCGATGGCGTAGACCATCCCGATGACGGCCGTGGCGAAGGCCAGCGAGATCACGCCCAGCTGCGCCATGGTGAAGGGGGCGTCGCCGCCGACGATGGCGGTCGCGGGTACGGACCCGACGCCGACGAACACCAACACGGCGGTGCCCAGCATCTCGGCGAGGAGCTTCTGTGGGTGGGAGTTCTCTTCCATGGGACGGCGACCGGTACCGGTGACGGTTCGGACGCTTCACCTCCTCCGCGTGACGCGGACTGCGACAGGGGGACGCGGGGCACGTCCTTCGGGGGACACCCGGCGGCCACAGGGGAACGGAATGATGAACACCTTAACCGTGATGTTCATCATGGATGAACGCTGTTCACGAAATTAAGGCCGTGTTTCCCGCGTGTCAAGGGGTTCGGCGCCAGGACCGACGCGGGTCCGCGGCGGTGCGCTACCGCACGCCGGGGGTGTAGGCGGCCCGGCGCGGGGCTCCCAGGTCACGGGAGAGATTGCGGGCCGTCTCGCGCACGGCCACGGCGAACTCCTGCCGCGTCGCCTCGGCCAGCACGCGCTCCACCGGTCCCACGACGCCGATCGCGCCCACCGCGGCGCCGGAGCGGTCGAAGACCGGCGAGGCGATCCCCGCGTCCCCGATGGCCGACTCCTGCTCCTCGACGGCGTAGCCCGTCGTGGCGGCGTCCCCCAGTTGGCGCTCCAGTTCCTCCCGGGAGGTCACGCTGGCGCCGGTGAGCACCGCGAGCTCCCCCTCCAGCAGGCGCCCCCGCTCGGCCGCGGGCAGTGCCGCGGCGACGGCCTTGCCCAAGGCGCACGTGTTCCACGGAATGCTCGCGCCCACCTCGAGGATCTGCACCGCGCCCTCGGGGCGGAACGCGTGGTGCACGACCAGCACGTGGTCACCCGTGAGGACGCCCACCCACACGGCCTCCCCGGTCCGCTTGGCCAGCGCGTCCGACCAGGTCAACGAGCGCGTCCGGAGTTCGTGTCCATCCAGGTAGGCGTTGCCCAGCTGTACGAGGTTCGGGCCCAGCCGGTACTTCGAGCCGTCTCTGTCCTGCGAGACCAGCCCTTCGGCCTCCAGCGTGCGCAGCAGCGCGTGCACCGTGGGCTTGGCGACGCCCAGTCGGTCGGCGAGTTCGGTCACGCCCAGGCGGGGCCCGCCGGAGGCGAGCTCCCGCAGGATCTGCGCTGCTCTGTGAACGGCCTGGACCATCGAGATCTCCCATTCAGTATTGCTGAACAGCGTTCCGATATCTAACATGACTGTTCATGAACGTACCCGTCGGCATCGTACTCGTGTCCCACAGCGCCGAACTCGCGGCGGGCCTGCGCCTGTTGATGCGGCAGATCGGCTCCGACTCCGTTCCCGTCGCCACCGCGGCCGGCTCCGGTGACGGAGGGATCGGCACCAGCTACGACCTCGTCCTCTCCGCCGTCGAGGACGCCGACCGGGGCCGCGGTGTCCTGGTCCTCCCCGACCTCGGCAGCTCCGTCCTGACCGCCCGCGCCGTCCTGGCCGACCACCCCCGGCGCGACGTCGTCATCGCCGACGCCCCCTTCGTCGAAGGAGCCGTCGCCGCCGTGGTCACCGCCGCGTCCGGTGCCGACCTGAGAACCGTCGCCGACTCCGCGGAGGGGGCCCGCCATGTCCGCAAGCTCTGACGCCCCGTAGCCGCCGCGAGGCGCGCGTGGCGCGCCCCACCGCCCTCCTCGCCCGTCCGGCGGGCCGCCGCGGTGGGGGCGCGAAGAAGAACGGGCTCCGGGGGGAGCCCGCTCGTGACGTCGATCTTTCAGGTGTCGCCCGACCCGGGGTGATGCTGGTGGACCCCGGGCGAACCAACGACGACCCGTGGGGCGAAGCCCCCATCGGGGGTCTGGGGGTGGTTCCCCGGAAGAGACGACGAAGCGACCCGGCAGGCGCGGTCACGCGCGAGCAGGGCCGTCTCGAAGGCGAGTGGACCCTACGCAAGCCAACTACGACCCCCGGGGCGCAGCCCCGCGATGCAAGAAATCGCTGCGCTCACCCCGCCGATCTGCGCGACCTCGGCCGCAGGGGGGTGCCTCGGGGGGTCTCCCCCCGGTAAGCACGACGGACGACCCGGCAGGCGCGGTCACGCGCGAGCAGGGTCGTCCTGAGTCCGTGGGCGATACAGGATTCGAACCTGTGACCTCTACCGTGTCAAGGTAGCGCTCTAACCAACTGAGCTAACCGCCCGTGTGAAGCATGGGAGGTGGAGACGGGATTTGAACCCGTGTAGACGGCTTTGCAGGCCGCTGCCTCGCCTCTCGGCCACTCCACCGAGACACGCGGGGCGCCGTGACGACCCGCGTCTCCTCCGAGCGGACGACGGGATTCGAACCCGCGACCCTCACCTTGGCAAGGTGATGCTCTACCAACTGAGCCACGTCCGCTTGCCGCTCGGCTCGGCCCCGTTCTCCGTGGCCCCCGCCGTGCTGCTGGTAAGAACTCTAGCGGAAAGTCGGCAGACGGCAAATCGGCCCAGCGCGTGGCCGGTGCGCTCCGCCTCGGCCGCGCCCGCATCGCCGTGTGAGCGGTGGTTAACGCTCACGTCATGCCGAGAGGTGAACAATGGAGGGAACCTGCGCGAACGACGGGGAGGCGGCATGGACGGGACCGGGGGCGTCCCCAGCGACGGAGACCCGGGGCACGGCGCACAGCGGTCGTGGCCGGAGGCCAGGGAGGCGGCGCGTCGGCTCGGCCGCGCACTCGCCCTCCCCTCGCGCGAGGTCCCCCTGGAGGAGGCCTTGGGCGCCGTCCTCGGCGACGACGTGCGCGCCCTGGTCGGCCTGCCCGCCTACGACGCGTCCGCCATGGACGGGTTCGCGGTGGCGGGGGAGGGGCCCTGGCGGCTGGTCGGCACCCAGCTGGCCGGGGCGCCGACCGCGCACACGGGGCTGCGTCCCGGCGAGGCCGTCGAGATCGCCACCGGCGCCCACGTGCCCAAGGGCACCGAGGCGGTCCTTCCCTACGAGCGGGCGACGGTCGCGGAGGGCCGTGTCGAGGGCGACGCCGCACCGGGGCGGCACGTGCGTTGGTCGGGCGAGGAGACCGCCCCGGGCGAGACCGTTCTCACCCGGGGAACCGCGGTCACCCCCGCCGCGCTCGGCCTGGCCGCCAGCCTCGGCCACGAGACCCTGCCCGTCCGCCAGCCCCGGGTGGCCGTCATCGTCACCGGTGACGAGATCGCCGACTCCGGGCTGCCCGGGGAGGGCACCGTGCGCGACGCCATCGGGCCGGTGCTGCCGGGGCTCGCACGGTGGGCGGGCGCACGGGTCACGCGGGTGCGCCGCCTGGGCGACGACAGAGAGGCGCTGCGCGCGGCCGTCGCCGGGGAGGACGCCGACGTGGTCGCCGTGTGCGGCTCGTCGTCCAAGGGGCCCGCCGACCACTTCCGCGCGGTCCTGGACGACGTCCGCGCCACGGTGGCGGTGGACGGCGTCTCCTGCCGCCCGGGCCACCCCCAGGTGCTGGCGCACGCCGGCGGCACCGCGTTCGTGGGTCTGCCGGGCAACCCCGGAGCGGCCCTCGTCGCCGCCCTCACACTCCTGGTTCCCCTGGTCAGTGCCATGGCCGAACGCCCGGACCCGAGCGTGGACGCCGCCCGGGCGGTTCTGGGGGGCGACGTCCGCCCGCACCACCGTGACACCCGTCTCGTGCCCGTGCGCGTGGCGGAGGGGCACGCCCGCCCGGTGGGCCACGACCGGCCGGGCAGCCTGCGCGGAGCCGCGCTCGCCGACGCCTACGCCGTGGTGCCCCCGGGCTGGGACGGCTCCGACGTGGAGCTCGTCCACCTGCCGTGAACCCGGACACACGTGGGCCCCGGGGAGGGTTCCCCGGGGCCCACGATCGTGTCGACTATCCGCGCGTCCGCTCCTCGGACCGCTCACGCGGTTCCGGGGCCGACCCGTCGTCGCCGCCCTGCCGCGTCGCCACGGCCGGGGCGGTCTCCTTGCGCAGGAGCACCCACGCCTGGACGGCGGCGGCCAGCACGATCAGCGCGGCGACGGCACTCGTCACGTGCATGCCGCTGGTGAACGCGGTCCGCGCCGCGGCCATGAGGTCGGCGCCGGCCGTGCCGCCCAGGCCGGCGGCGGCGTCGGCCGCCCCTCCCAGGGTCTCGAACGCCCGCTCCATGGCGTGCGCGGGGACGCCCTCGACGCTGGTCAGCGAGGACTGGTAGAACCCGGTCAGCACGCTGCCCAGGACCGCGACGCCGAGCGCGCCGCCCAGTTCGTAGGCCGTCTCGGAGATCGCCGAGGCCGCACCGGCCCGCTGCGGCGGGGCGGCCGACATGATGGCCCCGTTGGTCAGGGTCTCGGCGAACCCGGCGCCGGTGGCGATCAGTCCGAAGCCCACGGCCACGACCGCCACACCGGCCGCCGCGTCGTGCTCGGAGGTGAACACCAGCACCGCGAACCCGGCCGCGGTCACCACGAGGGCCGAACCGATCACCGCCGCCAGGCTCAGCCGACGCGCGGCCCGCACGGCGACGAAGCTCGCCAGCACCGACAGCACCAGCCCCGGCAGCAGCACGTACCCGGCGTGCATCGGCGACACCCCCAGCACCAGCTGGAGGTACTGCGTCAGGAAGAACAACGACGCGACCAGCGAGAACACGATCATCAGGTTCGTGACGACGGCCACGCTGAACACGCGTGACCGGAACAGCTCCACGTCGATCAGCGGGTCCTTCAGGACCAGCTGTCGCCGGACGAACACGGCGCCGAGGACCAGGCCGACCACCAGGGACACGGCCGGAACGACCGCGAGACCCTCCGTGGCCAGCTTCTTGATCCCGTACACGGCGGGCAGCATCGTGGCCATCGACAGCACCACGCTGGGCAGATCCATCCGGCCCGGCCGCGGGTCGCGCGACTCGCGGACCAGGAACGGCACGAGCGCCAGGATCAGCGCCATCACCGGCAGGTTGATGAGGAAGACCGAGCCCCAGAAGAAGTGCTCCAGCAGCCACCCGCCCAGGATCGGGCCGAGCGCGGCGCCGGCCGAGAAGCCCGACGCCCAGATGGCGATGGCCAGCAGCCGCTGCCGCGCGTCGAGGAAGGTGTTGCGCAGCAGGGACAGCGTCGAGGGCATCAGCGACGCGCCCGCGACGCCCAGCAGTGCGCGGGCCACGACGAGCACCTCGGCGTTGGGCGCGAACGCCGCCGCCAGGGACGCGGCGCCGAAGGCCGCGGAGCCGACCAGGAGCAGCCGGCGGCGGCCGACGCGGTCCCCGAGGGACCCCATGGTGATCAGCAGTCCGGCCAGGATGAAGCCGTAGATGTCGATGATCCACAGCAGCTGGCCGGCGCTCGGCCGCAGTTCCTCGCTCAACTGGGGAACCGCGAACCCGAGCACGGTCATGTCGACGGAGATCAGGATGACGGGCAGGACCAGAACGGCGAGCGCGGCCCACTCACGCGGGCCCGCGAGCGCGGGGGCGGCCCCTCGGGGGCCGAGCGTGGGGATGGGGCGGGCGGAACTCATCTTTCCTCGTTACGTCTCGCTGGTGGCGCGCCGCACGGACGTGAGGGCGCGGTGCCGCCGGGCGGGAACGGGATTCCGGGCCGGCGGGGGAGGGTGGTCGACGGGAGGACACACTCCGCGACTCTTGAACCGTCCAGACGGTACAGTACCGTCCAGCCGGTACAGTGTCAATCGTGAACGCATCGAACACCCGCGACCGCATCCTCGACGCCCTCCAGGACATCCTCATCAACGAGGGCTACTCCGCCGTGACCCTGGAGGCGGTCGCCCGCGCCGCCTCGGTCTCCAAGGGCGGGCTGCTCTACCACTTCCCGTCCAAGACCGCCCTGCTCACGGGCCTGATCGACCGGCTGAGCGCGCTGGCCGAGGAGGAGTTTCGCGAGGCCCGGGAGGGCGACGAGGGCGTGGTCCGCGTCTTCCTGCGCACCTCACTGCCGCAGAGCCCGGAGGAGCGCGAGCTGTACTGGGCGGTCATCGCCGCCCTGCGCGGCCAGGAGGACCTGTCCGAGGAGGCCGCGGGCCTCGTCCAGCGCCTCTTCACGCGGTGGGGTGAGCTTCTGCACGAGGAACTCACCGACCCCGTCCTGGCCGAGATCATCCTCCGTGCGGGCGACGGCCTGTACATGGCGGCGATCGCCGGTCTCCCCCAACCCGATCCCGAGCTCCGCCAGCGGATGTTCGACCGGCTGGTCGAGGCCTCCGACAGGGTGCGCCGCCCGCGCTGACCAGCCGCGCGGTCGTGTGTTCGAAGCCCCTGCCCGGGAATGACCACCCACATGGGCCCACCGACCGCCTCCGCGTCGCGACCGTCCCCGGCCCGTGCCGGGGAGGTGACCCTGTGGTGCTGTTCACAGCGCCGCGATCGTGGTTTACTTCCCAGTAACTTCGTGGCCGCCGTCGGGCCCCGCGGTCGTCGGGTGCCCGCCTACCTGGCGAGGTGAAGTGTGCACTACCTCAGTGAGTGGGGTGCGCCAGGTCGACCCGGGCGCCGTGCTTCGCGAGACTGGTCCCACCTCGCCGGAGTGTCCACGGGGTGAGAACACGCAGACGGGAAGGCGGGGAGCCGATGCACAGGCTCACCAACCAGGTACGACCGTACGCCTGGGGTGCGCGAACCGCGATTCCGCGGCTCCTGGGCGCCGAGCCCGACGGCACACCCCAGGCGGAGCTGTGGCTGGGCGCCCACCACGGCGCGCCCAGTACCGTGCACTGCGACGACGGCTCCAGACCCCTGCCGCGCCTGATCGCCGACGACCCCCACCGGGTCCTCGGCCGCGCCACCGCCGAACGCTTCGGCCCCCGCCTCCCCTTCCTCCTCAAGTTCCTGGCCGCCGAGGCGCCCCTGTCCCTCCAGGTGCATCCCGACGCCGAGCGCGCGCGGTCGGGCTTCGCCGCCGAGGAGCGCGCGGGCATCCCCGTCGACGCGCCGCACCGCAACTACCGCGACCCCCACCACAAACCCGAACTCCTCCTGGCCCTGGAGCCGTTCGAGGCCCTGTGCGGCTTCCGCGAACCCGCCGCCGCCCGCGCCGACCTGGCGGGCCTGGACTGCGCGCTCGCCCGCCTCCTGCGCGACGACCTCCGCGCCCCCGACACCCACGAGGCCCTGCGCCGCGCCCTCACCCGCCTGCTCACCCTGCCCGAGGCGGACCGCGAGCGGCTGATCGGCGAGTTCGTCGCCGAGTGGGCCGCGTCCGGCGGCCGCGGCGCCCACGCGCGGGTCCTCACCGATCTGGCCGACCGGTACCCCGGCGACCCCGGCGCCGTGGCGGCCCTGCTGCTCAACCGGATCACCCTCTGGCCCGGTCAGGCGCTCTTCCTGCCCGCCGGGAACATGCACGCCTACCTGCGGGGCACGGCCGTGGAGGTCATGGCCAGCTCGGACAACGTGCTGCGGGCCGGGCTCACCCGCAAGCACGTCGACGCCCCCGAACTGCTCGACGTGGTGGACTTCTCCGTCCTGCCGATCCCCTACGCCCGGCCCCGCCTCCTGGACGGGCGCCGCGAGTTCCGCCCGCCCGCCCCCGAGTTCGCGCTCCACGAGATCGGCCCCGGCCGCGTGGCCGCCCACCTGCCCGGCGAGGGTCCGACCGTGGTCCTCGCGCTGCGGGGCGAGGTGGAACTGGTCGCCGAGGTCGGTCAGGGCGTCACGCTCCAGCGCGGCGAGTCGGTGTTCGTACGGGCCGGCAGCGGGCCGATCAAGGTCGAGGGGCACGGCCACGTCGTCGCCGCCTCCACCGGGAGCCGGGACCGCTGACACCCCGTGCGGCCCGTCCGTCACGGGACACCCGCCACGCGGCACTCGCGCGCGCCGATACCCTGGGCCTTTCTGTTCACTTTCACTGTGACGACACGAGGGGTACCACCATGGCGCTTGAGCGTCCGGAGATCGACATGCCCGACGGCCCGCCGCCCGCGGAGCTGGAGATCACCGACATCACCATCGGGGAGGGCGCGCAGGCCGGTCACGGCAGCAACGTCGACGTCCACTACGTCGGCGTCGCCCACTCCACGGGCGAGGAGTTCGACGCCAGCTGGAACCGCGGCCAGACGCTGGGCTTCAGGCTCGGCGCCGGTCGGGTCATCCCCGGCTGGGAGCAGGGTGTGCTCGGCATGCGCGAGGGCGGCCGCCGCAAGCTGGTCATCCCGCCGCACCTGGCCTACGGCTCCAGCGGCGTGGGCCCCATCAAGCCGAACGAGACGCTGATCTTCGTCGTCGACCTGGTGGCCGTCAAGTAGGACGCCGGGTTCGGATCGCCGCGCCCGCGCGGTGACCGGACCCGCCGACGGGGCCCGGACCGCGCGTGGAGGCGCGCCCCGGGCCCCGTCCCGTTCCCGCGCCTACCCCAGGGTCGCGCCCACCGTGACGTGGCCCTTGAGCAGGTCGCGGGCGATCGTGCGGCGCTGGATCTCGTCGGTGCCCTCGAAGATCCGCAGCAGCCGCAGGTCGCGGTACCAGCGTTCGATCGGCAGCTCGCGCGTGTAGCCCATGCCGCCGTGGATCTGTAGGACGCGGTCGACGATCTCGTTGGCCTTCACACCGCCGAAGAGCTTGGCGACGGACTGCGCGTGCCGTGCGTCGCGGCCCGCGGAGACCTGCCAGGCGGCGTGCAGGACGAGCAGCCGCAGCGCCTCGATCTCGGTCTGGGAGTCGGCGATCATCCACTGGATCGCCTGCCGGTCGGCGAGGGGCGCGCCGAAGGTCTCCCGGGTCCTGGCGTGGTCGATCGCCATGGTCAGCAGGCGTTCGCAGCCGCCCAGGGCGCGGGCGGGCAGCAGGTAGCGGCCCTTGCCGATCCACTGCATCGCCAACGCGAAGCCGTGCCCCTCCTCGCCGAGGACGTTCGCGTGCGGGACACGCACGTCCTGGAAGACCAGGGCGGCGGGACGGCGCTCGCCCATGGTGTCGATGGGCTCGGAGGTCCAGCCCATGTCGCGGTCGACGAGGAAGCAGGTCACCCCGCCGTCCGCGCCCCTGTCGGGGTCGGTGACGGCGAAGACCATCGCGAAGTCGGCCTCGTCGCCGCCGGTGATGAAGGTCTTCTCGCCGTTGATCACCCAGGTGTCGCCGTCGCGGACCGCGCGGGCGCGGATGGCCTTGGCGTCCGACCCCGCGCCCGGCTCGGTGATGGCGAAGCAGGACCGGCGCTCACCCTCGATCGTGGGGAGCAGGTAGCGCTGTCTCTGCTCGTCGTCGGCGTGGTACAGGATGTTGTCCGCCTCGCCGCCGAAGCGGAACGAGACGAAGGAGCGGCCCAGCTCGATCTCGATGATCGCGGCCGTGACCGGGTCCAGTCCCATCCCTCCGTACTCCACGGGGGTCTCCACGCCCCAGAAGTCGGACGCGCGGGCCAGCGCACGCAGGCCGTCGCGTTCCTCCGCGGTGAGGCCGGGGACGTGCCCCTCGCGCTCACGGCGCAGGACCTCGTTCTCCAGGGGCATGAGTTCCCGCTCCACGAAGGTCCTGACCCAGTCGCGGACGGCACGCTGTTCGTCGCTCAGTGAGAAGTCGATCACGGCCTGCTCCCCATAACCTAACGGTGTTCGGTTATGGGGAGCGTACGACCATTCCCGCCCGGTGTGCAAGGGGTCGTACCGCCACTGTTCGCCCGGGGGGCGTGCGATGATCGGGCAGCGGCGGGCGGAGCGTCCGTCGCGGGAGTGAGGAAGGGGAGCCGTCCGTGGCCCGACCCAAGACGCCGATCCTGAGCAGGGGGGCCATCCGCGCCGCCGCCCTGGCCCTCATCGACCGGGAGGGGCTGGAGGGGCTGTCCATGCGCAAGCTCGCCGAGGAGCTCGACGTGCGGGCCGCGTCCCTGTACAGCCACTACCGGACCAAGGAGGAGCTGCTCGGCGAGGTGGCCGACGACGTGGTCTCCGGGATCGACGTCTCCGGCTTCGAGAAGGAGGACTGGCGCGCGGGGATCACCACGTGGGCCCGTTCCTACCGCGCCGCCCTCGCCGCGCACCCCAACCTGGTGCCGGTGATCGCCGCCGGTCCCGGGCGCCGTGAGGAGGCGCTGCGCCGGGCGGACGCGGTCCACGGGGGGCTCGTGCGCGCGGGCTGGCCGCCGCGCTACGCCACGATGATCGGCGCCTCGACCAAGTACCTCGTGGTGGGCGCCGCCACGCAGTCCTTCGCGCGCGGATTCGACGCCGACGTGCGGGTGTACCGCGACCGCTACCCGAACCTGTCCCAGGCGCACCGCCTCCCGGACCACGCGGCCGAGATCGACGAGGCGAGCTTCGAGCTGGCGCTGTCCGCGTTCCTCGACGGCCTCACCCCCCTCTTCGGGCGCGTCCGCGTGCGGGCCTGAGGGGCGCCCCGGACACGCGACGGCGCCGGGCGACCGGTGCCCGCGCCCCGCCCGTTGGTAGCGTGGGCGCGGACACCCCCCCGCCGACAGGGGCGGGGGACCGTCGTCGTCGAGGGGGACCCATGGCAGGGAAGCGTGTCGTCTGGTCCAAGAAGCTGCCCGAGGTGTACGGCAAGCTCGACGAGGTCGACAAGGTGGTCGGCGAGCACGTCGACCTCACCCTGCTGGAGCTGCTGAAGCTGCGCTCCTCGATCCTCAACGGCTGCGCGTTCTGCGTCGACCTGCACACGCAAAGGGCGCTCGACGCGGGGGAGACCCAC
Organism: Nocardiopsis sp. NPDC049922; assembly: GCF_040660275.1. Classification (NCBI taxonomy): domain Bacteria; kingdom Bacillati; phylum Actinomycetota; class Actinomycetes; order Streptosporangiales; family Nocardiopsidaceae; genus Nocardiopsis; species Nocardiopsis sp. NPDC049922. The sequence continues at coordinate 139,535 of NZ_JBFAME010000006.1, read as the reverse complement.
CAGCGGCTCTTCCAGGTGTCCACCTGGCACGAGGCCGGAGCGGTCTTCACCGACGCCGAGCGCGCGGTCCTGGCCCTGACCGACGAGATGACGCGCATGGGCGAGGGCGGTGTGTCCGACGCCGCCTACGACGCCGTGGCCGAGCACTTCTCCGACGAACAGGTCGCCGCGCTCATGACGGCCATCGCGATGATCAACCTCTACAACCGTCTGGCGGTCACCAGCGGCCTGCACCCGCGCAAGCGTTGAGCCGCGGGTGGACACCCCCTCGCGGAGCGCCCGCGCCCGTGTGACAGTGGGACCGACGAAGTCGGTTCCCCTCCCGGCGTCGCCGGGACGACCTCCGGGAGTGCCGCATGACCTCCGACGTGGCCGGTGACACCCAGACGATCTGCTCCCTCCTCCAGCGCAACGCCCACGACCATCACCACCTCCCCGCCCTGTCCTGGCGCGACCCCGGTACCTCGGACTGGTCGACCCTGACCTGGTCGGGGGTCCGCGACCGCGTCGCCGCCCTCGCCGGGCGCCTGGCCGCCCTCGGCGTCGAACCCGGCGACCACGTCCTGCTCATGATGGGCAACCGCCCCGAACACTGGCTCTGCGACCTCGCCCTGGCCCACCTCGGCGCCGTCACCACCAGCGTCTACGACACCTCCGCCGCCAACCAGACCGCCTACATCGCCCGCCACTGCGGCGCCCGGCTCGCCGTGGTCGGCGACGCCGCCACCGCCGCGACCGCGTGGGAGGGGCTGCTGGCGGCCGACGACGCCCCGCTCGCGCGGCTCGTCGTCGTGGACGGCGCCGACCCCGACCGGGGCCACACCCCGCTCACCGACCCCTCCGCCGCGCCGGTGCCGGACGCCGTCGATCGCTGGCGCGACCTGACCCCCGACCACCTGCTGACCGTCATGTACACCTCCGGGACCACCGGCGACCCCAAGGGCGTCGCCGTGACCCACCGCTGCGTCCTCGCCAACGCGACGGCCCTGGACGGGATCGTCGACACGCCCGAACACGCCGCCCACATCTGCTACCTGCCACTCGCGCACATCGCCGAGCGGATGCTCGGGCTGTACCTGCCCCTGTTGCGCGCCTCCCACGTGTGGATGTGCGAGGACCCGGCGACCCTGCCCGCCGTCCTCCGGAAGGTGCGCCCGACCCAGTTCTTCGGGGTGCCGCGCGTGTGGGAGAAGCTGACCTCGGCGATCCGCGCCGGCCTGTCCCGGCTGCCGGACGAGCGCCGCGCGGCCGTGGAGAGGGCGCGGGCCGTGGCCGCCGAGCACGCGGCCCACCTCGAACGGGGCGGGAAGGTCCCCGCCGACCTGGGTGAACGCTTCGAGCGGGTGCGCTCCCGGGTCCTGGCACCGATCCTCGCCCAGGTGGGCCTGGACCGCCTGACCTGGGCGTCGTGCGCCTCCGCCCCGATGCCCGTCGAGGTGCTGCGCTTCTGGGCGGGGCTGGGGGTGTGCGTCATGGACGCCTGGGGGCTGACCGAGACCACGGGCGTCGCCACCGTCAACAGCTTCCGCACCGGCTTCCGGGTGGGGTCGGTCGGCCGCCCGGTCCCCGGGACGCGGATCCGGCTCGGCGCGGACGGCGAGGTGTTCGTCCGGGGGGACTCCCTCTTCCGCGGCTACCTCGGCGCGGACGGAGACGTCGTCCCGGCCACGGACGGGGACGGGTGGTTCGCCACGGGCGACGTCGGCGCTCTGGACCAGGACGGGTACCTGTGGATCACCGACCGCAAGAAGGAGCTGATCATCACCTCCGGCGGCAAGAACGTGTCGCCCGCCCTGGTGGAGAACGCCCTCAAGGAGCACCCCCTGGTCGGGCAGGCGCTCGCGTACGGAGACGGCCGCCCCTACCTGGTCGCCCTGCTCGTCCTGGACGCGGAGACCGCCCCGGCCTGGGCGGAGGCGCACGGGATCGACACCGGGGGCGGTGTGCGCGCGCTGGCCGGGCGTCCGGAGGTGGTCGCGGAGGCGGCGCGCGCGGTCGAGGCGGCCAACGAACGGCTCAGCCGTCCCGAGCGGGTCCGGCGCCACCTGCTGCTGGCGGAGGAGTGGGCTCCGCAGACGGGGGAGCTGACCCCGACCCTCAAACTCCGGCGCCGGGTGGTGGTCGCGCGCCACCGCGACGCGCTGGACCGGCTCTACGGCGACTGACGCCCGTCCGCACGCGCCCGCCGACCGCCCCCTACACGCGCGACGGCCCGCCCGCGCTCGTACGCGGGCGGGCGGAGGGTGCTCGGTCAGCCGGTGGTCTGCTCGCGGCCGCTGGCCTTCTCGGCCGACCCCTGCGCCGCCTTCGCGCCGCGCGGGGCCTCGTGCGCGGCCTGGTAGCCGCTGCGGTAGGCGGCCTCCTGCCGCTCGTGCTCCATCATCTCGCGCTCGGACGGCCAACCGGCGGTCATGCCGTAGATCACCAGCACGTTGACGGCGATCGCGATGATCGACCACATCGGCATGGCGACGAGGAAGACCAGCTGGGCGAGGATGTTCAGCGAGGCGAGGACGACGCCGAACACCCGGGCCCAGGTGCTGCCCGACAGCACGGCGAGGCCGGCGACGACGAGGACGGCGCCCCACAGCGCGAGGAGGGCGCCCCAGGCCCCGTACTCCCACACGAGCATGCCGGCTTCCGTGACCGCGTAGAAACCGGGGGTCATGAGCGCGACCACGCCCTGCACGATGTTGACGGCGCCGATGACGATCATGAGTGTCGCGACGAAGAACTGCCAGCCGTTGGCGGATGTCGTCCGCATGGCGTGCTCCTAACCGGCCGTGCCGGGCGGATGTCGGGCCCCGGGCACGGCTCAACGGGTGTCACAGCCGGGCGCGCACGACGCGTGCCCCCGATCATCATCGGACAGGGTCGGTCACGGGGACTCCCGCGTCCGTCACCGATCCGGCAAAGTCGCTCCGGCCGCGTCCCCGGTGGTCGCGGCCCGCGGACGTTCCGTCCCGTCCCGGCTCAGGCGAACGCGTCGACCCCCGTCAGCTCGGCGGAGAAGGCCCAGAGCCGCTCGGCCTGCCCGGGGTCGAGAGCGTGGTCCCTCACCCCGGGGCGGGTGTCGTCGGTCCCGGCGGGCACCGAGACGTCGCAGTCCTCGCAGTACGCGCCGCCCATCCCGGCCAGCTTCGGCGAGGTGGCCGCCCACACCTGGGTGGCGGCGCCCTGTTCGGGGGTCTTGAACACGGGATCGACCGTGTTCCCCTCCTCGTCGACCCACCCGGCCGCGACCATCTCCTCCGTGGTCATGTGCCGCTGCAGCGGCGTGATGATCGCCCCCGGGTGCAGGGAGAAGGCCCGGACCCCGGAGGGCGCGCCCAGCCGGTCGAGCTGGACGGCGAAGAGCACGTTGGCCGTCTTGGCCTGGCCGTAGGCCTTCCAGCGGTCGTAGCCCCGCGCGAACCAGGGGTCGTCCCAGCGGATCGGCGAGGTGTGGTGGCCGGCCGAGGACACCGACACGACCCGGCCGCCGCCGTCGGCGAGGGCGGGCCACAGGCGGTTGGCGAGGGCGAAGTGTCCGAGGTGGTTGACGGCGAACTGGTACTCCCAGCCCGGTCCGGCCGTCCACTGGGGACAGGCCATGACACCGGCGTTGGCGATGAGGACGTCGATGGCGCGGCCGGTGGCCAGGAACCGGTCGGAGAAGGCGCGCACGCTCTCCAGGTCGGCCAGGTCCAGGGCGTCGACCTCGACGCCGTCGATCCCCTCCACCGCCGCCTGGGCGGACTCCGGCCTGCGGGCGGGCACCACGACCCGGGCGCCCGCCCCGGCCAGCGCCCTGGTCGTCTCCAGTCCGATGCCGGAGTACCCGCCGGTCACCACGGCGGTCCGGCCGGAGAGGTCGATTCCCTCCAGCACCTCCTCCGCCGTGCTGCGCGCGCCGAACCCGGATCCGATCGTCTGCTGTGGTGTCGTCATGCCGAGAACGGTAGGACCTGGAGTGCGCTCCAGGTCAAGGCGTACCGACCGACCCGCGCCGCCGCGGCTGGGCGTACCATCGTCCGAGCGTGTGTGGCGTCGGCGCCACCCAAGGGGAACTCGGAGGCCAGGCGTGGGGGAGGCGCGGGAGGGGCGGGGGCGGTCGCGTCCCTCCCCCACCGGCAGGAGACTGGCCACCAGGATGAACCGGCGCCTCCAGGGGTTGTCCGGCTGGGCGAAGCCGCCCCAGCTGACCGCGGGGGCGTTCGCCCTGGCCATCCTGGTCGGCACGGCCCTGCTGTCGCTGCCGATCGCCACGCAGACGGGGGAGGCGACCCCGTTCGTCGAAGCGCTGTTCACGGCGACGTCGGCGGTCTGCGTGACGGGGCTGGTGGTCGTCGACACCTCCGGACACTGGTCCACGTTCGGCGAGGTCGTGATCCTCGCGCTGATCCAGGTCGGCGGTTTCGGCATCATGGCGCTGGCCACGGTGCTGACGCTGGTGGTCGGCCGGAAACTGGGTCTGCGCATGGCCGTGCGCACCCGGTCGGAGGCCAAGGCCCTGACCCTGGGCGACGTGCGGCAGCTGACGACGGGCATCCTCCTGGTGACGGTCGTGGCCGAGGCGATTCTCGCCGCCGCCCTCACGGCGCGCTGGTGGCTCGGCTACGGGGAGTCCCTGGGCCACGCCGCCTACCTCGGGGTCTTCCACTCGGTGTCGTCCTTCAACAACGCCGGGTTCGCCCTGTTCTCCGACAGCCTGGAGGGGTACGCGGTCGACCCGTGGATCTGCGTGCCCGTGGCGCTCGCGGTCGTCGCGGGCGGTCTGGGCTTCCCCGTCTGGCTGGAGCTGTGGCGTTTCTCCCGTCGCGCGGGGGAGCCGTCGCGGTGGGTGTGGTCGCTGCACGCCAGGATCACGCTGACCACCACCGCCGTGCTCCTGGCGGTCGGGTTCGTCTCCTTCCTCGCCCTGGAGTGGCGCAACCCGGCGACCATGGGCGGGCTCGATCCGCCGGCGAAGCTGCTCGCGGCGTTCTTCCAGGCGGTCATGCCCCGCACGGCCGGGTTCAACAGCCTCCCCTTCGGTGCGATGAACACCTCGACCCTGCTGGTCACCGACGTCCTGATGTTCATCGGGGGCGGCAGCGCCGGAACCGCGGGGGGCATCAAGGTGACCACCTTCGCGCTGCTGGCCTTCGTGGTCTACACCAACGTGCGCGGGGAGCCGAGCGTGCACGTGGCCGGGCGCCGACTGGGCGCGGGCGTCGCCGAGCAGGCCATCACGGTGGTGCTGCTCTCCCTCGGGTTGGTCATGACCTCCACCCTGGCGCTGATGATCCTCACCCCGTTCACGCTGGACCAGATCCTGTTCGAGGTGACGTCGGCGTTCGGCACGGTCGGGCTGTCCACGGGCATCACGGCGGAGCTGCCGCCGGCGGGCGAGATGCTGCTCGTGCTGCTCATGTTCGCGGGCCGCATCGGTCCGATCACGCTCGCCTCGGCCCTGGCGCTGCGCCGTCACCCGCGTCGCTACGATCTCCCCGAGGAGCGCCCGATCGTCGGCTAGGCGGGTCGTCCCGGGTTGTCCACAGGGCGCGTACCGGCTCCGTTGACCCCCATACCTTCCGGTCGGTATTTTTCCTTCCGGTGCGGCCCAGCCCGTGCCGAGAGGAGAAACGCGTTCCATGAACCACCACGACACCGCCGGGGGGTCGGTGAGCGCGGGCGAGGCCCGACGCGCCTGGCAGGCCCTGGAGCCCTACCACTCCATGATCTACTTCTCGCCCGAGGCCAAGGCGGCCTACGAGGAGCTGGGCCTGAAGGCCTGGGCGGCCTACTTCGGCCCCCGCGCGGCCGCGATGGGGCCGGTGTCGGCCGAGGTCGTGGCCGCCACCTTCTACAACTTCAACCCCGAGGCCGTCCGCGCGGTCGTCCCCCAGCTCTGGGACTCGGCTCCGCCCGAGCGGCTGCTCGCCGCGCGCCACGCGGCCGTCGACGCGACCGTGCGCCGCGTTCTGGGCGACACGGTGGACTCGCCCGAGACGGCGCGCGCGGCCGAACTCGCCCGCCGCGCCGCGGAGGCCGTGGCGGACGACGTCAGCGGCCGTCCGCTCTACGCCGCCCACGCCGCCCTGCCCTGGCCCGAGGAACCGCACATGGTCCTGTGGCACGCGCAGACGCGGTTGCGCGAGTACCGCGGCGACGGCCACACCGCCGCGCTCGTCATGGCGGGCCTGAGCGGGTTGGAGGCGCTGGTCTCGCACGCGGTGACCGGGACCGCTCCGCCGACGAAGCTGCTGAAGGCCACCCGGGCGTGGTCGGACGAGGAGTGGGACGCGGCCACCGACCGGCTGCGGGAGCGGGGCTGGTTCACCGACGAGCCGGACCCGGCGCTGACCCCCGAGGGGCGGCGGCGCAGGGACGAGATCGAGGAGGCCACCGACCGTCTCGCGCTCGCACCCTACGCGGCCCTGGGCGCGGACGGCTGCGCGGAGCTGGCCGAGCTCGCCGCGCCGCTGTCCCGGTCGCTGAGCGAGGAGCTCATGCCCTGGAGGGTGGCCGAGCGGTCCTGACCCCGGATCGGCCGACGGCGCGCCGACGGTGCGCCCGCACGGCGGGGGCACGCCCCGGACCTTCCGGTGCGTGCCCCTCGGGAACGGTGGGCGCTAGCCGCCGAAGACGGGGTAGTGGTCGGAGTAGTCCTCGTAGGTGTAGGACCGGCCCCACGACCAGACCGTCCACGGCTCGCTGTGCACGTCACGGGTCTCGTTGACGTAGGACGTGGGAGCGGCGGCGTTGCGGATCGGCAGGACGTGGTCGAGGTGCTCCGGCGACCAGTCCGGGTAGTTGTACTCGGCGATGGAGTTGGTCTCGGTGTCCCAGGAGAAGGGTGCGCCCGCGTGGGTCGGCTCGACGGCGTCGAGCCGCTTGAGCGCGTGGTCCCACTCCTGGCCGCCGCCGACGATGTTGAGGTCGCCCGCGAGGTAGACGGGTTCGTCGTCGGGGAGGGTGGCGTCGACGAAGTCGCGGATCTGCCCCAGTTGGTGGGTGCGGATCTCCTCGTCCTGGCCCTCGGAGCACGCGCCGTCCTCGGACTGCATGTGGGTGCCCAGGACGTGCAGGGGGCCGTCCGGGGTGTCGAGCTCCACGTAGGCGAAGCCCTTGTTGGCGAACCAGTCGGACCCGCAGGAGCGGGTGAAGATGTGCTGCTCCTGGCGGGTGATCGGCCAGGTGCTGTGGATGCTCACCCCGCCGTTGGTCGTGGTGTGGGGCCGGTATCCGGTCGTCGCGTCCCAACCGTCGCGCGAGCGTCCGACCACGGGGGTGCCGTGCGGGTACTCCTGGGCGATCCCCGCGCGCAGGATCGCGGCGGAGGAGTTGTCGAAGAGCTCCTGGAGGACGACCACGTCCTGTCCGGACACGACGCCGTCCTGGACGATGAGGTCGGCTCGGATCGACTGGCCCCAGTTCGGGTACAGCGCCGTGGGCAGGAGGTACGCGTTGTAGGTGGCGATACGGGGTGCCCGTCCGTCGTCGGCCGAGACGGGGGCGGCCGTGACGAGGAGGGGGATGAGTGCGGCGAGAATCATGGGGGCGATACGTCTGTACACGAGGGCACAGCCTGACCATCCCAGGACGCTAACCGGGCACCAGCGGGTTACTTGTCGGTAGCGAACACGTGCACGTTGGGCGCGTCAGGTAAAAATCAGCCCCGAACCGCACGACTCGCGCGGCCGTTCGGTGATCACCGCGCCACGGTGGGCGACATTCTTCTCAGGAGTCCCTGACTTCTCAGGAGTCCCTGAGAACACTCGGGCCACGTCGCCCACCAGAAGGAACGGCCATGACGCGGATCAGACCGACCACGGAGGATGACGACCGGAAGGCCCGCGCGCCGCGCCCCGGGAGATGGCGGAGCCGGGGCGGAGCCCTGGCGTTCGCGGTCGTCGCGGTGGTCGCCCTGGGCGCGTTCGTCTCCGCGGCGGGCGTCGCTCCCGGGCTCGCCGACACCACGCAGGAGGCGGACGGTCTGGGGACGGGGCGCTGGTGGTCGATCCTGCCGCCGGTGCTGGCGATCGGGCTGGCGCTGGCGACCCGCCAGATCCTGCCCGCCCTGTTCGCGGGCATCTGGCTGGGGGCCTGGCTCCTGGAGGGGCTGTCGCCGATCGGGCTCCTGACCTCGCTGCTCGACTCGGCGGGCGTGTACACGGTCGAGGCGCTCGCCGACCCCGACCACGTCATGATCGTGGTGTTCACGCTGATGATCGGCGGCCTGGTGGGGGTGATCCGCAAGAACGGCGGCACCGACGGCATCGTGCGCGTGGTGACCCGCTGGGCGCGCACCCCGCGCGGGGGACAGACCGCCACCGCGGGGCTGGGCGTGGCCGTCTTCTTCGACGACTACGCCAACACGTTGGTCGTGGGCAACACGATGCGCCCGATCCTGGACCGGTTGAACGTGTCCCGGGAGAAGCTGTCGTACATCGTCGACTCCACGGCCGCGCCGGTGGCCACGCTGGCGCTGCTGTCCACGTGGATCGGCTTCCAGGTGGTGCTGATCGACGACGCCGTCGCCGGGACCGGACTGGCGATGAACGGCTTTACGGTCTTCGTCGAGTCCCTGCGGTACGCGCTGTACCCGATCCTGGCGATCGTCCTCGTCTTCGCGGTCGCCCTCACCGGCCGCGACTTCGGGCCGATGCTGGCCGCCGAGCGCCGGGCGCGCGCCACGGGCGAGGTCCTGCGGGAGGGGTCGCACCTCGGCATCGGGGAGGGCGGGATCGACGATCTCGCCCCCGCCGAGGAGGCGCCGCGCAGGCTGGTCAACGCGCTGATCCCGATCCTGGTCCTGGTCGTCACCACGGTCGTCGGACTGCTCGCGACGGGCGAGGGGGAGACCGTCATCGAGGTGGTCGGTGACGGGGACCCGTTCTCGTCGCTGCTGTGGGGCTCGCTGCTGGGTCTGATCGTCGCGGCCGCGATGAGCATGGGGCAGCGGATCCTCACGATGGGCGAGATCGTCGACGCCTGGTTCGCGGGCGTCAAGTCCGTCTTGTACGTGGTCATCATCCTGACGCTGGCCTGGGCGCTGTCCGCCCTCACCGCCCAGCTGGGCACCGCCGAGTTCATCGCGGGCACGCTCGGCGAGGCGATCCCGCTCTTCCTCCTCCCCGCCCTGCTGTTCGTCATCGCCGCCGCGGTCGCCTTCGCCACCGGCACGAGCTGGGGAACCATGGGCATCCTGACCCCGCTGGCGGTCCCGCTGGCCTGGGCCGCCCTGGAGGCCAACGGGCTGGCCGCGCCCGACGGCCACCCCATCCTGTTCGCCTCGGTCTCGACGATCCTGGCCGGGTCGGTGTGGGGCGACCACTGTTCGCCGATCTCCGACACCACGGTCATATCCTCCCTCGCCTCCCAGTGCGACGTCATCGACCACGTGCGCACGCAGCTGCCGTACGCGCTCTTCGTGGCGGCGGTGGTGATCGTCCTGGGGCTGCTGCCCGTCGGACTCGGCCTGCCCTGGTGGGCGGCGCTCGCCGTGTGCGGGGTGGCGGTCGTGGTGGGGCTGAGGTTCATCGGGCGACGTGTCGAGGCGACACAAACTAATGGCTAGTTTTCCATTGACCCATTAGCTCGCAATCCACTAGAACGGAGGCACACCGACACGGAGGACACCCCCATGCCCACGAACACCACCGCCGCACCCGCGCCCATCGCCCGGACCGCACACCGGTTCGTCGACGTCCGGGGAGTGCGGGTCTTCTACCGGGAGTCGCTGCCGGAGCGGTCGGACGCCCCCGTCCTGCTGCTGCTCCACGGATTCCCGTCCGCCTCACACCAGTACCGGCGGCTGATCGACGCCCTGGGCACGCGGTACCGGATGATCGCCCCGGACTACCCCGGTTTCGGGCACACCGAGGTGCCGGACGGGCGGTTCACCTACTCCTTCGACGCGCTCGCCGACACCGTCGAGGGCTTCGTCGACCGCCTCGGGCTCACCCGGTTCACGATGTACCTGTTCGACTTCGGCGCGCCGGTGGGCTTCCGACTCGCGCTGCGGAGGCCCGAACGCGTCGCCGGGCTCATCGTGCAGAACGGCAACGCCTACGAGGAGGGGCTGTCCGACGCGGCCCGCGCGTTCACCGCGCTGACCCCGGACACCCCGGGCGCGGAACGGACCATCCGCGACCTGTTCACCCTGCCCGCGACCCGGGCCCAGTACGAGGGCGGCACCGGATCGCCGGAACTGGTCGCCCCGGAGGGCTGGCTGCTCGACCAGCACTTCCTGGACCTGCCCGAGCGGCAGGAGGCCCAGCTCGCGCTGGCCTACGACTACCGGAGCAACATCGCGGCCTATCCCCGCTGGCAGGCGTGGCTGCGCGATCACACCCCGCCCACGCTGATCACCTGGGGCGCGAACGACCCCTTCTTCCCCGCGCCCGGCGCCCACGCCTACCTGCGCGACGTGCCCGACGCCGAGCTGCACCTGTTCGACACCGGCCACTTCGCGCTGGAGGAGAGGCTGCCGGAGATCGCGCCGCTGGTCGCCGACTTCCTCGACCGTACGGCGTAGTCGCCCGCGGTCGGCGACGGAACGGGTCGCCCCGAGCCGGGGAGGGGATCCGCTGCCGTCCTCCCGGGGACATGACGAGACGACCCGGCGAGCGCGGTCACGCGCGAGCAGGGCCGTCTCAGAGTTGAGTTGCGGGGGTCTGGGGGTCGTCCTCCAGAGGAAATGACGAGACGACCCGGCGAGCGCGGTCACGCGCGAGCAGAGTCGTCTCAAAGTCGAGTGGGCGATACAGGATTCGAACCTGTGACCTCTACCGTGTCAAGGTAGCGCTCTAACCAACTGAGCTAACCGCCCTCATCTGGGGGATGAGGTCCATGGAGCCGGAGACGGGAATCGAACCCGTGTGCAGGGATTTGCAGTCCCTTACCTCAACCACTCGGACACTCCGGCAAAGAAGGGCACGAGGGCCTTGCTCCGACCCGTGCGGGCCTCCTCGAGCGGACGACGGGATTCGAACCCGCGACCCTCACCTTGGCAAGGTGATGCTCTACCAACTGAGCCACGTCCGCGTGTGGTCCGGGCTGGGCCCGGACCGGTGCGGTTCACCCCGAAGGGGAACCACACCCTTTCCGAGCGGACGACGGGATTCGAACCCGCGACCCTCACCTTGGCAAGGTGATGCTCTACCAACTGAGCCACGTCCGCGCGGCGAGCTCCTCCGGTCCGGCCGGTCCTGCCGACCGCCCCGCTCGCTGCGAGAAGAACTCTAGCGGATTCCCGGCCAAGCGCGAAATCGAGTATCCCCAGGCGTGCTCACGCCCCGCCGAGGCAGGACCCGCGCCCCTGTCCCGCCCCCGTCCGACGGCGCTCCCTACTTCTCCACGTGCGCGGGCGTGGACGGCATGTCGGGACGCGGCGGCGCCGAGAGGTACTGGCCGACCCTCTCGATCACCTTGTTCATCTCGTAGGCGATGAGGCCGACGTCGCTGTCGGCGTCCGACATCAACGCCATGCAGGCTCCCTCGCCCGCGGCGGCCACGAAGAGGAAGGCGCGGTCCATCTCGATGATGCTCTGGCGGATGCCGCCGGCGGAGAACTGCTTGCTCGCCCCGCCCGCGAGGCTGTGCAGCCCCGAGGCGATCGCGGACAGGTGCTCCGCCGCCGGACGATCCAGCCCACTGGAGGTGGCCATGAGGAGTCCGTCGGTGGACAGGACGATCGCGTGCTGCGTACCGGAGGCGCGGGTGAGGAGATCGTCCAGCAGCCAGCTGAGTTCTCCACGTGCAGTGCTCGGTGGGGTCATGGCTCTCTTTTGCTCTGTCAGTCGGTCGGGCGTGACGGGGACTCGCGCACGGGGCGCGGCTGACGTGCCCGGTTGGGGGTGGCGTTCGACAGCGCGCGCCGGTCCCGCATAAGCGTTGCCCAGATGATAGTCATTCGTAACTTATCTGTCTGGACCAAAGAGCGTGACCGGGGTGGGCCGGAGCGGTGAGCCGGTACCTGTGACCAGTGGTGATGGCGTGTGTGCGGCGGTTTCGAAAGTAGACCGGCGGCCGGTGCCGGACACGGGGCTTGCCAACGTGCGGCCCGCGCGGGTACGGGGACGGGGGAGCCCGCGACGCAGGTCGGACGGGGGTGGCAGGATCGACGGTGTGTCACCGCCCGCTCGGGCGTACGAGGACTTGGGGGTAGGGATGAAGGTGTGGATCGCGGGTGCCGGGTTCGGCCCCGGCGCGGTCGTGGACGAGCGCGAGGCGCTCATTCCCGTGTTCGACCACGGGATCACGGTCGGCGACGGTGTCTTCGAGACCGTCCGCGCCCAGGAGGGGCGCCCGTTCGCGCTCACCCGCCACCTGCGCAGGCTGGCCCGCTCGGCGGTGGGCCTCGGTCTGGCCGAGCCGGACCTGGACCTGATCGCGGACGGCGTGGGCCGGGCGCTGGCGGCCAACCCCGAGATCGCCGACGCCCGGGTGCGGATCACCGTCACCGACGGGACCGGGCCGCTGGGTTCGGACCGCGTCGCGGGTGAGCAGACGGCGATCGTCGCCGTCAGTCCGTTCCCCGCGATCGCGCCCACGACGGACGTCGCGCTCGCCCCCTGGCCGCGGAACGAGTTCGGCGCCCTGGCGGGCCTGAAGACCACCTCCTACGCCGACAACGTGCGCGCGCTCGCGTACGCGAAGGACAGGGGCGCCTCCGAGGCCGTCTTCCGCAACGTGAGCGGCAACCTGTGCGAGGGCACCGGCAGCAACGTCTTCGTGGTCCTGGACGGCAGGCTGGTCACCCCGCCGCTGTCCGCCGGGCCCCTGGCGGGGATCACGCGCGAACTCGTCCTGGAGTGGTTCGGCGGAGAGGAGGAGGACGTGCCCATGGACCGTCTCCCCGAGATCTCCGAGGCCTTCCTGACGTCCACCGGGCGCGACGTCCAGGCGATCCTGCGCGTCGACGGGCGCGAGATCTCCAGCGGGCCCGGACCGGTCACCACGAAGGCGCGCTCGGCGTTCCTGGAGCGCGCCGCGGCCGACATCGACCCCTGAGGGGCCGCGGACACGACTGGGGGGACGGCGCGGCCGCGCCGTCCCCCCAGTCGTATGGGGCGGAGGAGGGTCAGGAGCTCAGGTGCCGCTGGATCTCCTCGTCCAGGTCCACGAACGTGGGCTCCTGGCCGGCGGGCACGATCTCGTAGGTCCGGTGGAGGAACTCGGCCAGCGGCGAGACCTGGGTGTCGAACTCGGCCTGCCCGAAGGGGGAGGAGAGCGAGATGCTCACGGTCCGGTCCCCGTTGTCGTCCTTGGAGGGCCACACGCGGACGTCGCCCTCGCCCACCGGGCGCACGATGCCGACGGTGAGGAGCTCGCGGGCGAAGATCCACTCGACGGGGTCGTCCTCGCCGGTGTGGAAGGCGACTCGGATCGCGTACGGGTCGTCCGCGCTGTAGTCGAGTCGCGCGACCAGGGGAACCGAGGTGCGTTCGGGGACCACGAGCCGCAGGCCCAGCTCGGCGGTGGCAGTGGTGTCGCTACTGTTCATGTTCGCCAAACCTTTTCTCGTCCGGCCCTGCTGTTGCGGCGCGGGTCGGTTGCCGTCTCACTCGCTCCAACGCGGCCGTCCGCGGACTATGACGAGAGTACGGAGACTTTCTTGGTCGGGTGGGACCGGAGGCCGCGCTGTCCGCTCTGTGGGGCCAGCGTGCCGCATGGCGGCTGCCCGATCCTTCGTCACTGTAATGACCAGGGGAAACCAAAGATTTCCCAATGTCGGGTGGCCCACGTCACGTCAGGGTAATGAGATGGGGGTCCTCGTGGGTTCCACGGGGGCGGGATCTCCTTCCCGGAACGGGGATCGGCGCCGCGTCGTACCAGCGTCGCGTACACGTCGGGGCTTGAATGTGGCCTCCGTCACACACCTTGGTTCGGTGGGGGCGCCGGGCACGCGGGGCGACCACCCCCGAAGATGCGCTAGAGTCTTTCTTGTCCGGCCGACAGGGCGGACGGGGCAGCAGCTCAGGGCGATTAGCTCAGTTGGCTAGAGCGCGTCGTTCACACCGACGAGGTCACTGGTTCGAGTCCAGTATCGCCCACACGCCGAAGGGACCGGCTCCGTGTCAGACGGGGCCGGTCCCTTCTTTCGTGTGACCGTCCCTTGACTCACTTCTTTGCCGTCACCGGGCCCTCCCCTGACCCGTGGGCCCGTGGTCCACGGCGCTCGTGAGCCGCGACGCGCGCGGTCGGTGGCTAGTCGGGGTCCGGGGTGACGAGGCCCTTCCTCGCCGCACGGCGGGCGCGCAGGCGGCGCAGGAGCTCCTCCCTGACGCGGTTGCCGTACCGCTCGGCTCGGCGGAACCACGTGCGCGCCGGGCGCAGCAGGCGGTGGGCCCAGTGGAACTCGGTGCTGAGGATGAACAGGCCGAGGATGACCGAGGCGGCTCCCGGTCCGGGGGCCACCATCATGGCGAGCCCGGCCACGATCACGAGAACGCCGACCGTGGTGATGACGACGCGCCAGGTGAGGTGGAGGGCCGGGTGCGCGTGCATGTGTCGCCGAAAGAGTCGGAACCGCGCCCGCAGCCGTCGCCAACGGCGAACTCGAGCAGGGATGGGGGATGTCTCCGGGGCCGGCGGACCGTGGGAAGGGCTCGGTGACATGCGCTCACAGTATTCGGTCGGAGTGAGTGGGCGGATTCGGATCGGGCAGGGGCGGCGATCGGCTGTCAGCTGATTGTCACCGATCTCGGGGACGGGATCAATGCTCCACAGGGGGCCCGTCACGGATCCCGGGAATATCGTGACGATCCATGACAGATTCGGTGGGGATCGGTCATTGGCTGCCTTCCTCCGCCTTCGTACGGGTGCGTCCGGACGTGGTCGCCGGTATCCGAAATCACGTGACCGAATCCTCCACCAGGACCCCCGACCTCGTCCGCGGACCGGGGTGAGGTCGGTGCTCTCCGGCCCCGCGGCCGAGGGCGCGGTCCGGCCCGAAACCCACCGTGCCAGCGCGCACGGGGCGTCGCCAGAGGCCCCCGTCGGCCTGTGGACAACGCGAAGCGCCGCCCACGCGGAGCCGATACCATCGGACGCGAAACGCCTGGCCGCCCCCACGAGGCGGCGTCGGCGCAGATCACCAACCACGTATCCCTAGGAGTCACCGTGTCCGCCGCGCCTGAGCTGCACATCACCCTCGCCGGAACCCCGCGTGCGGTGGCGGCCACGACCACGGCGGGGGAGGCCCTGGAGGCCGACGGCAGGACCGTCATCGCGGCCATGGTCAACGGCGAGCCGCGCGACCTCACCCGGGAGCTGGCCGACGGCGACGTGGTCGAGCCCATCGCCATCGACTCCGAGGAGGGGCGGGCGATCCTGCGCCACTCCACCGCGCACATCCTCGCCCAGGCGGTCCAGGAGCTCTTCCCCGAGGCCAAGCTGGGTATCGGTCCGCCCGTGGAGAACGGCTTCTACTACGACTTCGACGTCGCCGAACCCTTCACCCCGGCCGATCTGAAGAGCATCGAGAAGAAGATGCAGCAGATCGTCAAGCAGGGGCAGCGCTTCGACCGCCGGGTCGTCTCCGACGAGGAGGCCCGCGCGGAACTGGTCACCGAGCCGTACAAGCTCGAACTGATCGACATCAAGGGCAGCGACGCGGCCCAGGCCGCCGAGGGCGCGGGCGTCGAGGTCGGCTCGGGCGAGCTCACCATCTACGACAACATCCACCCGCGCACGGGGGAGCAGTGCTGGAAGGACCTGTGCCGTGGGCCGCACCTGCCCACCACCAAGGTCGTCCCGGCGTTCAAGCTCATGCGCACCGCCGCCGCCTACTGGCGCGGCAAGGAGACCAACCCCCAGCTCCAGCGGGTCTACGGCACCGCCTGGGAGTCCAAGGACGCGCTCAAGGCCTACCTGACCTTCCTGGAGGAGGCGGAGAAGCGCGACCACCGCAAGCTCGGGGCCGAGCTGGACCTGTTCTCCATCCCCGACGAGATCGGGTCGGGCCTGGCAGTCTTCCACCCCAAGGGCGGGGTCATCCGCCGGGTGATGGAGGACTACTCGCGCCAGCGGCACGAACGGGGCGGCTACGAGTTCGTCTACTCGCCGCACGCCACCAAGAGCGCTCTGTTCGAGAAGTCGGGGCACCTGGACTGGTACGCGGACGGCATGTACCCCCCCATGCAGCTCGACGGCGGTCAGGACTACTACCTGAAGCCGATGAACTGCCCCATGCACAACCTGATCTTCGACGCGCGCGGGCGTTCCTACCGTGAACTGCCGCTGCGCCTGTTCGAGTTCGGGACCGTCTACCGGTACGAGAAGTCCGGTGTGGTGCACGGCCTCACCCGCGCCCGGGGCTTCACCCAGGACGACGCGCACATCTACTGCACCAAGGAGCAGATGGCGGACGAGCTCGACTCGCTGCTGACCTTCGTGCTGGACCTGCTGCGCGACTACGGTCTCGACGACTTCTACCTGGAGCTGTCCACCAAGGACCCGGAGAAGTACATCGGCGACGACCACGTCTGGGCCGAGGCCACCGACACCCTGCGCCAGGCCGCCGAGAAGCAGGGTCTGGAACTGGTCATGGACCCGGGCGGCGCCGCGTTCTACGGCCCGAAGATCTCGGTGCAGGCCAAGGACGCCATCGGCCGGACCTGGCAGATGTCCACCATCCAGCTGGACTTCAACCTGCCCGAGCGGTTCGACCTGGAGTACACCGCCGCGGACGGCACCCGCCAGCGCCCGGTGATGATCCACCGCGCCCTGTTCGGCTCCATCGAGCGGTTCTTCGCCGTGCTGCTGGAGCACTACGCGGGCGCCTTCCCGGCCTGGCTGGCCCCGGTCCAGGCGGTCGGCATCCCGATCGCCGACGAGCACGTCCCGTACCTGCGCGAGGTCGAGGCCAAGCTGCGGGCGGAGGGCATCCGGATCGAGGTGGACGCCAGCGACGACCGGATGCAGAAGAAGATCCGCAACGCCCAGAAGCAGAAGGTGCCCTTCATGCTGCTGGCCGGAGACGAGGACATCAGCAAGAACGCGGTGTCCTTCCGCTACCGCGACGGGTCGCAGAACAACGGTGTGCCGGTCGACGAGGCGGTCGCCGAGATCGTGGCCGCCGTGCGCGAGCGGCGGTAGGGCGTAGCGACGAGAGATCGGTGACGCGGGAGGCGGGTGGGCCGCCGATCGCGCAGGTGAACGCCCACCCGGACCGACCCGGGTGGGCGTTCGCCGTTCTCGGAGGCCGCCCCCGGGAGGCCGACCGGCGACGCGCGTCGGGGGTGGGTGCGTGCCCGAGGGAATCGTGCCCGAGGTTTTCCGCCGCGCCGTCGCCTGCCTCATCCGAGGCGGGCCCCCGTCCTAGCGGTCGTTCCGGGGCGCCAGCGGCTCGGCGTCGCGGAACAGCTCCTCGCGCGAGATGCTGTGCGTGGCGTTGGGGTCCGGCGCGGTCTGTTCCTCGTCGTCGTCCCGGAAGAGCTCCGCCCGAGAGATGCTGTGCGTGGCGTTGGGATCGCTCATGGGGGTGGTACTCCTTGTGCGTTGGGGCAAGCCGGATTTTATCCCGCCTTCACGCGCGGTACGGCGTGTTCCGGCCCACGTACACACTGGTGACGTGACCCGGCGAGGGTCAGCGCCCGGTCGTGCGTCCGTTCCACGCCGTCGACGGCACGCGATCCACGAGCTCGACGAGGTAGTCGGCGGCGGTGAGCGCCCGATCGGGGTCCAGTCGCATGGGCGCCCAGGTCAGGACGTGGTCGCCGGAGAAGCGCACGGGCAGGGAGCGGGACCGGGCGTCGGCCAGCAGCCACTTCCTGGTGGCCGGATCGAGCACCGATCGGGTGAAGGCCGAGTCGCTGCCCGTGGTCTGGAAGGCGGCGTCGAACACCGTGTCGACGCGGTCGGGGTCGCCCCCGGTCGCGGATCGGGGTTCCACGCGCCGACGGATCTCCAGTTCGGCGTTGGGCCCCGGAGTGCGTACGGCCACGATCCGGTAGGTGTGCCGGGAGCGGCCGGTACCCCGCCGGTCGGCCGCCGTCGCCGGGTGCGTGTACTCGAACGCGGTCACCAGGTACGCCCCGCGCCGCCCGGTGAGCACGTGCTGGGACCGCGCGTGCTGGCCGTGGACCGTGCAGGGCAGCACCGTGTCCTCCAACGGGCGCGGATGATTGTCGGTGTAGTGCCATCCGTGCGCGCGCGCCCAGGCCCGCAGCGCGGCCGCACGGTCCTTGCGGAAATGCGCGGCGACCGTGATCGCTCCGGCCGACACCACGACGGCCACCAGTGCGACCAGCGACAGAGCGCCTTCCATCCGGTGTCTCCTCCGGCTGGGGAACGTGGGACGACCTCGTACCCGTGGCGGGGGCCGCTGGACGCGGATCGGGCGTGGGAGCCGGTCGGGCCCCACTGGCCGTTCGGGTCCATTCTGTGCCGATTGCGGGGGCTTGTCACCCCTCCCGGTCGCCCCCGCCGCCCCGGGGCCTTCCCCGTGACCGGAACCGGCCACGGGCTGCGCTCGGCCCGGGCACGCCCCGCTCGGAGGACCGCATCCGCCGCGCGGTGGACGAACGGTTCCGGCCCCCGGATCAGCCGAACGGAACATAGACGGAACAGACCCCCGGAATCGCTGGTTCCGGGGGCCTCTTCTTGCCCTCGATCAGGCGGGAAGCCCCAGCTCACGGGCGATGAGCATCTTCTGCACCTCGCTGGTGCCCTCGCCGATCTCCAGGATCTTGGCGTCGCGGTAGAACCGCCCCACCGGGTACTCGTTCATGAACCCGTACCCGCCGAACACCTGCGTGGCGTCGCGCGCGTTGTCCATGGCCGCGTTGGAGGCCACCAGCTTGGCGATCGCCGCCTCCTTCTTGAACGGCTCGCCCGCCAGCATCCGCGACGCGGCGTCGTAGTAGGCCAGCCGCGCCGTGTGCGCCCGCGCCTCCATCTCCGCGATCTTGAACTGGATCGCCTGGTACTCCCCGATGTGGTGCCCGAACGCGCTCCGCTCGTGGGCGTAGCGCACGCTCTCGTCCACGCACCCCTGCGCCAGTCCCACCGACAGTGCGGCGATCGCGATCCGCCCCTCGTCGAGGATCCGCAGGAACTGCGCGTACCCGCGCCCGCGCTCGCCCACGAGGTTGGCCTCGGGCACCCGGCACCCCTCGAACACCAGCTCGTTGGTGTCGGAGGCGTTCCACCCCACCTTCGAGTACTTCTGTCCCACCGAGAACCCCGGCGTCCCCGCGGGGACCAGGATGGTCGAGATCTCCGGCTTCCCGTTCTCGCGCCGACCCGTCACCGCCGTCACCGTCACCAGCGCGGTGATGTCGGTCCCGGAGTTGGTGATGAACGACTTGGTCCCGTCGATCACCCACTCCCCGTCCTCCAGCCGCGCCGTGGTCTTGGTCGCGCCCGCGTCCGAGCCCCCGTCCGGCTCGGTCAGCCCGAACGCGCCCAGCGCCTCGCCCGCGCACAGCCTCGGCAGGTAGGTCTTGCGCTGCTCCTCGGTGCCGAACCGGAAGATCGGCATCGCGCCCAGCGACACCCCCGCCTCCAACGTGATGGCCACCGACGAGTCCACCCGGGCCAGCTCCTCCAGGGCCAGGCACAGGGCGAAGTAGTCCCCGCCCATGCCCCCGTACTCCTCCGGGAACGGCAGCCCGAACAGCCCCATCCGCCCCATCTTGGCGATGATCTCGTACGGGAAGGCGTTCCGCTCGTAGAAGTCGCCGATGACGGGCGCGACCTCGCTGCGGGCGAACTCCTCGACGGCGGCCCGCAGGTCCTCGTGCTCAGTCGACAGTTCATGGCGGTTCATGGTGTGGTCTCCTCGCTGGTGGCGGGGGCGGGATCGGACGGGTCGGCGGCGGTGGCCCCCGCCCCGTCGGGCTCGACGGTGACCAGGACGGCGTCCATCGGCACGGACGCGCCCGGGCGGACCGCCACGTCGGTGACGGTCCCGTCGATCGGGGAGGGCACGGAGTGCTCCATCTTCATGGCCTCGACGACGGCCAGCGGCGTGCCCGCGGCGACGCGCTGACCGACCTCGACCGGGACGGCGAGCACCGTCCCCGGCATCGGGCTGCGCACGGTGCCGTCGGCGGCGGACTCGTCGTCGCGCAGCGCGGCGGCCACGGGCTCCTCGTGCAGCGTCCAGGCGACGCCGTCGGCGCCCAGCCAGCGGTGGGCGGTGGCCGGATCGTGGGCGCGCGTGTAGGAGCGCACCCGGCCCGCGTGGGTCACGGTCAGCCGCCGTCCGTCGGGCGAGCGGCGGGCACGGGCGGCGACGGCGCCCCCGCGTCGCCCGCCATCGCCCGTGGGGGGCGCTCCACCCCCCTCGACGGACGGCTCCGGCGCGGCCCCCTCCTGGTCCACGCGGACCTCGTACGATCCCGGCGCCACACGGCGCACGTACACGACCGCGGAGTCGTGTCGCGGCGCGCGCAGCCGCCACCGCGTCCAGGCGGGACCGCCCATCCGCCATCCGTCGGGGACGGCGAACCGGTCGGCCGTCGCGGCGGGCTCCAGGTCCAGCTGGTGGTCCAGGGCGGCGGCCGCGTACACCTCCTCCGGCACACGGTCCGGTGCGGGCTCGGGCGGGGTGGACGCGATCAGGTCGGTGCTCAGGTCCCCGGCGACCACGCGCGGGTGCCGCAGCAGGCGCCGCAGGTAGGCGGTGTTGGTGACGCAGCCGAGCAGCAGGTACCCGGCCAGGGCCGCGTCCATCCGGCGCAGCGCCTCGGCGCGGTCGGGCCCCCACGTGATCACCTTGGCGAGCATGGGGTCGAAGGCGGAGGTCACCTCGCCGCCCTCGGCGATCCCCGAGTCCACCCGAACCCCGTGGCCGGAGGGCTCGGACAGGGCCAGGATCGGCCCGCCGCTGGGCAGGAAGCCCCGGTCGGCGTCCTCGGCGTAGATCCGCGCCTCCACCGCGTGCCCCTCGAAGCCCACGTCGTCCTGGCCGAACGGGAGCGGGTCGCCCAGGGCCACACGCACCTGGAGCTCGACGAGGTCGACGCCGCGCGCGCCGTCGATCGTCACGACCTCCTCGGTGACCGGGTGCTCCACCTGGAGACGGGTGTTCATCTCCAGGAACGAGAAGGACAGCTCGCCGTCGTCGCCGGCCTCGGCGATGAACTCGACCGTCCCCGCTCCCCTGTACCCGCACGCCTTGGCGGCGGCGACCGCCGCCTGACCCATGCGCTCGCGCTGGGCGTCGGTCAGCAGCGGCGAGGGCGCCTCCTCGACCACCTTCTGGTGGCGGCGCTGCAGACTGCACTCGCGTTCACCCAGGTGGACGACGGTGCCGTGGCCGTCGGCCAGGACCTGGACCTCGATGTGCCGGGGGCGCTGGACGAGGCGTTCGACGAGCAGCGTCGCGTCCCCGAACGACGCCAGCGCCTCCCGGCGCGCGGCCGCGGCGTCGGCGACCAGCGTGTCGGGGGAGTGGACCGCCCGCATGCCCTTGCCGCCCCCGCCCGCGGAGGGCTTGATGAGCAGCGGGTAGCCGGTGGACTCGGCGGCCGCTAGCAGTTCGTCGTCGGGCATCGGGCGTCCGGGCTTCTCGGTGAAGCCGCCCAGGACGGGCACCCCGGCGGCGGCCACGGTGTCCTTGGCGCGGATCTTGTCGCCCATCGCCTCGATCGCCTCGGCGGGCGGTCCGACGAACACCAGGCCCGCGTCCGCGCAGGCCCGGGCGAAGTCGGCGTTCTCCGACAGGAACCCGTAGCCGGGGTGGACCATGGTCGCCCCGGACTCCAGCGCGGCGGCGACGATCGCGGAGGCGTTCAGGTAGCCGTCGACCCGCAGGGCCCGGTCGGCGGCCAGGGCGTGCGGCGCGTCGGTGTCGGCGTCGGTGTACACCGCCACCGACCCGATCCCCATCCGCCGCAGCGTGCGCAGGATTCTCAGGGCGATCTCGCCCCGGTTGGCGACGAGAACCGTCGGTACAGAGGTCGTGGTCACGGGTTCCTCACATCCGGAAGACGCCGTAGCCCACCGGCTCCAGGGGCGCGTGGCGGGCGGCGGACAGGGCCATGGCGAGCACCTCACGGGTGTCGACGGGGTCGATGACGCCGTCGTCCCACAGGCGCGCGGTGGAGTAGTAGGGGCTGCCCTGCTCCTCGTACTGGTCGCGGATGGGCGCCTTGAACGCCTCCTCGTCCTCGGCCGACCACTCCTCGCCGCGCGCGGTCAGCTGGTCGCGGCGGACGGTGGAGAGCACGGACGCGGCCTGTTCGCCACCCATCACGGAGATCCGGGCGTTGGGCCACATCCACAGGAAGCGGGGGGAGTAGGCCCGCCCGCACATGCTGTAGTTGCCCGCGCCGAACGATCCGCCGATGACCACGGTGAACTTCGGGACGCGAGCACAGGCCACGGCGGTGACCATCTTCGCGCCGTGCTTGGCGATCCCGCCCGCCTCGTAGTCGCGGCCGACCATGAACCCGGAGATGTTCTGGAGGAAGACCAGGGGGATGCCGCGCCGGTCGCACAGTTCGATGAAGTGCGCGCCCTTGAGCGCCGACTCGGCGAACAGGATGCCGTTGTTGGCCACGATGCCGACGGGGTGTCCGTGCAGGTGCGCGAACCCGGTGACCAGGGTCGTGCCGTACTCCGCCTTGAACTCGGTGAACTCGCTGCCGTCGACGATCCGGCCGATGACCTCGCGCACGTCGTAGGGGGTGCGGGTGTCGGACGGGACGACCCCGTACATCTCCTCCGGGTCCAGCGCGGGCGGGCGCGGCTCGCGCGTCTGCCACGCCGGGGGTTCGGGCGGGCCCAGGGTGTCGGCGACGCGCCGCACGAGGGTGAGGGCGTGGGCGTCGTCGTCGGCGAGGTGGTCGGTGACGCCGGAGACCCGCGAGTGCAGGTCGCCTCCGCCCAGTTCCTCGGCCGTGACGACCTCGCCGGTGGCGGCCTTGACCAGGGGCGGGCCGCCCAGGAAGATCGTCCCCTGCTCGCGGACGATGACCGCCTCGTCGCTCATCGCGGGGACGTAGGCGCCCCCGGCGGTGCACGAGCCGAGCACGGCCGCGATCTGCGGGATGCCGAGCCTGGACATGGTGGCCTGGTTGTAGAAGATCCGCCCGAAGTGCTCGCGGTCGGGGAACACCTCGTCCTGCATGGGCAGGAACGCGCCGCCGGAGTCGGCGAGGTAGACGCACGGCAGCCGGTTGTGCAGCGCCACCTCCTGCGCGCGCAGGTGCTTCTTGACCGTCATCGGGTAGTAGCTGCCGCCCTTGACCGTGGCGTCGTTGGCGACCACGACCACCGGGCGTCCGGCCACCCGGCCGACCCCCGCGATCATCCCGGCTCCGGGAGCGTCCTGTCCGTCCTTCCCGTAGAGCCCGTAGGCCGCCAGCGGGGCGATCTCCAGGAACGGGGAGCCGGGGTCGAGGAGGAGGTCGACCCGGTCGCGCGGCAGGAGTTTGCCGCGTTCGACGTGGCGGGCGCGGGTCTTCTCGGGGCCGCCCAGGGCCGCGGTGGCGATCCGCTCCCGCAGCTCCTGGGCGAGGGCGCGGTTCGCCGCGTCGTTGGCGGCGAACGCTGGCCCGGCGGTGTCGACCGCCGAACCGAGCACGGATGCCCTGCTCATGGTGTCCTCTCGTGGAGGGATGTTAATGCTCACTAACGCTTGTGATGTTAGTAACTACTAACATAGGTGTCCAGAGCCGGGGCGGCGCGCCGTCCCGGAGTCGACGAGAGGCGGGGTGGATGGGGCCGAAGCCGACGATCGAACGCCGGACCGCGATCCTGGGCGCGGCGGCCGAACTCTTCGCCGCGCACGGCTACCGCGGTGTGACCATCGACGAACTCGGCCGGGCCGTGGGCACCAGCGGACCCGCGCTGTACCGGCACTTCCCGGGCAAGGAGGCTCTGCTCGGCGAGGTCCTCGTCGACGTCAGCGAGCGGCTGGCCCACCGGGGCGCCGGCCTCGTGGCGCGCGCCGCCGGCCCCGAGGAGGCCCTGGAGCTGCTGCTGCGCGGCCACATCGCCTTCGCCCTGGACGAACCCGCCCTCATCACCGTCCACGACCGGGAGTTGGGCAACCTCACCGAGGCGGACCGCCGCCGGGTGCGCCGACTGCAGCGCGGCTATGTGGAGACGTGGGTCGACGTCCTGGCGGCCCTGCGCCCCACGGCCTCGCGGGTCACCCTGCGCGCCGCGGTCCACGCCGTCTTCGGTCTGCTCAACTCGACCCCGCACAGCCGGGGCGACCTGCCGCGCGACCGGATGGCGGAGCTGCTGCTGGCCATGGGCTCGGCCGCGCTCACCGTGCCCGAACCCCCGTTGCCGGAGACCGCTCGCCCCTCCGCGTTCGGGGAGAGCGCATGAGGCGGGGCCGTGGGGAACGCGTTCCCCACGGCCCCGCCGAGTCCGTCACGATCCCATCGGCCGGGAGGGCGCCGCCCGGCGGCTCTCGGCGCGCTGCCGCGGCACGGCGGCCGTGGTCTCCAGCACCTCGCCGAGGAAGTGCGCGGCGAGCACGAGCGCACCCCGGTTGGCCTGGGTGTCGCGCAGGGCGTCCACCATCATGAAGTCCTGGATCATGCCCTGGAAGCGCACCGCCGTCACCGCGACCCCCGCCTCGCGCAGCTTGTCGGCGTAGGCCTCGCCCTCGTCCCGCAGCACGTTCGCCTCGGTGGTGATGACCAGCGCGGGCGGCAGGTCGCGCAGCTGGTCGACCGACGCGCGCAGCGGCGACGCGGTGATCTCGGCGCGCTGCCCCGGATCCTGGGTGTACTGGTCCCAGAACCACATCATCTGGTCGCGCGTCAGGAGGTAGCCGGTGGCGAACTCGCGGTAGGAGTCGCGGTCGAAGTCGGCGTCGGTCACCGGGTAGAACAGCGCCTGCCCGCGCAGGCGCACGTCGCCGCGCTCCTTGGCCATGAGGGTCAGCGCGGTCGCCATGGTGCCGCCCACGCCGTCACCGCAGACGGCGATCCGCTGGGCGTCCAGCCCCTTGTCGGCGCCGTGGCGCGTCACCCACCGCGCGACGGTGTAGATCTGCTCGATCGCGGTGGGGTACTTCGCCTCGGGCGAGCGGTCGTACTCGGGGAAGGCCACCGCGGCCCCGGTGCGGGTGGCCAGCTCCCGGACGAGGCGGTCGTGGGTGCGGGAGCTGCCGTAGACCCACCCGAACCCGTGGAGGTACAGGATCACGGGGAGCACGCCGGTGGCGCCCTCCGGCCGGACGATGCGGACCGACACCTGGCCGGTCGGACCGCCCGAGATCGTGGCCCACTCGGAGACGACGTCGGGTTTCATCACCCCGTAGCCGCTCTGCTCCCTCTCCAGGACCTCGCGACCCTCGCTCACCGGAAGCTGCTCGATGTACGGCTCCCTGTGATGGGCCTCCGCGAACTCGCGTGCCGCGCTCTCGAGCACGATTCTCTTGTCTGCCATCGCTGTGTCCCCCGTGGAGATGTCGTCGGTGTCGTGCGACACCCCCCGGGGCGGTCGGCCCCGGGGGGTGTGCGAGGTGGCGGAGGCCTAGAGCACGCCGTTGCCCGGGGTGGTGACGCCCCCCACCGGGTCGGTGACCCCCGCGATCGACTCGGTCGCGCCCTGGACGGCACCGAGGTCGACCGCCTGAAGGGTCCCGAGCGGGTCGGCCGTCGCGAGCAGCTGCTCGATGATCGCCAGCGCGTCGGGGTTGCTCAGCAGCCGGACCACGTCCGGGTTGGACAGGAGCTCGGCGACCGCCGGGTCCTGGAGCAGGGCCGTGGCCTCGGGCGGCAGCTCGGGGATGTTCCCGGTCGCTTCCTCCACGGTCTCGGTCACCCCCTCGGTGGCTTCCTCCACGGTCGCCACCGGGTCGTCCGGAGGCTGTGCGAGGGCGCTTCCGACCCCGGTGACGGTCAGCCCTCCGGCGAGCGCCGAGGCGGCGGCGATCTTCGTGAACGCACGCATACGCGTTCCCTGCTCCTTTCGGTTTCACGTGACAACGCATTCTGTAGTCGCATTGCCACACACAGTTATCTAGTGTCCGTCTTGTGTGGTCATGCGTGGGTTACGTGGCTCTGAAGGGCCCGTATGGCTTTCGCGGTCGCGGACAACCGCAGCCAAAGCCACGCAAACCTCTCGTGTGGGAACCCGCCGGAGTGCCGTACGGGCACCCCCGGACGGGTACGCCGCGTTCGCTGGCGACCGGACGCGAAGAAGGAACGGTGAACAGATGTCTCGGCCTCGCATCGTGGTGGTCGGAGCGGGTTTCGGTGGGATCCACGCCCTGCGCCACCTCGAACGTCGGATTCCGAGGGGGATGGCCGACATCGCCCTCGTCGCACCGCACGACTACATGCTCTACAGCCCGCTGCTGCCCCAGGTGGCGTCCGGACTGCTCACACCCCAGTCGGTCGCGATGTCGGTGCACCGGCTCACCCGCGACACCAGGCTCGTGCCCGGTCACGCGGTGGGGGTCGACACCCAGGACAGGACCGTCGTCGTGCGCCGTTCGAGCGGCGAGCTCACACCCTGCCCCTACGACCGCCTCGTCCTCGCGCCGGGCGGGCTCACCCGCTCCTTCGACATCCCCGGACTGACCGAACACGCCTACGGGGCCAAGACCCTCGCAGAGGCCGTGCTCCTGCGCGACCACGTCCTCTCCCAGCTGGAACTGGCCAACGACAGCCGCGACCCGATCGAGCGCGAGGAGCGGTGCCGGTTCATCGTGGTCGGGGGCGGCTACACCGGCGTGGAGACCGCGGCCTCGTTGCTGCGGCTCACCGAGGAGACGGCCCGGCGCTACCCCGAGCTGCGCTCCGCGATCCACTGGCACCTCGTCGACATCGCACCCGCGGTCCTGCCCGAGCTGGGCGAGCGGCTCGGCCGCAAGGCGCTCGACATGCTGCGGGGCATGGGGATCGAGGTCAAGCTCAAGGTGAGCGTCCGCGAGGTCGGACCCGACAAGGTGGTGCTGACCGACGGGCGGGTCCTGCCCTGCCGCACGCTCATCTGGACGGCGGGCGTCGCGCCGAGCCCGCTCATGGAGACCCTCGACAAGCCGACCCGGCGCGGGCGGCTGGAGGTCGGCGCCGACCTGCGCGTCCCGGGGCTGGACGAGGTGTTCGCGCTCGGCGACGCGGCGTCCGTACCCGACCTGGCCGCCGGGGAGGGCGGCTACTGCCCCCCGACCGCCCAGTACGCGAGCCGCCAGGCGGCCACCGTCGCCGACAACGTGGTCGCCTCCATCCTGGGGCGGCCGATGAACGAGTTCCGACACCGCGACATGGGTCTGGTCGTGGACCTGAGCGGCAGGGAGGCGTTGGCCCGGGTGCTCAGGTTCGACCTGAGCGGTCTGCCCGCGCTGGCGGCCACCCGCGGCTACCACCTGGCGGCCGTGCCGTCCACCCCGGCCCGGGCGCGGATCGTGGCCAACTGGGCGATCCGCGCGTTCACCGGGGGCGAGGTCTCACGGCTGGGATTCGCCGATGACGGCAGGCCGTCGTCGTTCGTGGACAAGGAGGCGGTGGACTACCTGGACGCGGACGGCTCCCGCAAGGAGGGCGCCCGGCTGATGGAGAACCTGCGCGCCCGTTACGGCGACGACTGAGGGGTCAGGACCGGACGAGGCGGGCGATCGCGTCGGAGGCCTCGCGGACCTTCTCGTCGGCCTCGTCGCCGCCGCTGGCGACGGCGTGGGCGACGCAGTGCTTGAGGTGCTCGTCGAGCATGGCCAGGGCGAAGGAGCGGAGCGCCTTGTTGACCGCCGAGGTCTGGGTCAGGATGTCGATGCAGTACTGGTCGTCCTCGACCATGCGCTGGAGGCCGCGGATCTGACCCTCGATGCGGCGCAGTCGGTTGATGTGACTCTGCTTGTCGTTGCTGTAGCCGTGCGTTGCCGCCATGTCGCCGTTTCCGTGTCGTCCCTGTTCAGATGCGATCATCATACCCCCACGTGGTATTCAACGACGTGGGTCCGGTGGTGCGTTCCTCCGCTGTGCAGCCCTTGAAGTTTGCACGATCTTGGCGCGTGTCGTCGCCTCGCCCCGGAGGGCGGGGTGCGCCCGATGGCTACCGTTGGACGGTCTGGCCAGGTGCGACTTCATAGGGTGATGAATTGAATACGATTCGTGATGCTCTGGTGGGAAGGGCCCGGACGGGCGCGGTGGCCGTGGCATCCGTGCTGACGGCGTCCGGGGTGGTCGTCGGCGCCACGGTCGACATGCGGGGCGCCGAGGCCCAGCCCGCGACCCCTCACGCGTCGAGCACGTGGGCCCGGCTCACGCTGGATCCGGCCGTCTACGGCGCCGGGGCCGTCTCCGGTACCCGTGGTGTGGTCGAGGTCAGCGGCGCCGACGACTCGGCGGAGTGGAACACCGCCACGGCCCCGGCGTCGGAGATCGCGCCGAACGTCCCCTCCGCGACGGGGACGGCCGCCGTCGCGACCACGCTGGACCCGTCGACCGCCCGGGCGCGGGCGGACGGGGCGTTCACGGAGCTGTCGGTCCCGGAGCCGGTGGGAACGTCGGGTCCGGCCCAGGTCATCGTGAACGAGGGGACCCCCGGCACCGGCGGACTGACCACGGTCCTGGACGTCGCCACCTGGCAGAACAGCGTCACCTGCGCCTTTCCCCACGACCCCATCTTTCTGACGAGCGCGGTCGCCGCCACGGTCTTCGGGCAGTCGGTCCCGGTGTCCCAGGCGTCGCAGACGACCGCCCTCGACTTCGCGGGTGACTACGGCCCGGGCACCTCGGGCGTCCGGGTCCTCGTGACCACCCAGCAGATCCAGGAGGCCGTGGGGAGCCGGGGCCACGCCGAGCTCGACCTGTCGGCCACCGCCCAGACGCTCGACGAGTCCGGGGAACCCGTCGGATCGACGGTGACGCTGTTCGACCTGGTCCTGGGCGATGTGACGATGGACTGCGCCCCGCTCGACCCGTCCCCGAGCCCGGAACCGTCCCCGGATCCCACGCCAACGCCCGAACCCACCCCGAATCCGTCACCGACGCCCGAGCCGTATGACTTCCACCGCCTCTCGCACGAAGAGGGCCAGACGGCGTTCGACTCCGAACGGACCGGCGGTGCGTTCGACATCCACGGCGACGCCATCATCGAGGAGGGCGGTGTCTCCGATCGCCTGGCGCTCACCGGCAGCGGGATCGCCGCCATGGTGATCGCCGGTCTGGTCGTCGTCGCGACCGGCGTCACCGCGCTGATCGCGGCCCGTAGGCGCCGAGCCTGACCGGGGCGAAACCCAGGGCCGCGCGCGTGCGTCAACACGTGTACACCGGCGTCACGAGGGGGCGTGCCACGGCACGTCCCCTCCGTCATGGAGACACGAAGGAGACGCATGATCGCCACCCTCACCGGCCTGGGGCTGTCCTCGGCGGCGGGCCTGAACGCCTACATCCCCCTCCTCGTGGTCGGCCTCCTCGCGCGCTTCACCGACCTCGTCCCCCTCGGTTCCACGTGGTCGTGGCTGGAGCACCCCGTCACCCTCATCTGCCTCACGGTGCTCCTGGCGGTCGAGTTGGTCGCCGACAAGGTCCCCGTCCTCGACAGCCTCAACGACGCCGTCCAGACCGTGGTCCGCCCCTCCTCCGGCGGCATCACCTTCGGCGCGGGCGCCGCCTCCGTCGAGCTGTCCGACCTGTCCGCCACCGCCGCCGGAGACGGCGTCGACTGGAGCTCGGTCCTGGCGGGCGTGGTGGTCGCCCTCGTCCTCCACGTCCTCAAGGCCGCGTCCCGCCCGGTGGTGAACACCCTGACCGGCGGGGTCGGCGGCCCGGTCGTCTCCGTGGTCGAGGACGTCGTCAGCGTCGCCACCGCGATCCTCGCCGTCCTCGTCCCGATCCTGGTCCTCGTCGTGTTCCCGCTCCTGGTCCTGACCGGGGTCTGGGCGGTCCGGCGCAGGCGTCGCCAGGCGCGCGACGCCGCATCGAACACGGCCTGACCGGCGGCGTGGCGAACGACGCATTCCGGTTCGGTCCGGGTGCCCATAAGGTGCTCTCAATGGCTGAGACGACTTTTGACCGACGCGACATCACCCACATCGTCTGGGACTGGAACGGCACCCTCCTGGACGACAACCACGCCAACCTCGCCGCGGTGAACGCCGTGTGCGCCCGGTTCGGCCGCGCGCCGGTGGAGATGGAGTACTGGCGCTCCGTGTTCCGGCGGCCCCTCATCCCCTGCTACGAGGACCTCCTGGGCCGTCCCTTCGAGGACGGCGAGTGGGAGGAGGCCGAGGTGCTCTACGACCGCAGCTACCTCGAACACCTGCCCGGCTGCGCGCTGGCCGGCGGCGTGCCGGACGTGCTGCACGAGTGGACGGGCGCGGGCGGCACCCAGTCGCTGCTGTCCATGGCCTCCCACGACCACCTCGTCCCGCTCATCGCCGAGCGCGGGCTCGACGGGCACTTCACCCGGGTCGACGGACGCCGGTTCGCGACCGTGAAGGACTCCAAGGCCGAGCACCTCGTCCACCACCTCGACGAGCAGGGGATCGACCCCGCCAAGGTCGTGCTCGTCGGGGACATCGACGACGACGCGCGCGCGGCCCACGAGGCGGGCGCCAACGCGCTGCTCGTCGCCAGCGGGCTCATGGCCCGTGAGCGCCTGGAGGCGACCGGAGCCCCGGTGGTCGACTCCCCGCTCGCCGCCGTCGCGGCCCTGCGCGGAGTCTGACCCACCGTTACGTCAGGTCATCCCATCACACGGTCTCTCCATTCGTGTCAACGTGGCGGTCCCACCCCCCGCCCACCCCGCGAGGGTGGACCCTGCACACCGCGCACACGCCCGACGTGACCTGCGTTCCCTAGGCCGAGGGCGGGTCGGGGCCGCCGCCACCCGGTGGTGTTATATGGGTCTCACATCCATGCGACTGGGAAGGCTGGCCAATGACGGAGAGCAGCGTGCCCCGTGTGCTCTGGGAGCCGGACGAGGCCACGGTCGGCTCCTCGAACATCGTCGCGTTCGCCCGCTGGGCCGCGGAACACAAGGGGGTGCGCGGCACGTCCGCCCCCGAGACGTTCGACTACGACGCACTGTGGCGCTGGTCGGTCACCGACATCGAGGACTTCTGGGCGGCGATCTGGGAGTACTACGGCGTCCGCTCCGAGACCCCCCACGAGACCGTCCTGCCCGAGCGGGTCATGCCGGGCGCGCGCTGGTTCCCCGGCGCCACCCTCAACTACGCCCGGCACATCTTCGAGGGCCGCGACGACGACGCGATCGCGATCCGCCACGCCACCGAACTGCGCCCCCTCGGCGAGTGGACGTGGGGCGAACTGCGCCGACGCACCGCCGCGATCGCCGCCGGACTCCGGGCGCGCGGCGTCGGGCCGGGCGACCGGGTGGTCGCCTACCTGCCCAACCTGCCCGAGACCGTCGCGGCCTTCTACGCGGTCGCCTCGCTCGGCGCGGTGTGGTCGTCGTGCTCGCCCGACTTCGGCGTGCGGAGCGTCATCGACCGGTTCGCGCAGATCGAGCCGAAGGTGCTCCTGGCCGTGGACGGCTACCGGTACGGGGGCAAGGACTTCGACCGGCGTCCCGTCGTCGCGGAGCTGCGCGAGGCCCTGCCCACCGTCGAGCACACCGTGCTGCTCGACTACCTCGCCCCCGGCGCCGAGCTGGAGGGTGCCGAGCCCTGGAGCGCCCTGGAAGAGGACGCGTCCGAGCTGGAGTTCACCCCCGTCCCCTTCGACCACCCCCTCTGGGTGCTCTACTCCTCCGGCACCACCGGGCTGCCCAAGGCCATCGTGCACGGCCACGGCGGCATCCTCCTCGAACAGCTCAAGAACCTCCACCTCCACCTCGACGCCCGTGAGGACGACCGGGTCTTCTGGTTCACCACCACCGGCTGGATGATGTGGAACTTCCTGGCCAGCGTCCTGCTGACGAAGGCCTCCATCGTCCTGTACGACGGCAGCCCCGCCGCGCCCGGCCTGGACACGCTCTGGGACCTGGCCGAGCGTGCGGGCATCACGATCTTCGGCACCAGCGCGGGCTTCCTGTCGTCCTGCATGAAGGAGGGCGTGCGTCCCCGACGTGGACGCGGCCTGTCCGCCCTCCGCGCGATCGGCTCCACCGGCTCCCCGCTCAGCCCGGAGGCGTTCTCGTGGGTGTACGACGAGTTCGGCGACGGCCTGTGGCTGTTCTCCACCAGCGGCGGCACGGACGTGTGCAGCTGCCTGGTGGGCGGAACCCCCACCCTGCCCGTCTACGAGGGTGAGATCCAGTCCCGCGGCCTGGGCATGGCCGTGGCCTCCTGGGATCCGGACGGCAAGGAACTCGTCGGAGAGGTGGGGGAGCTGGTGGTCACCCAGCCCGCCCCGTCGATGCCGGTGTACTTCTGGGGCGACCCCGACGGAGAGCGCCTGCGGGACAGCTACTTCTCCGTCTACCCGGGGATCTGGCGGCACGGCGACTGGATCGAGATCACCGACCGGGGCACCGCGATCATCTACGGCCGGTCGGACTCGACCATCAACCGCGGCGGCGTGCGCATGGGGACCAGCGAGATCTACCGCGCCGTCCTCGCCCTCGACGAGATCGTCGACGCGCTCGTCGTGGACGTGCCCCAGAAGGACGGATCGTCGAAGATCGAGCTGTTCACCGTCCTGCGGCCCGGCGCCGACCTGGAGGGCGACCTGCCCAGGGAGATCGCGCGGCGGGTGCGCACCGACTGCTCGCCCCGGCACGTGCCCGACCGGGTACGCGCGATCAGCGCCGTCCCCCGTACCCTGTCCGGCAAGGTCCTGGAGGTTCCGGTCAAGCGGATCCTGATGGGGGAGAGTCCCGAACGGGTCGTGAGCCGGGACTCCCTGGCCAATCCCGAAGCGCTCGACTACTTCACCCGACTGTCCGAACAGCGGGGGACATAGCCTGACGAACGTGGCACAGAACCTATCTGACGACAGCCCCAGAGCCACGGTCTCCCGCCCCCGGATCGACGGCGTCGACGCCGCCCGGGCGCTCGCCGTGTTCGGCATGTTCACCGTGCACCTGGGTGTGGCCTCCATCGGGCTGTTGCCCGAGGACGGGGCCACCGCCCTGCACACCCTCGTGCGCGGCAACTCGTCCGCGCTCTTCGCTCTCCTGGCCGGTCTCTCCCTCGCGTTCATGACCGGCCGCGGCGACGCGCCCGCGGTCCGAATCATCACCCGCGCCGTGGTGATCGGCCTGCTGGGCGTCTTCCTCGACCTGATGTCCGTGCCCGTCGCGATCATCCTCACCTACTACGCGGGCTTCTTCCTCCTCGCACTGCCCTTCGCGCGGCTGCGCGCCGGAGCCCTGTGGGCCGTGGCGGGCGTGCTCGCCGTCGCGGGTCCGGCGGTCTCCTTCGCCCTGCGCTCCGCCATGGGCGTGCCCGAACCCCGCCTGTCCTCCCTCGGTTCGGTGACGGAGTTCTTCCTCACCGGCTACTACCCGGCGATCACGTTCATGGCCTTCGTGTACGCGGGCATGGCGGTCGGGCGGATGGACCTGACGGCGACCGCCGTGCGCCTCCGCCTGCTCGCGCTGGGCGCGGGCCTCAGCGTGTTCGCCTACGGGGGCTCCTGGCTCCTGCTCACGTCGGTCGATCCCGCCCTGCGGGCCGGGATCGAGAACGAGATGTACTCCGTCTCGGGACAGGTCCCCACGGACAGCTGGTGGTGGCTCGCCGTGGGCACGCCGCACACCGGGACGACCTTCGAGATCGCGCAGGCGGTGGGTCAGGCGCTGATCGTCCTGGTGGCCTGCGTGTGGCTGGCCGAGCGCGCCCGCTGGCTGATGTACCCGCTCTCCTCCGTCGGCCGGATGCCGCTGACCGTGTACTCGGGGCACCTGTTCGCGATCGCCGTCGTCATGGGCCTGTCGACCCAGGGGTGGCGGAGCCCGTGGCTGCTGGAGGGGTTCGTCCTGGGTGCGATCGGGTTCGCCGTCCTGTGGCGGGTCGCGGTGGGCCGCGGCCCCCTGGAGTCCCTCCTGGGCGCGATCGCCGACGGGGTGACCGCAACCGTGGAAGAGGCCCGAGCCCGCAACTGACCACCCAGCCGCAGGCGGAAACGTGACCGCCCCGCTTACCGAAGGGGGTTGGGGTGACCGCCCCCGGTCGCCCAGCCGCAGGGGGGTTGGTCGGAAACCGTGACCGCCCCGACTCGCCAAAGGGGGGTTGGGTCGACCGGTTCTCGGGTCCGTAGGGGGTTGGGGTTGGTCTCGTGCTATCCCGGTCACCACTGGGGGTGTGGCTCGACCCGGAGGGCGTGTTCGCGTAGCGAATTCGTTCCGGAGGGCGAGGTCCCTCACCTATGGTCACCCTCTGCCCTCCACAGATATGCAGGACACGGCCACCACGTGGAAACGTGATTCCGAAGTGATGACACCCCCGGCCCCAGGAGCGGGGGGTGGACGGTTCAGGGACCACCGGCCCCAGGCCCCACACAAGTCCACACGCCGGTCACCGGAGGGGGCTGGGGACACGTGACCGTCCCGGCCACCACAGGGGGGTGGGGACGGCATGACCGCTACGGCACCACAGGGGGCTGGGGACACCCGACCACCCCGGCCACCCCAGGGGGTTCACGGAAGCCTCCCCGCCCGCCCCACCACAGGGGGTCGGACGGACACCCGACCGCTACGGCACCCCAGGAGGCTGGGGACGGCACGACCACTACAGCACCACAGGGGGCTAGGGACACCTGACCGCCCCGGTCACCCCAGGGGTTCACGGAAGCCTCCCCGCCCGCCCCACCACAGGGGGTCGGACGGACACCCGACCGGCTACAGCACCCCAGGGGGCTGGGGACACCCGACCACCCCAGTCACCCCAGGAGTTACGGAAAGCCTCCCTGTCCGGCTCAGCCCCTCGAACGCCCGCCGACGCTCATCTCTCCCGCCACCCGGGGCTGCTCTCCCTCGCCACCCGAGTCTGCTCCCCCCGCCACCCGGGGCTGCTCTCCCTCGCCACCCGGGGCCGCTCTCCCTCACTACCCGAGTCTGCTCCCCCCGCCACCCGGGGCCGCTCCCCCTACCTGGGGCCGCTCTCCCGGTTCTCCCGGTCTGGGCGGGTGATGTGCTCCGCCGTGCGGTCCCGGTGGGCGAGCGAGTTCGTGGTGGTGCGGGTGTTCTGTTGGATCAACCGCCGCGCGTCGTCGGCGGCCGACCGCGCCACCTCCGGGCGCGCGACCGGTCGGGCGACCTCGGCGTCCTCGGGCAGACCGATGTCCATCGGCAGCCCGGCGCGGCTGATCACCCGCAGCTGCGCCGATTCCTGGGACTTCGAGGGGCGGATGTCGCCGTTCGGGGTGCGCCAGGCCTTCAGCCGGGTACGCAGCCACTCGGTGTCCTGGGGGCCCTGCTGCCACGGCACATGGTCGGGGCGATGGGTCAGAGCGTGCCGGACGTCGGCGAGCGTCCACCCGGCCGAGAAGTACCGGGCGGTCTCCTCGCGCAGCGCGGCGAAGTCGACCCGGCGCAGCGACGGATCCTCGCGCCGCAGCCACTCGCACGCCTCGTGAACGTCGTGCGGGGTGTGCCGAGGGCGGTTGAGCGGGTCCTTCTGGGGGCCGCGCAGCAGCGCGTCGTCGACGGTCACGATCACCTCGCCCCGACGCGTGTCCCAGATGCTGACCTCCTCGCGCGCCCAGCCCTGGGACTCCACCAGGGCCGCCGCCAGCTTGCGCAGGTCGACCTGGTCATCACTGCTGATCCGGAACTCCGCCATGCCCACAGGGTAGTCAGCCTCCCGGAGGGGCAGCACGGTGGACGGACGGGGTCATGTCTGCCTCCAGTCCGGCAGCGCGGCAGTACGGCCGTCCAGCATGCCGACAGTACGCCGTCCGACGGCGCGCAGTCCGTCAGTCCGACAGCACGCCGTCCGACGGCACGCCGTTTGCCCGCCCGGAATGCGGGAAAAGTCCAGCCTGGACCGACCGACCCTCCTCAACCTCCCGGAGGGCGAAGTCCGGCCCGGACCGACCGACCCCCCTCACCCCCTCACCCTCAACCCCCCGGAGGGCACAGTCCGGTCTAGACCGGACATCTTCATCACCTCTGGAGCCACCCAGATCAGAGGGCGATTTATGGGGGTTTTCGCGGCCAAGTTGGATGAACATCCCAATAGTCCACCCTTGTCTGATTGGATGCTCCTCCAACCTTCGGCGGCGCGGTCGACACGGGTACTGACGGCCGTCCACCCCAGGGTTAGGGTGACTGCCTGACGGCCCGGACGGTGCTCTCGAACGGCATCCTCGTACCGTGCCGAAGCGGCCGTTTCCGCTGGCCACAGCGGAGCAAGCCGCGTCAGAACCCATCACGTTCCATCACGCTGATCGAGCTGTAGGTGCCCGTGCCCCACACCGCATTCGCGCCCGAGGCCACGACCAACCGCGCGCTCCGGGTCTTCCTGCACGGACTCCCGGGCGTCGACGAGGTCGGTGCGCGCTCTCGCGCTCAGGACCTGTCCACCCGGTCCATCAAGACCACCGCCAAACGGGAGGCCATCGACCTGGCCATCCGGATGGTGGACCTGACCACCCTGGAGGGCGCCGACACGCCTGGCAAGGTGCGCGCCCTGTGCGCCAAGGCCGCCCTCCCCGACCCCACCGACCGTACCGTGCCCCAGGTGGGGGCCGTGTGCGTCTACCCCGACCGGGTCGCCACCGCGGTCGAGGCCCTGCGCGGCATCGGTGCCACCACCGGAACCGCCACCGCCACCACTGGCACCAACACCACCAACTCCACCGCCACCACCGGCACCACCTCCACCGGCACCAACACCACCACCACCTCCACCGCCACCCGAACCGGCATCGGCGTCGCCTCCGTCGCCACCGCCTTCCCGGCCGGGCGCGCGCCCCTGGAGGTCAAGCTCGCCGACACGCGCCGCGCCGTCGAGGACGGCGCCACCGAGATCGACATGGTCATCGACCGCGGCGCCTTCCTCTCCGGCGACTACCTGAAGGTGTACGACGAGATCGTCGCGGTCAAGGAGGCCTGCGGTACCGCGCACCTGAAGGTCATCCTGGAGACCGGCGAACTGGTCACCTACGACAACGTGCGCCGCGCCTCCCACCTGGCGATCCGCGCCGGCGCCGACTTCATCAAGACCTCGACCGGCAAGGTGTCCCCGGCGGCCACGCCTCCCGTGGTCCTCGTCATGCTGGAGGCCGTGCGCGACCACCACGCCGCCACCGGCACACGCGTCGGCGTCAAGCCCGCGGGCGGCATCCGCACCGCCAAGGACGCCATCCGCCAACTGGTGATGGTCAACGAGGTCGCCGGTCCCGACTGGCTGACCCCGGACCTCTTCCGCATCGGTGCCTCCAGCCTGCTGAACGACCTGCTCATGCAGCGCACCAGGCTCAGCACCGGCACCTACCCGGGCCCCGACTACTACACGCTGGACTAGAGCCGTGATCTTCGACTACGCGCCCGCACCGGAGTCCCGCTCCGTCGTCCGTCTGCGCGAGACCTACGACCTGTTCATCGACGGTGAGTTCACCCCCGGGAAGGACGGGGACCAGATGTCCACCGTCAACCCGGCCGACGAGACCGAGCTCGCCCGTTTCACCGTCGCGGGCGCGTCCGACGTCGACCGTGCCGTCGCCGCCGCCCGCCGCGCGTACGACACCGTGTGGAGCCGGATGTCCGGCGCCGAACGCGGCAAGTACCTCTTCCGGATCGCCCGGGTGATCCAGGAGCGTTCCCGTGAGCTGGCCGTCCTGGAGTCCCTGGACAACGGCAAGCCGATCAAGGAGACCCGCGACGTCGACCTGCCCCTCGTCGCCGCGCACTTCTTCTACTACGCGGGCTGGGCCGACAAGCTCGCCCACGCCGGACTGGGGCCCGACCCGCGCCCGCTCGGTGTGGCCGCCCAGGTCATCCCGTGGAACTTCCCGCTGCTCATGCTGGCGTGGAAGATCGCCCCGGCGCTGGCCACCGGCAACACCGTCGTCCTCAAGCCCGCCGAGACCACGCCGCTGACCGCGCTCGTCTTCGCGGAGATCTGCCAGGAGGCGGACCTGCCGCCGGGTGTGGTCAACATCGTCACCGGCGCGGGTGAGACCGGCCGCGCCCTCGTGGAGCACCCCGGCACCGACAAGGTCGCCTTCACCGGCTCCACCGAGGTCGGCCGCCAGATCGCGCGCTCGGTCGCCGGCACCGACAAGCGCCTGACCCTCGAACTGGGCGGCAAGGGCGCCAACATCGTCTACGACGACGCCGCCGTCGACCAGGCGGTCGAGGGCATCGTCTCCGGCATCTTCTTCAACCAGGGCCACGTGTGCTGCGCGGGTTCGCGCCTCCTCGTCCAGGAGTCGATCGCCGACGAGCTGCTGCCCCGACTCAAGGACCGGATCGCCAAGCTCCGCCTCGGCGACCCGCTCGACAAGAACACCGACATCGGCGCGATCAACTCCGCCGCCCAGCTGGAGCGGATCCGGGAGCTGACCGACTCGGGCGCGGAAGAGGGAGTCGAACGCTGGTCGCCGTCCTGCGACCTGCCGTCGTCCGGCTACTGGTTCGCCCCCACGGTCCTCACCGGCGTCAGCCAGGCACACCGGGTCGCCCGCGAGGAGATCTTCGGCCCCGTGCTGTCCGTGCTCACCTTCCGGACCCCGGAGGAGGCGGTGACCAAGGCCAACAACACCCCCTACGGGCTGTCGGCGGGGGTGTGGACCGAGAAGGGCTCGCGCATGCTGTGGACGGCTGAGCGCCTGCGCGCGGGCGTCATCTGGTCCAACACGTTCAACAAGTTCGACCCGACCAGCCCCTTCGGCGGCTACAAGGAGTCGGGCTACGGCCGCGAGGGCGGGCGGCACGGATTGGAGGCCTACCTTGGCTAAGAAGGCTCAACAGTCCCAGCAGGCCGGGCAGGCCAAGCAGGCGAAGCAGGCCAAGCAGGCCAAGCAGAGCAAAATCGGCCAGGGCGGAAAGGGCCGGTCCGACGCGGCCCGGCCTGAAGCGCCCCAGCCCGACACCGCCCGGCCCGACACGGCCCAGCCCGACACGCCTCGACCCGACACGGCGCCGCCCGCGCGCCTGGCGGTCCGCAAGACGTACAAGCTCTACCTGGGCGGGGCGTTCCCGCGTTCGGAATCGGGCAGGTGCTACCCCGTGATCTCCGCCGACGGCGACCACCTCGCCAACGCCTCCCTCGCCTCCCGCAAGGACGCCCGCGAGGCGGTCGTGGCCGCGCGCAAGGCGTTCGGCGGCTGGTCGTCGCGGACGGCCTACAACCGCGGGCAGATCCTCTACCGCGTCGCCGAGGTCCTGGAGGGCCGCCGCGACCAGTTCGTCGCGGGCGCCGAGCGTGCCCAGGGCCTGTCCCGGGCAGCCGCCGACCAGGTGGTCTCGGCCGCGATCGACCGGTGGGTCTACTACGCGGGCTGGACCGACAAGGTCGCCCAGGTGCTGGGCGGGTCCAACCCGGTCTCCGGCCCGTACTACAACCACTCCGCCCCCGAGCCCACCGGCGTGGTGGCGGTGTTCGCACCGCAGGACGCCCCGCTGCTCGGGCTGACCTCCGTGCTGGCCCCGGTCATCGCGACCGGCAACACCGCGGTCGTGGTCGCCTCCGAGGGTGCGCCTCTGGCGGCGGTCGACCTGGCCGAGGTGCTGGCCACCTCGGACGTGCCCGGCGGCGTGGTCAACCTGCTCACCGGACGGGTGCCGGAGATCGGCCCCCACCTCGCCTCGCACGCCGACGTCAACGCCCTCGACCTCACCGGCGCCGGAGCGCTGGCGGCGGAGTTCGAGGAGGCCGCGGCCAGCACCCTCACCCGGGTGCTGCGTCCCGGTCCCGGCTCCGACGGGGGAGAGGACGTCTGGCTCGACCCCGACCCCGGCACCGCGCGCATGACGCCGTTCCTGGAGACCAAGACGGTCTGGCACCCGATCGGGGTGTGACCCAGGATGCAACACTGTCGGATCGGGACCCGGCCGGGTCCCGATCCGACACGGCGAACGAGGAGCGATCGTGGTGACTGACACACAGGCCGAGCCCCCAGCTCGGTCCGGAACCCCGGCCCCGGACACGACCAGGCCGGACATCCCGGGCTCGACCCGGTCCGACCTCTCGGCCCCGGACACGGCGCCGTCCAGAGCCCCGGACACGACCCCGCCCGACCTCCCGGCCCCGGACACGAACCCGGGCACGGCACGCGTGGTCGGCCTGCGCCTGGTCCGGCTCGACCGGAACACGGCGGAGGTCTCCGTCCTGCGCCAGGTGGTGCTCCGCCACCGCCTGGCTCCCGGCCAGGCTCGGTTCACCGGACTCCCGGTGGAGACCCTGCCGCGCGCCGACGCCGACCCCGCGCGCGTCCCGTTCGCCGTCGTGCGCACCGGCGTCGACCTCACCGATCCCGACACGGCTCGCGACGCCTGCGCCGGTTTCGGGATCATCGACCGCGTCGGCCACCTGCGCGACCTCGTCGACACGCCGGAGCGCGCCGCGCTGCTCCGCGCCTTCTACGTCACCCCCGAGTACCAGGGCCTCGGCGTGGGCCGTACCGCCTGCTCCGCGCCTCTGCTGGACCTGCTCGTGGCCGGGGTCGCTCCCCGCGCCGCCGACATCGTGCTGTGCGTCAACGCGGCCAACGAGGCCGGCCTGCGCACCTACCGGTCGGCCGGATTCACGTCCACGGGCCGCCGCTACCTCGGCGGCCCCAACGGCCCGCAGATCGTGATGTCCCGGCCCGTGCACACGGGAGCCCACGTCCCGCCGCATACCGGTGTGACCGTTCCGCCGCGCCCGGAAACCCACCTCCCACCGCACACCGGTGCGGCCGTCCCACCGCTGACGGCAGACGACGGCCCACCGCGTTCAGAAGTCCATGTCCCACCGCGCACCGGAGCGCCCGTCCCGCCGCGACTGCGGCCCGAACGATCGGAGTAGTCCCGTGACCCGCACACCCCAGGCCATCGCCGAGGAAGCCGCGACCGAACTGCGCTCGCGCACCGGAGTGGACAGCTACGACATCGCCCTGGTCATGGGCTCGGGCTGGGCGTCCGCCGCCGACCTGCTCGGCGAGGCCACCCACGAGATGGCCACCGCCGACCTGCCCGGCTTCCTGCCGCCCGCCGTCGAGGGCCACAGCGGCACCCTGCGCGGGATCCGCGACGGGGACCGGAACCTGCTCGCCTTCCTGGGCCGCACCCACCTGTACGAGGGC
Source organism: Nocardiopsis sp. NPDC049922 (assembly GCF_040660275.1). Taxonomy (NCBI): domain Bacteria; kingdom Bacillati; phylum Actinomycetota; class Actinomycetes; order Streptosporangiales; family Nocardiopsidaceae; genus Nocardiopsis; species Nocardiopsis sp. NPDC049922. Next base: position 98,502 of record NZ_JBFAME010000006.1, on the reverse strand, counting down.
CACGGCACCGACGTCGTCGTGCACAACGTGCGCACCGCGGTCGCCGCCGGGGCGAAGACGATCGTGCTCACCAACGCCGCCGGCGCGATCAACCGCGACTACTCCGTCGGCTCTCCGGTGCTCATCGCCGACCACCTGAACCTGACGGCGCGCTCGCCGCTGACCGGCGCCGACTTCGTCGACCTCAGCGAGACCTACGACCCCAAGCTGCGCGCCGCGGCCCGTGAGGTCGACCCCGACCTGCCCGAGGGCGTCTACGCGGCCATGCCCGGTCCGCACTTCGAGACCCCGGCCGAGATCCGCATGCTCCGCGCCATGGGCGCCGACCTCGTGGGCATGTCCACGGTCATGGAGGCCATCGCCGCCCGCGCCGCCGGTGCCCGGGTCCTGGGGATGTCCCTGGTCACCAATGTCGCCGCGGGGCTGGAGGGCGCCAACCTGGACCACGAGGACGTGCTGGCCACCGGGCGCGACGCCGCCGGTACGGTCGGCCGCCTGCTCGCCGACATCGTCGCCCAGCTGTAGCGACGGGGAACACGTACGACCGCCGAAACCTCAGACAGGGCTGGCACCGTCGCCCAACTGTGGCGACGGGGAGCACCGCATGACCGCAGACACCGCCGACACCGCCGACACCGCCGACACCGCCGAGACCGCTGAGACGGCTGAGACCGCCGACATCGTCGCCCAGCCGTAGGGACGGGGAGCACCGCATGACCGCCGAGATCGCCGACACCGCCGACACCGTCGCCCGCGCTCGCCAGTGGCTGGCCGAGGATCCCGACCCCGCCACGCGCGAGGAGTTGGGCGCCCTGTTGGCCCGGGCCGAGTCCGGTGACGCCGCCGCGCTGGACGACCTCGACGACCGCTTCTCCACGCGACTGGAGTTCGGCACCGCCGGACTGCGCGGCGAGCTGGGGGCCGGGCCCAACCGCATGAACCGGGCCGTGGTCATGCGCGCGGCCGCCGGGATCGCGGCGTGGCTGGCCGAGGGGAGCCACGTGGTCATCGGGTACGACGCCCGCCACGGTTCCACGGACTTCGCCGAGGCGAGCGCGGCGGTGCTCACCGGGGCGGGGCACCGGGTGTCGGTGCTGCCGGGGCCCCTGCCCACGCCCGTCCTGGCCTTCTCCGTGCGCGACCTGCACGCCGACGCCGGGATCATGGTCACCGCGAGCCACAACCCGCCGCGGGACAACGGGTACAAGGTCTACGTCGGCGGGACCGGACCCCACGCGGGCGCCCAGATCGTCGCCCCGGTGGACGCCGAGATCTCCGCGGCCATCGACGCGGTCGGCCCGCTCGGCGACCTGCCGCTGGGCCGGGACTGGACGGTCCTGGGGGAGGAGGCGGTCGAGCGCTACCTGGCCGCGGTCACCGCGCTCCCCCTGGGCGGGGACCGCGACCTGGCCATCGCCTACACGCCCATGCACGGCGTGGGCGGCGAGGTGCTGCTGGCGGCCATGGAACGGGCGGGGTTCGCCCGCCCGTCCGTGGTCGACGCCCAGTTCGCCCCCGACCCCGACTTCCCGACCGTGCGGTTCCCCAATCCCGAGGAACCCGGGGCCATGGACCTGGCGGTGGCCGCGGGCCGGGACACGGGGGCGGACCTGGTGCTGGCCAACGACCCCGACGCCGACCGGCTCGCCGTCGCCGTTCCCGGCCACGGGCTGCTGACCGGCAACGAGGTCGGCGGGCTGCTGGCCGAGTACGTGCTCGACCACACCACCGGGGCCGACCGCGTCGTGGCGACCTCGATCGTCTCCTCCAGTCTGCTGGGCAAGATCGCCCGCGACCGGGGGGTTCGGTACGAGGAGACCCTCACCGGGTTCAAGTGGTTGGCCCGGGCCGGGGGGCCGGGAGAGCGGCCGGTCCTGTCCTACGAGGAGGCGCTGGGGTACTGCGTCGGCGGCGACGACGGCCGTCCCGTGGCTGACAAGGACGGCATCGGCGCGGCACTCGTGATGGCGGCGCTCGCGGCCACGGCCAAGCGCGACGGTCGCACGCTGGTGGACCTGTTGGACGACCAGGCGCGCCGCTACGGACTTCACCTGAGCGACCAGCTCTCGGTGCGGGTCGAGGATCTGTCGGTGATCTCGGCGGCGATGCGGCGGCTGCGCGCCGAGCCGCCCGCCGAGTTCGGTCCCCTGAAGGTGTCGGGGGTCGACGACTTCTCCGGGGGGTACGAGGGGCTTCCGCCGACCGACGCCCTGCGCTTCCGGTTGGAGGGCGGCGTCTGGGGGCGGGTGACGTTGCGGCCTTCGGGAACCGAGCCCAAGCTCAAGGCCTACGTCGAGGTGGTCCTGGATGTGGACGGCGATGTCGCTGCCGCCCGTGCGAGGGGATCGGCGCTGCTCGCGGAGCTCGTGGCCGCGGTCGCCGAGGTGGTCGCGGGCTGAGCGGGTTCCTCCGCTCCCGCCCGGGGGATGCTTCCCGCCTGAGGGGCACTTCCCTGCCGAGTGGCGCTTCCCGCCCGGGGGATGCCTTCCGCCCGAGCAGCGCTTCCCTGCCGAGCAGCACTTCCCTGCCGAGTGGCGCTTCCCGACCGAGGGATGCTTCCCGCCTGAGAAGCACCTCCCTTCCGAGTGGCGCTCCTCGTCCGAGAGTCACTCGCTCTCGGGCGGCTCCACGACGGGGCGGTGCACGACCTCGTCGATCACGGTGAGCGTCTGGGTGGCGGTCACACCGGGGAGGGACTGGAGACGGGTGAGGATGAGGTCGCGCAGCTGGTTGGTGTTGGCGACGCGGACGAGGAGGACGATGTCCGCCGACCCCACCACGTACCAGCAGTACTCGATCTCGGGGTAGGAGGACAGGATCTCGCGGTTGGCGCGCCAGTCCGGCTGGCTGCCGGAGATGAGGACGAGCGCGGTGACGCCGAGCCCCATCTTGGAGTGGTCGGTCACCACGGAGTAGCCGCGGATGACGCCCTCGTCGGTGAGCCGCTTGATCCGGTTGTAGGCCGTGGCCCTGGAGACGTTGGCCAGTGCGGCGATCTCGGTGATCCCGGTCCGTGCGTCCTTGGCGAGGGCGCTCAGGATGGTCTGGTCGGTGGAGTCCGGCCGGCGGCCGCCCCTGCGTTGGTCGCCCATCGCCATGTGGGTGCTCCTCATGTGCTCTTGTGTCAGTGTTCGCCGCTTCCGTCAACTTTGACCGGGGCTAACGAACTACCAGGTAAACATCGTTCTCGTCCATTGGGATCTCAGTCCGCGAGATTGGGCGACCGAGGCTGGGCGCCGTCCTCCCGGGAGGGCGATAACCGAGAGGAACGTTCCGGGGGAACCTCTCGCGGGCCCCACGGGGCATGCCCTCGGGGCTGGGGAAGTCCGACTGTACTCAAGGTGGAAGACATCGCTTGGCCGGGGGTTTCCCTGACCCGCGAGTAACTACACCGGCCTCCGGCAAACGTGACAGAACTTCTCCCGAAGTGCGCCTTTATGTTGCTGTTTGTCGTGTTGAATCCGCCCTCCCGCGGCACGTTGTCCACATGTGGCCAGGGGGCTCGGCGGCGGTTCGGTGATCACTCCGGGTGACGATCTCCGTGCGTCAGGTGTTGCCTGTCTCACACCGTGACACGGTCGAGCGATGGTGTCGGGCCCGTCCGCCGCTCCGTGGCGTGGGTCCCGTTCTGAGTCCTGCCTGAGTCCTGTTCGTGGTGTTTCGCGCGGTGTGTCGTTTTCTCACGAGGCCTGGCATCCAGATTAGACGTTCGCGAACATTGAAACCCAAGTCGTGCTCATGTGTATCAACTACGCGTGCGTATCTAGCGAATCTGTCGAGTTGTCCGGAGAATCATGATCAGGATCGTGACCACCCGAGCCCTGGACGCGTCATCACGCGCGGGGCCACGTTGGGAGCCGCTCGCATGCCCGCCCGTCGCCCACCATCGCCCCAGGAGCCGCTTCGCGGGAGAAACGGGGCCGCCGCCCAGCCGTCGTCCTCCCCCATCCCCGAGGGACGGCCTTCGGCCGGGGCCGCTCCGCTCAGTGGGGCCACTCCGCTCAGCGAAGCCGCCCCGCTCAGTGGGGCCGCCCCGCGCCCAGCCCCTCCCACCGACGAGCCGGAGGGCCGGGGACCCGTTACCCAGGGACCCATCCCCCAGGGATCCATCACCGTGGACCACCTCCCGCCCGACCTCGCCCGCGCGCTCTACCGCGACATGCGGACCGCCCGTGACCTGGACGCCGAGGCCGTCGCACTCCAGCGCCAGGGCGTCTTCCCGGCCTACGTGTCCGTGCGCGGGCAGGAGGCCGCCCAGGTCGCCAGCGCCGCCGCGCTGGACTCGGACCGGGACTTCGTCTTCCCCACCTACCGCGAGATGGCCTCCGCCCTGGCCTACGGCGTGGAGATGGTCGGCTACATGGCCACCCACCGCGCCCTGTGGCACGGCGGCCTCTACGACGTCATGGCCTCCCGCTTCGGCGCGATCAACGCCGTGGTCGGCGGGCCCGTCCCGCACGCGGTCGGCTGGGCCGTCGGCGAACGGCTGCGCGGTGACGACGGTGTCGCCCTGGCCTACTTCGGCGACGGGGCCAGCTCCGAGGGCGACGTCCACGAGGCGATGAACTTCGCCGGGGTCATGGCCGCCCCCGTCGTCTTCTTCTGCCAGAACAACCAGTGGGCGCTGTCGGTCCCCAACCACCGCCAGATCGCGGGCGGCTCGGTCTCCGCGCGCGCCGCGGGCTACGGCATGCCCGGTGTGCTCGTCGACGGCAACGACGCGGGCGCCGTGTACCAGGCCACCGCCGACGCCGTCGCACGCGCCCGCCGCGGTGAGGGCCCCACCCTGATCGAGGCGCTCACCTACCGCGTCGAGCCGCACTCCACCTCCGACGACCCCGGCCGTTACCGCGACGAGGCCGACGCCGAGCGGTGGCGCCGCCGCGACCCGCTCGACCTGCTGCGGGCGGCCCTGGTCGAGGCCGGGCACGCCGACGAGGACGAGCTCGCCGAGGTGGACGCCGCCGCCCGCGCCCGTGCCGAGGCCATCCGCGACGGCGTGGCCACCGCGCCCGAACCGGACGGTTCCGAGCTGTTCACGCACGTCTTCCGGGAGACCACCGACGAGCTGACCCGGCAGCGCCGTGTCTGGCAGGAAGAGGTCGAACTATGACCGAGCTGATCGAACGGACCGACGCCCCGGCGAAGGCCACCCCCGTCGAGCTGTCCATGCAGCAGGCGATCAACCGCGCCCTGCGGGTCCTGCTCGCCGAGGACCCCGACGTCCTCGTCTTCGGTGAGGACGTCGGCGCCCTGGGCGGCGTCTTCCGCGTCACCGACGGCCTCCAGAGGGAGTTCGGCGAGCAGCGTGTCTTCGACACCCCCCTGGCCGAGTCCGCGATCATGGGCATGGCGGTCGGCCTGGCCATGAACGGTTGGCGCCCGGTGCCCGAGCTCCAGTTCGACGGCTTCGCGTACCCGGCCATCGACCAGATCGTCAACCAGGTCGCCCGGATGAACTACCGGACCCGGGGGGCCGCACCCATGCCGATCACCCTGCGCCTGCCCTCCTTCGGCGGCATCCAGGCGCCCGAGCACCACGGCGAGAGCCTGGAGGCGCTCTTCGCGCACACGCCCGGGCTCAAGGTGGCCGCCCCCTCCGACGCGGGCGACGCCTACACCCTGCTGCTCCAGTCCGTGCGCTCGGACGACCCTGTCGTGTTCATGGAGCCCAAGGCCCGCTACTGGGACCGCAAGCCCGTCCAGCTCCTGGAGCCCTCCACCCCCATCGGAACCAGTCGCATCGTCCGCCCCGGCCGCCACGCCACGCTCATCGCCTGGGGCGCCATGGTGCACCGCTGCCTCCAGGTCGCCGAGCTCGCGGCCGAGGACGGCGTGGACCTGGAGGTGCTGGACCTGCGCTGGCTCAAGCCGATCGACGCCGCCGGGCTGGCCGCCTCGGTCGCGCGCACCAAGCGCGCCGTCGTGGTCCACGAGGCGCCGCTCACCGCCGGACTGGGCGCGGAGGTGGCCACCCTGGTCACCGAGAACTGCTTCCGCGACCTGGCCGCCCCCGTCCAGCGCGTCACCGGATTCGACGTGCCCTACCCCGCGGGTCCCCTGGAGCCGCAGTACCTGCCGACCATCGACCGCGTCCTGCTCGCGGTGCAACGGACCCTGGAGTACTAGACGACCATGGCTGAGGACAACACCACCTTCACCCTTCCCGACCTCGGCGAGGGACTGGTCGAGGCCACCGTCCTGGAGTGGCAGGTCGCCGTCGGCGACCAGGTCGAGCGCAACGCGCCGCTGGTGGAGGTCGAGACCACCAAGTCCGCCGTCGTCATCCCCTCGCCGACCGCGGGCCGGGTGGTCACCCTGCACGCGGAGGAGAACGAGGTCGTCCCGGTGGGCGCTCCCCTGGTCACGTTCGCCGTCACCTTGAGTGACGACGCACCCCAGGCGGGGATCGTCGGAAAGGTGCCTGCGGAGGAGGCCAGGCCCGCGCGCCGCGTGCGGCTGAAGCCGCCGACGGACTGAGGACCCGCACGTCACGAGGGCCCGTTCGGATGTCGACACAAACGCACTCAGGTTTTCGGCCTGATCGTTTATAGGAACATCTGATTGGGCCCTCGATTTTTCCTGGGTGAAACACCAAGGTCGAAAACGAGGGAAGACCATGACCGCGAATCTGGCCGACGACGTGACAATGCGCTACGTGGATTTGCCCGCGAGCGATCCGGCGGACGCAGTACCAGTCCTTCTTCTCCACGGATTCGGTACGAACTTCGGCATGAATTGGCGCGCCGCCGGATGGCCGCAGGCGCTCGACGGCGCCGGACTGCGCGTCCTGGGGCCGGACCTGCGCGGCCACGGCGGCAGCGACAAGCCGCTCGACGAGGCCTCCTACCTGCCCGAACGCTTCACCGGGGACCTGCTCGGCCTGCTCGACGAGCTGGCGTTCGACCGGGTCGACGTGGTCGGCTACTCCATGGGCTCCCGCCTCGCCTGGGACCTGGCCCTGACCGCCCCCGACCGGGTGCGCCGCGCCGTCCTGGGCGGGTTCGGGCCGGTCAACGCCTTCGCCGAGGCCGACCTGTCCTCTCCCGGCGCCGGCGACACCCCCTTCGACCACGTCTTCCGGACGGTCGCCGCCCTCCCGGGCAACGACGCGACCGCGCTGGCCGCCTGCGCCCGAGGTCAGGCCGCCCGCCCCTTCGCCGCCGAGCCCCGGCCCGTCGGCGTGCCCCTCCTGCTCGTCTCCGGCGCCCGGGATACGCTCGCGACGGGAGCCGAGGACCTCGCGGCCCGCTGCGGCGGAGCGCACGTCGAGATCCCGGGGCGGGACCACGCCAACGCGGTGTCCTCGCGGATCTTCAAGCAGGCCGTGGTGGACTTCCTGGTTGGGTAGTCCGGTCTAGACCGGTTGGCCCCGCAGGTGCCGCGCCGCACCGCCCGCGGGGTCGCGTGACGCTCGGTGTCCGGTCGGGAGCGGGGCGTCAAAAAGGCCCTCCCCGCTGGAGAATCAGAGGTCGGATAAGGAGGAACGGGAATCCGGTCGGCGCCGCACGGCGCCGGATCGGCAAGTGTCAAGTCAGCCGCCGCGTCACTCAGCTCTCGCCTTTATAACAACTCAGTCCGTCCGTCACGTGTACTTTCCGCCAGCGGATATTGTCCGGCAACAGAAGTCAGGTCGGTTCGCGTGAATGCGGGCCGGAGGGCGAAGGGGAGAGTTACCAAGTGAAGCGCAGCAACGCGGTCAGATTCGCCGCCGCAGCGGCGGCGGGTGCGCTGGCCCTCACCGCGTGTGACAACGCGACCGACACCGCCGACGAGGGTTCCGGCGGTGAGGCGACCTCCGACGTCCGCGTGGGCCTCGCCTACGACGTCGGCGGTCGTGGCGACCGCTCGTTCAACGACTCGGCCTACCGCGGTCTGACCCAGGCCGCGGACTCGCTGGGCGTGGAGACGCGCGACTTCGAGCCCGCCGACGGCGAGCCCGAGTCCGCCAAGGAGGAGCGCCTGGCCACCATGGCCGAGGAGGGCTTCGACGTCGTCATCGCCGTCGGGTTCGCCTACGCCGAGTCCGTCCAGGCGGTCGCCGAGGAGTACCCGGACGTCCACTTCGCCATCGTGGACTCCGAGATCGACGGCGTCCACAACGTCACCAGCCTGGTCTTCGCCGAGGAGCAGGCCTCCTTCCTGGCCGGCGCCGCCGCGGCGCTGGCCACCGAGGAGGACCACGTCGGCTTCATCGGCGGTGTCGAGACCCCGCTGATCCACAAGTTCCAGGCCGGGTTCGAGGCCGGTGTCGCGCAGGTCGACGACTCCATCGAGGTCGAGGTCGACTACATCAGCCAGCCGCCGGACTTCAGCGGCTTCAGCGACCCCGCCGCGGGCCGCGAGACCGCCCAGGCCCAGTACGACCGCGGCGCGGACGTCATCTACCACGCCGCCGGCGCCTCCGGCAACGGTGTCCTCCAGGCGGCCGTGGAGAACGACTTCCTGTTCATCGGCGTCGACAGCGACCAGTACGAGAACGCCGAGGACGACCAGAAGCCGTACGTGCTCACCTCCGCCATCAAGCAGGTGGACGTGGCCGTGTTCGAGCTGATCGCGGACGCCGTCGAGGGCGACGTCCAGGGCGGCATCCAGCGCTTCGACCTCGCCTCGGGCGGCGTGGACTACACGAAGTCCAACGAGGAGCTCATCGAGCCGCTGGTCGAGGACCTGGACGGGTACCGGCAGCAGATCATCGACGGCGAGATCGAGGTCCCGACCGAGCCGTAACCAGGCCGCGTCACGGGCCCGTCCCGTGGCACCGCACCGGAGGCGGCACCGGCGCGCGGAGGACCCGCGCCCGGTGCCGCTGCCGGTTGCCGCTTCGCGACGACGGCGTTCGGGGGCCGACACCCGGCCCCGCGCCCCGCCGCCAGTTTCACGAGGAGACAGATGAGCAGCACGTCATCGGGCGGCGGGTCGACCCACACCCCCGCCGTCGAGCTGCACGGGATCACCAAGCGTTTTCCCGGAGTCGTGGCCAACCACGACATCGACATCACCGTGGCTCCCGGTACCGTGCACGCCATCGTCGGCGAGAACGGTGCGGGCAAGTCCACGCTGATGAAGACCCTGTACGGGATGCACCGCCCCGACGAGGGCACGATCCACGTCAGGGGCAGGGAGGTCCGCTTCCACTCGCCCTCCGACGCCATCCGCCACGGCATCGGCATGGTGCACCAGCACTTCATGCTCGCGGACAACCTCACCGTCCTGGAGAACGTGGTCCTGGGCGCCGAACGCCGCCACGGCATCGGCAAACGGGCCCGCGCCGCGATCCAGAAGCTGTCCGCCCAGTACGGCCTGGGGATCGACCCCGACCGCCTGATGGAGGACCTGGGCGTCGGCGACCGCCAGCGCGTGGAGATCCTCAAGGTGCTCTACCGCGGCGCCCAGACGATCATCCTCGACGAGCCCACGGCCGTCCTGGTCCCGCAGGAGGTCGACGAGCTCTTCGACAACCTGCGCGAGCTCAAGCGCGAGGGTCTGACCGTCATCTTCATCTCGCACAAGCTCGACGAGGTGCTGTCCGTCGCCGACGACATCACCGTGATCCGCCGCGGAACCACGGTGGCCACCGCCGACCCGAGCACCACCACCGCCCGGGAACTGGCCACGCTCATGGTCGGCGGCGAACTGCCCGTGCCCGAGCTGCGCGAGTCCACCGTCACCGACCACGTCGTGCTCTCGCTCGACGGGGTCACCGTCCGCTCCGCCGAGGGCCGTCCGGTCGTGGACGACGTCAGCGTCGACATCCACCAGGGCGAGATCGTCGGCATCGCCGGTGTCGAGGGCAACGGCCAGTCCGAGCTGATCGAGGCGATCATGGGCATGCGCCACCTCGCCTCGGGCCGCATCCACCTGGAGAGCCAGGACGTCACCGGCTGGTCGACGCTGCGCATCCGCGAGGCGGGGGTCGGCTACATCCCCGAGGACCGCCACCGGCACGGCGTGCTGCTGGAGTCCCCCCTGTGGGAGAACCGCATCCTGGGTCACCAGACCAAGGAGCCCAGCGTGCGCGGTCCCTGGATCAACAGGGTGGGGGCGCGCGCCGACTCCGAGCGCATCGTCGCCGAGTACGACGTGCGCACGCCGGGCATCGACGTCATCGCCGACGCCCTGTCCGGCGGCAACCAGCAGAAGTTCATCATCGGCCGGGAGATGAGCGGGTCGCCGCGCTTCCTGGTCGCCGCGCACCCCACGCGCGGTGTGGACGTGGGCGCCCAGTCGGCCATCTGGGAGCAGCTGCGCGAGGCCCGTGCCGCCGGTCTCGCGGTGCTGCTGATCTCCGCCGACCTGGACGAGCTGATCGGCATGTCCGACACCATCCACGTGATCCTGCGCGGCCGCCTGGTCGCGCAGGCCGACCCGACCACCGTCACCCCCGAACAGCTGGGCTCGGCCATGACCGGCGCCGGGCTGCGCGCGGGCGGCGGTTCCACGGAGAGTGACAGCGGTGCTGAGGGAACTGACCGTGCCGACGAGGACGGGGGCGAGTCGTGAAGACCTCTTCTGACAACCGACGCCCGCTCCCCGGACCCGCGGCCTTCGCCATCGCGGTGGTGCTGGGCGCGGGGGTCACGTTCGCCCTCGACCTGGCGCTGCTGTGGTGGGCGGCGCTGATCATCGGCGTCACCGCGGCCTTCGCCTTCGTGGCCGTGACCGCGCGGATCGTTCCGCCCGAGCCCCGGGTCGCGGCGGCGGGCACGGAGGAGAAGGGCACCACCCTGCACAACACCCTGGTGGTGCCGACGGCCCTGGTGCTGTCGGTCGTCGCCGGGCTGCTGTCGGCGTGGCTGCTGGACCTCCAGCTGATCGAGCCGGTCGCCGCCGCCGTCGGCGCCGTCATCGGCTCCGCCCTGACCTTCCTGCTGTTCCACCGCCTGTCGGCGCTGCTGGCGCTGTCCTTCGCCGCGGTGTTCGCCGCCGGGCTGATCGCGATCGCGGTGACCGCGCTCGTCCTGGTCCTCAGCGGCATCGCGCCGATGGCGACGTTCTCCCGCATGCTGGAGTACGGCACCCGCCCGGACAGCATGGTGCAGATCATCAACGACAGCACCACCTACTACCTGGCCGCGGTGGCCGTGGCGATCGGCTTCAAGATGAAGCTGTTCAACATCGGCGTCGACGGCCAGTACCGCCTGGCGGCCCTGCTGTCGGCCGCGGTGGGCGGCTACCTCATCCTGCCGCCGCCGTTCAGCCAGATCCTCATGATCGTGGTGGCCGTGGCCGTGGGCGGCGCCTGGGCCGGCATCGCCGGGTACCTCAAGGTCGCCCGCGGCGTGTCCGAGGTGATCTCCACGATCATGCTCAACGCGATCGCCACCGGCATCACCGCCTACCTGCTGAGCACCGACCGCCTCGCGGTCCAGATCAGCACCAACAACATCGGCACCCCGCCGCTGCCCGAGTCGTCGTGGGTTCCCGGGATCCCGGCGGGCTTCCTCGGCTCGGACCGGGAGATCTTCGGCCTGGTGTTCCTGGCCGTCGCGGTCGGCGTCGGCTACTCGGTGATGCTCAACCGCACCCGCTTCGGCTTCGAGCTGCGGGCCACCGGCCAGTCGCAGTCGGCGGCCGAGGCCAGCGGCATCAACGTCAAGAAGATGGTGTTCCTGTCCATGCTCTTCTCGGGCATGGTCGCGGGACTGGTGGGCCTGCCCCAGCTGCTCGGGAACGCGCACTACTACGCGCTGGACTTCCCCACCGGCATCGGCTTCATCGGCATCGCCATCGCCCTGCTGGGTCGCAACCACCCGGTGGGGATCGTCTTCGCCGCCCTGTTCTGGTCGTTCCTGACCCAGGCGGCGAACATCCTGCCCTTCGACAACATCCCGCAGGAGATCGCGGTCATCGCGCAGGCCACCATCGTGCTCACGGTCGTCGTGGTCTACGAGGTCGTGCACCGGTGGGGCCGTCGTTACCAGCAGCAGCAGATCGGCAAGCAGCTCGGCGCCACGACCGTGGTCGCCGAACCCGTGGGCGCCGCGCCCACCTCCGGCGGTGAGGGCGGGACCGGCCCGAAGACCGACGGCGAACGCGGCGGGGAGGCACAGTGAGCCAGGAACTCAACGTCACGGAGGCGGTGCACGAGTCGCCGTTCCGTCCCAGGGGATGGGCCAGGTGGCGCTTCCTCACCCTGACCTGCGCGGTGTTCGTGGCCCTGTCCGGGCTGCGGGTCATCACGGGCCAGGACATGCTCACCGACGCGGGCACGATCAACACCACGCTCGCCTTCGCGGTGCCGATCGGCCTGGCCGGTCTGGGCGGTCTGTGGGCGGAGCGCTCCGGCATCATCAACATCGGCCTCGAGGGCATGATGATCCTGGGGACCTGGTTCGGGGCCTACTTCGCGTGGTCCTTCGACAACCCCTGGATCGGCCTGATGGCGGGTGTCATCGGCGGCATGCTGGGCGGTCTGCTGCACGCGGTGGCGACGGTGACCTTCGCGGTCGACCACATCGTCTCCGGTGTCGCGATCAACATCCTCGCGCTCGGCGCGATGCGGTACATGTCGATCCTGCTCTACTCGGACGTGCCCGGCGCGGGCGCGGCCCAGTCGCCGACCACGCCGTCCTTCCCGACTCTGAACCTGCCGTGGCTGCCGGGAGCGCTGGAGCCCGTCGCCGACAGCGGGATCTTCCTGGTCGGCGACCTGGCGTCGCTGGTGATCGGACTGACCACGCGGATGTCGGCGCTGACCCTCATCGCGCTGCTGATGATCCCGGTGACCTACCTGGTGCTGTGGCGGAGCAGGTTCGGGCTGCGGCTGCGCTCGGTCGGTGAGAACCCCGACGCCGCGGAGTCCCTGGGCGTGCCGGTGTACAGCTTCAAGTACATCGCCGTGGTCATCTCGGGCGGCCTGGCGGGCATGGGCGGTGTGTTCCTCGCGATCGTCGCGTCCAACATCTACCAGGAGGGGCAGACCGGCGGCCGCGGGTACATCGGTCTGGCCGCGATGATCTTCGGCAACTGGCGGCCGGGCGGCCTGGCCATGGGCGCCGGACTGTTCGGCTACACCGACGCACTCCAGGTGCGCGGCGGCGGCGCGGCGATCCACGCCCTGCTGCTGCTCCTGGCGGTGGCGCTGCTGGCGGTCGCGGTCTGGCAGGTGCGCAGTGACCGCAAGGGCCTGGCCATCGCCGGCGCCGTGGCCGGTCTGCTGCTGCTCGTGTGGTACTTCACCACCGACTCCCTGCCCCGCGAGCTGGCGACCTACAGCCCGCACATCGCGACGCTGCTCGTGCTGTCGCTGGCCTCGCAGAGTCTGCGGCCACCCGCGGGCATCGGCAAGCAGTGGAGGGCGAGCCGGTCATGACGGACGCACCCCTGGACCCGGAGTCCGTCGACTGGGCGGCGCTGCGCGCGGTCGCCCGGCAGGCCATGGGCCACGCCTACGCGCCCTACTCGCAGTACCCGGTGGGTGCGGCTGCCCTGGTCGACGACGGCCGGGTCGTCAGCGGCTGCAACGTGGAGAACGCCTCCTACGGGCTCGCGCTGTGCGCCGAGTGCGGTCTGGTCAGCGCGCTGCACGCCTCCGGCGGGGGCCGCCTGACCGCGTTCAGCTGCGTGGACGGCCGGGGGGAGACCCTCATGCCGTGCGGGCGCTGCCGACAGCTGCTGTACGAGCACGGCGGGCCGCACCTGCTGGTCGACACCCCCGAGGGGGTCCTGACCATGGACCAGGTGCTCCCGCAGGCCTTCGGGCCGCACGACCTTGTGAAGTGACCGGGACGTCTCCCCGGCGCCGGACCTCCGGTGCCGGGGAGACGCCTTTTCAGCCGCGGTTCCGCGAAGAAGGGGAACACGACATGGACGTCATCGAGATCATCAGGGCCAAGCGGGACGGCGCGGAGCTCACGTCCGAGCAGATCGACTGGGTGATCGACGCCTACACCCGGGGCGAGATCGCCGAGGAGCAGATGTCCGCGCTGGCCATGGCGGTCTTCCTGCGCGGGATGAACCGCGGGGAGGTGAGCCGGTGGACCGAGGCGATGCTCGCGTCCGGCGACCGGCTGGACTTCTCCGACCTCGCGCGGCCCACCACGGACAAGCACTCGACCGGCGGCGTGGGGGACAAGATCACGCTGCCGCTGACCCCGACCGTGGCCGCGTGCGGGGCGGCCGTGCCGCAGCTGTCCGGGCGCGGGCTCGGGCACACGGGCGGCACGCTCGACAAGCTGGAGTCGATCCCGGGGTGGCGGGCCTCGCTCAGCACCGACGAGATGCGCGCGGTGCTCTCCTCGACGGGCGGCGTCATCTGCGCGGCCGGGCCCGGGCTCGCGCCCGCCGACCGGAAGCTGTACGCGCTGCGCGACGTGACCGGGACCGTGGAGTCGATCCCGATGATCTCCGCGTCGATCATGAGCAAGAAGCTCGCCGAGGGGACGGGTTCGCTCGTCCTGGACGTCAAGGTGGGTTCCGGCGCGTTCATGAAGGACGTCGACTCGGCCCGGGAACTGGCGCGCACGATGGTGGACATCGGTAACGACCACGGGGTGCGCACGGTCGCGCTGCTCACCGACATGGAGACGCCGCTGGGCCGTCAGGTCGGCAACGCGCTGGAGGTGGCCGAGGCGGTCGAGGTGCTCTCCGGCGGCGGTCCGGCCGACGTGGTGGAGCTGACCGTGGCGCTGGCCCGGGAGATGCTGGCCGCCGCCGGGCTCAGGCCCGGGGAGGACGGGGTCAAGGACCCGGCCGAGGCGCTCAGGGACGGGAGCGCGCTGGCGTCGTGGAAGGAGATCATCCGGGCGCAGGGCGGCGACCCGGACGCGCCGCTGCCGGTGGCCGCCGAGACACGGGTGGTGCTCGCGCCCGCGTCGGGGACGCTCACCCGGCTGGACGCCTATCCGGTGGGGCTGGCCGCGTGGCGGCTCGGCGCCGGTCGCGCCCGCAAGGAGGACGCGGTGTCCTTCGGCGCGGGCGTGACGCTGCACGCCAAGCCGGGGGAGACGGTCACGGCGGGCGAGCCGCTGTTCACCCTGCACGCGGACGAGGCCGAGCGGTTCGAGCGGGCGGCCGAGGCCCTGGAGGGGGCGTTCGAGATCGAGCCGGACGCGGAGTACGAGCCGCGGCCCCTGGTGATCGAGCGGGTGGCCTGACCTTCCGCTGACACGGCGAAGGGCCGCACCGGATGTTTGGGTTCCGGTGCGGCCCTTCGTGCGTGTGGGGGGTTACAGGAGACCCGCGACGAGGTGGTGGACGCCCGCTCCGGCCAGGGTTCCGGCCAGGGCGGTCAGGGCGTGGACCGCCAGGAGCGGGAGGAGGCGTCTGGGCGGCTTGCGGTGACGGCTGCGACGGCGGGGGAGGGGCGGACGGTTGGGGGACCCGGGGCGGGGGTCGTGGTCGGGGGCGCTGCGCGGGCGGGGGATCGGGAGCGGCGCCGGAGGGTTCGGCGGGCGTCGGCGCGGTTCGTCCATCCAGGCGGGGAGGACGCCGTGCTCCCGCCGGTAGCGGACACGGGGGTTGTCGCGCATCTGCGCCAGGAGGAGCCGCTGCCGGTCGGCGGGGGCGGCGGTGGCGGCGGTCGGCCGGGCGAACCGACGGCCGTGCGGGGCGTCCAGGACGGCGCGGATGCGGTCGGTGTCGGTCATCGGTCCGCCTCAGCGCTCGGGTAGGCGAACTCGGCCCAGAGGGCGGTGGACAGGAGGGAGCCGTCCGGCGTGTCCACGGCTCGCGAGGTGCCCCACTCGGTGGCCAGGCGGTGGATGAGGAGGAGGCCCCGGCCGCGCTCGGCCAGCGGGCAGCCGTGCGGGGTGCGCGGGGCGGGGATGCGCGGGTCGCGTTTTGGTCCGTCGTCGATGAGCGAGAGCCGCAGGGTGGTCTCGTGCCTGGTCACGACGGGCGTGGACAGGAAGCGCATGACCCGTCCGCCCGGGTGGCCGGAGCGCGAGTGGTCGCAGGCGTTCGCGAAGGCTTCGCTGGCGCAGAGGGTGATGTCGTCGGCCAGGTCGGGCGTGATCCCGGCCAGGGTGGCGAGGTCGTCCCGGAGGTCGGCGCGCAGCCGGGCGGCCATGGAGGCCAGGCCGGGGTAGGTGCGGGCCGCCCAGCGTCGCCCTGGGTAGGCGGGGATGGGTGTTTGCGGCATGATGGCCATGTTGGTTCTTCCTCGCGGTAGGGATCGAAGTACTGACCGTGCTCCGGGGGTGCTGAGAACACCCGCCGGAGCCTTGTCGTGTGCGGCCACGGTGGTTGGTGCCCACGCCGGAGGCAGCGCTGTGCCGCGTCCCCCGGAAACTCGGAGAACCGTTGCCGCTACGTCTAGGGTGATGCACGAGACCCAGAAAATCCATGTGTTGCAAAAAAGTGGTCACGTATATCCGATAAGTCTTGTTTGCATCCACTGGGATAATGGGGAGAGATCCACGACATGAGCGAGGAGACAGCCGTGGCCCAGGGCTCACCCGTCCGGCGTCGTCATCTGGTCAGTCAGCTCAAACGGCTTCGAGCCCAAGCGAAGCTGTCACAGAATGAGGTCTCGAAGCGGATGGGGTGGGACCCCGGCAAGATCATCCGGATAGAGACGGGCAGGTTCATCCGCCTGAACTCCGCTGACGTCTCCGAGCTGTGCCGACTCTACGGATCTACGGACGAACTGCGCGAGGACCTGGTGGAGATCGCCAAGGCGTCGCGCAAACAGAAGCCCTGGTGGTTCCAGTACCAGGACGTTGGAGTAGGGGCGTTCTACGGTCTGGAACACGAAGCCGCGAAGATCCAGGAGTACACGGTCGGGCTGATTCCCGGACTGCTCCAACATCAGGACTACATCGAGGCCATGATGGGGAGGGGGTTCGTCCCGGATGAGGCGGAACGGACGCGGCGTGTCGAGGCTCGTCGTCAGCGCCGCGCGAACGTGTTGGAGCGTGCGGAACCCCCACGGATCTGGATGATTCTGGATGAGTCGTGTCTGCGTTGCGTCATCGGTGGACCGGGAGCGATGGCCACCCAGCTCGATTACCTCGTTGCCCTCGCCGACCGCCCATCGATCAATCTCCAGGTGCTGCCCGCGTCCGTCGGCATGTCCAGGAACTACGGCTTCTCCCTGCTGACCTTCGACGAGAGCGACCGGGCGCTGTTCGTGGACGTTCCGCCGAACGGAATGTTCTTCGAGGACCAGGTGGACATTCTGGAGCACGAGATAGCGTTTGATCAGCTACAGGCGTCCGCGCTCTCCACGGCGGAGTCGCGGAGCTTCCTCCAGGCGCTGTTCACTGACTACAAGAGGCAGTCATGACCCCGAGCACGACCACAGTCGAGACCTTCGTCCCCACCAGCCCCTGGCACAAGGCGAGCTACACGAACGATCGGGGGGCGTGCGTGGAGGTCTCGGAGGGTCCGGTGACCGGTGTCCGGGACACGAAGCACCGTGATCTGGGCGCTTTGTTCTTCGGTCCCGACGAGTGGGCCGCATTCGTCGATGCGGCGCGCTCCCGATGACCGACGTGGCGCTTCGCCACTTACCTGAGCAGAGACAAGGAATGATCCTGTGAATGCATCATGCTCCGTGCCCCCAGGCACACTCTTTCGAAAGTCCAGCTACTCCCAGAGTGAAGCCGCCTGCGTAGAGGTGGCCGACTGGACGAGCGGGTCCGCCTGGCACACGGCCACGTACAGCGCTGACCAGACCGCGTGCGTCGAAGTCTCGGAGGGGCTGATCACCGGTCTGCGTGACTCGAAGCACCGCGATCTGGGAGCGCTGTTCTTCGGTGCCGTGGAGTGGCAGGCCTTCCTCGACGCCGCCAAGTAGCAGAGCCGAGGGGCGGTCGGTGCCGCCCCTCGGTCGCGAGGGTCGGAGTCCTGATCAGACCTGGTCGCGCAGTCAGTCACTTGGTGGCGGTACGCCCGACCTGGGGTTCGAGGCCGACCGAGGTCAGATACTGGCGAAGAGGGATGGCGTGGGCTCTCGTGAGGTCGCGCCAGCGCGCGTGATCGCGAACGGTGTCCGGATCCCGAGTCACCTCGATGTGTGTCAGTGCGCCGGACTCGTCGTAGACCATGATCGCGGTTCGTTCGTCGTCGAAGAGCCAGAAGTCGATGGTGGGAACGCCGAGTTCGTCAGCCAGGCCGCGGGGCAGGATGCGGACGTCTTCCCCGTCTTCGACGTTCGATGGATAGGCGCAGGTCATCTCGAAACGGACGTACTCGGTCAGCGGTTCCGTCACCACGTGTACCCGGCCGATCGTGGCTCCTCGCTTCCTGATGGTGCGTACACGAGCCGTCCACCGAGCGCGCCAGGTCGAGTCTTGAGGCTGACCTGCGCGGAATCGCGCTAGCGGCTCACGTTCGCTCGGTGAGTCGTAGAAGTCCAGAGTCTCCAGTCGAAAGACCTGGTGCTGGAAATCATCGAAGGTGTCCTGGAACTCGGACATCATCAATCTGGTCATTCGCGTGCTCCATGGCTTCGGGTTCGTGATGGAGGAGTCGGAGGCATCCATCCGGTGGATCATGGCGACTGGCACGCCCACTCCTGGAGTTGGTCGCGAGCGGAGTCCCCGAACACCGCGTGCTCCTCGTACATGGCGAACAGTTCCCGGTAGGCCGCCACGTCGCGCGGGTCGCGAAAGGCCAGGCGGCCGGTGAAGATCTCCACCGTCGCGAGTCGGTCGTCGTACACGGTGAACGTGTTCATCGGGCCGCGTGGGAGTACCGTGCCGTGCGGGATCACGCCCACGCGCACGGCGTCGAACCGGGATACCTCGATCAGGTGCTCCAGTTGTTCAGCCATCCCCCGTGGCGGCAGGATCGCCCATCGGGCCGCCTGTTCGGTGAGGAGGAAGGTGAACGAACGCGCCCCGGCACGGAGGATCTTCTGCCGGGCGATCTTCTTCGCCACGGTGGTCGAGACGTCACCCGGTGCGTGGGTCAGGCTGGCCCTGATGTACTCCGGGGTCGCCAGCAGTCCGGTGATTATCGTCGGCAGGAAGTAGCGGGCTTCGCTGGCCGAAGTCTCCAGCGCAGCCAATTCCTCTTGTTGCGACTCCAGTCCTTTACGCCACAGCGCTCGGGTTTCCAGCCACTCGGTGTTCGCCTTCCTCGCTAGGGCAAAGACCTCGTGAGATTGGTCTGCTGTCACCCCCAACGCAGTCAACATGCGGTCCAGATCGATCATCGTCGGGGTGAGCCGACCGTTCTCGATCTTGCTGATCTTGCTCTGGGACATGGCGCAGCGCCGGGCCAGTCGCTCTCCTGAGAGACCGACCGCCCGGCGCAGTTCCCGAAGTTCCTGACCGAGGTTCCTTCGGGCCGCCGCGAGTTCGTCAGGTTCTAGCGCCACCCTGAGACTCTACGTACGTCGCGAACGGAACGCTCGCCTCGATGGCGATCCGCTTCCACTCCTGATAAGTGGCGGGATCGTCGTCGAGCAGTTCACGGTTGATCTGGGTGCCGTCGGGGCGGTAGTTGAGGCGGACGATCCGGGCCTCATCGAACATCCAGAAGTCGAAGTCCGGCAAGCCCAGATCCGTTTCGGTCAGGTCCAGGACACGGATGTCCTCACCGGCCGCGATGTTGCCCGGGATGCCCCAGGCGAACTGGTAGCGCTGGTAGTCCGTCAGGGGCTGTCGGACGATCCGGACTCGTCCGACGTACTTCCCAGCCGTGCGGTACCCCCGTACCCTTTCGTGCCACCTGGCGTTGTGCCCATCGGGTTTGGGCTCACCGCGAAGGAAGCGGGCGAAGCTGTCCGCCTCCCCCGGCATGGTGTAGGTGGGTTGTACCTCCAGACGCCACGCCTCCGATTCGAAGCTGTCGAAGAACGCGTTCCACTTCTCACCATCCAAGAGCACGGAATGCCTCCTGAAGAACGTGGCGGGGAATCTCCACGAGGGACTCCCCTCGGGGCGGAGTGAATCCGGTGTAGGTGTCACCTTGGACAACGATGCTACCGCTGTCTGACAGGTAGACGTTGGGGCAGTCGTGGCTGTCGCAAGCGCTGCCATCGCCACCACCCGTGAGGCGGATCAGTCCGGGTTTGGGGGTCATCTACGCTCCCAGGCGTGTTCCGAAGGGGATGCCAAGCTATCGCCCTCACGCACGCGCGTCCAGTGTCTCCAAGGAATATTCCCGAAGTGGAATAGATCGGCCTGAGTGTAAACCCGAATCATCGCTCCGGTGGGTGTGATTATTCGATTTCGGGAATGACTCTGCCCTTTGCTTCGCCGGGTTCGTATGATCTCCATGTCCGATCCGAGGAATCACGAAATTCGTGAATCGGACTTTTCTATCGGAAGTCATCCGTTCTCGCACGCAGAAGAGCTAAGGAGATCAGCAACGATGCCTCGCACAGTAGTCACCGACATCATCTCCCCGGTCGGCGGTGTGTCCCAGCCGTTCGGCCTCACCCGCTGTACCGCGCCTGCCCCGGAGGCCAGCTACGACGTCTCGGGGATCGACTACGACACGGACTCCCAGATGTCCGTGCGCGACGGATCCCCCTTGATCGAGCAGCCGATCCTGGGAACGGCCGTGCAGTGCACGGTCACCACCACAGAGGACATGCAGACGTGGACCGACCAGATCGAAGACGAGTAGACACACGCGGAGGCCACCCGTGACCGTCCTGGTCCTGACACGACGGCTGGATCCCACCGCCGACCTGGTGATCCGCGAACTCCACCGGTGCGACGTGCCGGTTCTCCGATGTGACCCTGGGGACTTCCCGGCATCGACCGAACTGGAGGCACACGTCTCGGAAGCCGGAACGGTCACGGGGCTGCTCCGTCTGGAGCAGCGGGAGGTGCTCCTGGAAGAGATCACCTCCGTGTACTACCGGCGCCCTACCCCACACCGGGCACACCCTTCCCTGCCGAGTGGGGAGCGGCGTTGGTCCGAGCGCGAGGCAGTGGCTGGTTTCGGCGGGGTGCTGACGGCGCTTGGTCGCCCCTGGGTGAATCACCCGAATCGGAATGCGGCCGCCGCGCACAAGCCTCACCAACTGGCCGCGGCCGCACGGGCGGGGCTGTCCGTACCGGAAAGCCTGATCACCAACATCACCGACGCCGCCCGCCACTTCACCTGTGCACGGAGGGAGACGGTCTACAAGTCGATGACGGGCGCACCCGACACGGGTGGAGGGACGGGACCGAACACCGCGCTGTACACCACACGTGTCACCGAGGAGGAGATCACCCCGGGAGTTGCCGCTACGGCCCATCTCTTCCAGACGTGGGTGGACAAGGCGTACGAGGTGCGGATCACCGTCGTCGGCCCCAGGCTCTTCGCCGCGCGCATCGACGCGGGAAGTGCTCGCGCACACACCGACTGGAGATCGGACTACCGCAGCCTCAGCTACCGCCTGGTTGAGCCACCGAGACACGTCGCCGTGGCGGTGCGTCGCCTGATGTCCGACCTCCACCTGACGTACGGCGCACTCGACTTCGTCGTCACACCCGAGGGCCGCTGGGTGTTCCTGGAGCTGAATCCGAACGGGCAGTGGGGCTGGATTCAGCTCGCCACCGGCCAACCCATCGCCGCCGCGATCGCACACGAACTACAGGAGAGCAGTACATGACCCGCTCACGCACGCCGAGCTCGAATCAGGTCCCCCACGCGGACCGGCTGGCCGAGGAACTGCTCGCCAAGGGCAGCCTGCGATCCCCCGCATGGCGGCACGCCTTCGCCACCGTGCCCCGCCACCTCTTCGTCCCGGAGTTCCACGTGCGGACGGAGGAGGGCACGGTCTCCTACACCGACCGGACCCCGGGCTGGCTGGAGGCGGTCTACAGCGACAGCACCCTCATCACCCGCTTCTCCCCGGAAGGGCTGGCCGTCAGTTCCTCCACCGAACCCTCCCTGATGGCGCTGATGCTCGAACACCTCCAGGTGGAGGACGGCATGCGGGTCCTGGAGGTCGGCGCCGGGACCGGCTACAACGCGGGCCTGTTGAGCGAACGCGTCGGGTCGGCGCTGGTGACGTCGATCGACCGCGACCCGGAACTGGTCGAACGGGCTCACGTGTCCCTGGCCGCAGCGGGGTACGGGCCCACCGTCGCCGTGGCCGACGGCGCGCACGGCTACCCGCCGAACGCGCCCTACGATCGCATCCTGGCCACCTGCGGACTCGGCCGCGTCCCCGCGCCGTGGCTGGAGCAACTGACCGGGAGCGGCCTGATCCTGGCCAATGTCGGCCTGGGCCTGGCGCGACTCCACAGGAGAGGGGACGGGACCGCACACGGCCGCTTCCTCCCCGACGCCGCTGGTTTCATGCGGCTGCGTTCACCGTCGACGCCGGGTGTGCCGACACCGCAGGAAGTGCTCCGTGCGACCCGGGGTGAACCCGATCGGGTGCGCGAGGCGGGCGAGATCCCCGGCCTGGACGACCACGCGATGTCGGAGTTCCTGCTGTCCCTGTTCCTGCCGTTCGGCACCCGTGTGGTGCGGCACCAGGCCGACCGGGAGGTGCACTGCGTGCTCGACGCCGCCTCGGGCGCGTGGGCGCGCGCCGAGGTCGACGAACACGGGCGGGCGGTCGTCGCCGAACAGGGAGACACGGGCGTCTGGGACGCCTTCACCGAGCTGCTGGGCGGTTGGGACGACGCGGGCCGTCCGGGGATCGGCCGGTACGGGCTCACCGTGTCGGCGGAGGGGCGGCACCTGCTGTGGCTCGACCGGCCGGAGGGCGGGCGTCGGTGGGATCTCGACCCCGCCCGGACATCCGGGCGGTGAGACACGGGCGTGCGGCGCGCCTCCGGTCGCGGCCCCGTACCTGGCGCCATCGACTCCTTGGTTTCCCGGGGCGAGCCCGAGGACCCAAGGGCGGTCGATGATCGCGTCAAGCATCGGCAGCTGAATGGTTTTCCTCTCCGCGTTCCGAGGTCTCGTCGGTATGAGTGGTACGCGAAACACATCCGTGCCTCCGGGACTCCCGTGTTCGCGTCAGTCCGCGACCCGAAACACCCGGGCGGCGTTCGTGCGACCATGGACGGGAAACGCGAGATATGCCCGAATTCACCAGGCGGAGCGGCATCAAGGCGATAGCGGGTGCCGCGGTCGGCGCCGCTGTCCTCCCTGCGGCGTCGAGGGCGGCGGCCGCTGAGAAGTCGATCGCGGACCATGTCCTTTATTGGAACAAGGTCCTCACCGGTGCGTTTCGTCAAACGCACGGAGGGCCGGGGCCGATCTCCCGTGCGGGGGCGATGATGAATGCGGCGATATACGATCTCGTCGGTTCCTTCGAGTCCTATGGAAGGATTTATCTGACCGACACGAGTGACCTCATCGGCGGCAGGGAAGGGGCGCTGAACCCCGCGATCGACCACGCCGCGCACAGGACGCTGGAGGCCCTCTTCCCCCGTCTGGACTTCTCCGACGACCTGCGCGCCGCCCTGGGAGCGCACCGCGGCGGCTCACGCGACCACACGCTGGGCCGGTGGGCCGGACGCCGGACGGCGGCCGCCATCCTCCGCCATCGCAGGGACGACGGCTGGGACCGCACCGTCGAGTACGTGCCGGTCCTGAAGCCGGGCCACTGGCGGCCGGACCCGAGCGTTCCCGTCGTCGAGCCGCACTGGGGCAGGGTCCGGCCGTTCGTGTTGGAGCGCGGCTCACAGCTGCGCCCGGAGCCCTGGGGCGGGTACGCGAGCACGAGGGAGCGCCTGGCCAGCGAGCGGTACGCCGAGGAGGTGGAGCTGGTCCGGACACTCGGCGGCGCCGACTCGACCGAGCGCACGCCCGACCAGGCCGAGATGGCCCGGTTCTGGGCCAACGACCTCGACGGCACCTACAAGCTCGGCCAGATGTACGAGCACACCGGCATCCTGGTCCGGACGCACAGGCCGTACGCCTCCACCGTCGACACCGCCCGGCTCTTCGCCCTCCAGGCGGTGGCGATCGCGGAGGTGATCATCACGGCCTGGGACTCCAAGTACGAGACCGAGGTCGACCACTGGCGTCCCCACCACGCCATCCGGATGGCGGACACCGACGGCAACCCCCAGACCTCGCCCGATCCGGACTGGCAGCCGTTGTCCGCCGACACCAAGGGCCGTCACTTCGCCCCCAACCACCCCTCGTACCTGTCCGGCCACGCGTCCGTGGCGGGTGCCTGGGCCGGGGCGCTCTCCCACCACTTCGGCACCGCCGATCTCGACTACACGGCCACGACCGACGACCCGCACGCCGTGGGGGTGACCCGCCATCTGCCGAGCATCACCGCGGCAGCCCAGGAGGTGGCGGACAGCCGCCTCTACGCCGGGTGCCACTACCGCCTGACCAACGAGCGCTCCCTGGAACACGGCTACGAGGTGGCCGAACACGTCGCCCGTGCCCTGGGGTGATCCGATCCCCGGCTTGAGGGGGCGACGGCCGCACCGGACCCCGGTCCGGTGCGGCGACGCCCGCGCCGGATCACCCCAGACTGGCGAGCTTGCCCTCCAGGACGGTCCGCTCCTGGTCGTTGCCGCACAGCGTCACCGCGTGCTCCAGCTCGGTGCGGGCCTCGTCGGTCCGCCCCAGGCGGGTGAGCAGCTCCCCGCGCACGGTCGGCAGCAGGTGCGTCCTCGCCAACGATCCGTCCGCCGCCAGCGCGTCCACGATCGCCAGCGCCGCGGCCGGTCCCCGGGCCATCGACACCGCCACCGCCCGGTTGAGGTCGACCACCGGCGACGGAGCGATCCTCCCGAGCGCCTCGTAGACGACCACGATCCGTTCCCAGTCCGTCTCCCCGACCGACGGGGCGACCGCGTGGCACTCCGCGATCGCCGCCTGCAACCCGTACGCGCCCAGGCCCCGGCCGCACCGCTCCGCGCCTGCCAGGGCGGCGCGCCCCCGCCGGATCGCGTCGCGGTCCCACCGGCGCCGGTCCTGGTCCTCCAGCAGCACCGGCCGTCCCTCCGCGTCGGTGCGGGCCGGGAAACGCGCGGCCGTCAGCTCCAGGAGCGCCAGCAGACCGTGCGCCTCCGGCTCGTCCGGGACCAGCCGGGCCAGCACCCGCGCCAGGCGCAGGGCCTCGGAGGCGAGGTCGAACCGGATCAGCTGGTCGCCGGAGCTCACCGTGGACCCCTCGGTGAAGATCACGTAGACCACGTTGAGGACCGATCCGAGCCGCGCGGCGCGCTCCTTCGCCGAAGGGAGACCGAACGGCACCCGCGCCGCCCCGAGGGTCTTCTTCGCCCGCGTGATCCGGGCCTGCACGGTCGCGGTCGGCAGCAGGAACGCCCTGGCGATCTGGTCGCTGGTCAGACCGCCGACCACGCGCAGCGTGAGCGCCACGCGCGCCTCCCGCGACAGCACCGGGTGGCAGGCGGTGAACATCAGCGCGAGCACGTCGTCGTCGATCTGGTCCGGATCCCACAGCACGTCCTGGTCGTCCCCGCTCGCTGGGGCGGTCGCGCCCCCGGACGCGATGCCGCCCTCGTCCAGGTCCCGGGCGAGGGCGGCGTAGCGCTCGTCGCGGGCGGCGCGCCGACGGAAGCCGTCGATCGCGCGCCGCCTGCCGACGGTCAGCAACCACCCCGCGGGGTTGCCGGGCACGCCCTCGCGCGGCCAGGTCACCAGCGCCTCGGCCAGTGCCTCCTGGGCCAGGTCCTCGGCCAGCGCGAAGTCCCCGGTGTAGCGCGCGAGGGCGCCGACGATCCGCGCGGACTCGATCCGCCAGACGGCGGCGACGGCCTCGCGGCCCGTGGGGTCGGTCATTTCTCGTCCGTTCGTCCGCTCAGAGCTGGCCGGTGGCCTCGCGCCACGCCCGCTCCTTCTTGATCCACTCGTTGTCCTGCGGGAACTCGTCGATCGTGGTGACCCGGCGGACCTCGGTCTTGAAACCGGGGCCGCCGCCCGGCATCCGCTTGGCCCACTCGACGGCCTCCTCCTTGGAGGCCACGTTGAGGATGTAGAACCCGCCGAACAGCTCCTTGGTCTCCCCGTACGGGCCGTCGGTGACCACGGGCGGCTCCGAGGAGGAGTCCACGACCACGCCCTCGGAGGGGTCGGCGAGGCCCTCCGCGGCGAGCAGGACACCGGCGCGGATCAGTTCGTCGTTGAACTTGCCGACCGTCTCCAGCATCTCGGTGAGGTCGAAGTCCCCCATGTTCTCCATGGCCTCGTCCGTCGCGCGCATGATCAGCATGTACTTCATGTCTTCGTACTCCTTGGGATGTCCGGGCTCCTCCGTGGAACCCTTGCATGCGTAGGTCGAACCGGGATGACGCGGATCGACACGGTCGTCGAACTTTTTGTCGAACTTTTCTCGGCGGCCCTCGCGGCGTGCGGAGGGCCTTCCTCGACACGGGCGGTGCTGCTACGTTCGCGGGGGGCCGCGCGCCCCGTCCAGGACTGCCGGAGCCGGAGACGGGAGAGTCGTGTCAACACATGCGGGCGGTGTCGTCAAGGCCGCGGACGGCGTCTACTTCGTCGGAGGCTCCCACGTCAACTGGGTGATCCTGGAGGAGGGCGACGACCTCACGCTCATCGACGCGGGCTATCCGGGCTACGCCGACGCCGTCGAGGGGTCGATCCGCCACATCGGCCACCGCCCCGAGGACGTGCGCGCCGTCCTGGTCACCCACGCCCACGTCGACCACATCGGTTCCCTGCCGCGCTTCACCGCGCGCTACGGGACCCCGGTGTACATGGACGCCCGCGAGGTGCCGCACGCCGCCCGCGAGTACCTCCAGCAGGCCACCCCGGCGACGATCCTGCCGCACCTGTGGCGTTCCGGCGTGGCCTCGTGGACCCTGCACGTCGTGCGGTCGGGCGGCACCAGCAAGGAGCCCGTGCGCGCCCTGCCGTTCCCGAACGAGGGGCCGCTCGACCTGCCGGGCCGCCCCGTTCCCGTGCCGACCCCCGGCCACACCTCCGGACACAGCTGCTACCACCTGCCCTCGGCGGGCGCCGTGGTCACCGGGGACACCCTGTGCACCGGCCACGCGATCTCCCGGTTCGAGGGTCCGCAGACGCTCCCGTCGCTCTTCCACCACGACCGCGAGCGGATGATGGGCGCGCTCGACACGATCGCCGGGCTGGACGCCGACATCGTTCTGCCCGGACACGGCTCGCTGGCGCGTGTGCCCGTGGCCGAGGCGGTCGTGACCGCCCGCGCCAACGCCGCCCGCACCTGGTGAGGGTCGCCCGGCGGGGGGATCGTCAGCCCGTGGCGGGCAGGCTCGCGTAGGTGGCGACGGAGACCAGGACGAACAGGGCGCCGACGAGGACCGTGGCGGCCGACGCCCAGCGCGCGGCGGCCCTCGTGTGCGCGCCGCTGCGGAACAGTGACACGGCGCCGGCGAGGATGGCCAGCGCGCTGAGACCGCCCGCGACCATGACCTCGGCGCCGAGGAGGGGCAGCTGACCGGCGTCGTCCAGTCCCGCGTCGGTGAGGACGAACCAGCCGAAGAGCTCGAAGAGCCGCGAGTTGAAGATGACGGGCGAGAGGAGCAGCAGCCCGATCACACTGAAACTCTCGGCGGAGAAGACCCCGCCCATCGTGGAGGACGGCGGTACGGGCGTTCCCCTGAGGAAGATCTCACTCGCGTCCTCGACGCTCGCCGCGTCCACGTCCGACGCGTCGGACGTGTCGTCCGCCGCCGTCGTGGTGGTCGTCGGCTCGGCCGTGTCGACGACGGTGTCCTTCGCCTCGTCGGCGCCGTCCGTGCTGGGCTTCTTGTCATCCTGGGAGGTGCTCACCGCGCCAAACTACCCCGCGCGTCCCCCTCTCCGGAGGCTTCATAACGCACACTCCGTGGCCACTTTCGGCCATCTGGTGAGCAATGGGACGATCCGGAGAAAAACAATCATGTGTGCTTGTTTTTTTGTGTGTGCGGTGTCACCCTCGATCCATGACTGCGACACCAGCGCCCCCGCTGCGCGTCGGAAACGCCTCCGGTTTCTACGGCGACCGTTTCTCCGCCGTCCGCGACATGCTCACCGGCGGCCCCCTGGACGTCCTCACCGGGGACTACCTGGCCGAGCTGACCATGGCGATCCTCGGCCGCGACCAGCTCGCGGACCCCGGCCGCGGCTACGCCAGGACCTTCCTGAGCCAGATGCGCGCGTGCCTGTCCCTGGTCATGGAGCGCCGGATCCGGGTGGTCGCCAACGCGGGCGGCCTCAACCCGCGCGGCCTTGCCGACCGGCTCACCGAACTCGCCGACCAGCTCGGTCTGGAGCCGCGCATCGCCGTCGTCACCGGTGACGACCTCCTCCACCGCGCCGAGGAGCTGGGCCTGGGCAGCCCGCTCACCGCCAACGCCTACCTCGGCGCCTTCGGCATCGCCGCCTGCCTGGACGCGGGCGCCGACATCGTGGTCACCGGCCGCGTCACCGACGCCTCCCTCGCCGTCGGCCCCGCCATCGCCCACCACGGCTGGACCCGCGACGACCTCGACGCCCTGGCCGGGGCGACCGTCGCCGGACACGTCATCGAGTGCGGCGCCCAGGCCACCGGCGGCAACTACGCCTTCGCCGCCGACCTGCGACGCGACGGCCACGACCTCGACCGCCCCGGCTTCCCCCTCGCCGAGATCCACGCCGACGGCAGCGCCGTCATCACCAAGCACCCCGACTCCGGCGGCGCCGTCACCACCGGCACCGTCACCGCCCAGCTCGTCTACGAGATCGCCGGACCCCGCTACGCCGGACCCGACGTCACCGCGCGACTGGACACCGTCCGCCTCGACCAGGAGGGCCCCGACCGCGTCCGGATCAGCGGTGTACGCGGGGAGGCGCCGCCCCCCGACCTCAAGGTGGGCCTGACCGGCCTCACCGGGTTCCGAGGCGAGGTCGAGTTCCTCGTCACCGGCCTGGACGCCGAGGACAAGGCCGCGCTCGCCGAACGCCAGATGCGCACCGCCCTCGCCTTCCGCAGACCCGGGGACCTGCGCTTCGAGTTCACGCCCGCGCGCGACCCGCACGCCGCCGACCAGGAGGCCGCCACCGCCCGCCTGCGCGTCGTGGCCCGCGACCACGACCCCGCCACGGTCGGCCGGTCCTTCGGAGCCACCGCCGTCGAACTGGCCCTGGCCAGCTACGCCGGGTTCCACCTGTCCGCTCCGCCCCGGGAGGCCCGCCCCGACGGGGTCGCCATCACCCACGCCCTCGTCCCCGCGACCGAGGTGGAGCACACCGTCATCCTCCCCGACGGCGCCACCGCCGTGATCCCGCCGCCGAAGGCCACGCGCGACCTCGCCGCCCTCCCCGAACCCCCGTTCCCCGACCCCCCGCCGACCGGCCCGGCCACCCCCGCGCCGCTCGGACTGGTCCTCGGCGCCCGCAGCGGGGACAAGGGCGCCGACGCCAACCTGGGCGTGTGGGCGCGCACCGACGCGGGCTGGCGGTGGCTCGTCCACACCCTCACCGTCGACCTCCTGCGCCGACTGCTCCCCGAGACCGCCGACCTCAGGATCACCCGCCACCCCCTGCCGAACCTGCGCGCGGTGAACTTCTGGATCGAGGGCCTGCTCGCCCCCGGTACCGCGCGCCGCGAGGGTCTCGACCCCCAGGCCAAGGGGCTGGGGGAGTGGCTGCGGGCCCAGCGGGTGCCCCTGCCCGAGCCGCTGCTGGAGGAGGTGGCGCGGTCATGAGTTCCCGCCCGTCGCCCACTGCCACCGTCCGCCCGTCGCCCTCCACCGCCCCCACGCCGCCCACCACCCCCGATCGGCGGTCCTCGGCCGCGGTACTCCCCACCCGCCTGGACACCGCGGGACCCGCCTACGCCGAGGCGCGCGCGTCGATGCTCGCCGCCCTCGCCGAGATCGACGCCGAACACGCCAGGGCCGTGGCCGGGGGCGGGCAGCGCTACGTGGAGCGGCACCGGTCACGGGGCGGCCTGCTCGCCCGCGAACGGATCGAACTCCTCCTGGACGAGGGCAGCCCCTTCCTCGAACTCTCCCCCCTGGCCGCCTGGGGCAGCGACTTCCACGTCGGGGCCAGCGTCGTCACGGGCGTCGGGGTCGTGTCCGGCACCGAGTGCGTCATCGTGGCCAACGACCCCACCGTGCGCGGCGGGTCCAGCAACCCGTGGACGCTGCGCAAGTCGGCCCGCGCGGCGGAGATCGCCGAACACAACCGCATGCCGCTGATCAACCTCGTGGAGTCCGGCGGCGCCGACCTGCCCACCCAGAAGGAGATCTTCGTCCCCGGCGGACGCACCTTCCGCGACCTGACCCGCCTGTCCGCCGCCGGGGTGCCCACGATCGCCCTCGTCTTCGGCAACTCCACCGCCGGGGGCGCGTACGTCCCGGGCATGTGCGACCACGTCGTCATGGTGCGCGAGCGCTCGAAGGTCTTCCTCGGCGGCCCGCCGCTGGTCAAGGCCGCCACGGGGGAGGAGAGCGACGACGAGTCCCTGGGCGGAGCGCGCATGCACGCCGAGGTGTCCGGACTCGCCGACCACCTCGCCGAGGATGAACGCGACGCCCTGCGCATCGGCCGCCGTATCGTCGCCCGCCTCAACCGGCGCAAACCGGGCGCGCCTCCCGCCGCGCCCGCCGCCGAGCCCCTCTATCCGGCCGAGGAACTGCTCGGCGTCATGCCGCCCGACCTCAAGGTCCCGGTCGACCCCCGCGAGGTCATCGCCCGGATCGTCGACGGCTCGGAGTTCGACGAGTTCAAACCCGCCTACGGCTCCGGCCTGGTCACCGGCTGGGCCGCCGTGCACGGCTACCCGGTCGGCGTCCTGGCCAACGACCACGGCGTCCTGTTCAGCGCCGAGGCGCAGAAGGCCGCCCAGTTCATCCAGCTCGCCAACCGGGCCGACACGCCCCTGGTCTTCCTGCACAACACCACCGGCTACATGGTCGGCCGCGAGTACGAGCAGGGCGGCATCATCAAGCACGGCTCCATGATGATCAACGCCGTCTCCAACAGCACCGTCCCGCACTTCTCCGTGCTCATCGGCGCCTCCTACGGCGCAGGGCACTACGGTATGTGCGGACGCGCCTACGACCCCCGGTTCCTGTTCGCCTGGCCCAGCGCCCGGTCGGCCGTCATGGGGCCGCGCCAGCTGGCCGAGGTGCTCTCGATCGTCGCCCGCCAGTCCGCCGCCCGGAAGGGACAGCCCTACGACGAGGACCAGGACGCCGCGATGCGGGAGATGGTCGAGCGCCAGATCGAGGCCGAGTCCCTGCCCCTGTTCCTGTCCGGTCGGGTCTACGACGACGGCGTCATCGACCCCCGCGACACCCGCACCGTCCTGGGACTGTGCCTGTCCTTCGCGCACAACGCCCCCGTCCGGGGCACCGACCGCTTCGGCGTCTTCCGGATGTGACCCCGAGAGGAGACCCGACGTGCACCGCCCCGAACCGCCGCCGTCCCCGGCCGTCCCCGCCGCCACCCCCGTGTCCGCCCTCCTGGTCGCCAACCGCGGCGAGATCGCCCGCCGCGTCCTGCGCACCTGCCGCGCCCTGGGGATCGCCACCGTCGCCGTCCACGCCGACACCCCCGCCGAGGCCGCCGCCGCGCACGTGGCCGAGGCCGACGCCGCCGTCCGCCTGCCCGTCCCCGACGGCGCCGGACCGGCCGCCGCCTACCTCGACCCCGGCGCCCTGGTCGACGCCGCCCTGACCGCCGGCGCCGACGCCGTCCACCCCGGCTACGGCTTCCTGTCCGAGAGCGCCGACCTCGCCCGCGCCGTCGTCGACGCCGGACTCACCTGGGTCGGCCCGCCCCCCGACGCCATCGCCGCCATGGGCTCCAAGACCCGCGCCAAGCACATCGCACGCGAGGCCGGGGTCCCCGTCGCCGCCGCCCTGGACCCCGACGAGGTCACCGCCGACCACCTGCCCGTCCTGGTCAAGGCCGCCGCCGGGGGAGGCGGACGCGGCATGCGCGTCGTCCGCGACCTCGCGGACCTGCCCGACGCCGCCGCCTCCGCCCGCGCCGAGGCCGCCGCCGCGTTCGGCGACCCGGCCGTCTTCTGCGAGCCCTACGTCGACCACGGCCGCCACGTCGAGGTGCAGATCCTCGCCGACGCCCACGGCGCCGTGTGGGCCCTGGGCGAACGCGACTGCTCGGTCCAGCGCCGCCACCAGAAGGTGATCGAGGAGGCCCCCGCCCCCGGACTCCCCGACCCCCTGCGCGTCCGCCTGCACGAGGCCGCCCGCGTCATGGCCCGCGCGATCGGCTACGTCGGCGCCGGGACCGCCGAGTTCCTCGTCCCCGTCCGCGACGACGGGCCCGACGACCCCGTCTTCCTGGAGATGAACACCCGCCTCCAGGTCGAACACCCCGTCACCGAGTGCGTCACCGGACTCGACCTGGTCGAGTGGCAGATCCGCGTGGCCGAGGGCGAGCCCCTGCCCGACTCCGGCCCGCCCGCCCCGCGCGGCCACGCGATCGAGGCCCGCCTGTACGCCGAGGACCCGCGCCGGGACTGGCGGCCCCAGACCGGGACCCTGCGCGCCTTCGACGTGCCCGCCGCCACCGCCGCCTTCGCCCCGCTCACCGCGCCCGGCGTGCGCCTGGACAGCGGCGTCGAGCCCGGCGACACCGTCGGCACCGACTTCGACCCCCTGCTCGCCAAGGTCATCGCCCTGGGCCGCGACCGCCGCGACGCCCTGCGCCGCCTGTCCGCCGCCCTGGCCACCGCGCGCGTGCACGGCGTGGGCACCAACCGCGACCTGCTCGTCCGCGTCCTGCGCCACCCCGACTTCACCGGTGCCGACCACCCCGACCCGTCCCGCCGGGCGCGCCTGACCACCGGCCTGTTGGACGGGGACCGGCTCACCGCGCTCTCCCGACCGCTCGCGGACACCGACACCGCACGCCTCGCCGCCCTGGCCGCCAGCCTGTCCGCCGCCGAGGCCGCCCGCGCCTCGACCCCCGTCCCGGCGGGCGTCCCGGCCCACTGGCGCAACCTCCCCTCGCGCCCGCACACCCGCCAGCACCTGCGCGCCGGGGGCGACGGGACCCCGATCACCACCGCCTACCGCACGACCCGCGGCGTCCACACGACCGACGAGCCGGGGGTGCGCGTCCTGTCCGCCGCCCCCGACCTGGTGCTGCTGGAGGTCGACGGGCTACGCCGCCCCTTCACCGTCCACGGCTACGACGGCGACCCCGACGTCCACGTCGAGTCCCCCCTCGGATCGGTCACCCTCATCCCCGTCGACCCCCTGCCGGCCCCCGAGGCCGCCGTCGACCCGGGCGCCCTGCCCGCGCCCATGCCGGGCACGGTCACCGCCGTGGACGTGGCCGTGGGGGAGAAGGTGCGCGCGGGACAGACCCTGCTGCGTCTGGAAGCCATGAAGATGGAGCACCGCGTCACCGCTCCCGCCGCCGGTGCCGTCCGGGACCTCCCGGTCGCGACGGGACAGCGGGTGCCCGCCGGGGCGCCCCTCGCCGTACTCGACTACCAGGACCACGAAGGGACGCACACGTGACCGGGGCCATGACCTTCGACGAACCGTCCGAACGCCGCGAACTGCGCGCCGCCGTCGCCGCGCTCGCGGACAAGTACGGGTCGGACTACTACAGATCCCGCGCCCGGGAGGGCGCCTACCTCACCGAGCTGTGGGAGGAGGCGGGCCGCCTCGGCTACCTGGGCGTCAACATCCCCGAGGAGTACGGGGGCGGGGGTGGCGGCATCGGTGACCTGGCCGCCGTCCTGGAGGAGTTCGCCGCCGCCGGGTGCCCCACCCTGATGATGGTGGTCTCCCCGGCCATCTGCGGCACCGTCCTGTCCCGCTTCGGCACCCCCGACCAGCGCGACCGGTGGCTGCCCGGCCTGGCCACCGGCGAGACGATCATGGCGTTCGCGATCACCGAACCCGACGCCGGTTCCAACTCCCACCGCATCACCACCACCGCCCGCCGCGACGGCGACGGCTGGGTGCTCGACGGCCGCAAGACGTTCATCTCCGGGGTGGACGTGGCCGACGCGGTGCTGATCGTCGCTCGGATCGAGGACGAGGCGACCGGCCGCCTGAGCGCGGCGCTGTTCGTCGTGCCCACCGACACCCCGGGGTTCGAGGCCCGCCCGATCGAGATGGACCTGGTCAGCCCCGACCACCAGTTCCAGCTGTTCATGGACGACGTCCGGCTGCCCGCCGACGCCCTGGTCGGGGACCCCGAGGCGGGGCTGCTCCAGCTCTTCGCCGGGCTCAACCCCGAGCGGATCATGGCGGCCTCGATGGCCACCGGAAGCGCCCTGCACGCCCTGGGCAAGGCGGTCTCCTACGCCAGGGAGCGCACGGTGTGGCGGGACACCCCCATCGGGGCCCACCAGGGGCTGGCGCACCCGCTCGCGCAGGTCAAGATCGAGACGGAGCAGGCCAGGCTGATGACCCAGCACGCCGCGCTCCGCTACGATTCCGGCGACGACGCGGGGGCCGGGGAGGCGGCCAACATGGCCAAGTACGCCGCCGCCGAGGCGTGCGTGCGATCGGTCGACCAGGCGGTGCAGACCCTCGGCGGGAACGGCCTGGCCAGCGAGTACGGTCTGGGCGCGGCCGTCGTCGCCGCGCGCCTGGCCCGGATCGCCCCGGTCAGCCGGGAGATGGTGCTCAACTACGTGGCCCAGCAGTCCCTCGGCCTGCCCAAGTCGTACTGAACGGATCGACCGTGCGGGCGCGCCGCCCCCTGTCCGGGGTGCGGCGCGCCCGCACACCGCAGTTGAGGGGGCGCGACGTGGGCACCGAGCTCGACCGGGAGCCACGACAAGAACGCAGCAGGGCCACCCGCGCGCGGCTGCTGGACGCGGCCGTGCGCTGCCTGGCCGAGCGCGGTGTGGCGGGGGCGACGGTCGGCGCGGTCGCCGAGGCGGCCGGGGTGTCCCGGGGCGCGGCGCAGCACCACTTTCCCACCCGGGACGACCTGTTCCTGGCCGCGCTGGGTCGGATGGTCGACAGCCGCGGCGAGGAGCTGCGCCGGGGGGCCGAGGCCGTCCCCGAGGGGCCCGACCGCACCGAGGCGGTCGTCCAGATGGTGGTGGCCGCGTTCAGCGGCGAGGACTTCCACGCCGCGCTCCAGCTGTGGACCGGGGCGGCCAGCGACCCCGCGCTGCGTGACCGGATCATCCCGATGGAGGAACGGATGGGACGCCGGATCCACCGGGCGGCCGTGGAGCTCCTGGGGGCGGACGAGTCGGTTCCGGGGGTGCGGGAGGCGGTCCAGGCGACCCTGGACCTGGCGCGCGGGCTCGGCCTGGCCAACCTGCTCAGCGACGACAGCGCACGTCGGCGGGGGATCGTGCGCCAGTGGGCGCGGATGCTCGACCAGGCGCTGGGGCGGGATCACGGGTGAACGCCCGGCTCCGCGCGGTGTGCACGCGCTCACGGGTGTCTATGATCGGAAGCGGTCGGATGCGACCCGACTCGGGGACATACGGGAACGAGACCGGACGGACGGTGTGACGGTGGGTGCGGAAACGGGCCGGGACCTGCCCGGCCTGGCCAGGCAGGCGGTGGACGCGTTCGCGGAGAGCGCCGCGCGGGGCAGGGACCGCGACGCCCTGATGGACTCCGCGTTCGCCGCGCTCTTCGAGCTGTACCGGGCCACCACGGCGGCCGAACGCGGCTCCCCGGCGGGGCAGAACTTCAACGCCACCCTGGCCGAGCTGCTGGTCAGCGGGAACAACCCCGCCCGGATCAGCCTGTACGTGGTGCGCACCCAGACGGCGGCGGAGAACGGTCGGCACGAGGGGTACCGGCCCGCGTGCTGGCGGCGGTCGATGCTCCAGATCCTCGGCGACGCCTTCGTCCCGTGGGACCGGTTCCTGCGCCCGGGGGACCTGGAGGCCGTCCCGCGCATCGACGACGCCCTGGTCGAGGTCGCGGCCGACGCCAGCCCGGTCAGCGGCGAGGAGGTGCCCGCGTGGGTGCCGGAGTCGCACTGGTGGTGGTGGGAACCGGCCCGCCAGGCCCAGGCCGCCGACGTCGAACGGGCGGACAGCGGTCCGCTCGACGCCGTCGTGGGCGAGTGACCCGGTAGCCCGCTCGTCCGGCGGACCCTACGCCGTGCGGTACGCGATGAGGTCGCGGTACCACCGGAAGGACTCCTTGGGACGGCGTTCCTGCGTCGCGTGGTCCACGTGCACCAGCCCGAACCGTTGGTGGTAGCCCTCCGCCCACTCGAAGTTGTCGGTGAGCGTCCACACGAAGTACCCGCGCACGTTCGCGCCGCGCGCCCGGGCCCGGTCCACGGCAGCGATGTGGTCGCGCAGGTAGGCGATCCGCTCGGGGTCGGGCACGCGGCCGTCCGGGGTGACGGCGTCCGCCCGCGAGCACCCGTTCTCGGTCACGTACAGCGGCGGCAGCGCGTCCCCGTACCGCTCACCCAGCAGAACGATCAGCCGCTCCAGCCCCTCAGGCACCACCGGCCAGCCGAACGCGGTGGTCGGCGCCCCCGTGATCTCCGCGAAGTCGAACGGCAGCCCCGCCCCCTCGGCGGGCGCGGCGACGCGGGTCGGGTTGTAGTAGTTCACGCCCAGACCGTCCGCGCTGTCCGCGATCAGGTCCAGGTCCCCGTCGCGCACGCCCGGCGCCTGATCCACCCCGAAGGCCGACAGGTCCGGGTAGCCGCCGGAGAGCAGGGGATCGGTGAACAGCCGGTTGTGCAGGGTGTCGTAGGCGTCGGCCGCCGCGCGATCGGCCGTGGAATCGGACGCGGGGTCGACGGGGGAGTAGTTGTTGGTGAGCAGCGCCTCCAGACCCCGCGAACGCAACTCCCGCGCGGCCAGCCCGTGCGCCAGCAGCTGGTGGTGGGCGACCGCCAAGACGTCCGGCACGTCCATGGCCCTGCCCGGGGCGTGGATCCCGAACGCGTGCCCGTAGGCCATGTGCACGACCGGCTCGTTCAACGTGATCCAGCGCCGCACCCGATCGCCCAGCGCGTCGGCGGTGGCGGCGGCGTAGGCGGCGAACGCCTCGGCGGTGTCGCGGTTCGACCAGCCGCCCGCCTCCTCCAGCTCCACCGGCAGGTCCCAGTGGAACAGGGTCGGCAGCGGCTCGATCCCCCGTTCCAGCAGCGCGTCCACCAACCGGTCGTAGAAGGCCAGGCCGGGTTCGTTCACGGGGCCGCGGCCGTGCGGGACCACGCGCGGCCAGGAGACCGAGAACCGGTAGGCGGTCACGCCGAGCCGGTCCAGCAGCTCCACGTCCTCGGCCCACCGGTGGTAGTGGTCGCACGCCTCGGCCGGGGTGTGCCCGTCGCGGACGGCGCCGGGGCGCAGGTGGAAGGCGTCCCAGATCGACGGGGTGCGCCC
Source organism: Nocardiopsis sp. NPDC049922 (assembly GCF_040660275.1). NCBI lineage: Bacteria > Bacillati > Actinomycetota > Actinomycetes > Streptosporangiales > Nocardiopsidaceae > Nocardiopsis > Nocardiopsis sp. NPDC049922. Next base: position 61,376 of record NZ_JBFAME010000006.1, on the reverse strand, counting down.
GTCCTCCGTCAGGGCGCCCTCGACCTGGAGCGCGGCGGAGGCGACCCCCCACAGGAACGGTGACGGCACGGTGGTGTCCTCTCGGGTCTGGGGCCGCCTCACGCGACCCCGCGGATCTTCCAGACGAACGCGGCGCCCAGCACGGTGAGCACGCCGCACACGGTGTACAGCACCGGGTAGCCGCCCAGGTGCACGACGATCGGACCGGCCAGCGCGGGGGCGATCACCTGGGGCCCGGCGCTGGCGATGTTGACGATGCCCAGGTCCTTGGCCCGCCCGTCGGCACTCGGCAGGACCTGGGTGACCAGGGCGTTGTCCACGGCCAGGAACACTCCGAACCCCACCCCGAGCACCACCGCGCTCACCAGGCTCATCGACCACGTGGGGAAGGCGGCGAGCAGGAACGCGGGCACCGCCATCACCCCGCCGGACAGCGCGACCATGCCCCGGCGGCGGCCGATCCGGTCCGAGACCAGCCCCGCCGCCACGGTCGTCGCCACGACCGCCACCGTGTAGACGGCGATGAGGACCAGCAGCCCGTCCGCCGCCGACGAGCCGGGGAAGAGCTCCTCGTAGCCCACCCCGTCGCGCAGGAAGTACAGCAGGTAGAGCGTGAACACGGCGTTCCCGGTCTGCATGAGGAACCGGGTCAGCCAGGCCCAGCTGAAGTCGGGGTGGTGGCGCGGGGAGACCCACAGGCCCCGGACGAGATCGCCCCACGGCGGGCGGGCCGAGCGCGGAAGCGGAGGATCGGGGGCCAGGAGGGCGAACGGCAGCGCGCAGGCGAGCAGGAGCACGCCGATCAGCGTGTACCCGGGCGCGGTGCCGCTGACCACCGTGGTCACCAGCAGCACCGCGACCACCACCCCGGCCGACTGGGGGACGCCGATCCAGCCCGAGACCGCGCCGCGCTGGCGCACCGGCACGTGGTCGGGGACGGCGGCGAGCAGGGTCGCGTTCAGGCAGGCCAGCGCGCCCTGGACGAACGACCAGCCGACGAGCACGCCGACCGCGCTCTCCTGCCGCCCGAGTGCGACCAGCCCGATCGCGCCGAGCACCGCGCCCGCGACGATCCACGGTCGGCGCCGCCCGAACCGCCCGGTGGTGCGGTCCGACAGCGCCCCGGCCAGCGGGGTCGCGGCCATGGCGATCGCCGCGCCGACCCCGGTCACCCAGGCGAGCACGGCCTCCTTGGCGTCGGGGGCGATGAGGCCGACCTGTTCGGGGAGCAGGACCTGGAGCGGGCCGAAGAAGCCCATCCACATGCCGAGGTTGGCCAGGCAGATCCCCGTGATCCAGGGGGCGCGCACCGGCCGGGTGGGCTCGGCCAGCGCGGCGGGCACGGGGGAGCGACCGTCGGGCGGAGGGTCGGGGGAGGGGGATCGCGCGGGGGGTGTGCGCACGGACGACCTACCTAACGTGAATTTCCCTCATGTTATGAGGATCACCTGCGCCGCGGAAGTCCCCGCGTGCGGAAGCTCCGCGCGGGCGCCCCGCTGGAGCCGCCCGGCGTGCGCGGGTCGGTGCGGCGGCGAAGGCGGGAGGTATCAGTAATCAAGTTTGACTAGTGAGGCTCATCCCGCCTACGCTCGCCGAGTAGTCAAGATTGATGAGTTGGGGGACGGTCATGGTCGAACGCGGCGGGACGACGGGAGACGAGTTCGTGAGGGTGCCGGGCGCCCCACGGGAAGGTGCCTCCGCTCGGCGGATGTCCGAAGGAGACACGGTGGCCGAGGGCGGTGGTGCTGTCCTGGGCCAGGGTGGGAGAGCGTCCGACGTCGAACGGGGCGGTACGTCGGCTCAGCGGTTCTCCGGGGGAGGAGTGATGACCGAAGGCGGCGGTTCGACGGAGGGCCGGGGCGCGACGGCGTCCAGCCCCGAGCGCGGGAGCCGTCCCGAGCGGCGATCGCCCGGCGTGCGCGCCAACGAGACGGTCGTCCCGGTGCTGCACTGCGTCGACCCGGAGGCGACGATCGCCTTCTTCCGTGCGATCGGCTTCGAGGTCACCTACGACCAGCGCAGGCCCTACCTCTACCTCGCGCTGCGCTGGAGCGGCTTCGACCTGCACTTCGGCCGCCCGCCGAAGGGCCTCGACCCCTCGATGGAGCACACCGGCGGGTGCCTGGTCATGGTCGACGACGTCGCCGCCTACCACGCCGCCATCACCGAGGGCATGCGCCGGACCTACGGCAAGGTCCTCGGCCGCGGCCTTCCCCGCGTCACCCGCTACCGACCGGGCGCGAGCCGCTTCACCCTCATGGATCCCTCCGGCAACTCCCTCATCTTCATCCAGCGTGGCGAGCCCGAGGAGGTGGAGTACGGCGGTTCACCGGACCTTCCCGCGTTCGCCCGGGCCCTGGACAGCGCCCGGATCCTGCGCGACTCCAAGACCGACGACCTGGCGGCGTCCCGGCAGATCACGTCGGCGCTGCGCAGGCGCGGGGACCAGGCCACCGACGTCGAACGCGCCACGGCCCTGGCGATGCTGGTCGAGCTCTCCACCGCTCTGGGCGACCACGAGAAGGCGGCGAAGCTGCTCGACGAGCTGCGCGGGATCGCCCTCACCGAGGAGGAGCGGCGCGTGGTCGAGGCGGAGCTGCGCCATGCGGACGACCTGCGTCGCTGGCTCGGCGAGGACACGGGAGAGTAGGGGGCCGATCGGCTACGCGTCCCCGGCCAGCAGCCCCTCGAACGGCGCGCCGCCCTCGCCCGCGAAGGTGTGCGCGCCGCCCTCGATCCGCCGGATCAGCGCGCGGGTCCACGCGGCGTCGGACTCCGCCGTGTGCGTCCACAGGTCCATGATCTCCCCGATGTGGCCGTCCCTCTCGGGCCCGCGCTCCGGGTCGTAGTGGTCGAGGACACCTCCACGCCAGGACTCCAGACCGGCGACGCGGCGGCGCAGCAGTCCGAGCACCTCCTCGCGCGGCAGGTCCACCATGAACCCGAGCGCCGCCGACAGCACGTCCAGCCGTTCGTCGTGGCTGGACAGCGCAGCACGCAGCAGTGCGAGGTACTCGTCCACGCCGCGCGCGGTGATCTCGTACTCCGTGCGCGGCGGCCCGCCGGCGGTGGACGGCGCGACCTCGTGCGAGACCAGCAGCCCCTGCCTGGCCGACTGCTTGAGCGCGTGGTAGACCGACCCCGGCTTGGCCGTCGACCACTCGTGCGCGCCCCAGTGCTCCAGGTCGGCGCGCACCTGGTAGCCGTGGGCGCGGCTGTGCAGCCGGACCGCGCCCAGCACCAGCAGCCTGATCGCCGACACGCTCCCGCCCCCGTTCAGGCCCGACTCGGCGCGGGGTCGCCCTGGCGCGCGTGCTCGGCGCCCAGGGCGATCGGCGCGCCCAACCACGCGTCACGCAGACCGAAGGCGTTCACCAGCGTCACGGCGTAGGGGCGCAGTCCCCGGCACAGGTCGTTGACCGCCTGGCTGACCGCCTTGGCCCGGTTCGTGGACAGGCGCTCGTGCTCCAGGAACCAGGCGCGTTCCTCCTCGACGACCGACAGCACGTACAGGTCGCACACCCGGTTGAGCAGCTTGGCGGTCGCCTGGTCGCCGCAGCGGTCGATCCCCGCCACGAACGCCTCCAGCACCACCCGGTCCATGTGCGCCCGCCCCGCCGCCAGGACGTGGTCCTGGGCCCGGTTGAACACCTCGAAGGCGTCGCTGCCGTCACGCCGTGCCCTGCGCAGCCGCCGTGCCAGCCCCTCGATCACGTGCTTCTCGCGGTCCTCCAGCAGCTCCAGCTGCCAGCCCCGGTTGTACAGGTCGGCCTCCTCGCCGCGCCCGGGGGCGGCGGCGATCAGCCGGTCGATCAGCGGTTTGGCCGCCGTGCGCTCGATGACGCCCTCGAACACCCGCCCCGCCATGAACCGGACGAGCCCCAGCTGGTCCAGGTCGCCGAAGGACTCCCGGAAGTTGGTCAGCAGGCCCTTGGTGAGCTGTTGGAGCAGGACCGTGTTGTCGCCCTCGAACGTGGTGAAGATGTCGGAGTCGGCCTTGAGCTGCGGGATGCGGTTCTCCGCCAGGTACCCGGCCCCGCCGCACGCCTCACGGCAGGTCTGGATGGTGCGGGTCGCGTGCCAGGTGGCCACCGCCTTGAGGCCGGCGGCCCGCGACTCCAGCTCGCGCTGGGCGTGCTCGTCGCGCTCGGCGGCGTGGGACAGCTCGTGCAGGCGGGTGACCAGCTCCTCCTGGGCGAAGTGCAGCGCGTAGGTGCGCGCCAGCGCGGGCAGGAGCTTGCGCTGGTGGGCGAGGTAGTCCAGGACGTGGACCTCGCGCTCGGGCTCGCCGTCGGCCGCGGGCCGGGTGAACTGGCGGCGGGTGTCGGCGTAGCGCGTGGCGATGGCCAGGGCCGCCTTGGTCGCCGTGCCCGCGCCCCCGGCCACGCTGATGCGGCCCCGGATGAGGGTGCCGAGCATGGTGAAGAAGCGCCGGTTCTCGTTGTCGATGGGGCTGGAGTACGTGCCGTCGGCGGCGACGTCCCCGTACCGGTTGAGCAGGTTGGTGCGCGGCACCCGCACCCGGTCGAACCACAGGCGGCCGTTGTCGACACCGTTGAGTCCGGCCTTGGCCCCGCAGTCCTCGATGCGCACGCCCGGCGCGGGCGAGCCGTCCCCGTCGCGGATCGGCACCATGAGGGCGTGCACGCCGTGGTCGGCGCCGTCCGTGCGCAGCTGGGCGAAGACCACCGCCATGCGGCCGTCGCGGGCGGCGTTGCCGATGTAGTCCTTGCGCGCCGACTCGTCGGGGGTGTGGACCACGAACTCCTCGGTCGCCGGGTCGTAGACGGCCGTGGTGCGCAGGTGCTGCACGTCGGATCCGTGGCCGGTCTCGGTCATCGCGAAGCAGCCGGGGAGGTCGAGGCTCATCACGCCGGGCAGGTACTCGGCGTGGTGGCGCTCGGTGCCCAGCGCGCGGATCGCGCCGCCGAACAGCCCCCACTGCACGCCGACCTTCACCATGAGGGACATGTCGGCGACGAGCATCTCGAAGGCGACGACCGAGGCGCCGATGTCGTCGCTGCCGCCGACCGCCTCGGGGAACCCGTAGGCCGGGACCTCGGTCTTGGCGAGCGCCTTGAGCTGGGTGAGGACGCGGGCGCGGTGGTCGTCCACGGACAGGCCGTGGACCGGGGCGAACTCGTCGCCCTGGAGGAGGTCGCGGGCGCGTTCGCGGATCCTCGCCCAGCGTCCGTCCAGGAGGCCGCGCAGTTCGGCCTCGTCCACGCTCAGTGCCCGGTCGCTCATGGTCTCCCCCTGGTGGTGCTCGACGGCGCGGCCACTTTCGTACCACTGCCGGACACGGGCGTGTCGGGAACACGCCGTGGCCACGGGTGTGGCGGCTCCCACGGTACGGGCGGGGAGGGAGGGCGTGCGCCGAGGGGCGGTCAGACGGCGGCGGTCTCCGGGACGGCCTCGTGCACCCGGCGCAGGAGGTCGTCCAGGGACAGGTCGAGCGCCGTGGCCACGGCGGCGACGGTGAAGAAGGCGGGGGTGGGGATGCGGCCGCCCTCGATCTTGCGCAGGGTCTCCACCGAGATCCCGGCCTGACGTGCGACGTCGACCATCGTCCGGTCGCCGCGGGCACTCCGCAGCAGGGATCCGAGCAGGCGGCCCCGCTCGATCTGGTCGGCGCTCAGCGGTTCACGAACCATGCCTGGAGTCTAGGGCGTGTTCCGCGGACACATACCCTGCTGCGCGACGCCCCAGCACAACTCTCGCCGCGTTCTCATCAGTCGAAAGGACCCCACCCTTACTCCTTCTTCGGCCTTGCGACAGCCGCACTGGATGCGCCGCTCGCAACGGGCAGCATCCACGGCACACGCCCTAGCTCCCACGCTCGGGATCGGTACAATAATACCGGCATAGACGCAGGGCCCCGAGAAGGTCGCCCGCATGCGCGAGACCGGGCGCGTCCGGGGCGACGGCGACCCGGTGCCGGCCGCCGTCGCCGAGGGGGCCCGGTGGTCCTCACCGCGCGGTGACCGCCTCCGCCCCGGGCGTCAGGCGCGTGAAGCCCGTCATCCGGGGGCGGTAGGTCACGGGCACCTCGAACGGCGAGGAGGCGATGCCGTCCACCACCGCCTGCTCGGGGTCCCCGTACACCTCGAACGCGTGGATCGAGCAGTGCTCCATGACGTCCTGGATGTACGGGTCGGACAGCTCCCAGTGTTCGAGGACGGAGGCCGAGTCCGCGTAGAGCTGGAAGCTGTGCGCCAGCATCCGCTCCTCGTCGAGGAAGACCTCCACCATCAACTGCGGGGCGTGCTCCTCGGCGAACTCCACCGCCCTCCGGATCGCCCTCCGGAACCCCTCCAGATGACCCTCGGTGATCCGCATCGTGTTGTGGAACAGGAGTGTCCCGCTGTCTTTCGTAGCCATGCGGCGATTCTGCGACCTCAAGCTGAGTTGAGGTCAAGCTCCTCGGTCCCTAGGCGAGGCCCGGGACGGCCAGCTCCAGACTGCCGTCCTCGGCGTCGATCCAGGCGGGCACCCCCAGCGGAACGCTCAGCTGGGCCGCGCAGTGCCCGAACTCCAGCCCCCACAGCACCGGCACCCCCAGCGGCGACAGCCGGTCGCGCATCAGGTCGGCGATCACCCCCAGGTCCGGCGGGCAGTCCGTCCACGTCCCCAGCGCCACCCCGGCCACCCCGTCCATCCACCCGGTCCGCAGCAGGTGGGTGAGCATCCGGTCGATCCGCGCCACGTCCTCCCCGACGTCCTCCAGCAGCAGGATCCCCCCGTCCGCCGACAGCCTGCTGTGCGGCGTGGCCAGCCCGTCGTTGAGCAGGCTCAAGTTCCCGCCGAAGGTCACCCCCCGCGCCCGTCCCGGCACCAGCGCGTGCGCGCCCGGCGACGTCAGCACCGTCCGCTGCTCCGGCGTGAACAGGGTGGTGCGCAGCTCGTGCTGGGCGACCTGGTCGCCGACGAAGTACCGCGTCCCCACCACGGGGCCGTGCACCGTCGCCACCCCCAGCTCGACGGCGAGGGCCTCGTGCAGCGCGGTGATGTCGCTGAACCCGACCAGCGCCTTGGGGCGGGCGCGGCGCATCGCGTCGAAGTCGAGCAGGTCCAGGGTGCGGTGCGCGCCGTCGCCGCCGCGCACGCAGAACACCGCCGCCACGTCCGGGTCGCACCAGGCCTCCTGGAGGTCGGCGGCCCGCGCGGCGTCCGATCCGGCGAGGTAGGGCAGCCGGGGGTGCCGCTCGCGCACGTGTGCGCCGAACTCCACCCGCAGCCCCCAACTCCGCACGACCTCCGCCGCGGCCGCCAACCGGGCGGGCGGAACCGGGCTGCACGGCGCCACCAGGCGGACCCGGTCCCCCTCGCACAGCCGAGGCGGTCGGACCAACTCCCGCACGCCCCGCGCGCTCCGCACGGTTTCGGTCACGGTCTCCTGGCCACCGCGCACCTCGGTCATCGTCTTCCCCACCCGTCACCGTCCATGGTCGTCGCCGTCTTCGGTGGGACGCGCACCGTTCGCGCCCCGATCCGGGTCGCGGTCCCCTCAGGACCGCAGGAACGCGTCCAGCACGCGCACCCCGGATCTCAGCCCCTCCAGGGGAACCCTCTCGTCCACTCCGTGCAGCAGACCCGGGTAGTCCATCCCCTCCGGCAGCCGCATGGGCGAGAATCCGTAGCAGTCGATGCCCAGCCGGGCGAACACCTTGGCGTCCGTGCCGCCGGCCATGCACACCGGGACCACGTGCGCGTCGGGGTCGTGCGCCACCAGCGCGGACCGCATCGCCGCCAGGGCCGCGGTCCCCAGGGGAGCGTCCACCGGAGGAGAGGCGTGGTCGTACGCCCAGTCCACGCGGTCACCGGTGAGCGCGTCCATCGTGCGCGTGAACTCCTCCTCGGCCCCGGGCAGGACCCGTCCGTCCACCCCGCCGACCGCCTCGCCCGGCACCACGTTGACCTTGTATCCGGCCGTCAGCGTCGTGGGCGTCGCCGAGTTGCGCACCGTCGGCGCCACGAGCGAGGCGGCGGCGTCGAACCGGGCCACGAGAGCGTCGACCGCCTCGTTGGTGTCGGTGTCCCCGGCTACGCGCTCGACCTCCAGCGCGGAGGCGATCGCGTCGATCGCGGCGCGGGTCACCGGCGTCAGATGGAGGGGCCAGCGGTAGGCGTCGATCCGGGCCATCGCGGCGGCCAGGGCGCCGACGGCGTTGTCCGCCGGCGGCCGGGAGCCGTGTCCGGCCGTGCCGCGGGCGCGCAACCGGAGCCAGGCGCTGCCGCGCTCGGCCGCGGCGACCGGGTAGAGCCGCACCGGCCGACCGGTGGCGGTGCGGGCGTGCACCGTGTGGCCGCCGCGCTCGCCGACCCCGACCCGGCATCCCTCGAACAGGTGGGCATGCTCGCGCACCAGCCAGTCGGCGCCGAAGGCGGCGCTGTCCTCCTCGTCGGCGACCAGGGCCAGCACGATGTCGCGTCGGGGGCGCAGGCCGCCGCGGGCCCAGTGGCGGACGACGGCGACGGCCATGGCGACGGTGTTCTTCATGTCCACCGACCCGCGCCCCCACAGCGACGGGGCCCCGGTGACCGGGCAGTCGGCGATCTCGCCCCCGAAGGGCGGGACCGACCAGTCCTCGGCGCGGGCGGGGACGACGTCCAGGTGGGCGTGGACCAGCAGGGCGGGGGCGTCGGGATCGGTGCCGGGAACGCGCGCGACGACGTTGGACCTCCGGTGCGCGGGCTCCAGGAGCTGTGGCGTCAGCCCGGCGTCGGCGAGCGCTTCGGCGGCGAACTCGGCGGCGGCCCGTTCGTCGCCCTCGCCGCCGCCGTGGTTGGTGGAGTCCCTGCGGACGAGTTCGCGGGCCAGGCGGACGGCGTCGTCCCCCGCGGCGGTGAGGTCGTACGTCGCGTCGGAAGGGTCGCCCACGGGTGCGGCCTCGCTCTCGACTGGGGTCCTTGGGCCCGGTGCTACGGGTGTGACCACGGTGACCCGCGTCACGGTCTCACCGTACACAGCCGCACCGGTCAGCGGCCCAGAAGTCGCCCTTCGACGGCTCGGCCCGTCATCCGTAGTCCTCCTCCATCGCCCGCGCGGCGAGCGTGGTCACCGCCTTGAAACAGCGGATCATCTCGTAGGCGTTCGGCGAGGTGTAGCGGACCCGGAGCACACCCGTGCGCGTCACGCCGGGGACGACGTCGGCGGCCTGCGCCAGGTGCGCGGCGTCGAACTCCACCTCCACGGCGTGCGTGCGGGGCTCCTCGGGGTCGAGTCGTCCGGCGAGCACCATGGCGGCCCGGGCACCGGCGCGGATGTCCCCGGCCGTGCGCGCAGGGGGGTGGCAGCGCGCGGTGTAGCGGCTCACGTGCTCCTTGACCGCGACCGTCCGGGCGAACGGCGCGTAGGTCGCGGCGTCCTCGCACGCGCGGTCGTCGCCGGTGACGAGGATGACCGGGACGCCGTACTCGGCGGCGACGGCGGCGTTGAGCCGCCCCTCGCTGGCGGGCTCGCCGTCCAGCCAGACCCCGGTGACCGCGTTGGGCAGGTAGGTGTGGGCGAGCACCCCGTCGGCCCCGGCGCCGCAGTGGTAGCCGAGGAAGACCACGCCGTCGCAGTCGTCGTGCTGGATCCCCTCGACCATCGACAGGTCCTTGTGGCGGCCGGTGATCATGGTGGCGCGTTCGTCCAGGCGCTCCAGGAGGAGGTTGCGCATCGTGGCGTGCGCCTCGTTGACCACCACCTCGCTCGCTCCGCCCGCGAACAGGCCCTCGACCGCGGCGTTGACGTCGCCGGTGAACATCGCCCGGCAGCGCTGCCACTGCTCGGTTCCGGGTTCGACGTCGGCGGGCCAGGTGACGCCGGTGGCGCCCTCCATGTCGGCGGAGACGAGGATCCTCATGCGGTGACCCTAACCCTCCGGCCCGGGGTTGGCCACGGGGTGGGGGACCGGCCCGGCGCCGCGCACACGAAAGTGCCCTCCGCACCCGGGACCCGGGTGCGGAGGGCGGCACGTGTGGTGCCGGGGAGCTCGGGACTCCCCGACACCAGGCTCACGATCCGGACCAAGGCGTCCGGTGCTCGCCGTCTGTTCGACTAGTCCCAGAACGGGCCGTGGTGGAAGCCGCGGTCACAGCCACGCTTGCCGTGGAAGCCGCCACCGAAGCCGAAGTGGTGGTCGCGGTCGAACGCGGCGGAGCAGATGCTCTGCGATCCGGCGCCGAACGGGCCGGCGAAGGTCGCGTTGGCCTCGTAGAAGCTGTCGGCGAAGGCGGCGGCCGGCAGGCCGAGGGCCAGCGCGGGCGCGGCGACGACGGTGAGCAGAACTCGCGAGATGGACTTCGTCATGGGATCTCCCCCCTGTGTGTGGATCGGTGCGTTCGCTCCGGTCCCTTCCGGCCGTTCCGCCGTGGTCCGGGTTGACGGAGGCTACTGGTCTCCGTGGCCCCGGGACGGTCCGGCCGGTCCACTCTGTTGAGCGGCACGTGTACAAGGATGCGCAGATTGTGGCCGAATATGCGCGCTTTGTAACCGGATTGACGAAGTGTGCGGTGAGAAGGGCTGATTTGGGGCCTGAAGTGTCGGTGGGGTGACAGCTCGACGGCTGGTTCCGGGGGCGACGGGGGTGCTTCTCCGGGGGCTGGGCGCACGAAAGGTGCCGGGGAGGCGTGCTCCCCGGCACCAGGCTCGCGATCCGGATGGCGTCCGGCGCTCGCCGCTGTCGTGATCTACCAGATCCAGGGGCCGACACGGTCGTCGCAGCCGCGGTGGCCGAAGCCGCCGAACCCGAAGCCGAAGCCGAAGTGGCCACCGTCGAACGCGGCCGAACAGACGTGCGTCGAGCCGGCGCCCTTGGGGCCCGCGAAGGTCGAGTCCGCCTCGTAGAAGCTGTCCGCGAGGGCGGCGCTCGACAGACCCAGCACCAGGGCCGGCGCGGCGACGGCGGTGATCAGGACTCGCGAGATGGTCTTCATCTGGGATCTCCTCCCTGTGTGTGGACCGGTGCCTTCGCTCCGGTCACCCCCGCTCGTTCGAGCGGCACGCCTATGAGGATGCGCCAATCGTGTCCTGATATGCGTGCTTTGTCACCGAATTGACCAAGTATGTGGTGGTATGGGTGGATTTGGGGTCTGAACTGTCGGTGGAGTGACAGCTGCACGCCGTTCTCGGGGGTCCGGGGCACCCCGGACACGACGGTGCCCCGGGGCTCGGGGCACCCGGGGCACTCGTCGGACCGGTCCGCGTCCGTGGTCGAACGTCAGGCTAGGGAAGGGTGAGGATCTCCGCGCCGGAGTCGGTGATGACGAGCGTGTGCTCGAACTGGGCCGTCCACGAGTGGTCGGCCGTCACGGCGGTCCACCCGTCGTCCCACATGTCGTACTCCACCCCGCCCAGCGTGATCATGGGCTCGATGGTGAACGTCATGCCCGGCACCATGACGGTGTCCGCGCGCGGGTCGTCGTAGTGCGGGATCACCAGGCCCGAGTGGAACTCCGGTCCCACGCCGTGACCGGTGAAGTCGCGGACCACGCCGTACCCGAAGCGCCGGGCGTAGGACTCGATGACCCGGCCGATGACGTTGATCCGGCGGCCCGGGCGGCACGCCTTGATCGCGCGCATGGTCGCCTCGCGGGTCCGCTCGACCAGCAGCCGGTTCTCCTCGGCCACGTCTCCCGCCAGGAACGTGGCGTTGGTGTCGCCGTGCACGCCGTCCTTGTAGGCGGTGATGTCGATGTTGACGATGTCGCCGTCCGAGATCACGGTGTCGTCGGGGATGCCGTGGCAGATGACCTCGTTGAGCGAGGAGCACAGCGACTTCGGGTAGCCCTTGTAGCCGAGCGTGCTGGGGTAGGCGCCGTGGTCGAGCACGAACTCGTGCCCGATCCGGTCGAGCTCGTCCGTGGTCACCCCCGGCTGCACGTGCTTGCCGACCTCCTGGAGCGCCCGGGCGGCGATCCGTCCGGCCTCGCGCATCCGCTCGATGGTCTCGGGCGTCTGCACGTCCCCCAGGACACCTTCGACCGGGTGCTTCCGTCCGACGTACTCCGGCCGGACGATGTGGGAGGGAACCGAACGTTGTGGCGAGATGCGCCCAGGAACCAGCGGAGTAGTCATGGGCACAGATTGTAGTTCGTGCCTACCACCGTCCGAGTTCGGCGATCCAGCGGCCAGAGGGTGTGAGGGATGCCCCGCCGCGGGTACGTGCGGGGCACGGACGACGGGAGGCGGGTGACGGTGAGCACACTGCACACGGGTGACTGGTGGTACTGCCTGAAGCACATGCGCGTCGAACAGGGGGCGGGCTGCCCCAACCGGGAGCGCATGGGGCCCTACGAGGACGAGGCCACGGCGGCGCGGGCACTCGCCATCGCGGCCGAGCGCAACGAGGAGTGGGAGGACGAGGAGGACCGCTGAGACGGCGGGGCCGTGGGCGCCCGGCCGGGGCCTCCTCTGGCAGGATCGGCGCGTGACCCCCGCCGCCCACGGCGGGGGCGCCGCGGCGCCCGCCGCGACGCCCGGGTCCTGACACCGACTGCCTCGTCCGGGAGGAAACCCCATGACCGAACCGACCACGCCGGAGGGCGTCGACATCGCGGACAGGACGGTCGCCGTCCTCGGTGGGACGGGTGACCAGGGGCGGGGGCTGGCCCGCCGGTTCGCCCTGGCCGGGCACACCGTCGTCATCGGCTCCCGCAGCGCCGAGCGGGCCGCGACCGCCGCCGCCGAACTCGTCGCGGCGGAGAAGACCGAGATCGACGTCCGCGGCCTGTCCAACGCCGAGGCCGCCGTGGCCGGTGACATCGTCATCGTCGCCGTGCCCTGGGCCGGGCACCGCGAACTGCTGGTCGATCTGGCGGACGTCCTGGCGGGCAAGATCGTCGTGGACTGCGTGAACCCGCTCGGTTTCGACAAGCGCGGCCCCCACGCGTTGGACGTCCCCGAGGGCAGCGCCGCCCAGCAGGCCGCCGAGGTGCTGCCGGACAGCCGGGTGACCGCCGCCTTCCACCACGTGTCCGCCGTCGTCCTGCTCGACCCGGACGTGGACACCGTCGACCTCGACGTCCTGGTGCTGGGCGAGGACCGCGCGGCCACCGACGAGGTGCGCGCCCTGGCCGAGCGGATTCCCGGCGTGCGCGGGGTGTTCGGCGGCAGGCTGCGCAACGCCCACCAGGTCGAGGCGCTCACCGCCAACCTCATCGCGGTCAACCGCCGCTACAAGACCCACGCGGGCATCCGGATCACGGGGTTGTGAGGGCCGGCCGCGGGGGCGCCCGGTCGGAGCGGACCGGCCGCCCCCGCGGGCGCGGGGTCAGGACGCCCAGCCCTTGACCTTCTCGATGAGCGCCGCCGGGTTCCCACCGAGCGGGATCACGTTGAGCTGGGTCACGCCCGCCGCCCGGAACGCCTCCACGCGCTCGCGCACGTAGGACTCGGGCCCGACCAGGTTGGTCAGCTCGACGAACTCGTCCGGCACCGCCGCGGCCGCCTCGTCCTTGCGCCCGTCCAGGTACAGGTCCTGGATCGTCTCCGCGGCCTCCTCGTACCCGTACCGGCGGGCCAGGGTGTTGTAGAAGTTCCTGTCCCTGGCGCCCATGCCGCCCACGTACAGCGCGATCATCGGGCGCACGTGGTCGAGCAGCCGCTTGGTGTCCTCGCCCTCGCCGATGGCCAGCAGACCCCCGGCCGCGATCTCCAGGTCGCCCAGGGCGGGGTCGCGTCTGGCCCTTCCCTTGGCGATGGCCTCCCCCCACACGTCCTCGGCCTTCTCCGGGACGAACAGGTGGGGCAGCCAGCCGTCGGCGATCTCGGCGGTCATCTGCACGTTCTTCTCGCCCAGCGCCGCGACGTAGACGGGGATGCGGGGGCGTACGGGGTGGTTGATGATCTTGAGGGGCTTGCCGAGCCCGGTGCCCTCGTCCGGGGGGAGCGGGAGCTGGAAGACGGATCCGTCATGGGTGAGGCGCTCCTCGCGCGCCCAGATCTTCCGGCAGATCTCGATCGTCTCGCGGGTGCGCGCCAGGGGCTTGGTGTAGGGGACGCCGTGCCACCCCTCGATCACCTGGGGGCCGCTCGCGCCCAGGCCGAGGATGGCGCGGCCGCCGGAGAGGTCGTCCAGCCCGGCGGCCGTCATCGCCACCAGGCTCGGCGTGCGGGTGTACAGCGGAAGGATGGCCGACCCGATCGACACCGTCTCGGTGCGGGCGGCGATGTAGCCCATGAGGGTGGGGCTGTCGAATCCGTAGGCCTCGGCCACCCACACGGTGTCCAGACCGGCCTTCTCCAGTTCGACCACCTGCTCCACGGCGGCCTTGGGCTCGCCCGCGTACTGGAGCGGCATCGAGATGCGCATGCGTCCTCCCCGGAGGGCCGGTCCCCGGCCCGTGTCGGTGCTGGGTACGCAGCGACTGTACTACCGAGTACCGTTCGGAAAGTAGCCTGCCGCACACTCGGGAAGGCGCCGGACACGGCGCCGCCGGTCGGAGCGGGTGCCCCGACCGGCGGACGCGGTCAGCCCGAGCCGGTTCCGGCTCCGATCAGCTGGCGTAGGAGTGGCGCTCCTCGGGGAAGGCGCCGCCCACGACCTCGTCGGCGAAGCCGGAGGCCGCCTCCCGCAGGGTCTCGGCGAGGTTGGCGTAGGTCTTGACGAACTTGGCCACCTTCGGGCTGAGCCCGGCCATGTCCTGCCACACCAGCACCTGGGCGTCCGTGGCCGGGCCCGCGCCGATGCCGATGGTCGGGATGCTCACCTGTTCGGTGATCTGGGCGGCCAGGTCGGAGGGCACGCACTCCAGCACGACCGAGAACGCGCCCGCCCGCTCCATCTCCTTGGCGTCCTTGAGCAGCGTGGCGGCGGACTCCCCGCGTCCCTGGACCCGGTAGCCGCCGAGGGCGTTCACGGACTGGGGGGTCAGGCCGATGTGGCCCATGACCGGGATCCCGGCCGAGACCAGCAGCTCGACCTGGTGGGCCACCGCGTGGCCGCCCTCCAGCTTCACCGCCTGGGCGCGGCCCTCCTTCATGAAGCGGGTCGCCGCCTCCAGTGCCTGCTGGGGCGAACCCTGGTAGGCGCCGAAGGGCAGGTCGGCCACCACGAGCGCCCGCCGCGTGGAGCGGGACACGGCCGCGGTCAACGGCACCAGCTCGTCCATGGTGACCGGCACCGTGGTGTCGTAGCCGTAGACGACGTTGGCGGCCGAGTCGCCGACGAGCAGGACGGGGATGCCCGCCTCGTCGAAGATCCGGGAGGTGAGGGCGTCGTAGGCGGTCAGCATCGGCCAGCGCTCGCCGCGCTTCTTGGCGGCGGCCAGGTCGCGGACGGTGACGCGCCGGCTGGTGACCCCGCCGTACAGGGTCTTCCCGTCGGAGGGGGGCTGGGTTGAGGTGGTCATGATGTGTCTTCCTCCGTGGTCTCGAAGCACCGTGTGGTGTCCCCGGACGTGTGGATGAGATCGTCCCGCGAGTGAGCGGGGAGGCCCCTCGGGGCCGGTCGGTCCCAGCGGGACCCTACGCGTGCGGAACGGGGAACCGCACCGCCGTTCGGTGGGCGACCGGTACCGCACGCCAGCATCATCGCATGCCGCCGATGCGTCGTATTCCTTGGGATACAGCCGCATTCCTTGGGATACAACCGGATCAGGACATGGGATCATTCCGTGAAACCCTGGGTGGAGGTGGGGCGTGGACGACCAGACCGCGTACCGGCGTCGGTGGGGTGCCCTCGCGGTGCTCGTCATCTGTCTGCTGGTGATCGTCGCCGACAACACGATCCTCAACGTCGCGCTGCGGACGCTGTCGGACCCCGAGGCCGGTGTGGGAGCGAGCCAGTCGGAACTGGCGTGGGCGATCAACTCCTACACGCTGGTCTTCGCCGGCCTGCTGTTCACCTTCGGGGTCCTGGGCGACCGCTGGGGGCGCCGCCGCCTGCTGGTGTGCGGCCTCGTGGTGTTCGGGGCGGCGTCGGTCGGCTCGGCCTACTCGGCCTCGCCCGAACAGCTCATCCTGGCCCGGGCGGCGATGGGGTTCGGCGCGTCCATGGTGATGCCGCAGACGCTGTCGATCATCACCCACGTGTTCCCGCCGGAGCAGCGCGGACGCGCGATCGGGATCTGGGCGGGCTCGGTGGGGCTGGCCCTGGCGATCGGACCGACGGCGGGCGGCCTGCTGCTGGTGAACTTCTGGTGGGGGTCGATCTTCCTCATCAACGTGCCGTTCGTCCTGCTGGGGCTGGCCCTGGTGTTCTTCCTCATCCCGGAGTCGCGCGACCCGAACCCCGGGCGGCCGGACGTGCTGGGTGTGGTCCTGTCGGTGCCGGGCCTGGTCCTGCTCATCTACGGCATCATCACGGCGGGGGAGCGGGCGTCGCTGACCGACGGGGACGTGTACGGCGCACTCCTCGCGGGCGCGGCCCTGGTCGCGGTCTTCCTCGTGCACGAGGCGCGCACCCCCGACCCGTCGCTGGACGTGCGGTTCTTCCGCGAACCCCGGTTCAGCGTCGCGATCGCCGTCATCATGGTGCTGTTCTTCAGCATGGCGGGGATCATCTTCTTCCTCAGCTTCTACTGGCAGAGCGTGCGCGAGTTCACGCCGTTCGTCGCCGGGATGCTGGTGCTGCCCTCCGCCGTGGGCCAGATGATCATGGCGCCGCTGAGTCCGACGCTCGTGCGGTGGGTGGGCCCGCGCTGGGTCGCCGCGGTCGGCGTCCTGGTGGCGTGCGGGAGCTTCCTGTTCTTCAGCCAGCTCAGCCAGGACACGCCGGTGCCGCTCATCCTCGTGGTCTTCTTCCTCCAGGCGGCGGCGATGGCGAGCGTGCTGACCCCGGCCACCGACGCGATCATGTCCGCCGTCCCGCCGGGCAAGGCGGGCGCCGCCTCGGCGGTGCAGAACACGGTTCGGCAGATCGCCACGGCGATGGGGGTCGCGGTCCTGGGCGCGGTGATCTCCACCCGCTACCGCGCGGAGATCTCCCCGGCGCTCGACGCGTTCGCGGCGGGGGAGGGCGCGGCCCGCACGAGCCCCGGGGAACTGCACGCGGCGGGGGAGTCGATCGAGGGCACCCTCGCGGTGGCCCGGCGCATCGGAGCACAGGGCCACGAGCTGGTGGCCCCGGCCAAGGAGGCGTTCATGTCCGGGCTGCACCTGGCCGCCCTCATCTCACTGGCGATCGGACTGCTCGGCCTGGTCGTCGTCCTCATCTGGATGCCGCGTGAGGCCGGTCGCCACCAGCCGACCGAGGGGCGGGAACGGTCGGCGGTGGGCGCGGACCGGCGCGGGGAGGAGACCTCCGGCTGACGCGGCGTGGGCGGCGGGAGCCGGTCGCGACTACCGTGGGAGCATGCGCCTGACCGCCTTCACCGACGTCTCCCTGCGACTCGTCATGCGGCTCGCGGTGGCTGAGGAGGGCGAACTCCTGACCACCAGGACCGTCGCGGGGATGCTGGCCGTGCCCTACACCCACATGGCCAAGGCCGTGGCCCGCCTGGCGGAGATGGGGATCGTGGAGGCGCGTCGGGGCCGGGGCGGCGGCCTGCTGCTCACCGGACGCGGAAGACGCGCGTCGGTGGGCGAGATCGTCCGGGAACTGGAGGGCGACGGAGACCTCGCGGGCTGTGAGGACGACCCGCCCTGTCCGCTGAGGGCCGCCTGCCGCCTGCGCGTCGCGTTGCGCGAGGCGCGCGAGGCCTTCCTCACGTCGCTGGACGCCGTGACCGTGGAGTCTTTGGTGTCACAGCCGACCCACGGTGTCCTGACCCTGCTGTCCGCCCCGGAGGAACCCCGCTGAACTGCTGATTCTCGCATTCTCGGGACCCGGCGGGGGAGGTCGCGGGGGCGGCTTTAATATGCATTTCAGATACCAATTATCTGCCCCGGGCCACCCTTCCCGGGATGAGGGAGGACGCATGCTCTCCACCGAGTCCGCGACCACCGTGCGGGCCACGATCCCCGCGATCGCCGGAGCACTGGACGACATCACCGGTCGCTTCTACGCGACGATGCTCGGCGACCGCCCCGAGCTCCTCGACGGCCTGTTCAACCGCGGCAACCAGGCCACCGGGGAGCAGCGCCGAGCGCTCGCCGGATCCATCGCCGCCTTCGCCACCGCGCTGCTGGAGCACCCGGACGAGCGCCCCGACGCCCTGCTCTCCCGCATCGCGCACAAGCACGTCTCCCTCGGCGTCACCGACGACCAGTACGTGATCGTGCACAAGTACCTGTTCGCCGCCATCGCCGAGGTCCTCGGCGACGCCGCCACCCCCGACGTGGTCGCCGCCTGGGACGAGGTCTACTGGCTGATGGCCGGCGCCCTCATCGCCATGGAGGCCCGCCTGTACGCGCGGGGCGGCCACGACGGAGGGGACGTCTGGCGTCTCTGGCGCGTGGTCGAGCGGCACGGGCAGACCCCCGACACGGTCTCCCTCACCCTCGAACCCGAGGGCGACGACCCCGCCCCGGAGTTCGGCCCGGGCCAGTACGTGAGCGTGCGGGCGCGGATGTCCGACGGCGTCCGCCAGGCGCGCCAGTACTCCCTGACCGGCGCGGACGGACGACGCCGCCGCCTCACCGTCAAGCGGCTGCGCGCGGCGGAGGGCCCCGAGGGGGAGGTCTCCGTGTTCCTGCACGACGCCGTCCGCGTCGGGGACACGCTGGAGGTGTCCGCTCCCGCCGGCGACGTCGTCCTCGGCGCGGGGGGCCGCCCGGTCGCTCTCGTCTCCGCCGGGATCGGCTGCACCCCGATGGTGGCGATGCTGCACCACCTCGCGGAACGGGGCGGGGACCGCCGCGTGTTCGTCCTGCACGCCGACCGCTCACCGCAGGACCACGCGCACCGGGAGGAGACGGCGGCCCTCGCCGCCCGGATCCCCGGAGCCGACCACCACGTGTGGTACGAGACCGGCGCGGAAGGGGGAGCGCACGCGGGGCGGATGGACCTGGACGGCATCGGCCTCCCCGAGGACTGCGAGGTCTACCTGTGCGGTCCGCTGCCGTTCATGCGCGACGTGCGCGCACAGGTGCTGGCCGCGGGCGTCCCGGCCCGGGACGTCCGCTACGAGGTGTTCGGCCCCGACCTGTGGCTCGGCGCCGCCTGAGCACCCCCCGGGGCGGAGGCGGCCGGGAGCCCGGCCGCCTCCGCCCGAAATCCCGTATCGCGCCGCGGACACACCCGACATACTGGGCGGCATGCTGGACCACGACCACGCCTCGCCCTTCGTGGGCCGCGACGACCACCTCGCCCGGCTCACCGACGACGCCCGCCTGGTCCGCGAGGACGGAGCCCGGGCGGTACTGGTCCGCGGTGACGCGGGGGTCGGCAAGACCCGCCTCATCGACGAGTACCTGAGCCGCACCCCGTTGGCCCGCGCCGCCGTCGGCGGGTGCCTCGAACTGGGCACGGACGGCGTCCCGTTCGCGCCCTTCACCACCCTGCTGCGCGAGCTCGCCCGGGACGAGGGCGGCCGGCCGTCCACCGCGCACGCCCGCGAGCTGGCCCGGCTGGTCCCCGAACTCGGTGAGCGGCCCGATCCCGCCGACGAGAGCCGCGCCCGCCTCTTCGAGGCCGTCCTCACCTTCCTGGAGGAACGCGCCCGCCCCGGCGGGCTCGTCGTGGTCGTCGAGGACCTGCACTGGTCCGACGCCTCCACCCGCGACCTGCTCGTCTTCCTGCTGCGCAACCTGGGCCCGGTCCCCCTCCACCTGCTGGTGAGCGTGCGCACCGACGACCTGCACCGCACCCACCCCCTGCGCCGACTGCTGCCCGAGCTCCAGCGCCTGCCCCGGGTCGGGCGGCTCGACGTCGGGCCGCTCACCCGCGACGAGGTCGCCGCCCAGGCCGCCGTGCTGCGCGGACACGCGCTCGCCCCCGGCGACGTCGACCTGCTCTACGAGCGCAGCGGCGGCAACCCGCTCTTCGTCGAGTCCTTCCTCGCCACCCCCGACCCCGTCGGGACCGGCCTCCCGGACGGGCCCCGCGACCTCCTGCTCGCCACGGTCGAGACACTGCCCGACGCCACGCGCCGCCTGCTCGGCCTGGTCGCCACCGGGGGCGAACACGTCGACCACACGCTCCTGGCGGCGGTGGCGCGACGGGCGGGCACCGCCGAGGAGGACCTCGACCGGGCCCTGCGGCCCGCCGTCGACGCCCAGGTGCTCCGCGCCACCGCGACCGGGTACTCCTTCCGGCACGCCCTGCTCGCCGAGGCCGTGCACACCGACCTGATGCCCGGCGAGCGCGTCCGCGCCCACCGCCGCTACGCCGAGGTCCTGGAACGGGGCGTCCCCGGCCTGTCGGAGTCGGAGCGGGCGATCCAACTCGCCCACCACGCCCACGAGGCGCGCGACCAGCCGCTGGCGCTGACCTCGGCCTGGCGGGCCGCCGACCACGCGGCCGACGCCGCCGCCTACCCCGAACACCTGGCGCTGCTCGAACGCGTCCTGGAGCTGTGGGACCTGGTTCCCGACGCCGCCGAGCGGGTGGGCCAGCCGCGTGGCGAGGTGCTGCGCCGGGCCGCCGAGGTGTCGCTGGTGGCCGGTTCGCTGCGCCGCGCCGTCGCCCACGCCACCGACGGTCTGCGCGACATCGGGGCCGCCGACTACCACGACCCCGCGGAGCCGCGCCCGGCCGAGGGGGAGCTCATCGGCGGGCTCCGGCACGTCCGCGCCCAGGCCCTGAAGGAACTGGGGCGGGACGGCGCTCTGGAGGACCTGGCCGACGCGTTCGTCGTCCTGCCGGACGGACACCCGGGGCGTGCCGCGATCGGAGCCACCTTCGCCGCCACGCTGATGATGCGCGGGCACGCCGACCAGGCACGACGATCCGCCGCCCGTGCGCTGTCCCTGGCCCGGGACGTGGGCGACCGGCGCAGCGAGGCGGACGCGCTGATCACACTCGGCTGCGTCACGAGATTCGACGACCGCGGCGGTGGCCTCGATCTGCTGGACCGGGGCATCGCGCTCGCCCGCGAGCACGGGTTCGTGTTGGTGGAGTGGCGGGGACTGGTCAACAGGGGCGGCGCACTCAAACACCTGGGGCGGACGGAGGACTCCTTCGCCAACGCGGTCGAGGGGTTACGGCGCTGCGAGGAGGCGGGACTGGCGCGCACCCAGAGCGGACCGTTCTTCTACGCGATGGCGGTGGTCCGCCTGTCCCAGGGGCGGCTGGACGAGGTGGAGCCGTTCCTGGACCGGATCACCGGTGACTCCGTCGTCCAGGCCAGGGCGTTGACCGTGGCGATGGAACTCGCCTTCCACCGCTGGGACGTGGACCGACTGCGCGCGGCCATGTCCGAGTTCCGGCGGTTGCTCCCCGAGAACAGCAGTTCGCCGACCGAGTACCTGCCGTTCCACCTGGCCAAGGTGCGGCTCGCCGTCCATGAGGGACGCCCGGCGGAGGCGTTCGACCTCGCCAGGGATCTCCTGGACCGGGCGGTGGCCGATCTGTGGCGGCTTCCGGAGGACCTCTATGCGGTCTCGCTCCCGTCCCTGGCGGAGTTCGCGATCGTCCTCGCCGAGGAGCCGAGACGGCGGGAGGAAGCGCTGGAGCTGCGCGCCCGGGTGTGTGAGGCCCTCGACCAGTTGCGGTCGGAGGTGGACCACCCCGGTCGGCGTCAGGTCGTCCAGCACCTGACGGGCCTGGTCGCCCGGGACCCCGAGGAGGCCCAGGCGTCCTGCGAGGCCGCACTGGAGCTGGCCGCGGCACAGGGGCGGACGCTGCTCCGCGCCGAGATCCTGCTGGCGGCCGTCCGGGCGGCCGTGCGCGCCGGTGACCGCCACCGTGCCGCCGCCCGTCTCGCCGACGCGGACGCGACGGCGGCGCGCCACGGTCTCACGTTCGTCGGACGTCAGGCGGCGCTGCTGCGGGTGCGTCACGGTCTGGTGGACGGGGCCGGGCGAGCCCTGGAGAGCGGCGCCCGTCCCGCGCGCACGGCACCGGTCCCGCCCGCCGGACTCACCCGCCGCGAGGCCGAGGTGCTCGCCGAGGTCGCCAAGGGCGGCACCAACCGGGAGATCGGCCAGGCGCTGTCCATCTCGGCGAAGACGGTCAGCGTGCACCTGACCAACCTCATGGCCAAGCTCGGGGTGTCCAACCGCAACGCCGCCGCCGTGCGCGCCCGCGACCTCGGCATCGGCTGACCCCCGCGCGCCGGGCGGCGGCGCGACCGCGTCGGGTCAGGCCGACACGAGCCGGTAGGCGTCGAACCCGCCGACCAGGTCGGACACGTCCTCCCGGCCACGTGAGCGCAGGAAGCTGGCGGCGACGCTGGAGCGGTAGCCGCTCGCGCAGTGCACCACCACGGCGCGGTCCGCCGGTAGTTCGTCCGCGCGGGAGGGCAGGTCCGCCAGCGGGATGTGGACGGACCCCTCGATCGCCCCGGACTCCCGCTCGGCCGCGCCGCGCACGTCGAGCACGACCGGCGCGTCGGGCTCCCCGAGGCGGCGGAGCAGGTCGACGGCGTCCACACGGGGCGCGCGCCGCACCTCGTCGGGGACCGAGGCCAGGGCGGACTCCGGTGACGCGAGGTATCCGGCGACGGTCTCCAGGCCGATGCGGGCCAGACGGGTGACGACCTCGCGCTCGCGGCCCCGGTCGGCCACGATGAGGATGTCCCGGCCGGGCTCGACCACCATCCCGGCGGTCTCGGCGAAGCGACCGTCGACCCCGACGTTGACCGCTCCGCGCAGGTGCCCGGCGGCGAACGCCGACTGGTCGCGCGCGTCCACCACGACCGCGCCCTCCGCGCGCAGCCGCAGGAACGCGTCCCGCTCCAGGGGGCGGGTCAGGGCGTCCAGGTCGACCGGGTCGCGCCGCTGCCGGTTGCGGGCGGCGTCGTAGGGGAAGTAGGCCGGGATGGCCTCCTGCCCCTCGGTGACCAGCGCCGTGAACGTGTCGACGTCCATCGGCTGGCACGCGTAGTTGCTCGCGCGCTGGTCGCCGATGGTGGACCACCGGTCGGTCGACAGGTTCTTGCCGCACGCGCTGCCCGCGCCGTGGGCCGGGAACACGCGGGTCCGGTCCGGGAGGGACATGAGTCTGCGGTGCACCGAGTCGTGGAGCATCGGGGCGAGCGCTTCGGGGGCGTGGCCGAACGAGGCGGCCAGGTCCGGGCGGCCGACGTCCCCGACGAACAGCGTGTCCCCGGTGAGGACCCCGTACGGGACGGCGTCGTCGGCGTGCTCGTACACCAGGACGCTGACGGACTCGGGCGTGTGCCCCGGGGTGTGCATGATCTCCAGGGTGACGTCGCCGAGGCTGACGCGTTCGCCGTCGGAGAGGCGGCGGACCGGGAACCGGGTCTCGGCCCGGTCCCCGTAGCCGATCCACGCGCCGGTGCGCTCGGCGACCTCGAAGTGACCGGAGATGAAGTCGGCGTGCAGGTGCGTGTTGATCACACCCTCGATGGTCAGGCCCTTCTCGCGCGCGTCGTCGAGGTACTCGTCGACGTCGACGCGCGGGTCGACGACGACGGCCCGGCCCGTCGTCTCGTCGCCGACGAGGTAGGCGGCCTGGGACAGGCAGTCGAGGTAGTACTGGGCGAAGATCATCGCTGCTCCTCGCGGATCAGACACACCCCGGGGTACACCGCCGGGCCCCGAGAGCCCCGAGAGGGCGACCGCCGCCGCCTCAGAGCGTCGGCAGGTACCTCTGCAACTCGTACGGGGTGACCTGGCGGCGGTAGGAGTGCCACTCCGCCTTCTTGTTGCGCAGGAAGAAGTCGAAGACGTGCTCACCCAGCGTCTCGGCGACCAGCTCGCTGTTCTCCATGATGCGCAGGGCCTCGTCCAGGCTCTGCGGCAGCGGGCGGATGCCCAGCGCGCGGCGTTCGGCGTCGGTGAGCGCCCACACGTCGTCCTCGGCGCCGGGGGGCAGGTCGTAGCCCTCCTCGATGCCCTTGAGACCGGCCGCCAGGATCACCGCGTAGGCCAGGTACGGGTTGCACGCGGTGTCCATGGAGCGGATCTCGATCCGGCTGGAGTTGGACTTGCCGGGCTTGTACATCGGCACCCGCACCAGGGCGGACCGGTTGTTGTGGCCCCAGCAGATGTAGGCGGGCGCCTCGCCGCCGGCGCCGGCGGAGGCGGCCGGGTCGTCCCACAGCCGCTTGTAGGAGTTCACCCACTGGTTGGTCACGGCGGTGATCTCGTCCGCGTGCCGCAGCAGACCGGCGATGAACCCGCGGCCCACCTTGGACAGCTGGTACTCCGCTCCGGGCTCGTGGAAGGCGTTGCGGTCACCCTCGAACAGGGACAGGTGCGTGTGCATGCCCGACCCCGGGTACTCGGTGAACGGCTTGGGCATGAACGTGGCGTACACGCCCTGCTCCATCGCCACCTCCTTCATCACGAGCCGGAAGGTCATGATGTTGTCGGCGGTGGTGAGCGCGTCGGCGTAGCGCAGGTCGATCTCCTGCTGGCCCGGGCCGCCCTCGTGGTGGCTGAACTCCACGGAGATGCCCATGGCCTCCAACATGTTGATGGCGTTGCGCCGGAAGTCGTGCGCGCTGTTGTGCGGCGTGTGGTCGAAGTAGCCGCCCGAGTCGTTCGGCTCGGGGAACTCCCCGTGCTCGGGGAACTTCTTGAGCAGGTAGAACTCGATCTCGGGGTGGGTGTAGAAGGTGAACCCCAGGTCCGAGGCCTTGCCCAGCTGCCGCTTGAGCACGTGCCGCGGGTCCGCCGACGACGGCGAGCCGTCCGGCATGAGGATGTCGCAGTACATGCGGGCGGTGCCGTGCGGCTCGTTGCGCCAGGGCAGCACCTGGAACGTCGAGGGATCGGGCTGGGCGAGCATGTCCGCCTCGTACACACGGGCGAAGCCCTCGATCGCCGAGCCGTCGAAACCGATGCCCTCGGTGAAGGCGGCCTCCAGTTCGGCGGGCGCCACGGCCACGGACTTGAGGTACCCGAGCACGTCGGTGAACCACAGCCTCACGAACCGGATGTCGCGCTCCTCCAACGTGCGGAGCACGAATTCCTGCTGTCGATTCACGATCAACCTTCCTCGATGCCGGTCAGTCCCGATCCCGGTCCGCCGAGCGCGGAGCCAAGCCGGACACAGTGTCCCAGACCCAGTCTGCCGTGCGCATATTTCCGGGGTATTTCCGCACGTGTCGTCCCGGGCGGCGACATCGCGCCCCCTCACTCGCATTATGACCCGTCACGGCCCCGCGGAACCGTGGTCCACAGGCGTAACACGCGGCGGCTACCCTCGAAGGCGTGGCACAGCTGAGAATCGCACTCGCCCAGGTCAACCCCACCGTCGGTGACCTGGAGGGGAACCGCAGCCTGGTCGTCGAGGCCGCCCGGCGGGCCGCCGAGGAGGGCGCCCACATCGTGGCCCTGCCCGAGATGGTCGTCACCGGCTACCCGGTCGAGGACCTGGCGCTGCGCAACTCCTTCGTGTCCGCCTCCATCCGGGCCACCCGCGAACTCGCCGCCGAGCTGGACCGCGCGGGCCTGGGCGACCTCCCGGTCGTCGTGGGCCACCTCTCCCGGCGGGAGGGGGCGGCGCCCACCGGGTTCGCGCCGCACGGCGGGCTGCCCGCCGGAGCCCCGCAGAACGCGGTCGCCGTCCTGCACCGGGGCCGGTCGGTGCTCTCCTCCGCCAAGTACCACCTGCCCAACTACGGCGTCTTCGACGAGTTCCGCAACTTCGTCCCCGGCGACACCCTGCCCGTCCTGCGCGTCCACGGGGTGGACGTGGCCCTGGTCGTGTGCGAGGACCTGTGGCGGGAGGCCGGGCCGGTCACGGCCGCCCGTGCCGCCCGGGTCGACCTGGTGGTCTCCCTCAACGGCTCGCCCTACGAGCGGCACAAGGACGACGTGCGCCTCGAACTGTGCCAGCGCCGCGCCCGGGAGACCGGCGCCGCGCTGGCCTACGTCAACATGGTCGGCGGCCAGGACGACCTCGTCTTCGAGGGCGACTCCCTGGTCGTGGACGCCGACGGCGAACTCCTTGCACGCGCCCCCCAGTTCGACGAGACCCTGCTCGTCGCCGATCTCGACCTGCCCGACCGGTCCGACGCCGGTGTGCCCGACGGCGCCGAGGTCGACGGTCTGCGGGTGGTCCGCCGCACCCTCTCCGGCGCGCCGGTCACCCCCTACCCGGCCCGGGAGAACACCGTCACGCCCAGGCCCGATCCGCTCTCCGACACCGGCGAGGTGTACCACGCGCTGGTCCTGGGACTGCGGGACTACGTGGCCAAGAACGGGTTCGCCTCCGTCCTGGTCGCCGTCTCCGGCGGCATCGACTCCGCACTGGTCGCGACCATCGCCGTGGACGCGCTGGGCGCCGACCGGGTCCACGGCCTCCTCCTGCCCAGCGCGCACTCCAGCGGGCACTCCGTCAGTGACGCGGAGGAGCTCGCCAAGCGGCAGGGGTTCGCCACCCGGACCGTCCCCATCGCCTCCATGGTGACCGCCTTCGAGCGGGCGTCGGCGGACGCCGGGGCGCCGCTGGGCGGACTGGCCGCCGAGAACCTCCAGGCGCGCGTGCGCGGAACGCTGCTGATGAGCCTGTCCAACCAGGAGGGCCACCTGGTCCTGGCCACCAGCAACAAGAGCGAGTCCGCCACCGGGTACTCCACCCTCTACGGCGACTCCGTGGGCGGGTTCGCCCCGATCAAGGACTGCTGGAAGACCCTCGTGTGGGACCTCGCGCGCTGGCGCAACGCCGAGGCGGAACGCCGTGGCCAGATCCCGCCCGTGCCGGAGAACTCCATCACCAAGCCGCCCAGCGCGGAACTGCGGCCCGACCAGCTCGACAGCGACTCGCTGCCCGACTACGACCTCCTGGACGCGGTCCTGGACGCCTACATCGGGACCGACAAGGGCGAGGCGGAACTGGTCTTCGCCGGGTACGACCCCGAACTCGTCCGCAGGGTCATCCGCCTGGTCGACCGCGCCGAGTACAAGCGGCGCCAGTCCGCGCCCGGGACCAAGATCAGCTCCCGCAACCTCAGCCGCGACCGCAGGCTGCCCATCACCAACCGCTGGACGGTCTGAGGCCCGGTCTCCCACCAACCAAAGAGGGGTCGTCGCCCCGACGACACCGGGCCCGGTCCGGACGTCTGGCGAGGCCCTGGAGGGCGTCGACCTCACTGGCATGACCGTCGGCGACGGCCGACGGCGGACGGGTCAGACCAGGCCGAGTTCGCGGGCGCGCGCCCCGGCCGCGGCCCGGTTGGCCACCCCCAGCTTCCCCAGGATGTTGGACACGTGGACGCTCGCCGTCTTGGGGGTGATGAACAGCGCCTCCGCGATCTGCGCGTTGGTGCTTCCGACCGCCAGCAACCGGGCCACCTCCGTCTCGCGTGTCGTCAGCCCGGCCGGAGCGCCGGGCGGCTCCGCCCCCTCGGACAGGGCCGCGCCCAGCCTGCGCGCGAGGTCGGTGGCGACGCGGGCGAGCGGCTCGGCGCCGCACTCGGCGGCCACGGCGTGCACCTCGCGCACGCGCTCCACCGCCCAGGCACGGTCACCGGCCCGCACGGCCGACTCGGCCGCGCACAGCCGAGCCCGGGCCAGGTGCAGCCGCATCGGGGTCTCCTCCCAGGCCGTCACGGCGGCGCGCCATGCCGTCAGCGCCCGCTCCGGCTCGGCGCCGTCGATCACCGCGAAGCGGGCCGCGCACGAGGCGGCGTGGGCCCTCTGCACCGGACCGGTGACCCGCATCGCGGCCACGACCTCGCCCGTCAGCGCGCGCACCCGCCGGGCCCGCTCGGCGGTCTCGGGGGACCTTCCGGGATCCAGACCGAGCTGCGCGGCCTCGGCCATCACCTCGACCAGCGGCCACGAGTACCCCGGAGCGGCGGCCAGCGCCACCCGCTCCAGCACCTTCCCGGACAGGTCGAGGGCCTCGTCCACGGCGCCCTCCACCAGGTCCGTCTCCAGCTGGGCCAGCGCCGACAGCTGGACCACGTTCATGCGCTGGGCGGTCAGGACCCGACATCGCTCCTCCGGACCGGCCGCCCGCCGGGCCGCGGTCAGGTCCCCCATGGCGGCGGCCGCCCTGGCCGCCACGGGCTGGACGTACCAGCGATTCTTGGAGGCGAAGTTGACGTGCCGGGTGGTCGCGACGATCTCGCGCGCCCGGGCCAGGTCACCGAGCTCGAAGAGGATCTCGGCCCGGTTCTGGTTGTTGAACGTGCTGTGCACCGACGCCCACCCGAGCGCGGCGTGCCGTGCGAGCGACTCCTCCAGCACCTCCAGACCCTCCCGGTGCCGACCGATCTCACGCAGGAAATGGCTGAGATTGCCCGCCCCGCGGGCCTCCAGACCGGGGTCGGCGTCGGCCGCGGCCCGGCGGATGCCCTCCTCGATCATCGGCTGCCCCCGCTCCGGGTCGCCGAGGGACATCAGCAGCCCGCCCAGAGTGATCCGGGCGTCGGTGGCCGCACACCCGTCACCGGAGGAGTCCGAGCGCTCGGCGAGCCGGAGGGCCGACCACGCGAGCTCCTCCGCGGTCAGTCCGGCCTCGGCCAGATCGGCCAGCCGCCGCTGGTCCGGGCCCGGATCGCGGTCGACGCGGTAGAGCAGGCTCTCCCGGGCCAGGATCGACAGCAGCAGCCCGTACCCCGGCATGTGCGGCGGGTGCAGTTCCAGGGCCCGGGCCAGGTCGAGGACGCCACCGCCGTTGGGGTCGTGGGTGCGCGCCTGGCCGCGCCGGCGCAGCAGAACGGCCCGGACCATCCGGGTGTGGTCGTCGTCATCGTGCGGCAGGACGGCCAGGGCCTCGTCGGCGAGTTCCCGAGCGCGCGCGTGGCGGTCCGCGCCCAGGGCCGCCCCGGCCGCCAGGCTCATCACCTCGGCCCAGGTGTGGCCCTGGACCCGTTCCTGGGCGTCCGGCACCCGGGCCCACAGGCTCAGGACACGCTCCAGCATGGCCAGCTCCTCGCTGGCGGCGAGGGCCTCCCCGGCCCGCACGGCCGCCCACCAGGACGCCTGGAGCGCGCGCGGCAGCTCCTGGGCGGCCATGAAGTGGTGGGCCTGTTCCGCGGCGCGGCGGTCGGCGGGCACCGACTCGGGGTAGGCGTCGATGAGTTGGGCGAAGCGCAGGTGGAGCCGGGCGTGCGGGCCGGGCAGCAGTTCGCCGTGGACGGCGTCGCGCAGCAGGGCGTGCCGGAAGCGGTAGCCGGTGCGGCCCGCGCGCAGCACGTTGGCGTCGACCAACGTGTGCAGCGCGTTCTCCAGCTCGCGTTCGGGAAGCTCGGCGGCGTGGTACAGCATCTCGTGCTCGACGTCACCGGACACCGCGCCCAC
This sequence comes from Nocardiopsis sp. NPDC049922, assembly GCF_040660275.1. NCBI lineage: Bacteria > Bacillati > Actinomycetota > Actinomycetes > Streptosporangiales > Nocardiopsidaceae > Nocardiopsis > Nocardiopsis sp. NPDC049922. The sequence continues at coordinate 32,182 of NZ_JBFAME010000006.1, read as the reverse complement.
CGACGCGACCCGCAGGACCGACAGGGCGGTCTCGTCGAGCCGGTGCAGCGGCTCCAGGAGCAGGTCGCGGAAGTGGTCCGGGACGTCGGGACTCTCGCCGGGGGTGGGATCCACCGCACTGGCCAGGCTCTCCACGAAGAGCGGGAAGCCGTCGGTGCGCCGGTAGAGTGCGTCGAGTTCGTCCGGCGCCAACTCGGCGCCGCGGATGGCCGCGGCCTGGAGGCCGACCTCGTACCGGCTCAGCGGTTCCAGCTGGAGGCGGTGGACGCCCGGGATCCGTTCGAGTTCGGGCAGGAGACGGCGCAGCGGATGGGTGCGGTGCAGGTCGTCGCCGCGGTAGGTGACGACGAACTGGACCCCGGGCTGGTCCAGGTTGCGGACCAGGAAGACCAGCAGGTCGCGGGTGGCGCTGTCGGACCAGTGCAGATCCTCCAGGACGACGGTGACGCCGCCGTCCTGCGCCGCCCGGGTCAGCAGCCGCAGGATCTGCTCGAAGAGGATGCCCCGGTTCTCCCGGCGCTCCGCCGGGACCTCGCCCAGTTCCGGCAGGAGCCGGGCGAACTCGCCGACCCCGCCCGGGGCGGCCTCCTCGAACACCGCGCGCCCGCGCTCGCGGAGGAACTGGCGCAGCACCGCTGTGAACGGCGCGTAGGCCAGGCCGTCGACGCCCAACTGGAGGCAGCCGCCCACGAAGACCGTTCCCTCCGGGCGGGTGGCGACGAACTCGCTGACCAGACGGCTCTTCCCCACCCCGGCGTCACCGCCGATCAGGACCGCGCCCGGTGCCTCCTGGTGGGTTCGTCTGGCGTGCTCCTGGAGGAGGCGGAGCTGGGTCTCCCTGCCGACGAAGGTGGCGCTGGTCTCTACGAGTAGGGGCATAACGCTCATTATGCCGTCGGCGTCCACACCGACCGGCGTTGTCCACAGGCCTGATCCGTCCGGTCTCGGGGGCCGCCTCCCGCCGGGGCTCAGACCAGGCCGAGTTCCCGGGCGCGCGCCCCGGCGGCGGTGCGGTTGGCCGCGCCGAGCTTGGCGAGGATGTTCGACACGTGCACGCTCGCGGTCTTGGGCGCGATCGACAGCTCACGCGCGATCTCGGCGTTGGTGCTGCCCGAGGCGAGCAGTCCGAGGACCTCCGTCTCCCGCGCGGTGAGCCCGGCGGGGGCGGCGGGCGGCGTCGCGGCGCCGTCCAGCGGGGCCCCGAGGCGGTGCGCCAGCCCGACGGCGGCCCGGGCCAACGGGTCCGCGCCGCACTCGGCGGCCGTCACGTGCGCCTGGCCCACCCAGGTACGCGCGGTGGACGCGTCGCCCGCCGCGAGGGCGGCCCGGGCGGCCTCCCACCGTGCTCTGGCCAGGTGGAGCACCATGGGCGTGCGTTCCCATCCGGTGACCGCCTCGCCCCAGGCCTCCAGCACCCGCTCGGGGGTTCCGGACGCCTCGGCCAACCGGGCCCGGACGTTCGCCCGGTTCGCGGCCTGCACCGGGCCGTGCACGGGCATGCCCGCCAGCACCTCGCCGAGGCGGGTGCGGACGGCGTGGGCGCCGGTGGAGCCGCCGTCGACCTCTCGGCGCCGTACGGTCTCCGCCACGAGGTCCAGCACCACCCACCCGTACCCCGGCGAGTCGGCGAGCGGCAGCCGATCGAGGACCTGCGCGGAGTAGTCCAGGGCGGTCCCGTCGTCCTCCTCGGCCAGGAGCAGGTCCAGCCAGGCGGACACGGCCTGCTGTGCCTGGTCCAGCCGTTCCATGCTCAGCACCGCCGCCCGGTCCACCCGGGCGATGCCCGACCGGGCCGCGGCCAGGTCGTCGTGGGCGGATCCGGAGCGGGCCGCGGCCAGGTCGCCCTGGGCGACCGCGGCCCGGTTCCACGGCACCAGGAGGAAGACCCGGTGCATGGGCGAGGCGCTGCGGTGCAGGGCCGCGTCCACGATGGAGCGGGTGTCGTCGAGGCGGCCGAGCTCGAAGTGGATCTCGGCGCGGTTCTGGTGCATGAAGCTGCTGTGCACCCCGCCCCGGCCCCAGGCGCGGTGGTTGCGCAGGAGTCCGTCCAGGAGCTGGAGCCCCTCCCCGTGCTTGCCCTGTTCCCGGAGGAAGTGGGCCAGGTTGTTGACGCCGCGCGCCTCCATGGCCGTGTCACCGATCTCGCGCGAGACCAGGATCGACCGTTCGATGATCGCGCGGCCCTCCCGCTCGTCGCCCTGGCTCATCCGGACCGAGCCGAGGGTGACCAGCGCCGCCGCCTCGGCGGAGCGGTCGCCGGTCCGCTCGGCGACGTCCAGGGCCCGCCGGGCCAGGTCCGTGGCGGAGGCGCCCAGGTGCAGCTGTTCCCTCGGCCGGAACATGGTCTCCCGGGCCAGGATGGACAGCATCACGCCGTACCCGGGCATGTGCGGCGGGTGGACGCGCAGGGCCTCCGCGAGGTCCTCGACGGCGCCCAGATCCACGCACTGGGTCCGTGCCTGGCCTCGGCAGCGGAGCAGCACCGCGCGGACCGTCCGGGTGTGGTCGTCGTCCGACGCGGTCAGGGCGGCCAGGGCCTCGTCGCACAGTTCCCACGCCCGACGCGGCCGTCCGGCGGCGAGGGCGGACAGGCCCGCGGTCGAGAGCACCTCCGCCCGCGTGTTGCCGTCGGCGCGCTCGACCGCGTCGGGCACCTGGTCCCACAACCCCAGCACCCGCTCCAGCATCGCCAGCTGCTCGGCGTGGGCGAGCGACTGACCGGCCTGCTCGGCGGCCGACCACGCGGCCTGCAGGGCCCGGGGCAGGTCGTACCCGGCCTGGTAGTGGTGGGCCTGCTCCGCCGCCCGGCGGTCGGCGGGGGCCGCGTCGGGGTACTCGTCGATGAGCTGGGCGAAGCGCAGATGGAGCCGGGCACACGGTCCGGGCAGCACCTCGTCGTGCACCGCCTCCCGCAGCAGCGCGTGCCGGAACCGGTAGCCGGTCCCGTGCACCCGGAGCAGGTTGGCGTCGACCAGGGTGTGCAGGGCCTCCTCGACCCCGGCCTCCGGCAGGTCGCAGGCGTGGACCAGGGCCGCGTGCCCGATCTCCCCGGAGACCGCCCCGACCGAGGCCACGCGCAGCACCGTGACCGCCGTCTCGGTCAACCCGTGCAGGGCGGCCAGCAGGAGTTCACGGAAGTGGTCGGGCACGGCGTCGGGTCCGAGCCTGCGGTCCACCCCGGAGGCGGCGAGCGCCTCGACGAAGAGGGGGATGCCGTCGGTGCGCTCGTAGAGGTCGTCCAGCCGCGTGGAGGTGAGCGTGGCCCCGGTGATGGCCGTCACCTGTTCGGCCACCTCCTCCCGGGTGAGCGGGGCCAGGTCCAGACGGGTGACCTCGGGCAGCCGCTCCAGCTCCGGCAGGAGCCGGCGCAGCGGGTGGGTGCGGTGCAGGTCGTCGGACCGGTAGGTCGCGATGATCTGCACGCCCGGAAGGTCGAGGTTGCGGACCAGGTAGACGAGCAGGTCGCGGGTGGCGCCGTCGGCCCAGTGCAGGTCCTCCAGCACCAGCGTGGCCCCGCGTTTCCCGGCGACCCGTTGGGCCAGGCGCAGGACCTGTTCGAAGAGGATGCCGCGCGCCTCCTGGCGGCCCTGCGGCGGGTCGCCCAGCTCGGGCAGGAGCCGGGAGAGCTCACCGACACCGCCCGGGAACGACCGCTCGACGATGCCCGGGCCGTGTGCGCGGAGGAACTGACGCAGGAGCGCGGTGAAGGGTGCGTAGGCGAGGCCGTCCACGCCCAGTTGCAGGCAGCCGCCGACGAACACGGTCCCGGCCGGGCGGGTCCTGGCGAACTCGGTGACCAGCCGCGTCTTGCCCACCCCGGCGTCTCCACCGACGAGCACCACCCCGGACGATTCCGACCACGACCGTTCGGCGTGCTCCGCCAGAAGCCGCAGCTGCTCCTCCCTGCCGATGACGACGGGGCTGGTTCCGGCGGAGTTGGACATGTCGTCCATTATGCCGAGCACGGCGCGAACCTCTCGCCCCGTGGGCGCCCCCGCGTCCGACGCGGCGGGCACGGTGTCGCCCCCGAACGCGGACACCGTGCCTCCCTCCTCGGTTCGGACGCGACGGCGGCCGGAGCTCCGCGCGCCCGCTCGGCGCTCACGCGGCCCGGCCGAAACGACCCCTGCGGTCCTCGCGGTTCGTGGCGCTCGCGCGGTGGTCCCGGCGGCGCTCCTCCCGGCGTCTGGCCCGCTCCTCGGCCCGGGCCGCGCGCGCGGCGCGTACGTGCTCGATCTCCCGCAGTCGCTCCTCCGTCATGATCTGGGCGTTCGCGTACATGAGGTCGCTGTGGAACATGGTGGTTCTCTCCCCGTACCGGCGGAACCCGGTGTTCCGCCGTCTGGAGACAACGATCGCTCTAAGAACACCCGGCGCACATGGGGAGGAATCCCAGTCTTCTCCTCCTGGTGGCCCCCCGATCGCTAAGACCCGCCTAAGACGGGGGCGGTCCGGCTCAGCGGGCCGCTAGGGCGTGTGCCGTGGACGCTGCCCGTCGCGCAGCAGGGTATGTGTCCGCGGCACACGCCCTGAGAAGCCGCCGACCGCTCAGAAGTCCCTGGGAAGGCCACGGGGAACCGACCCGGGACACGGTCGGACCGTGTCCGGGGGCCGGAGCGCGACCGCGGCGCGGAGCGTGCGTCGCCGTCCGGGCGTGTCACCTCACGCGATTCGGCGGTCACCCGTAGTTGTCTGGTGGTGTCGAGGAGCGAGATCGAGGGGGAGACACCATGGGTTGGATCGCGCGGGGGAGCCGACGGGCCGCGGCGACCACGGCGCTGGCGGTCGCGGCGTCGGGGGCGGCGCCGGCGTGGGCGGACGGAGGGGGCGGCGACGCGGGGCGCGAGTCGGCCCTCGCCGAGCTCGACCGGGCCGCGCTCGTGCGCCTGGTGTTGACCGCGCCGGACGAGTACCCGCTGCCGGGCGAGGAGGCGGAGTTCCGGGCGACCGTGGCCAACGACGGGGTGTCCCCGGTGGAGGGGGCGCTGCTCGCCCAGCACGTCCCCGAGGAGCTGGAGATCGTGGAGGTCGGCGGCGAGGGGGTGCTCGAAGGGGGCATCGCGAACTGGCGGGTGGACGTGGCCGAGGGGGAGGAGGCCGAGTTCGTGCTGCGTGTCCGCGTTCCCGGAGGCGCCGACGCCGGGCGCCGGCTGATGAGCACGGCGTGCCTCCTGCTCGACCGGGACGCCGATCCCACCTCCTGTGCGACCGACACGCTGGTCGTGGGCGAACCCACCGTGCTGTCCCGGGTGAACGCGTTCGTGGGCGCGGGGCCGGTGCGGGTGGCGGGCGCGGCGCTCGGTCTGGCCCTGATCTGGTTGCTGTGGCGCGCGCGGAGGGCGTCCCGCCTCTGAGACGATGCGGGGCGCACGGTGTCGATACGCCTCCTGAGCGTATCGTTACGTCGGTGTGTCATTAAAATGAGCCTGAAAACTACACGCCGTAGTAGTCTGGCGCCATGGACATCTTCTACTCCGCGCTCGTCTTCCTGCACATGATCGGCCTGGCCGGTATCATCGCGGGCTTCCTCATGCAGGTCATCTCCGGCAACCCCAAGTCGACGAAGGTCCTGCTGCACAGCTCCCTCCTCCAGCTGGTCACCGGCCTGGCCCTCGTCGGTGCGGCCGAGATGGCCGGGGATCCGGAGCTCAACCACGTCAAGGTGGGCGTCAAGCTGGTCGTCGCCCTGGCGGTCGTGGTCGTGGGCGTCCTCAACCTGCGCAAGCCCTCGAACCGGCTGGCCACCATCGCCGGCGTCCTCGCGATCCTCAACATCGGCGTGGCGGTGTTCTGGTAGGGGAGTCGGAAGCGGCCCTCCGGGGCGTCCGATCCGCGCGAAGACCGGCGGCCGCGGGGTGTGGACCCCCGCGGTCGCCGGTCTTCTTGTGTCCTCTTGCGGAGTCTTGCGTCGCCCTTCCATGGGATTGCGGGCACCGCTCCGCGTCCCCGCCGCAGGTCACGGCCGTGCGTTCCCGGCTCGCGCACACTCCGCATCCGCGACCACGTCGGCGTTCCGGCACGTCGCACCGACACTCGTCGCCCCACGTCATCGCCGAAACACGGAGGCGACACCCCGTTCACAAGGCCCACCGAGTCTGTTAGGTTCATCACCCCAACGCAAACTCTTGCAGTTCATGCAAGAGTGCGACGGCGGGGCATCGCGGCCTCGCCTGGAATCCCCCAAGGAGCACAGATGAGCTCGACACGGCACCGGTTCGGCGGGGCCGCCTCCGCCCTCCTCCTCGGCGTCACACTGGCCGTCCCGGTCCTGGCCACGACCCCCGCGGCCGCCTCGGCGACGGCGTCGACCCCCGCGGCCACGCCGACCGCCCGGCCCACGACCTCCGTCCCCCGCGAGGCGTCCCCGACCGCCGTGGCCAACGGCGAGACGATCGTCCACCTGTTCCAGTGGACGTGGGACTCCGTCGCCGCCGAGTGCGAGGACTTCCTCGGCCCCCGGGGGTTCGGCGGCGTCCAGGTCTCCCCGCCCCAGGAGCACGTGGTCGTCCCCTCGGCCGAGGGCGGCGAGTACCCCTGGTGGCAGGACTACCAGCCCGTCTCCTACCGGATCGACAACACCCGGCGCGGCACCGCCGCCGAGTTCCAGGCGATGGTCGACACCTGCCGCGACAACGGGGTGCGGATCTACGTCGACGCCGTGATCAACCACATGACCGGCCCCGGATCCGGCACCGGCAGCGCGGGCACCGAATGGGAGTACTACGCCTACCCCGACCTGTTCGGCGACGGGTCGGCCGCCTACGACCGCGACGACTTCGGACCCTGCTACGAGCCCATCTCCGACTGGAACGACAAGTCGCAGGTGCAGAACTGCCAGCTCCTGGAGCTCTCCGACCTGAACACCGCCGACCCCCACGTGCGCGACCGCATCCGGCGCTACCTCAACGGCCTGGTGGACATGGGCGTGGCGGGCTTCCGAGTGGACGCCGCCAAGCACGTCCCGGAGGCACACGTCCAGGACATCTTCGCCGACCTCGACGACGTCCCCGGCTTCGGCGGGGAGCCCGACGTCTACCACGAGGTCTACGGCGACGCCACGATCCCCTACACCGCCTACGCCTTCGACGGCGACCGCGTCACCAACTTCGACTACCAGCGCGACGTCGCCGCGAGGTTCGCCGACGGCGCCATCTCCGGACTGGCGGGTCTGCCCGACCACGGCGGCCTCACCGACGACCAGGCCACCGTCTTCGTCGACAACCACGACACCCAGCGGTACCACCCCACGCTCACCTTCAAGGACGGCGACCGGTACTACCTGGCCACCGCCTTCATGCTCGCCCACCCCTACGGCAGCCCCGTGGTGATGTCCAGCTACGACTTCGCGGACGAGGCCCAGGGGCCGCCCAGCGTCGGGGAGGTCGAGGGCAACCCCGCCGGACGGATCACCGAGGACGCCGACTGCGCCAGCGCCGCCTGGATCTGCGAGCACCGCGACCCCGCCGTCGCGGGCATGGCCGCCTTCCGCAACGCCACGGGCGACGCGGCCGTGGTCCAGCGCGCGACCGACGGGAGCTCCCGCCTGGCCTTCGACCGCGGCTCGCGGGGGTTCGCCGCCTTCAACGCGAGCGGCGCGACCTGGAACCTGACCACGGACACCGGCCTCCCGGACGGCACCTACGAGAACGCGGCGGGCGACGGCGCGTTCACCGTCTCCGGCGGTCGGGTGAGCGTGTCGGTCCCCGGGAACGGCGCCGTCGCGCTGCACGTCGGCGGCGTGTGCGACGACCCGGCCGAGTGCGGGGGCGACGACTGCACCACCGTCGCGGCCGAGTTCCACGTCCGGGCCGAGACCTACTACGGCCAGGAGGTGTACCTCGTGGGCTCCATCCCCGAACTGGGCTCCTGGAACCCGGCCGACGGCGTCCGCCTGCGCACCGACGAGGGCGCCTACCCCTGGTGGAGGGGGTCGACCGGCCTCCCGGTCGGCACCGAGTTCGAGTACAAGTACGTGAAGACCGACGGCGCCGGGAACGTCGAGTGGGAGTCCGGCGGCAACCGCGTCGCCACCGGAGACGACAGCGGCGGCGGCTGCACGCAGGTCTTCACCGAGTACTGGCGCTGACGGCCCCACTCCTCAGTCGTCGTAGAACGCGTGCTCCATGACCGACCGCGCCCGCCGGGTGGTCCGCAGGTACACCTCGACCAACCGCTCGGCGGGCCCCTCGGCCACCTCCTCGCCGTCCTCGGCCTCCGCGCCCCGGTGGCACCCCATCGCCTCCGCGAGCGCCGCCCGCACCCGCAGATCGGTGGGCAGCGAGTCACCGCCCCGGCCGCGCACCAGCATCACCATGCCGCGCACCCTCGACGCCAACCGCCAGGCGCGCTCCAGGACCGCACCGTCGTCGGCGCCCAGGAACCCGTGGGCCACGGCCACCTCCAACGCCTCCAGCGTGCTCGTGGTCCGCAGGTCGGGATAGGCGTGGGCGTGCCGCAACTGCACCAGCTGGGCGACCCACTCCACGTCCGACAGCCCGCCCCGGCCCAGCTTCGTGTGCAGCGTCGGGTCCGCGCCGCGCGGCAGCCGCTCGGCCTCCATCCGGGCCTTGAGCTTGCGGATCTCCAGGACGGCGGACGCGTCGAGGCCGTCCGCCGGGTACCGGATCGGGTCGATCAACGCGGTGAACGAGGCGCGCAGCCCCGGGTCGCCCGCGATCGGCCGGGCCCTGAGCAGCGCCTGGCTCTCCCACACCTGCGACCAGCGCCCGTAGTACGCCGCGTAGGAGTCCAGCGTGCGCACCACCGGCCCGCTCCGCCCCTCCGGGCGCAGGTCCGTGTCGACCTTGAGCGGCGGCTCCGCGGCGGGCATCTCCAGCAGCCTGGCCAGCTCGCGCACGATCGCCAGCGCCTGCCGCGTCGCCGCGTCCGGGTCCGCCCCCGGCAGCGGGTCGTGCACGTACATCACGTCGGCGTCGCTGGCGTAGGTGAGCTCGCCGCCGCCGAACCGCCCCATCGCGACCACGCACACCCGCGTGAGTGGCTCGTCCCCGGACTCGGCGACCACCCGGTTGCACGCCACCTTCAACGCCGCCTCGACGGTCACCGCGGCGATGTCCGTCAGCGCCGCGCCCACCTCCTGGACCGACGACACCCCCAACAGGTCGGCGGCGGCCGTCCGCAGCAGCTCGCGGCGGCGCAGCGCCCGCACCGCCGACACCGACTCCTCGGACCAGTCGTAGCGCCGCAGCGCCGCCTCGGCCTCCCCGGCCAGCACCTCCGGCCCGCGGCGCTCCAGGTCGGCGTCGTCGGCCAGCATCGCGACCGCGTCGGGAGCCCGGAGCAGCAGATCGGTGACGTACCGGCTGGTCCCGAGCAGCCAGGCCATCCGCTCGGCCACCCGCACGTCGTCGCGCAGCAGCCGCAGGTACCAGGGGGTCGTGCCCAGCGCGTCGCTCACCTGTCGAAAGCCCAGCAGGCCCGCGTCCGGGTCCGGCGCGTCGGAGAACCACCCGAGCATGACCGGGAGCAGCGTCCGTTGGATCGCCGCGCGCCGCGACACCCCCGAGGTCAGCGACTCCAGGTGCCGCAGCGCCCCGCCCGGGTCGGCGAACCCCAGCGCTTCCAGCCGCGCCCGCGCCTGGTCGGGCGAGAGCCGCGCCTCCTCCTCCGGCAGGCGTGCCACGGCGTTGAGCAGCGGACGGTAGAACAGCTTCTCGTGCAGCCGCCGCACCTCGGCGGACACCTTCCGCCGGGCCTCGGTCAGCTCCCGCACCGGGTCCGCCGTGTAGCCCAGCGCCCGGCCGAGCCGTCGCAGCTGCCCGGGCCCGTCGGGGCTGGCGGGGTCGGGCATCATGTGCGTGCGCCGCAGGCGCTCCAGCTGCAGCAGGTGCTCCACCCGGCGCAGGAACCGGTAGGCGTCGGCCAGGCCCGCCGCGTCCTTGCGGCCCACGTACCCGTGCTCGGACAGGGCCGCCAGCGCGTCCAGGGTGTGCCCCGACCGCAGCCGCTCGTCCGTGCGTCCGTGGACCAGCTGGAGCAGCTGTACCGAGAACTCGATGTCGCGCAGCCCGCCCGGCCCCAGTTTCAGCTCGCGCTCGGCCTGCCCGGCCGGGATGTGCGCCACCACGCGGCGGCGCATCGCCTGCACGTCCTCCACGAAGTCGCGGCGCCCGGCCGCCTCCCAGACCAGCGGCGAGATCGCCGCCTGGTAGGCGGCGCCCAGCTCGGCGTCCCCCGCGATGGGACGGGCCTTGAGCAGTGCCTGGAACTCCCAGGTCTTGGCCCACCGCTCGTAGTAGGCCAGGTGGCTCGACAGCGGGCGGACCAGCGGGCCGTTCTTCCCCTCCGGGCGCAGCGCCGGGTCCACCTCCCACAGCACGCCCTCGGCGTCGGTCTCGGACGGGATGCGCATCATGGCGGTCGCCAGCCGGGTGGCGGCGCGCATCGCCGCCTGCTCGTCCACCGGCTCCTCGCCCCCGGGAACCTCGGCGGGCTCGGCCACGAACACCACGTCGACGTCGCTGACGTAGTTCAGCTCCCGACCGCCGCACTTGCCCATCCCGATCACGGCCAGACGACACCGCGCCGCGTCCTCGGGGTGCTCGGCGCGGGCCACGGCCAACGCCGCGTCCAGGGCCGCGGCGGCCAGGTCGGCCAGTTCGGCGGCGACCTCGTCGACGGTGCACAGCCCGGACAGGTCGCGTCCGGCCAGGCGCAGGACCCGCCTGCGGTAGGCCACGCGCAGGGTGTGCCGGAGGCCGTCGAGCGAGCCGCCGTCGAACACGGCGGCGGTCGGCGCGGGGGAGTCGGGGTCGGCGCCGACGGTGTGCAGCAGGCCCCGGCGCAGCTCCTCGGGCTCCGGGGTGCGGGCGGCGTCGGCGCCGCGCAGCTCCCGCCAGTCGCCCGGGTGGCGGGCCAGGTGGTCGGTGAGCGCGGTGCTGGTGCCGAGCACCCCGCACAGCCGGGTGCGCAGGTCCGGGTCCTCGCGCAGCACCGCCAGGACCTCGTCGGGGTCCGGGGCGGCCTCCAGGACCCGGATCAGGCCGAGCAGGGCCTGGTCGGGGTCCGGGGCCTCCGCGAGGGCGTCGATGACGTCGGTGTCGGCCCGGGGGTCCAGACCGGCCTCCTCCACCAGTCGCAGGGCCCGGGTGCTGTCGCTGAAGCCACGCCTGGCCAGCGCGCCTGCTGTCATGTTGGTCTTTCCGTCCCTTGCCACGCGTCAACGGTAGCCGGGCGGGCCCCGGAACCGGGTCGGGGCCGGTATCCGAGCGGATACCGGCCCCGAGCGGGGTGCGCGCACCGGGCGCGTCACCCCCGGAAGCTGTCCGACGACCTAGATGTCGTAGTAGAGCTCGAACTCGCGCGGGTGCGGACGCAGGCGCAGGGAGTCGATCTCCTCGGTGCGCTTGAAGTCGACGTAGGTCTCCAGCAGGTCCTTGGTGAAGACACCGCCCTCGAGCAGGAACTCGTGGTCGGCCTCCAGGGCCTCCAGGGCCTCGTCCAGCGACGCGGGCACGGTCTTGATCGCCTGGGCCTCGGCCGGGGGCAGCTCGTACAGGTCCTTGTCGACCGGCTCCGGCGGCTCGATCTTGTTCTTGACGCCGTCGATGCCCGCCATGAGCATCGCGGAGAAGGCCAGGTACGGGTTGGCCGACGGGTCCGGCACGCGGAACTCGATGCGCTTGGCCTTCGGGTTCGAACCGGTGAGCGGCAGGCGGATGCAGGCCGAGCGGTTGCGCTGGCTGTAGACCAGGTTGATCGGGGCCTCGTAGCCCGGCACCAGGCGGTGGTAGGAGTTCACCGTCGGGTTGGTGAAGGCGAGCAGCGCCGACGCGTGCTTGAGCAGACCGCCGATGTAGTAGCGGGCGGTGTCGGAGAGCTGGCCGTAGCCGGACTCGTCGAAGAACAGCGGCGCGCCGTCCTTCCACAGGCTCTGGTGGCAGTGCATGCCGGAGCCGTTGTCGCCGAACAGCGGCTTGGGCATGAACGTGGCCGTCTTGCCCGCGGCGTTGGCGACGTTCTTGACGATGTACTTGTACAGCTGCACGCGGTCGGCCTGCTGGAGCAGCGTGCCGAACTTGATGCCGATCTCGGCCTGGCCCGCGGTGCCGACCTCGTGGTGCTGGAGCTCGACCTCCAGGCCGGAGTCGATCAGGGTGCGGACCATGTCGGAGCGCAGGTCGCTGTAGTGGTCGACCGGCTCGACGGGGAAGTAGCCGCCCTTGTAGCGCGGACGGTAGCCGCGGTTGCCGCCCTCGATCGAGGAACCGGTGTTCCAGGCGCCCTCGATGGAGTCGATCTCGTAGAAGCCGGTGTTGGCGCGGGTCTCGAACTTGACGTCGTCGAAGATGTAGAACTCGGCCTCGGGACCGAAGAAGGCGGTGTCGGCGACGCCCGAGCCGCGCAGGTACGCCTCGGCCTTGCGGGCGACGTTGCGCGGGTCGCGGCTGTAGGACTCCAGCGTCAGCGGGTCGTGCACGAAGAACGTCATGTTCAGCGTCTTGTGCTTGCGGAACGGGTCCACCACGCCGGTGCTCAGGTCGGGGAGCAGCAGCATGTCGGACTCGTGGATGGCCTGGAAGCCGCGGATCGAGGACCCGTCGAACATCTGGCCATCGGTGAACGTCGACTCGTCGACGTTCTCGGTCGGGAGGGTGACGTGGTTCACGCCTCCGAACAGGTCCGTGAACCGGACGTCGAGGAACTTGACGTCCTCGTTTCGGATATAGGCGAGCACCTCGTCGACGCTGCTGAACAAAACGAACCTCCGTGCAGGTGGCTGAGACGGCCGGCTCCGATCCGCTCCGTCGCGGACGTCCCGGAGCGCACGCCGCCTCCCGGCTTCGCCATCGAAGCTAGGAGCGCGTGGTTTCCACACCATGTCTCGATTGTTTCCTGCATGTTACGGAGCCCGTCGTTTTCGCAGACCAACCCGTGTTACCCGGTGATTCCGCCACGGAACGGGAGGAATCAGGGCGTCCGGCGGAGGGTTCCCGTGACCGGAGCCACACCCCTGCGCGCGCCGTGTGCGGCCCGCGGACCACCGCGGTCGGCACGCCCCCGTCGACCGGGCCGATACCGTGAAGGGTATGAGCGACGACAGGGGCGGCGGCACGGCCGAGGACGACTTCCGCTACCGGGGCAACCGCATGGGGCTGCCCGAGAGCGGCGCCGGTTCCGTGCCCGGCGTCGGTCGCCGCCTGGTCGGTCTGGCGCTCGACTGGGCGCTGGCGATGCTGCTCGCCTGGCTCGCGTACCGCGCGGGGCTGATCGGCTCCGGTCTGTCCGGGCAGGCGGAGGTCGCCCCGCTGATCAGCAACACGGCCCTGGTCGTGTACGCCGCCACCACCATCGTGTTGCTCACACTCTTCGGCACCTCCGTCGGCCGCCGCGTGGTCGGGGTCGGGATCACCGCCACGGGTGAGCGTTCCTGGCCGTGGTTCGTGTCGATGACCGTCCGCACCCTGCTGCTGTGTCTGGTCATCCCTGCGGTCATCTACGACCGTGACACCCGTGGCCTGCACGACCGCGCTGCGGGCACCGTGGCCACACGCTTGTGAGCATCCTGTCAAGGAATCCTTCGGGTCGACGGTCGGCCGACGTGCGTTCTCCTCGCCGTCGCGCGCCTCTCACCAGCGCTTCCACCGCTGTTCACGTCCGGGGGCGTCGGACGGATGTCCGTGGGTGCGCGCCCTCCTGGCCGAAACTCCACGCAGAGAGGGACGCTCCCCTTCTTAGCTGCTGTTAACATCCGTTCATTACTCTCCCTGGGAACAATCTTGACCCATGGGTCCCATGACCCCGCCCCCCGACGGGTCGCAACGCACCACCCCGAAGGTTCGTATGGCTGGTAGACGCTCCGCTCCCCGCTCCCCGCGCGCGTTCGACCGTGCGCGGATGTCCTCTGGTCAGTGGGTGGCGTGCGCGGCCACCTCGCTGGCCATTGTCGCCAGCCTGGGCGGATACGGGTGGTACCAGGGGATCGTCGGCAACATCACCACCCATGACGTGGACACCGACGCCTGGGACCGGCCGGTGAGCGTCGAGGGCGTGATGAACCTGCTCATCCTCGGCTCCGACATCCGCTCGGGGGAGAACGCCGACTACGGCGAGGCCGAGGGCGAGCGCCCCGACACGATGCTCATCGCCAGCATCAACGTCGACAACGGGACGGCGACCCTGGTGAACCTGCCCCGCGACCTGGTCGTGGAGCTGCCGGGGTGCGAACCGGCCGAGGGGTACGAGGGGATGGATCCCCAGACGGGCATGCTCAACTCCGCGATGACCTTCGGCGGCGTCGGCTGCCAGTGGAGCACCGTGGAGCAGGTCACGGGGGTACACCTGGACCACTTCGTCATGATGGACTTCACCGGGTTCAGGGGCATGGTGGACGCCATCGGCGGCGTGGAGATGTGCATCCCCGAACCGGTCAGCGATCCCAAGGCCCACCTGGAGCTGGACGCCGGGCTCCAGACCCTGAGCGGCGAGGAGTCGCTCGGCTTCGTGCGCTCGCGCTACGGCCAGGGGGACGGCAGCGACCTCTCCCGCATCGAGCGCCAGCAGGAGTTCATGGGCGCGATGCTGCGCCAGGTGCTGAGCAGCGAGGTGATGACGAGTCCGGTCACCGTCACCAACTTCCTCGGCGCGGTCACCGACTCGATCTCGACCGACCGCGAGCTGACCGTCGACATCATGACCGACCTCGCCATCTCCATGCGCGAGGTCGACCTGGGCAACGTCCAGTTCCTCACCGTCCCCAACGGTCAGAACCCCAACGACGCCAACCGCCTCGTCATGAGCGAGCCCGCCGCCTCGGAACTCTTCCAGGCGATCAACAACGGCGAGGACCTCACCGGCGGCGATGACGAGGAGGAGTCCGGCGACTCCGACGACTCCGGCGGCGACGAGGCCGGCCCCGACCCCTCGGAGATCACGGTCGACGTCCGCAACAACACCGGCGTCACCGGTCTGGCGAACGAGGCCCGGACGCAGTTGGCGGCGGAGGGCTTCGACGTCACCAACACCGGCAACCCCGAGGTGCGATTCCCGGGCGTGACCACCGTCTACCACGCGCCCGGCCAGGAGGCCGCGGCCTCGGTCCTGGCCGACGCCCTGGGGCAGGCCGTGGTCGAGGAGGCCGAGGGGCTGACCGCCGACCTCGAACTGGTCCTCGGCGAGGACTGGGCCGGTGTCGGGGGCGGGGACTCCGCCGGGTCCGAGGCCTCCGTCACGGAGGAGCTGGGCGGCACCACCGCGGAGGCCGCGCAGGACAGCCCCTGCTGACCCGGGGCTGAGGAGGACCGCTCCGGTCGGACCCGCGCGGGGTCGTGCCGGTCGGGTAGCATCCGGCCGATACGTCCGTTTCCGTGTGCCGAGCACAGATCCCCCGTCGGACACCCCTCCCCGCCCCATACCGGATCGGTGCCCCATGGCTCCCCAACGCGTGTCCCCCCTCCTCGCCCGGCGCTCGATCATGACCGCCGGGCAGTGGGTCGCGTGCGCGCTCACGGCCCTGCTCATCGCGGTCAGCCTGACCGCCTACGCGGGTTACGCGTCCGCGTTCGATATCCAGACCGAGGAGATCGACACCGACGCCTGGGGCGATCGCCCCGTGAGCGTCGAGGGCGTCCGCAACATCCTGCTCCTCGGCGTCGACACCGAGTCGGGCGGCGACCGGCCCGACGTCCTGGTCATCGTCAACGCCAACGTCGACGCGGGCGAGGTGACGATGGTGAACGTGCCGCGCGACCTCATCGTGGACATCCCGGCCTGCGACCCGGTGGACGGCTCCTCCGGGTGGTCCGGCGGCCGGGACCAGATCAACCACGCGATGATGTACGGCGGGCTCAGCTGCCTGGGCAACACCGTGGAGACCGCCACCGACATCCGCCTCGACCACATCGTCCAGGTGGACTTCGCCGGGTTCGAGGACATCGTCGACACCGTCGGCGGCGTGCGGATGTGCATCCCCGAGCCGATCCACGACCCGAAGGCCCACCTCCGGCTGGAGGCCGGCGAGCAGACGCTCGACGGGGCGGAGGCACTCGGGCTGGCCAGGTCCCGGGACAGCACCGAGAACCGGAACGACATGGGGCGCATCCAGAGCCAGCAGCGCCTGATCGGCGCGCTGGCGCGCGAGGTGACCAGCGGCGAGTTCCTCTCCAGCCCCTCCTCGGTCCACTCCTTCCTCGACTCGGTCACCGACAACCTCGTCACCGACGACACGCTCACCGTGGACCGGATGGCCGAGCTGGTCATCGCCCTGCGCGACGTGGACCTCGACCGGATGACCATGGTGATGGTGCCGGTCGTGGACTCGCCGACCTTCGAGTACAAGGTGGAGGTCCAGGAGCCCCAGGCGAGCGAGCTGTTCGCGGCGGTGGCCGCCGGCGAGACGCTGGCCGAGGAGGACGAGGGCGGCGGCGACGGCGCGGCCGAGGAGGACGTCGAGCCCTCGGACGTCTCCCTGCGGCTGCTCAACGGCACCGGGACCGACGGGCTGGCGGCCCAGGTCGAACCCCTGCTGGCCGCCGAGGGCTTCACGGTCACCGGGATCGGCGACGCGGCCCAGCGGTCCGCCGACGCGACCACCGTCTACCACGCCCCCGGCCGCGGGGCACAGGCCAGGGTCCTGGCCGCCGCGCTCGACACCGCCGCGGTGGAGGAGGACGCCGACCTCGGCGACGAGCTGGAGCTGGTCATGGGCGCCGCCGACTGGGCGGGCCTGGACACCGCGGGCTCGGGCGGAGACGGGGGAGACCCGCTCGACGGGCTGGACAGCAGGTCCGCCGCCGACCGGGTCTCCTGCGACTGACCACCGATCCGGCCCGGGACCTCGTCACCCCCGAGGCGGAGGGGGACACGCGTGAGGGGGCCGTCCCGCGTCGGGACGGCCCCCTCGAACCCGTGGGATCGGGCTAACCCATCCGGCCGCGCATCCCCTTGGGCAGCTTGGCGCCCTTGGGCATCGGGCCCTTGGGCATCTGCATGGCGGACGGGAGCGCCTTGAGCCGGTAGTTCAGCTCGGCGATGTCCGGCTTGTCCAGGAGCCTCGGCAGCTTGACCAGCGTGCGCTGGAGCTTGTCGAGCGGGACCTGGTCCTCGCCGTTGCCGACCTTGAAGTCGTAGATGTGGATGTCGTGCGCCACGCGCGCGACCCGCTTCTTCTCACCGGCGATCAGCGGGCGCAGACGGCCCGGGTCGCCCTCGCCGACGAGGATCACGCCGGGGCGGCCGACCACGCGGTGGACGACGTCCATCTGCTTGTTCCCGGCCACTCCGGGCTCGACGATCCAGTTGCCGCGCATGTTCTCCAGGATCGCCATCCCCGCGCCGAGACGGCCGTCGAGCATCGTGTACTGGACGCGCTGGGCCGACCGGGTGAAGATGACGAAGCCGACCAGGAAGGCCACCGGGAGGCCCGTGAGCGTCCACACCAGCCAGGCTCCGGTCCAGGCGCCGACCGCCACGGCGACGGCGAGGACGACGACCGCGACGGCCACGGCGATCGGGATACTGCGCGGGCTCTGCTGGTGGACGACCTTGGCGACCATGCCGATCTGCTTGAGCCGACCCGGCTGCTTGTCGGCCTGGCCCTTGGCGGGGGTCGTCTTCTCGGAACCCTTGGGCTTCTTCGCCATCGTGCTCTCAGGCAGCGTGCGCCGACGGGGTCGGCGGGGAACGGCGTCCCTGGGCTGCCTTGCCTCCTCTTCGCGGTCGACCTACGTGCGGCGCCATCCGGCGCCGCCAGCGGGGCGCCTCTCCCCTCCAGGATAGGCGGGCGGCCCCACGACTCCGGAACGGTGGCCCGAGGGCCACCGTTCCAGCTTGGTTACGACTGTGCCGTCACGTCCGAACGCGACGGGTCCGTCCCGGAGACGGCCTGTGCGTCACGCTTCTCCTTCGCCTGCTTGTACAGGCGTCCGGCGCGGTAGGACGAGCGCACGAGCGGCCCGGACATGACCCCGGCGAAGCCGATCTCCTCGGCCTCCTCGCCCAGCTCCACGAACTCCTCCGGCTTCACCCAGCGGTCGATCGGGTGGTGCAGCTTGGAGGGGCGCAGGTACTGGGTGATGGTCAGCAGGTCGCACCCGGCCTCGTGCAGGTCCCGCATGGCCTCGCTGATCTCCTCGCGGGTCTCGCCCATGCCCAGGATGAGGTTCGACTTGGTGACCAGGCCGTCCTCGCGGGCGCGGGTGATGACCTCCAGGGAGCGCTCGTAGCGGAAACCCGGGCGGATGCGCTTGAAGATGCGCGGCACCGTCTCCGTGTTGTGCGCCAGCACCTCGGGACGCGACCCGAAGACCTCGGCCAGCTGGTCGGGGTCGGCGTTGAAGTCGGGGATGAGCAGCTCGACGCCGGTGCCCGGGTTGAGCTCGTGGATCTTGCGGACCGTCTCCGCGTAGAGCCACGCGCCGCCGTCCTCCAGGTCGTCGCGGGCCACGCCCGTGACGGTGGCGTACCGCAGCCCCATCGTCTTCACGGAGTTGGCGACCTTGGTCGGCTCCATGCGGTCCAGCGCGGTGGGCTTGCCCGTGGCGATCTGGCAGAAGTCGCAGCGCCGGGTGCACTGGTCGCCGCCGATGAGGAAGGTGGCCTCCCGGTCCTCCCAGCACTCGTAGATGTTGGGGCACCCGGCCTCCTGGCAGACCGTGTGCAGGCCCTCCTTCTTGACGAGGGAGTGGAGCTCGGAGTACTCGGGCCCCATGTGCGCCTTGATCTTGATCCACGGCGGCTTCTTCTCGATGGGGGTCTCGCTGTTGCGCGCCTCCACGCGCAGCAGCTTGCGGCCCTCAGGAGCGACGGTCAACGTGAACCCGTTCCCTTCTGTGCCCCGTGACGGGGACGACTCCGCCCCTCGTGGGGGCACTGGGTCCCGGTGGGGGACTGGTGGCTGGTCTGGGTGGTCATCCTCGGGCGGCGGCGCCGGAGAGCAGCGCGGCGCCGTCGGTGTGGCTGTATCCGTCCGCGCCGAGGACGTCCGCGAGGTGTCGTTCGATGCGCGGCCGAACGTCGCCGACGGTCACGTCGCGCCCGACCTCGGCGGTGATCGTGGTGACGCCGGCGTCGGAGATGCCGCACGGGACGATCCGATCAAACCACGACAGATCATTATCGCAGTTCACCGCGAGCCCGTGCATCCCGACCCCGCGGGCGATGCGGCAGCCGATCGCGGCGATCTTGCGTTCGATGAGGCCGCGGTCGGGGTCGGCGTCCAACCACACTCCGGTGCGGCCCTCGACCCGCCTCCCGGTGAGGCCGTACTCCGCGATCGTGCGGATGATGGCCTCCTCCAGCATGCGGACGTAGGCGACCACGTCGACGGGGTCGCGCAGCCGGACGATGGGGTACACGGTCAGCTGACCCGGCCCGTGCCACGTGATCTTCCCACCGCGGTCGATGTCGACGACGGGGGCGCCGGGGTCGGTGATGGGACGATCCCACCTTCCGGTGCGCTTGCCCGCCGTGTACACGGGCTCGTGCTCCAGGAGGAGGACCGTGTCGGCCACCTCGTCGGCGACGCGGCGCTCGTGGAGCCGCTTCTGGAGGTCCCAGCCCTGGTGGAACGGGACCGGCGATTCGCCCATCCATGCGTAAACGAGATCACTCACGCCCACCACCTTACGCCCCGGCGCGGGGGTGGGGTCTGGCCAGGATGTCGGATAGCGCACTGTCGATGGTGGGGAACGTGAAGGAATAACCGGCCTTCACAAGACGTTCGGGCACCGCGCGAAGGTCCAGCAACGCGGTCTCCTCGGCGACGTCGCCGAGCGTCGCGCGCAGCGCCGTGGCCGGGACGGGGAGCAGGGTGGGCCGTCCCAACGCCCGTCCGAGCGCCTCGGAGAAGGCGGCGTTGCTCACCGGCTCCGGGGCGCACAGATTCACCGGGCCGGTGATCTCGGGGTGTTCCAGGAGGAAGCGGAGCGCCCCCACGTGGTCCCGCAGGGCGATCCAGCTCATGTACTGGGCGCCCGACCCCAGCCGTCCGCCGAGCCCGGCCTGGTACAGCGGCAGGACCGACCGCAGCAGGCCGCCGGAGCGGTCCAGCACGACCGCCGTGCGCAGGTGCGCCACCGACACACCCGCCTCCTCGGCGGGAGCGGTGGCGGCCTCCCAGGCCTGGGCGACCTCGGACAGGAATCCGGCGCCGGGCGGGGAGGCCTCCGTGGCCACGGACCCTCCGGTGTCCCCGTAGAAGTACAGCCCCGATCCGCTGAGCAGGCGTGGGGGAGGCGCGTCCATGGCGGCGACCGCGCGGCACAGCTGCCGGGTGCCCCGGACCCGGCTGCGCCGGATGAGCGAACGTCTGCGGCGGGTCCACGGGGTGTGGCCGACCGGCGCGCCCGCCAGATGCACGATGGCGTCGGCGCCGTGCAGCGCGACGGTGTCCACCCGGCCCTGTTCGGGGCGCCACTCCGCCTCCTCCAGGCGGGCGGTGCGCTCCGCGCGCGGAGCGTGACGCACCAGCCGGACCACCGAGTGGCCGTCCGCGAGCAGGGACGCGGCCAACGCGCCGCCGATGAGCCCCGAGGCTCCTGTGATCGCGACTCTCATGACCTCAGGCCTACCCCGGCGGGCGCCCGCGGACCGCCGGGCTCGGGCGGACACGGGGGCCGCCCACAATTTCCCGGGGTTTTTCGGCGAAAGACCTGCGGGAGGCGCCGCGGTCTTCTAGGTTGAAGGTGGGACAGGGAACTCCGCGTCAGCGCGGGGCTACCGTGGGCGACGCACTGCCGGTTCGGCCGTGTTCGCCCGCCCTCAGACCTTTGATGATGGGGATCATCAGGGGATGGTGATTGGTGGGGTAAGAGCGGGGCGGCGCCGTCGGCGCCGCCCCGTCTCGTGTCCCGCGAGGCGTTCGTGGCCGCGATGGAGCACGTCCGGGGCGCGGCCGCCACGGCGCTCGACCCGGCACCGGTCCCGGTGGGTCATGGCCGCCCCGGATAGGGCTCGCGTTCCCTCGCCGACCGCAGTGCCCGCGCCCACCACAGCAACAGGTCGAGCAGGGTGTCCACGGCCGCCTCGGTGCCGGACATGTCCTCCTTGGGGGTGCCGTCCGGGGCGAAGAGCGTCTGCGCGTTGTGGAAGCTGACCGTGTCGCGCAGGGTCGCCGTGTGCAGCTCGCTGAAGACCAACCGGAGCTGCTCGACCGCGCGGAGGCCGCCGGACAGCCCGCCGTAGGAGACGAACCCGACCGGCTTGGCGGCCCACTCGTGGCGGGCGGAGTCGATCGCCGCCTTCAGCGGCCCGGGGAAGGCGTGGTTGTACTCGGGGGTGAGGACGACGAAGGCGTCGGCGGCCTCGATCCGGGCGCCGAAGTCGTGGAGCGGCTCACCGTGGCCCTCGGCGGAACCGAGGTCGGCGACGTCGAGCACGTCGAGTTCGGCGCCTCCGTGCCCCCGCGCCCGGTCGAGGAACCAGCGGGTGACCGCCGGGCCCGTCAGGCCGCTCCGGTTGCCGCCCAGGATGACCGCGATACGAAGGTTGTCCATGTACGTCCTTGTGTCCACTGATGGGGGGTGAACGGCGTCCACGGTAGAACCTTGACCCGACTTGAGGTCAAACCGGGGCCCGCCGCGCGGGCCCCGGACACCGCCGGGCCGGACACCGTACGCGGTGTCCGGCCCGGCGGGGACGGCGGGAGCCGGGGGGCTACAGACCCAGGTCGGCCTCGAACGCGCCCTCCTCCAGGCGCTGCTTCAGGGCCTGGAGGAAGCGGCCCGCGTCGGCGCCGTCGATGAGGCGGTGGTCGTGCGACAGGGACAGGTAGACCATCGACCGGACGGCGATGACCTCACCGCCCATCGCCGGGTCCTCCACCACCACGGGACGCTTGACGACCGCCCCCGTGCCCAGGATCGCCACCTGCGGGGTGTTGATGATCGGCGTGCCGAACAGGGCGCCGCTGCTCCCGGTGTCGGCGATGGTGAACGTGCCGCCGCCGAGCTCGTCCGGGCTCAGCAGACCGGTGTGCGCCCGCTCGGTCAGCGCGGTGATGTTGCGCGCCAGGTCGGTCAGGCCCAGGCGGCCCGCGTCGCGGATCACCGGGACGAGCAGACCGCGGTCGGTGTCCACCGAGACGCCGAGGTTCTCGACGTCGTGGTAGCTGACCTCGTTGTTGTCGCCGTCGATGACCGCGTTGAGCTTCGGAGCGCTCCTCAGGGCCTCCACCGCGGCGAGCGCGAAGAAGGGGAAGAAGTCCAGCGCAACGCCCTCGCGCTGGGCGAAGTCGGCGCCCGCCTGCTCGCGCAGACGCGCGATCTTGGTGACGTCGACCTCGATCACCTGAGTGGTCTCGGCGGCGGTGTTGAGGGACTCCACCATGCGGTCGGCGATCGACCGGCGCAGGCGGCTCATCTTCTCGGTGCGGCCGCGCAGGGAGGTGTCCGTGGCGCCCTTGCGCGCCGTCGTGGACGGGGCGGCGGGAGCCGCGGCGCGCGCGGCGGCCGCCTTCTGCTCCTCGGCGGCCCGCAGCACGTCCTGTTTGCGGATCCGACCGCCGACGCCGGTGCCCCTGACCCGGCTCAGGTCGACGCGGTTGTCGGCGGCGAGCTTGCGGACGAGCGGGGTCACGTACGCCTCGGTGACGGCGTCGGTGCCCGACGCGCGGCCGGTGCCGCTGAGCGTCTCGATGTCCACGGTCGGGACCTCGTCGGGCCTGCGGGCCGGGGCGGGGGCCTCGAGCTCGGCGGCCTTCGGCTCCGGGGTCGGCTCGGGCTTCGGCGCGGGCTCGGCCTTCGGGGCCGGAGCCTGGGGAGCGGCCGCCCCGCCCTCGCCGCCGATGATCGCGATCTGGGCGCCGATGTCGACCGTCTCGTCCTCGTCGACGAGGATCTTGGTGAGTACGCCCGCGACCGGGGACGGGATCTCGGTGTCCACCTTGTCGGTGGAGACCTCCAGGAGTGGTTCGTCCACCTCGACGGTGTCGCCGACGCTCTTGAGCCACTGGGTGACGGTGCCCTCGGTGACGCTCTCACCCAGCGCGGGCATGGTCACCGCGGTCTCCGGACCGCCGGCGGAGGGAGCGGGCGACGGCCCGGCCCCGGCGGCGGGCTCCGGAGCGGCCTCGGGCTCGGGCTCGGCCTCCGGGACCGGCCCGGGCTCGGCGGCCTCGGCCGTGGGAGCGCTCTCGGACTCGTCGGCGGTCTCGCCCTCGCCGCCGATGATCGCGATCTCCGCGCCGATCTCCACGGTCTCGTCCTCGTCGACGAGGATCTTGGTGAGTACGCCCGCGACCGGGGACGGGATCTCGGTGTCCACCTTGTCGGTGGAGACCTCCAGGAGTGGTTCGTCCACCTCGACGGTGTCGCCCACGTTCTTCAGCCACTGGGTGACGGTGCCCTCGGTGACGCTCTCACCCAGGGCGGGCATGGAAACGGAAGTCGGCATGGGTTCCTCGTTGGATCTGGGCGCGGAATCTGCCCAGCGCCTTGACTGGGCAGCGCGGGTGCGGCGGGGGCGGGCCGCGTCGGCCCGCCCCCGGGTGGTGCGGTCAGTCGTGGACGTGCAGCGGCTTGCCCGCCAGAGCCAGGTGCGCCTCGCCCAGCGCCTCGGACTGGCTCGGGTGCGGGTGGATGAGCTGGGCGACCTCCGAGGGCAGCGCCTCCCAGTTGTAGATCAGCTGACCCTCGGCGATGAGCTCGCCGACGCGGCTGCCGACCATGTGGACACCCAGGACCGGGCCGTCCTTCTCGGCGATGACCTTCACGGCGCCCTGCGTCTGGAGGATCTGGCTCTTGCCGTTGCCCGCCAGGTTGTAGTTCATCTCGACCACGTCGTGGCCGCGCTCCTTGGCCACCTTGCTGGTCAGGCCGACCGAGGCCACCTCGGGCTCGCAGTAGGTGACGCGCGGGACGCCGTCGTAGTCGATCGCGGGCGGGTTGAGCCCGGCGATGTGCTCGGCGACGAAGATGCCCTCGGCGAAACCGACGTGGGCGAGCTGGAGGGTCGGGATCAGGTCGCCGACCGCGTAGACGTTGCCCACACCGGTGTGCAGGTTCTCGTCCACCTTGACGAAGCCGCGGTCCAGGGTGACGCCCTGCTCCTCGTAGCCGAGGCCCTCGGAGACGGGGCCGCGGCCGATGGCGACGAGCAGCACCTCGGCGTCCAGGGTCTTGCCGCCCTGGAGCGTGACCGTCACACCCGCGTCGGTGGTCTTGACCGACTCGAAGGGGGTGCCGAGCTCGTACTTGATCTTGCGCTTGCGGAAGGCCCGCTCCAGCAGCTTGGAGCTGGACTCCTCCTCCACCGGGACCAGGTGGGGGAGGGCCTCGACGATGGTGACGTCGGCGCCGTAGGACCGCCAGACGCTGGCGAACTCCACGCCGATGACGCCGCCGCCCAGGACGATGACCGACTCGGGGACGCGGTCCAGGCCGAGCGCCTGGTCGCTGGTCATGACCTTCTCGCCGTCGATGTCCAGACCCAGGGTCTTGGGCTGGGAACCGGTGGCGAGCAGGACGTTGCGGCCCTTGTAGACGGCGCCGTCGACGGTGACCTCGTCCGGCCCGGTGAGGCGGCCCGCACCCTCGACGACGGTGATCTTGCGGGACTTGATCAGCCCGGTCAGGCCCTTGTGCAGGCCGCTGATCACCTTGTCCTTGTACGTGTGGACCGCCTCGATGTCGATGCCCTCGAAGGTGGCCCTGACACCGAAGTTCTCGCTCTCCCTGGCGGAGTCGGCGACCTCGGCCGAGTGCAGGAGCGCCTTGGTGGGGATGCAGCCTCGGTGGAGGCAGGTCCCACCCAGCTTGTCTTTCTCGATCAGGACGACGCTCATGTCGAGCTCCGCCGCGCGCAGCGCCGCCGCGTAGCCGCCGCTGCCGCCGCCAAGGACGACGAGGTCGAAGGTGCCGCCGCTCTCACTCACGGGAACGAACTCCTTGTTTGTGGCTGGTGATTCCGGTGGTGGGTCGCGGAACCGGCACGTGTGGGGGGACGGCGCCCGGTCCGCGGGGGCCGGGGAGGGGCGGCGGTCCGGCTGGGCGCCGTCGCTCCCCGGGTCCTGCTACTCGGTGGTGTACTCCTCGGCGATGCGGACCAGGGTGCGCGTGCCCGCACCCGTGCCGCCCTTGGGCGTGTGGCCGTGCGGTCCGCCCTGGTTGAAGGACGGGCCCGCGATGTCGAGGTGCGCCCACTTGACGCCGTCCTCGATGAACTCCTTGAGGAACACGCCCGCGGAGAGCATGCCGCCCCAGCGCTCCCCGGCGACGTTGGCGATGTCGGCCACGGCCGAGTCCAGGCCCGAGCGCAGCTCGGAGGGCAGCGGCATCGGCCAGGCGGCCTCACCGGCGGCGCCGGCCGCGGCGACGACCTCGTCGCGGATCGCGTCGTCGTTGGACATGACGGCGAACACCCGGGTGCCGAGCGCGACGAGCTGGGCGCCCGTCAGCGTGGCGATGTCCACGATCAGGTCCGGCTCGTCCTCGTGGGCGCGGACCAGGGCGTCCGCCATGACCAGGCGGCCCTCGGCGTCGGTGTTGAGGACCTCGACGGTCTTGCCGCCGTAGATGCTCAGGACGTCGGAGGGGCGCTGGGCGGTGCCGCTGGGCATGTTCTCGGCCACGGCCAGGTAGCCGACGACGTTGACCCTCAGCTCCAGCGCGGCGATGGCGCGCATGGCGGCGAGCACGGAGGCGGCGCCGGCCATGTCGGACTTCATCCAGTCCATCGAGGCCGCGGGCTTGAGGGACAGGCCGCCGGAGTCGAACGTGATGCCCTTGCCGACGAAGGCGACGGTCTTCGTGGCCTCCGGGTGGGTGTGGGCCAGGCGGACCAGGCGGGGCGGGTTGGTCGAACCCTGGCCGACGCCGGTCAGACCGCCGTAGCCGCCCTCGGCGAGGGCCTGCTCGTCCAGGATCTCGATCTGGAGGCCGGTCGTGGCGGCGACGTCCTGGGCCGCCGCGGCCAGGTCCTCGGGGACCAGGTCGGCGGGGGCGGCGTTGACCAGGTCGCGGGTGAGGGCGACGGCCTCGGCCAGGACCCTGGACCGCTCCACGGCCTCGGCGGCGCCGGAGGCGGTGGAGGCCACGGTCAGGTCGAGGGACCGGTCCGCGCGCCTGCGCGCCTTCTCACCGGTGCGGTACCGGTCGAAGGAGTAGGCGCCCAACTGGGCCCCGAGCGCCACGGCGCCCGCCTGGTCGGCGGTCTGGGCGGGGAGGGCCAGGACGACGCGCCCGGCGCCCTCGGGACGCGAGGACAGCGAACGCAGGGCGGCGCCGGCGGCGCGGGACAGGGTGTCGGAGTCGACGGGACCGTCGGCGGGCGCCGGGCCGAGACCGACCGCGACGACGACCGGGGCCGAGACGGCTCCGAGGGAGGCAAGGGTGTGCACCTCCTCGGGTTCGCCGCTCGCTCCCAGGAGCGACAGGGTCGAGCCGAGACCGCCGGAGAAGGCGGCGTCGACGTCATGAGCGCCCGACGCGGGCTCCGGAGCGTCGCCTCCGGAGTGGTAACCGACGACAACCGCGTCGGCGTCGAGCGAACTGGGGGACTCCGTATGTACTGACAACGACGTGCTCACGTCCCCGATGCTAGTCGCCCCGTGAACACGGCGGCGACGCGGCACCCCGCGCCCCCACGGGCCCTGGCGCGGCACTCCGCGCCCGGCGGGAACAGGGCCGTTCCCCGGGGCGACCGGGCCCGCCGCGCGCTGGGAGGGGCCCTCTGGCCGCCGGTGGGGGGTGTCGCACGGGATCGCCCGGAGCGGCGGTCGTTGCCCGCGCGGACCAGTCGCGAAACTCGGTGTGAAAAAATGTGATGATGGTGACACCGGCCCGTGGGGGCGTTGGAGGTTGGCACGAAGCGGTCCCCGTCACGGGACGCACCGTCACCCCCAGGCGGTGACGGCCGCCGCCACGACCAGCGCCGTCGCGGTCGCGGACTCCACCAGGGCCCCCAACACGTCGCCGGTGATCCCGCCGAGCCGTCGCACCGACCTCCGCAGCAGCGCGCCCGCCGCGGACAGCCCGGCCACCGCCCCCGCGGCACAGCCCGCCGTCGCCCACGGCGAGGTGAACAGGCCCGTCGCGCACACCCCCGCGACGATCGCGCACGCCCCCGCCGCCAGCGGGAGGCGCACCGTCCCCGCCACCCACGCGCCCAGCCCCTCGGACCGGGCCGAGGGCACCCGCGGCGTGCACGCCAGGGTCACGGCCAGCCGTCCCACGGACCACGCCGCGGCCGCGCCGACCACGGCGGCGCCGGGCCCCGCCCCGACCAGCTGCCCGAGCGCCAGCACCTGCGCGGCCAGCACGACCACCAGCGTGACGACGCCGAACGGTCCGATGTCCGACCTGCGCATCACCGTCAGCGCGTCCTCGGCGGGCCGACCGCTCCCGAGCCCGTCGGCGAGGTCGGCCAACCCGTCCAGGTGCAGTGCGCGGGTGAGCAGCGCGCCCAGGCCGACGGCCAGCAGCGCGGCCAACGGATCCGCCAGCCCCAGCGCCGAGCCCGCCACGGCCACCGCTCCGAGGACGGCGCCGAGCACCGCGCCCAGGGGAACCGCCCAGAACATCGCCCATCCGGCGGCGGCGCGGTCCGCGCGCTCCACGCGCACGGGCAGGACGGTGAACGTCCCCACCGCCATCCGCGCGCCCGCGGCGGCGTCGCCGGTCACGGCAGCTCCAGGACGCGTCCCGCCGTCACCAGGACGACCTCCTCGGACTCGGCCCCGATCCACTGGTTGAGCCTGCCCAGGTGGTCGCGGAACAGCCGTCCGGCGCGGGTCGGCGGGACGACCCCCGAACCCACCTCGTTGGACACCGCCACCACGTAGGCGGTGGTGCTCCGCCACGCCTCCAGCAGGTCCAGCACCTCGGCCTCCACCCGCGCCTCGGCCTCGGGCGAGGGCGGGTCCTCCCACAGGCCGTGCCGGTCCATGACCCCGGTCAGCCAGGTGCCCAGGCAGTCGACCAGGACCGCGCCGTGCGCGCCCTTGAGCAGCGCCACCAGGTCGGAGGTCTCCTCGGTCCGCCACCACCACGGACGGCGTTCGGCGTGCGCCGCGACCCGTCCGGCCCACTCGGGGTCGTTCTCCGGATCGGGAAGGGGGCCGGTGGCCGCGTAGACCACCCGGGGCTCGGCGAGCAGTCGCAGTTCCGCCTCGGTGGACTTGCCCGACCGCACCCCGCCGGTGATCAGCACGCGGTGCGGGCCGCGCGGGCGGGACTCGGGCCAGACCGCGGGCGGGCACGACATCTCGTGGCCGTCGCCGGGGGCGAACGCGCCCCACAGGCGGGCCCGGCGGGCGAACTCCCGTGGTGAACGGATCCGGTGGTCGCCGCCGACCGCCACGACCGCCGTCGTCACCCCGATCACCCCGGAACGGCGCAGCTCCCCGATGACCTCCGGCCGGCGGGCCGCGTCGACGATCACCATGTCCACCTGCTGGGGCGGGGCCGTCGAGGAGTAACCGGAGGAGTCGTCCGGGTGCGGCGCGGGCGGACCGCCCGGCGGCGGTCCCTGCGTGGAGCGGGCGAAGAGCAGACGCCCGCCGTCGGTGCCCTCGACCAGGACGCCGTCCGGGGTGCGCGCGACCGTGTACCCGGGGGGCACCGGTCCGGCCGCGCCCTCCTCACGGAGGCGGAAGCGGTCGTCGACGGTCACGCGCAGGGGCAGACGGCGCTCCGTCTGGGCCTGGTTGCAGGAGGCGCAGGCGCACTGCGGGGTCGGCCAGCCCGCGTGACCCGCTGTCCCGAGGAATCGGATACGCACGCGAAGAAGTAAACAGCATGGGGCGCCAAGCCTTGGTTAAGCTCGGGGCGGGAGCCGGTGACCGACACCGGGAGAACCGCGACGAAGGGCGGCCGGACATGGCGTGGACCTGGCGGTACATCGAGGCGGACGGCGCGACCCCCCCGGGTGAGGACCTGCCCGCCGAGGCGTTCACCTCCCGGGGCGACGCGGAGAGCTGGCTGGGCGAGAACTGGCGGGAGCTGACCGAGGGCGGCGTGGACCGGGTCGCGCTCATGGACGGCGACCGGGAGGTCTACGCGATGGCCCTGGAGACGGCCGAGTAGCGGGGACCGCGCGGGCCCCGGCCGCCGCGCGGCGGCCGGGGCCCGACGCGTCCCGAGGCGGTCAGCCGAGGTCGTGGACGTCCTCCGGGCTCCTCGTCAGCGCCGGGTCGCGCCGGACGCTGTCGCCCAGGACCTCGTCGATGCGGGCGACCAGAGCGTCGTCGAGCGTGACCCCGGCCGCCCCGACGTTGTCGCGCACCTGCTCCGGACGGGAGGCGCCGACGATCGCGGCGGACACGTTGGGGTTGCGCAGGACCCAGGCGACCGCGAGCTGGGCCATGCTCAGCCCGGCCTCGGCCGCCAGCGGCTCCAGCTCCGCGACCTTCCGCAGGAGCGCCTCGTCCTCGGTCATGTCCTTGACGAAGTGGCTGCTCCTGGGGTCGGCCCCGCGCGAGCCGCTCGGCGCGGCCTGGCCGGGACGGTACTTGCCGGTGAGCACCCCGCCCGCGATGGGCGACCACACGATCTGGCCGATGCCCTCGCGTTCGCACACGGGGACGACCTCGGACTCGATGACCCGCCACACCATGTTGTACTGCGGCTGGTTGGAGACGATGCGGTCGAACCCCATCTCGTCGGCGATCTTCAGCGCGCGCTCGATCTCCTCGGCCCGCCACTCGGAGACGCCCACGTAGAGGACCTTGCCCTGGCGGACCAGGTCCTCGAAGGCCCGCATCGTCTCCTCCAGCGGGGTGGTGTGGTCGAACCGGTGCGCCTGGTACAGGTCCAGGTAGTCGGTCCCCAGGCGGCGGAGGGAGTCCTCCGCGCCGCGGATGACGTGCTTGCGGGACAGCCCCCGGTCGTTCCTGCCCTCGCCCATGGGCCAGTAGACCTTGGAGAAGATCTCCAGGCCGTCCCGGCGCTCGCCCTTCAGCGCCCGGCCGAGGACCTCCTCCGCCCTGCCCTGTGCGTAGACGTCGGCCGTGTCGAACGTGGTGACACCCGCGTCCAGTGCCGCGCGCACGCAGGAGACGGCCGTCTCCTCCTCGACCTGGGATCCGTGGGTGATCCAGTTCCCGTAGGCGATCTCGCTGATGACCAGACCGCTGTTGCCAAGATGCCGAAAGTCCATGCGGAGCACTGTAACGGGACACGGGCCGAGGCGCGACAGAGACGTCCCACGTATGGGGAGCGCTCCCATTCTGGGTGGAGTGAAGGGCCGGCGCGCGCACCGGCCCTACTCACGGGTTCGGGGAGCCCCCTCAGCGCGCGTGGCGCGGAGTGGGGTCCTCGCGGAGCTTCACCCGGGGCTTGGGCAGGCGCAGGCGACGGAACTGGATCTGCCGCATCGCCGCGTACAGGCCCGACCCCTTCACGCTGGCGTCGTTCGGGAAGTACGCGCCGGCGCGCTTCTTCACCGTGCGGCCCACGAGGACGCCCTCGATGACGATCGTGACCATCATCAGCGGCCACAGCACGTAGGCCACGACCATCTGCGCGGTGGGGTTGTTCACGAACATCAGCAGGACGATGAGGACCGACAGCGGCAGGAAGAACTCGCTGAGGCTGCGGCGCGAGTCGACGAAGTCACGGGCGAAGGCCCGGGCCTCACCGTGGTCCTGGGGCCGGAAGTAGCGCTCCTCGCCCTTGGCCGCGCCCCCGTCGCGGGCGGTGCGCCCGCGCTGGCGGTCGAGGCGCTCGCGGTAGGCCCGGTAGGCCTCCTTGCGCGACTGGGGGGCGTTGAGCGGTCGGCGCAGGTCCCGTTCGGATTCCTTGCGCTTTGGGGTGGGGACACCCTTCTTGGGGGTATATCCCTTAGGTTGGGTGGACTCAGTGGCCTCATGGCTGGCGGATTCGGATGCCTTCGAATCCGTGGCTGCGGAAGCGGAGCGACGTCGGAACACACCCTCAGGGTAGCCGGTCACAGCTTTATGGCGACCGCGGGCCAGACCGCGTAGGGTTGGGCGAAGCGCCCGCTGGGAACAGCCGATGTACGCACCGAGAAGGGGACGGCCACGCCGATGAGCGTGTTTCAGCGACTTTCGATGATCTTCAAGTCCAAGGCCAACAAGGCCCTGGACTCGGTCGAGGACCCCAGGGAAACCCTCGACTACTCGTACCAGAAGCAGCTTGAGCTCCTACAGAAGGTTCGTCGTGGTGTGGCGGACGTCGCCACCTCCCGCAAGCGCGTCGAGTTGCAGATCCAGCAATTGGAGCAGCAGTCCGGGAAGCTGGAGAACCAGGGGCGCGCGGCCCTGACCCAGGGCCGGGAGGACCTCGCCCGCGAAGCCCTGACGCGACGCTCCGGTCTGAGCAGCCAGATCGAGGGCCTGCGCGAGCAGCACGCCAACCTCCAGGGCGAGGAGCAGAAGCTCACGATGGCGGCCCAGCGCCTCCAGGCGAAGGTGGACGCCTTCCGCACCCGCAAGGAGACGATCAAGGCGACCTACACCGCCGCCCAGGCCCAGACGCAGATCAGCGAGGCCTTCTCCGGGATCTCGGAGGAGATGGGCGACGTCGGCATGGCGGTGCAGCGTGCGGAGGACAAGACCGCCGAGATGCAGGCCCGCGCGGGCGCGGTCGACGAACTCCTGGCCTCCGGGGCGCTCGACGACGTCACCGGCACCGCCAAGGACGACATCCAGGCCGAGCTCGACCGGATGGCCAGCTCCACCGGTGTCGAGGCCGAACTGGAGCGCATGAAGCTGGAGCTCGGACAGGGCAACGGCGGCGGCTCCGCGCCGCAGATCGAGGGCGGCAACAACCGGGAGGGCTCATGATCGTCCGCATCATGGGTGAGGGGCAGCTCGACCTCACCGACGCCGACCTCGACGTCCTGAACTCCTTCGACGCCTCGCTGGAGGCGGCGATCGAGTCCGGTGACGAGGACAGGTTCCGCGAGGCCCTGCACGACCTGCTGGCCAGGGTGCGCGAGGACGGCAAGCCCCTGCCCCCCGACGCGCTGGAGCCCTCGCAGTTCATCCTCCCGCCCGCCGACGCCACCATGGACGAGGTGCGGGAGATGCTCCAGGACGACGGCCTCATCCCCGGCTAGCCCCCTGACCGGGCACGCCGCCGTCCGTCCAGGCGGGCGGCCCGGACAGCGGACGGAGCGCGCCGACCGGAGCGGTCGGTCGCGTCCGACGCCAGCGCGCGCGAGTGTCGCCCACGGCCGCCGCGACCCGCAGCAACGCCTGATGCTGGAGTTGGGCTGGGAGGCGCTGGAGGACGCGGGGATCGTGCCCGACTCCCTGCGCGGTGCG
>NZ_JBFAME010000005.1:50847-408573 GCF_040660275.1 Nocardiopsis sp. NPDC049922 | reverse complement strand
GGGGGGTTGCGGCATGCTCGACCGGTACGGCACTCCAGGGGGTTGGCCGGACACCCTCCCGCCCTGGTCACTACAGGGGGGTTGGGGGTCACCGTTCCCGCTCGCTCAACTACACGGGGGGTTGCGGCATGTTCGACCGGTACGGCACTCCAGGGGGTTGGCCGCGAACCCTCCCACCCCGGTCACCACACGGCGGGTCAAAGGCCGCCGCCCCCGCCCCGCGCTCCGCGCGTCCCGGCCGCGGCGGGCCAGGACGCGGTGGGACCGCGGACAGACGTCGGCCCGGGAGGGGCTCCCCCCCGGGCCGACGCGTGTCCGCTAGGACTCCAGGGCGAGCAGGAACTTCTTGCGTTCCAGGCCGCCCGCGTAGCCGGTCAGGGACCCGTCGGCCCCGATCACCCGATGGCACGGCACGATGATGCTGATCGGGTTGCGGCCATTGGCCATGCCGACCGCCCGGGAGGCGGTGGGACGGCCCAGCTCCTCCGCCAGCTGGCCGTAGGAGGCGGTCTCGCCGTACGGGATCGTGGTCAGCGCGGCCCACACCTTCAGCTGCCACTCCGTACCGGCCGGGGCGAGCGGGAGGTCGAACTCCCGAAGCTCGCCCGCGAAGTAGGCCTCCAACTGGTCGATCGCCTCCGTGAAGGCGGGCTGATCCCTGTCCCAGTTCTCGGGGATGGTCTTCGTGCTGGTCCACACCCCGCTGAGGGACTCCGCGTCGCCGAAGAGCGTCAGCTCGCCGATGGGGGAGTCCATGGTGGCGTAGCGGGTCGGTCCCGTCGCCTCGCGGAACTCCTGTCGGAGCAGTCGCGGCGGCGCCTCCGGGCGCGGTACTTCCACGTCGAGTGGCAACGCTGGCTGGTTCATGTCGTATCCGTTCTCGCCCACAGGAGGTGTGTGGCGTAGGACCGCCACGGGCTCCATTGTTCCGGTGTGATCTGCTCGCTGCGCAGGGCCTGGCGGACGCCCAGGTCGCCGTCGAGGAAGACGTCGGGATCGCCCAGACCGCGCATGCGGATGTAGCTCGCGGTCCACGGGCCGATGCCGCGGAGCGCCAGAAGGTCCTTCCCGGTCCGTTCCCGGTCACAGCCGGGACCGAGGTCGACGTCGCCGTCGGCGATCGCCGAGCAGAGGCCGACCAGGGCACGCCCCCGAGAGACGGGCATCGACAGGTCGGCCGGGTCGATCGAGGCCAGGGTCTCAGGACTCGGAAAGAGGTGGGTCAGCCCGCCTCCGGAGTCCTCCAGACCCTCCGGCAGCGGCGGGCCGAACCGCTCGACCAGCCGACCGGCCAGCGTTCGGGCGGCCCGCACGGAGACCTGCTGCCCGAGTACCGCTCGGACGGCCAGTTCGGCCGCGTCCACGTGGCCGGGGGAGCGGATCCCGGGGTGCGCGGCCACCGTGGGGCCCAGGACCGGATCGTCACGCAGCGCCTCGAACACCGCTCGCGGGTCGGCGTCCAGATCCAGCAGCCACCGGCACCGACGGACGGCGGACATCAGGTCGCCGGGGTCGGACAGCCGCAGCCGACACACGACGTACCGGTCACCGGCGGAGAGTTCGACGATGCCCGGTCCGTGCGGGAGGGACAGCGTGCGGCGGTACGCGCCGTCGCGGAACTCCTCGACGCCGGGGACCGCCCGGTCGCCCAGGAAACGCAGCATCCGGTCGAGGTCGATCGGGTCCCGGTAGGGCAGCCGGAGCGTGAGCGACCCCTCCGACGCGGGGCCGCCCCCGCGCATCTCGGTCGGGGTCCGGTCGAAGACCGCGCGCATCGTCTCGTTGAACTGCCGGATGCTGGAGAAGCCCGACGCGAAGGCCACGTCCGCGAGCGGCATGTCGGTGGTCTCCACCAGGATGCGCGCGGTCTGCGCGCGTTCCGTCCGGGCCAGGGCCAGGGCGCCCGCCCCCAGTTCGGCGGTCAACAGGCGGTTGAGCTGGCGCTCGCTGTACCCGACGGCCGAGGCGAGGGCGCTCACCCCGCCGCGGTCCACGGCGCCGTCCTGGATGAGGCGCATCGCCCGGCCCACGACGTCGGCTCGCAGGTTCCACTCGGGGGAACCGGGCGTCCGGTCGGGGCGGCAGCGCTTGCAGGCCCGGTAGCCGGACTCCTGCGCGGCGGCGGCCGACGGGAAGAAGCTCGTGTTCTCCCGCTTGGGCGTCACCGCCGGGCAGCTGGGGCGGCAGTAGATACCGGTCGTGCGCACCGCGGTGTAGAACACGCCGTCGAAACGGGCGTCGCGGCTGTGCACGGCGCGGTAGCGCTGGTCGTCGTCCATGAGTCCATGTTCACCGACGCGTCAGACCCTCGGCTGGCGGTTTTCGGACATCAGCCTTCGTGGGTCTTGAGATACTCCACATAGACCGGGCGCAGGGCCTCCTGCACCTTCGTGTCGCTCTCCACGGACAGGGCCTCGTACAGGAACCCGGACGCCTGGGCGACGCTGGCGTCGCTCGCCTCCATGTTGCCCGCGACCGCCTCGGCCGCCGGGATCAGCCTCAGCAGGCGCCAGAAGAAGCGCACGTCCCACCGCTCACGCGCGAGCTCCACGGCGCGGTCCCGCAGTTCCTCGGTGCTGAGCCGTTCGAAGTTCTCCCCGTTCTCCCCCATGCCGGGAAGATACCCCCACGCGTGGCGGCCATCCCTGGGTTACGCTTCTCCCGGGGGGTGTGTCATGACCAGGGTCGTCGTCGCCAAGCCCGGTCTGGACGGGCATGACCGCGGGGTGAAGATCGTGGCCCGCGTGCTGCGCGACGCCGGGGTCGAGGTCATCTACACCGGGCTGCGGCAGACGCCCGAGATGATCGTCGCCACCGCGCTCCAGGAGGACGCCGACGCCATCGGTCTGTCCGTGCTCTCCGGCGCCCACATGACCATCTTCGCCCGCGTCATGGAGCTGCTGCGGGAGAACGACGCCGCCGACATCCGGGTCTTCGGGGGCGGCATCATCCCCGAGGCCGACATCGAGGAGTTGGAGCGGATGGGGGTCGCCAGGATCTTCACCCCCGGCGCGCCGACGGCGGAGATCGCCGACTGGGTGCGGGAGAACGTGCGTCCGGCGACCGCGCGCGGGTGATGTTCGTCGCATCCTCCAAGGGGTGATCCGCCTGAGATGGTGTGATTGTTCGTGTCTCTGATCACACGAATTCCCACCAGAGGTGCCTCGTGGGGCCGTATGAGCGCTGATCGGGCCGCAGCGGCCTTGGGCAACACGCCCCCAGTGTCCGTCGGCCAGATCTCGGGCGACTAAGCTTTGCGCATGTCGCGGGTGGCGATACCCGGCGTCTTCTGCAGCAACCCAGCCCAACGAGGCTGCGCGTCGTGTGACACATGATCAGTGGGTCGCAGCCGATCCGGACGAGGCCACCCCGGCAGACACTCTTGAGCCAGCGAGTTACAAGGACGGACCCTCGTGGACCTGTTCGAATACCAGGCGAAGCAACTCTTCGCAGAGTACGGGGTTCCCGTACCCCAGGGGAAGGTGGCGAGCACGGCCGCCGAGGCACGTGCCATCGCTGAGGAGTTCGCCGCCGCGGGCAAGCCTCGCGTCGTCGTCAAGGCGCAGGTCAAGACCGGCGGCCGCGGCAAGGCCGGCGGTGTGAAGGTCGCCGAGGGGCCCGAGGACGCCCAGGCCAAGGCCGAGCAGATCCTCGGAATGGACATCAAGGGCCACACGGTCCACCGCGTCCTGGTCGAGGAGGCCTCCGACATCGCGGAGGAGTACTACTTCTCCTTCCTCCTGGACCGCGCGAACCGCACGTTCCTGTCGATCTGCTCCGCCGAGGGAGGCATGGAGATCGAGGAGGTCGCGGTCTCCAACCCCGACGCGGTCGCCAAGATCGCCGTCGACCCGCTGACCGGCGCTCCCGCCGACATCGCCGCGGAGATCGCCAAGGCGGGCAAGCTCCCGCAGGCCGCCGCCGAGGGCGCGGCCGAGGTCATCACGAAGCTGTGGGACGCCTTCGTCGGCAAGGACGCCACCCTCGTCGAGGTCAACCCGCTCATCCTCACCAAGGACGGCCGCGTCGTCGCCCTCGACGGCAAGGTGACCCTGGACGAGAACGCCGAGTTCCGCCAGGACCTGGAGAGCCTCACCTTCCCGGAGGAGGGTGACCCGCTCGAGGTCGCCGCCAAGGAGAAGGGCCTCAACTACGTCAAGCTCGACGGCGAGGTCGGCATCATCGGCAACGGCGCGGGTCTGGTCATGTCCACCCTGGACGTGGTCGCCTACGCCGGCGAGGCGCACGGCGCCGTCAAGCCCGCGAACTTCCTCGACATCGGCGGCGGGGCGTCCGCCGAGGTCATGGCCAACGGTCTCGAGATCATCCTCGGAGACCCCGCGGTCAAGAGCGTGTTCGTCAACGTCTTCGGCGGCATCACCGCCTGCGACGCCGTCGCCAACGGCATCGTCCAGGCCCTGGAGCTGCTGGAGAGCCGCGGCGAGGACGTCTCCAAGCCGCTGGTCGTCCGCCTGGACGGGAACAACGCCGAGCTGGGTCGCGAGATCCTCACCAAGCGCGCCCACCCGGCCGTGCGACAGGTCGACACGATGGACGGCGCCGCCGCTCAGGCCGCCGAGCTCGCGGCGAAGTAGGGGAACGGACACCATGGCTATCTTCCTGAACAAGGACAGCAAGGTGCTGGTCCAGGGCATGACCGGCTCTGAGGGCACCAAGCACACCCGCCGCATGCTCGCGTCGGGCACCAACATCGTCGGCGGCGTCAACCCGCGCAAGGCCGGGCAGAGCGTCGACTTCGACGGCGCCGAGGTTCCGGTCTTCGGCTCCGTGGCCGAGGGCATGGAGGCCACCGGCGCCGACGTCACCGTCATCTTCGTCCCGCCGAAGTTCTGCAAGGGCGCGGTCATCGAGGCGATCGACGCCGGGATCGGCCTGGCCGTCGTCATCACCGAGGGCATCCCGGTGCACGACACCGCCGCCTTCTGGGCGCACGCGCGCGCCAAGGGCAACAAGACGCGGATCATCGGCCCGAACTGCCCGGGTCTGATCACGCCGGGTCAGTCCAACGCGGGCATCATCCCGGCCGACATCACCAAGCCGGGCCGGATCGGGCTGGTGTCCAAGTCCGGGACGCTGACGTACCAGATGATGTACGAGCTGCGCGACATCGGTTTCTCCTCGGCCGTGGGCATCGGTGGCGACCCGATCATCGGGACCACGCACATCGACGCGCTCGCCGCGTTCGAGGCCGACCCCGACACCGACGTGATCGTGATGATCGGTGAGATCGGCGGCGACGCCGAGGAGCGTGCCGCCGACTTCATCAAGGAGCACGTGTCCAAGCCGGTCGTCGGCTACGTGGCCGGGTTCACCGCCCCCGAGGGCAAGACCATGGGCCACGCGGGCGCGATCGTGTCGGGCTCCTCCGGCACCGCCGCCGCCAAGAAGGAGGCC
The DNA here is from genome assembly GCF_040660275.1 of Nocardiopsis sp. NPDC049922. Lineage (NCBI taxonomy): Bacteria > Bacillati > Actinomycetota > Actinomycetes > Streptosporangiales > Nocardiopsidaceae > Nocardiopsis > Nocardiopsis sp. NPDC049922. The sequence continues at coordinate 403,158 of NZ_JBFAME010000005.1, read as the reverse complement.
CTGGAGGCCGTCGGCGTCAAGGTCGGCAAGACCCCCAGCGAGACCGCCAAGCTGGTGCGCGAGCTGTTCTAGGACCGAGCTGTCCCAGGACGCGGCGCCGTCACGGCCCCGTCCCCCGTGTGGGGGCGGGGCCGTTTCTCATGCGCCCCCGATCTCGCCGCGCCCGCCCCCGAGCTCGCGGCGGGTCCTCCTCGCGCGGAGCTCGCGCGTGGTGGCCACGGCCAGGCCGGGGACGACGACGAGCGCGAAGAAGGCCAGCCAGCCGATGATGGCGTACTGGTTCCCGCTGATGATCGCGGGCAGCCCCCACAGGACGAAGAGGAACCCGCCCCAGATGAGCGGTCCGGTCGCCCGGTTGCCCTCACGCCCGTCGTCGGCCGCGGGCACGGCCGGGGTCTTCGCCGTCGGTTCGGCGGGCGCCGGGTCGGCGGGCGGCGTCTGGGGGTTCGTGAGCGTCGCGGGACGCAGGCGCGGGGGGATGTCGTCGAAGAGCGGGGCCAGGTCGGCGGTGGTGACCGCCGTCAGGGCCGTGGCGGACCGGGACTCGTGTTCGTCGAGGTCCAGCCGCCCCTCGGAGAGCGCCGTCCGCAGCCGTTCCAGAGCCTCGTCGCGCTCGTCGTCGGACAGTCGGTAGCCGTGGTCGGGGCTGGTCATGGGGTTCCTTCGGAGTGCTTGAGGGGGTGGTGGTCGTGCGGTGGGTCACCCCGGTCCCGTGCGTCTCGCCGCTCCCTCTGGGACGCCGGTACGGGGCGTGGGGTTCCGGTTCGCCGACGACACGCGTCGCCGGGGTACCACGGAGCATTCCGGTGCCTGGCAGCATAAGTCGGGTGAGTACGCCAGGATCTCCCCCTGACCGCGGCCGGAAACGGCCGAGCGGCACGCCGGTCGACCCGCCCCGGGAACCCTCCCACAGGCCTCGGCCGCTCTACCCGACCGGCGGGATCGCCGCCGCCACCGCGGCGGGCAGCGGCCTCGCGGTCATCGTCACGCTCACCATCGCCGGCTGGGTGGCCGCGCCGCACGCGCCGTTCGGCGAGGAGATCGTCGAACTCCTCCAGGGGGCCGTGCTCGCCTGGCTCGTGAGCCACCACGTGTCCTTCACCATCCAGGACGGCCAGTTCGGGCTGCTGCCGATCGGGTTGGTCCTCATCCCCGCCCTGCTCCTGTACCGGTCGGGGCGCTGGCTGGCGCGCAGCTGCGAGATCGGTCGGCTGCGGCACGTGCACCGGGCCGCGTTGGCGATCGCCGGACCCTACGCGGCGATCGCGGGCACGCTCGCGCTGCTGGCGCGCACCGACACGGTGGAGCCCAGCATGCCGCGTGCGCTGGTGATGGGGTTCGTCATCGCGTTCCTGTCCGGGGGGCTCGGGGCGCTGCGCCAGATGATGCGTGAACGGGGGGTGGCGGTGCGCGCCCTGCTGGGACTCATGCCGGGGCGTGCGCGCTCCCTCCTGGTGGGGATGGGCGCCGCCACCGGCTCCCTGCTGCTGGGCGGGCTCCTGCTGTTCCTGGCGGCGCTCGCCGTCAACCTGCCCGAGGCGGTCGAGGCGACCCGGGCCCTCGCCCCCGGGGTGGTCGGTGGGGCGCTGCTCCTGCTCGTCCAGCTCGCCTACCTGCCCAACGCGGTGGTGTTCGCCGTCTGCTACGCGCTCGGGCCGGGGTTCACGATGGGCGCGGCGACGGTCGTGGCGCCCACCGGCGTCTCCGTGGGCCCGCTCCCGATGTTCCCGATGCTGGCGGCGCTTCCCGCCGACGGGGCCGCGCCCGTGGTGTCGCTGGCGGCGCTGGCCGTCCCGTTCGCGGCGGGCGCGGTCGGCGGTGTGCTGACCCAGCGCAGCGCGCCGGACGTGGTCAGCGAGGCGGCGCCGCTGTGGGGGTTCGTGTGCGGTGTGACCACGGGGATGGTCTGCGCCGCGCTGGGCGAGCTGGCGGGCGGTTCGCTGGGGGCGGAGCGGCTGACCGACATCGGCCCCTCCTCGTGGCAGGTGGGGCTGGTCGCGGCTCTGGAGGTCGGGGCGGCGGCGGCGATCGCGGCCTGGATCGCCAACTGGTGGTACACGCGCCGGATGCGCCTGGCGGTCGCCGCCGCGGCCGAGGCCCCGGAACGGGCGAAGGACGAGAAGGCCGGGAAGGCCGAGTCGGAGCTGCCCGGGCCGGTGCCGGTGGGCGAGGGGCTGGCCACGGTGACGCCGCTGCGCCCGCGCGAGGACGAGGAGGACGAGCCCGAGGAGCGGGCGCCGTCCGAGGCGGAGCGCTTCACCGCACGGCAACGGGTCCGGGAGCGGGCCAAACGGGAGAAGCGGGCCGAGCGCGCCGCGCGTCGGGAGGCCCGTGCCGAGCTGCGCGCCCAGCGCGGGGAGGAACGGCGTGCCCGGAAGGCGGAGAAGCGCCGCGGACGCCGCCGGCACGGCGACGAGGAGTCCGAGGAGTTGTACGGGATCAGCTACGAGGCCGCGCCGGAGGAGGCCGACGCTCCCTGACCGTCGAGGTCGTGCGCCGACCGCCCGGCGGAACGGAACCGGGCCCCGCCGGGTACGACGGGGCCCGGGACGGGGGGTCAGCCCTTGGCGGCGGCCTTCTTCGCGGGTTCGAAGATCGCGTTCACCAGCTCCGTGCACCACGCGAGCAGTTCCAGGTCGCGCAGCGGCTTGCCGCCGATCCCGCCCGCCTTGGGCACCGGCACGAGGAGCGTCCTGGTCGCCTCCTTGCGCACGGACTTGGGGTACATCCGCCGCAGCCGCAGCTCCTGCGACTCGCGCAGCTCCACCGGGGCGAAACGGATCTGGTTGCCCTGCAGGACCACGTCGGACAGGCCCGCCGACTTGGCCAGCACCCGGAACCGCGCCACGGCCATGAGGTTGTCCACCGGCTCGGGCGGGGCGCCGTACCGGTCGGTGAGCTCCTCGTACGCGGCGAGGATGTCCTCCTCGCGGGTGACGCTGGCGATGCGCTTGTAGGACTGCAGGCGCAGCCGCTCGCCCGGCACGTAGTCGTGCGGGATGTGCGCGTTGATGGGCAGCTCGACGCGGGTCTCGACCTCCGCGGCCGCGTCCGGGTCGCCCTTGAGCTCGGCGACGGCCTCGCCGACCATGCGCACGTACAGGTCGAAGCCGACCCCGGCGATGGTCCCGGACTGCTCGGCGCCCAGGATGTTGCCCGCGCCGCGGATCTCCAGGTCCTTCATCGCCACGTACATGCCCGCGCCGGTCTCGGTGTGCTGCGCGACCGTGGCCAGCCGCTCGTAGGCGGTCTCGGTGAGCGGCTTCTCCGGCGGGTAGAGGAAGTAGGCGTAGGCGCGCTCACGGCCCCGGCCGACCCGGCCGCGCAGCTGGTGCAGCTGGGACAGGCCGTAGGTGTCGGCGCGGTCGATGATGAGGGTGTTGGCGTTGGGCACGTCCAGGCCGGACTCGACGATGGTCGTGGAGACCAGCACGTCGAAGTTCTTCTCCCAGAAGTCGACCATCACCTTCTCGAGCTGCTGCTCGTTCATCTGGCCGTGCGCGTAGGCCACGCGGGCCTCGGGCACCAGGCGCTGGATGGACGCCGCGACCTTGTCGATGGAGGCCACCCGGTTGTGCACGAAGAACACCTGCCCCTCGCGCATCAGCTCGCGGCGGATGGCGGCGGTGATCTGCTTGTCCTCGTAGGGGCCGACGAAGGTGAGCACCGGGTGGCGCTCCTCCGGCGGGGTGAGGATGGTGGTCATCTCCCGGATGCCGGTGAGCCCCATCTCCAGCGTGCGCGGGATCGGCGTGGCGGACATGGCGAGCACGTCGACCTGGGTGCGCAGCCGCTTGAGCGACTCCTTGTGCTCGACGCCGAAGCGCTGCTCCTCGTCGATGATGACCAGGCCCAGGTCCTTGAACCGGGTCTCGGCCGACAGCAGCCGGTGCGTGCCGATGACCACGTCGACCTCGCCGCTGCGCAGCCCCTCGCGGGTCAGCTCCACCTCGGCGTCGGTCTGGAACCGCGACATCGGCTTGACCGTGACCGGGAAGGACGCGTACCGCTCGGTGAACGTGGACAGGTGCTGCTGGACCAGCAGGGTGGTCGGCACGAGCAGGGCGACCTGCTTGCCGTCCTGCACCGCCTTGAACGCGGCGCGCACGGCGACCTCGGTCTTGCCGTAGCCGACGTCGCCGCAGATCAGCCGGTCCATCGGGACCGAGCGGCCCATGTCCTTCTTGACCTCGTCGATCGCGGCGAGCTGGTCGGGCGTCTCGACGTAGGGGAACGCGTCCTCCAACTCCCGCTGCCACGGGGTGTCCGGACCGAACGCGTGGCCGGGGGAGGCCTGCCGGGCGGAGTACAGCCGGATGAGGTCGCCGGCGATCTCGCGCACCACCTTGCGGGCCCGGCTCTTGGCCTTGCTCCACTCGGCGCCGCCCATCTTGGACAGCGTCGGCGCCTCGCCGCCGACGTACCGGGTGACCTCGCCCAGCTGCTCGGTGGGCACGAACAGGCGGTCGCCGGGTTGGCCGCGCTTGGACGGCGCGTACTCGATGAGCAGGTAGTCGCGGGTGGCGCCCTGCACCTGGCGGCTGACCATCTCCAGGTAGCGGCCCACGCCGTGCTGTTCGTGCACGACGTAGTCGCCCGGCTTGAGCTGGAGCGGGTCGACCGTGCCGCGCCGCCGGCTGGGCATCCTGCGCATGTCGCGGGTGGAGGACTTCTGCCCGACCAGGTCGGTCTCGGTGAGCACGACGGTGCGCACGGACCTGAGCAGGAACCCGTGGTCGACCAGGCCGGTGGTCACGGTGGCCACGGCGGACGCGGGCGGTTCGGCGAGGTCGGCGGCCAGGGTGGCGCCCAGGCCCGCGTCGCGCAGCATCGCCACGAGCCGTTCGGCGGGGCCGTGGCCCTGGGTGACCATGACGACGCTCCAGTCGTCGTGCAGCCAGCCCTTGACGTCGGCCAGGGCGCGTTCGGTGTCGCCCCGGTAGGACTCGGCGGGCACGGCGCCCACGACGACGGCGTGGTCCTCCTCGGCGGCGCCCCGGCCGTCGGCGCCGAACGGGGTCAGCCCCCACCAGGGCAGGCCCAGTTCGCTGGCGGAGGCGCGCAGGTCGGCGATGGACATGTACGCCGAATCGCCCAGGTCGATGGGGGCCTCCCCACCGGAGGCGGCGTTGATCCAGGAGGCGTCGAGGAACTCGGCGCTGGTCGCCTCCAGCTCGACGGCGCGGGTGCGGATGCGCTCGGGGTCGCAGCCGACGACGAGCGCGCCCTCGGGCAGGTAGGAGAAGAACGGCTCCATACGGTCGGCGAGCACGGGAGCGAACGCCTCCATGCCCTCGACCGTGACGCCGTCGGCGATCTTGGTGAGGATCTCGGCGAGGGACGGGTGTTCGGCGGCCAGGGCGCGGGCGCGTTCGCGGACGGTGTCGGTGAGCAGGAGCTCGCGGCAGGGCGGCGCGAACAGGCCGGAGGCGGCGTCGGCGCCGGGGGCGCCGCCCTCGGGCGGCTGGATGGAGCGCTGGTCGGCGACCTGGAAGTAGCGGATGTCCTCGACGGTGTCGCCCCAGAACTCCAGCCGCAGCGGGTGTTCCTCGGTGGGCGGGAAGACGTCCAGGATGCCGCCGCGCACGGCCATGTCACCGCGCTTCTCGACCAGGTCGACGCGCGCGTAGCCGGTCATGGCCAGGGCGTCGACCACCTCCTCCAGGGGCGCCTCGTCGCCGGGGCGGATCCGCACCGGCTCCAGGTCGCCCAGGCCGCCCACGAGCGGCTGGAGGACGCTGCGGACCGGTGCCACGACCACCCGCAGCGGGGTGGTGAGGGGGTCGGAGGGGTCGGGGTGGGCGAGGCGGCGCAGCACGGCCAGGCGCTGGCCGACGGTGTCGGAGCGGGGAGACAGACGCTCGTGCGGCAGGGTCTCCCAGGCGGGGAAGTGCGCCACCGTGTCGGCGGGCAGCAGGGAGCCGAGGGCGTCGGTGAGGTCGGTGGCCTCCCGCTCGGTGGCGGTGATGGCCAGGACCGGGCGTCCGGCGCCGACGGGGGCGTCCGCGGCCAGCGCGCCCACCATGAACGGGCGCAGCGCCGCGGGGGCGATGAGGTCGGTGTGGGGATCGCGGCCGCCGCGGGCGGCCTCGATCGCGCTGTGCAGTGCCGGGTCCTTGCAGACGTCGGCGAGAAGTCCAATGAGGCTCATAGCACCAAGAGTGGGAGTGGTCCGGATCAGGCGGTGGTCGCGGCCTGCACGGTGGAGGGCGGCAGTGTCGTGAACGGCCGCCCGGTACCTCTCAGCCTAGCGACTCCCCCGGCTTCGCGCGGTCGGCCGTGGACGGCGGCCGCGGCCGCGCGCCCGCGGAGCCGTCCCACGGAAGAGGAACGGCGCACAGCGAGTGAAACCAGCTCTGACCTGGCTGTATTCCGGATCGGGCGGATCGGCGCGGAGTCCGGGTCAGGGGCGGGCATACGCTGGGTGCATCGCGGACCACGACAGATGAGGGAGCGTGCGGTGAGTGCCAACGGGTGGGGACGCACGCCGGTCGGGAGCTCCGACCGGCCGGAGGCGCGGGTGTTGACCCCGGCCCAGGACGAGCTCGCGCACCTGGAGCTGATCCTCAACGGCGCGTGTCCGCTGCCCGGCTTCATGACTAGGGAACAGGCCGCGTCGGTCGAGCGGGACGGGCGGCTGCCGGACGGCGGCGGCTGGCCGGTTCCGGTCACCCTGACCGTCCCCGAGCACCTCGTCGGCGAGGACCGGTTGGTGCTGGCCGACCCCGAGGGCTTCCCGCTGGCGGAGGTGGCGGTCACCGAGCGCTGGTCGGCCGACGGCGGGGACGGGCGCGCGGAGCGTCGACACGTGGCCGGTGAGGTGTCCCTGACCAACCTGCCCATGGGCGGCGTCCTGCGGAAGCTGCGGGTGCCCCCGGCCGAGGTGCGCGGTCAGCGTGAACTCGGCCCCGACCATCCGCTGCTGGCCGTGGTCACCGACCGCCCCCTGCACCACCGCGCGCTGCACCAGGTCCGCGCCCAGGCCAAGGCGCTGGGCCACGCCGACCTGCTGGTGATCGTGGACGCCCCGCTGGAGGACGAGGGCCTGGCCCCGGCCGTGCTCGCGGCGCAGCCCCTGCTGTCGGCGCGCACGCGGTTCGTCGTGTGCACACTGCCGCGCGCGGCCGCCCGTTCCGAGGGGGCGTTCGGCGGCCGGTGGGGCGCGCGCGACGTGGCGCTGGCCGCGCACGTGGCCGCCGCCTACGGGGCCACGCACATGATGGTGGAGGCCGGTCCGGCGGGCGCCGACGTCGAGGGCGCCGCGGCTCTGGCGCCTCCGGTGGCCCTGGTGTCGCCGGAACCGTGGTGCTACGACACGGCCGGGGCGATGTGGCGGCCCCGGGAGGACGTGGCCGAGGGGGCGCGCCGCGCCGAGCCGAGCGACGCGGAGGTGGCCGTGGAGCTGGCGCACGGCCGTGAGCTGCCGTCCTGGTTCACCCCGGCCCGGGTGGGCGCGGAGCTGGCCCGGCTGCGTCCGGCGCGGACCCGGCGCGGGCTGACGCTGCTGTTCACCGGGCTGTCGGGCTCGGGAAAGTCGACGATCGCGCGGCGGGTGCGCGAGGGCGTCAACCGGGCCGGGCGGACGGTGACGCTGCTGGACGGCGACGTCGTGCGGCTGATGCTGTCCAAGGGGCTGACCTTCGCGCGGGAGGACCGCGAGATGAACGTCCGCCGCATCGGCTACGTGGCCTCCGAGATCACCCGGCACGGCGGGGTGGCGGTGTGCGCGCCGATCGCCCCCTACGCCCGGAGCCGGGCCGAGGTGCGGGCGATGGTGGAGGAGTTCGGCGACTTCTTCCTCGTCCACGTGGCGACGCCGCTGGAGGTGTGCGAGGCCCGGGACCGCAAGGGGTTGTACGCCAAGGCGCGGGCGGGGGAGATCCCCGAGTTCACCGGGATCTCCGACCCCTACGAGGAGCCGACCGACGCCGACATGGTCATCGACACCGTGGACGAGGACCCGCACGAGTCCGCGGCCAGGGTGTTGGCCGCGCTGCGCGAGGGCGGCTGGTTGCCGGAGAAGGAGCTGTAGGAGACGGTGATGCGCGAGACCCCCGGCCACGACGGGCACCCGGCCCCCGGACACCGGTTGCAGCACCTGGTCGAGGTGATGGCCACGCTGCGCCGGGAGTGCCCCTGGGACCGGGGCCAGACCCACGAGTCGCTGGCCAAGTACCTGATCCAGGAGGCCTACGAGACCCTGGAGATCATCGAGGAGGGCGACCCGTCCCTGCTGCCCGAGGAGCTCGGGGACGTGCTGCTCCAGGTGGTCTTCCACGCGGCGATCGCCGCCGAGCGCCCCGAGGGCGACCCGGCGCGGTTCACCGTGGACGACGTCGCCGACGCCATCATCGACAAGATGACCCGCCGCCACCCGCACGTGTTCGGCGGGGTGGAGGTGTCCGGGGCCGACGAGGTCAAGAGCAACTGGGAGGCGATCAAGGCCGCCGAGCGCCGGGAGAAGGCCAGGGCCAGGGGGCACGACGGCGAGGGGTCGGTGCTGGACGGGGTGCCCTTCGCCCAGCCCGCCGTGCTGCTGTCGGAGGAGTTGCAGCGGCGGGCGGTGCGCAACGGCGTTCCGGCGGACCTGGTCGCCGACGACGGCGGAGCGGGCGGGGAGCTGTTCGCGGCGGTGGCGGCCGAGCGTGAGCGGGGCCGCGACGCCGAGGGCGACCTGCGGGCGGCGGCGCGCCGGTTCGACGCCCGGGTGCGTGCCGCCGAGGGGCTGGCCAGGGCGGACGGCCGTGACCCCAGGGAGCTGTCCGAGGACGAGTGGCGGCGCTACTGGCGCCGGGCCGGTGCGGCCGACGAGGGGTAGGGCGTCCCCTGTACGGCGGGGTATGTGGCCGCGGCACACGCCCCGGCGACGGGAAACGGTGTCAACGGGACTTGACGCCCATGTGACGCGTCACGCACAGTGCTCCGGTGTGGGCGCACCCTGGGCTCGGATCTCCCCCGTTCCCCGGGCGAGGGGCGCCCGACGATGGGAGCCTCATGCGTCGGTTCGGAAACCTCCTCGCCGCGTTCAGCACCCGCTGGGTGCCGGACGCCTTCGTGTTCGCGATCTTCCTCACGGTCCTCGTCTTCGGTCTGGCCCTCGGGCTGACCGACCGCACCCCGCTCGAACTGGTCGGCGACTGGTACGGCGGGTTCTGGAACCTCCTCCAGTTCGGCATGCAGATGACCCTGGTGCTGGTCACCGGGTACGCGCTCGCCTCCTCGCCACCGGCCAGGCGGGCGATCACCTGGGTGGCGGGCCGCACGCGCGGCCCGCTCTCCGCGGTCGGCGTCACCGCGCTGGGCGCCGCCCTGCTGGGCACGCTGCACTGGGGGCTCGGCCTCATCGCGGGCGCCCTGCTGGCGGTGGAGGTGGCCCGGTCGTGCCGGGAGCGCGGCATCCGGGTGCACTTCCCGCTGGTGGCGGCGGGCGGCTACGTCGGCCTCATGGTCTGGCACAGCGGCCTGTCCGGGTCGGCGCCGCTGCTGGTCAACACCCCCGGGCACTTCCTGGAGGAGCGGATCGGGCTCATCCCGCTGAGCGAGACCATCCTCCAGCCGTTCAACCTGGTCTTCCTCGCCGCGATGCTGATCGGCGCCCCGCTGCTGCTGATGAGCATGCATCCCCGGGCCGAGGACAGCGAGGAGATCGAGTCCCACGACGACGACCATGCCGGTGACACCGACGACGGCTCCGGTGGCGCGGGCGGGGGCGGTGGGGTCCGCACCGCGACCGCCCGGCGGGAGCTGTCCCCGGCGCAGCGCCTCATGCACAGCCGCCTGCTGGTCTACCCGGTGGTGGCCGTGGGGTTGGTGTACCTGGTGCCCGCGCTGGTGGTCGACGGTGTCGTGGGCATGGACATCAACCTGCTCAACTTCACCTTCCTCATCGCGGGCCTGGGCCTGCACGGGACGCTGGCGGGGTACTCGGCGGCGGCCGCCGAGGGGGCCCGCAACGCCGGGGCGGTCATCGTCCAGTTCCCCTTCTACGCGGGCATCATGGGGATCATGGCGAGTTCGGGGCTGTTGGAGGTCGTCACCGAGGCCTTCGTGTCCGTCGCCACGCCGTTCAGCTACCCGTTCTGGGCGCTGACCAGCGCCGCCCTGGTCAACTTCGCGGTGCCCTCGGGCGGCGGCCAGTGGGCGGTGCAGGGGCCCGTGGTCATCGGAGCCACCGAGTCCCTGGGCATCGACCCGGGGGTCGGCGTGATGGCGGTCGCGATGGGCGACCAGCTCACCAACGGCATCCAGCCGTTCTGGGCGCTGCCGCTGCTCGCGCTGACGCGGCTGCGCGCGGGCAGTGTGCTCGGCTACTCGGCGGTGGTGATGCTCTTCGCGTTCGTCGTCGCGTCGTTGTGCATCACCTTCCTCACCTGACCCAGGGGTGGGCCGCCGCTCCCGGTGGGCGGTGGCTCACCCCTCCGCCCGGCGCGGGCGGCGCCGGTCCCGGCGCAGGTCGATGACCTCCGTGGCGGCGTCGCCGGGCGCGTGGCCCTCGGCGAAGGTCTCCTGGGGGCGGCGCGCCCGTTCGCTGATGACCAGCCACAGGCCGACGATCACCCAGTTGGCCATCAGCGCCGACCCGCCCGCGGACAGGAACGGCGTGGTCATGCCGGTGAGCGGGATGACGAGGGTGGCGCCGCCCAGGACGATGAACACGTTGAAGGCCAGGAGGAACGCGTACCCCAGCGCGGTGAGCTTCAGGAAGACGTCGCGGCAGCCCAGCGCGATCCGGAAGCCCCGTTCGGCGAGCAGGAACAGCAGCATCAGGACGGCCAGGAGGCCGGTCAGCCCCAGCTTCTCGCCGATCGAGACCAGGATGAGGTCGCTGTCGGCGGCGAAGACCTCCTGCACGAACCCCTCGTTGAAGCCGGTGCCGAGCACGCCTCCGTTGGCCAGCGCGAACATGCCCTCGACCACCTGGAAGCTGCCGCCCGGCCGACCGTAGACGTCGGGGTCGAAGGCGTTCAGCCAGATCTCCACGCGGTTGCGCACGTGCCCGAACAGCAGGTAGGCGACGTAGGCCCCGGCGGAGAAGGCGACCAGGCCGATGGCCACCCACGACTTGCGGGCGGTCGCGGCGTACAGGACGGCCAGGAAGGTGCCGAACAGCAGCAGCGACGTGCCCAGGTCGCGGGTGCCCACCAGCAGCAGGATCGCCATGCCCCAGCCGACCGCCATGGGCGCCAGGTCCCGGGCGCGGGGGACGCTGAACACCTTGGTCCGGCCCACCCTGACCGTGCGGGTGACCAGGGACATGACCTCGCGTCGCCGCCCCAGGTAGGAGGCGAGGAAGATGACCAGCAGGACCTTCGCGAACTCCGACGGCTGCATGGTGAACGGGCCGATCCCGATCCACCGGCGCGCCCCGAGCACCTCGATCCCCAGGGGTGAGAGCGGCAGCAGGAGCAGCAGCAGGGCCGCCACGGCGATGACGTAGGTGTACATGGTGAGGCGGCGCGGCTGGCGCACCAGGACGATCGTGGCCCCGCACAGCACCATGCCCACGACCGTCCACATGAGCTGTCGGTCGGCGTCGCCGTGGGCGGGCTCGGCCTCGGCCATCTGGAGCGCCCAGATCATGGTCAGGCCGAGCGCGTTGAGGACCGTGGCCAGCGGCAGGATCACGGGGTCGGCGTAGGGGGCGAGGATCCGGAGCAGGACGTGCAGGGCGATCGCGCCCGCGCTGACCACGGCGACGGCGACGAGGACGGACGGGTCGACCTCGGCGGTCAGCGAGAGCGACGCGGTGACCAGACCGGCCGCGCCGGTCACCAGCGCCGGGACGAGCAGGCGCAGCTCCGCCGATCTCTGGCGGACGGGCCGCAGCGCCCGGTGGGTGTCGTTCGTCTGGCTCTGAGGGTTGCCCATGTCGTCGTGCCGTCCCGCCGTCCACGTGAGGGGCACGGTGCCCGTGGCGGGCGGCCGAGCCCGGTCCGAGAGGGAGGTTCGCCGTTCTCGCACTATAGGCGCGGTGTTGTCGGATGCCCGTAAGGCGTGCCGGGGCACAGCGTAGCCGCCGGAGGGGATCACGGTGGGTCTAGACCATTCCGGCCGGGTGGGCGAGCGGCGCCGGTCAGGGGGTCGCTACCCTCGTGTCGGGTCCAGAACCAGTGGTCCGACCAAACCCAAGATACGGAGAGTGACCGTGGCGTCCATCGAGTCAGTCCAGGCGCGGGAGATCCTCGATTCCCGGGGCAACCCGACAGTCGAGGTCGAGGTCCTGCTCGACGACGGCACCTTCGCGCGCGCGGGCGTCCCCAGCGGCGCCTCCACCGGCCAGTTCGAGGCCGTCGAGCTGCGTGACGGCGGCGAGCGGTACGGCGGCAAGGGCGTGGAGAAGGCCGTCCGCGCCGTCAACGACGAGATCACCGGCGCTCTGCTCGGCAGCGACGCCGACGAGCAGCGCCTCATCGACCGTGCGCTCATCGACCTGGACGGCACGCCCGACAAGTCGCGGATCGGCGCCAACGCCATCCTCGGCGTCTCGCTGGCCGTGGCCAGGGCCGCCGCCGACGAGGCCGGGCTGCCGCTGTTCCGCTACATCGGCGGGCCGAACGCGCACGTGCTGCCCGTGCCGATGATGAACATCCTCAACGGCGGCGCGCACGCCGACAGCAACGTCGACATCCAGGAGTTCATGATCGCGCCGATCGGCGCGGCCACCTTCTCCGAGGCCGTGCGCTGGGGCGCGGAGGTCTACCACTCCCTCAAGTCGGTCCTCAAGTCCCACGGCCTGGGCACCGGGGTCGGCGACGAGGGCGGTTTCGCCCCGAACCTGGAGAGCAACCGTGCCGCCCTCGACCTCATCGTCGAGGCGATCACGAAGGCCGGGTACACCCCGGGCGAGGACATCGCGCTCGCCCTGGACGTGGCCGCCACCGAGCTGTACTCGGACGGCGTGTACACCTTCGAGGGCAAGCCGCGCACGTCCGAGGAGATGGCCGCCTACTACGCCGAGCTGGTCGCCGACTACCCGCTCGTCTCGATCGAGGACCCGCTCGACGAGGAGGACTGGGAGGGCTGGAAGCGCCTCACCGCCACCCTGGGCGACAAGGTGCAGCTGGTCGGCGACGACCTGTTCGTCACCAACCCCGAGCGGCTCAAGCGCGGCATCGACGCCGACACCGCCAACTCGCTGCTCGTGAAGGTCAACCAGATCGGCACGCTCACCGAGACCCTGGACGCGGTCAGCCTCGCCCAGCGCAGCGGCTACACGGCGATGATCAGCCACCGCTCCGGCGAGACCGAGGACACCACCATCGCCGACATCGCGGTGGCCACCAACGCCGGCCAGATCAAGACCGGCGCCCCGGCCCGCAGCGAGCGCGTCGCGAAGTACAACCAGCTGCTGCGGATCGAGGAGGAGCTCGCCGACGCCGCCGTGTACGCGGGCGTGTCGGCCTTCCCGAGGTTCGCCGACCGCGGCTAGTCTGCCCCAGTGTCCCGCGAATCCAAACAGCCGCCCCCAAAGACGACGAAGGCCACCAGAGCCGACGGGTCGGATCGCAGGGGTGCTCGGAACGCGGAGGCGCCGAGGTCGAGCGGGGGCCGCACCCGGCGGGTGCGGCCCATGCTCACCAGTCGCGCGGCCATCCTCGCCCTGGTCGTGTGCGTGATCGCGCTCAGCCTGGCCTACCCCCTGCGCGAGTACGTCCTGCAACGCTCGCAGATCGCGCAGCTCCAGGAGGAGCGCGCCCGCATGGAGGAGGACGTGCGCGCCCTCCAGCAGCGGGAGGAGGAGCTCACGCGGGACGAGTACGTGGAGGACGAGGCGCGCGTCCGTCTCCACTACCAGTACCCCGACGAGATCACCTACATCGTCATCAGCCCCGAGGACGAGGACGAGGACGGACCCGAGTCGCCGCCGTCGGAGCCGTGGTTCGAGACGCTGTGGCGCTCGGTCGTGCGGGCCGACAACCCGGAGCCGGACGCGGGGATCTGACCGACGGGCCGGAGTCGGGGATCCCCCGGTGCCATAGGCTGGGGCCCGTCATGACTTCCGCAGATCAGCCCGCCCCCGGGCACCACGAGAACGTCCCGCGCGAGGGCGACGACCGGCCGCCGCAGGGCCTGGTCTCGGCGCGCGACGTCGCCGCCGTCGAACGTCAGCTGGGCCGCACGCCGCGCGGGGTGCGCGCGGTCGCCCACCGGTGCCCGTGCGGCCTGCCCGACGTGGTCCGCACCGCACCGCGTCTGGAGAGCGGGGAACCGTTCCCGACGCTGTACTACCTGACCTGCCCGCGCGCCGCCTCCGCCATCGGTCGGCTGGAGAACGAGGGCCGGATGCGCGCGATGCAGGAGCGCCTGGGCGAGGACCCCGACCTCCAGGCCGCCTACACCAGGGCGCACGAGTCCTACCTGGCCGAGCGCGCCGAGCAGGCGCGGCTGGACGGGGTGGAGCCGCTGCCCGAGGGGATGCAGAGCACCGGGGGCATGCCGACCCGGGTCAAGTGCCTGCACGCGCTGGTCGCCCACGAGCTGGCGGAGCCGGGGGTCAACCCGTTCGGGGCCGAGGCGCTGAAGGAACTCCCGGACTGGTGGGACCGGGGACCGTGTGTGTGCGTGGACGAGGACGTGCCCGAGGAAGGGAACAGGTCATGAGCGGTGTCGCGGCCATCGACTGCGGAACCAACTCGATCCGGCTGCTGGTCGCCGAGGTCGTGCACGTGGACGGCGACGAGGTCCAGGTGGTCGACGTCGACCGGCGGATGGAGATCGTCCGCCTGGGTGAGGGCGTCGACGAGACGGGGGCGTTCGCGCCCCAGGCCCTGGAGCGCACCTTCGACGCGCTGCGCGGGTACGCCGAGGCGATCCGGGCGTACGGCATCGAGCTCGGCCCGGACACGGTGCGCATGGTGGCGACCAGCGCGACCCGGGACGCGAGCAACCGCCAGGTGTTCGTCGACGGGGTGAAGGAGATCATCGGGGTCGAGCCCGAGGTGGTCACCGGGCTGGACGAGGCGGAGCTGTCCTTCGTGGGCGCCACCGCCGAGTTCGAGGCCGAGGCGGAGGACGACGGGTTCACGCCGCCGTTCCTGGTGGTCGACATCGGCGGCGGGTCCACCGAGTTCGTCCTCGGCGGCGAGGGCGGCCCGGACGGTGAGCTGGTGCGGGCGTCGCTGTCGGTGGACATCGGGTGCGTGCGGATGACCGAGCGGCACCTGCGCGACGACCCGCCGACGGCCGAGCAGGTCGCGGCGGCCACGGCGGACATCGACGCCGCTCTGGACGAGGTGGAGAAGGTCGTCCCGCTCAGCGAGGCCGGTTCGGTGGTGTGCGTGGCCGGGACGGCGACGACGGTCGCGGGGATCGCCCTCGACCTGCCCGAGTACGACTCCGAGCGGATCCACCACACGCGGGTGGACGTCGCGGACCTGGAGCGCATCACGGCCGGACTGCTGCGTTCCAGCCACGACGAGCGGGCGCGGATCGGGGTCATGCACCCCGGCCGGGTGGACGTGATCGGCGCGGGCGCGCTGGTGCTGTCCCGGGTGCTGGCGCGCACGGGCGCGGACTGCTTCACGGCGAGCGAGCACGACATCCTGGACGGGGTCGCCTGGAGCCTGGTCGTGTAGGCGGTGCTGGTCTCGGGCCCCCGCTTCGCTTCGGCCCGGGTTCGGGTGCCCGAACGGGTACGCGCGGGGCTGGGGCCGCACGGCCCCTGACCTGCTCCTCCGGGTGAGACGTGTCACCCGGAACAACCTTGTGAAAGCATTCACAACCACTCTGACCTGCGCAAATGTCACGGGCGTGGGTGGGAAAGTGGTGAGAAGGTGAACGGCTGTGAACCTTCTCTGTCGGCGGGTGCTTGTGAAAGAATGCACAAGCAACAGGGTCGTAACACCCCAAGGATCCCACCAGGGATCTGACCGGGCGTTTCGACGGGGGCGACCGAAGACCGCGACACTCTTCGCCGCCCCGGGCAAGGGCGCCACAGAACACCGTTAGGGCGGATATGCGATGACCGAGAGCAGGAACTACCGACTGGTACACGGCGGAGGGGACGAGGCGGAGATTCCGCACGTGCTCATCGTCGGCGGCGGTTACCTCGGGATGTACACCGCGAGGCGGCTGGAGAGGAAGCTCGGTCCCGGTGAGGCCCGCATCACCGTCATCGACCCGAACTCCTACATGACCTACCAGCCGTTCCTGCCCGAGACCGCCGCCGGCAACATCTCCCCGCGCCACGTGGTGGTGCCCCTGCGCAAGGTCTTCGACCGGGTCCGTGTCCTCGGCGGCCGTGTCGTGCGCATCGACCACGCCGAGCGCTCCGTCCGCTACGAGCCCAACGTCGGCGAGCCCGAGACCCTCCACTACGACCACATCGTGCTGGCCGCCGGCGCGGTCTCGCGCACGCTGCCCATCCCGGGCCTGGCCGAGTGGGGCATCGGCATCAAGACCGTGGAGGAGGCCGCCTACCTCCGCAACCACGTCCTCAACCAGCTCGCCATCGCCGACTCCACCGACGACGCGGAGGTCCGCGCCAAGGCGCTCCGCTTCGTCTTCGTCGGCGGCGGTTTCGCCGGGGCCGAGGCCATCGCCGAGCTGGAGGACCTGGTCCGCGACGCGGTCCGGATGTACAGCTCGATCGGCCTGGAGGACGTTCAGTTCTACCTCATCGAGGCGGCCGACAAGATCCTGCCCGAGGTCGGCCCCGAGGTCGGCACCAAGGCGCTCAACCAGCTGCGCCAGCGCGGCATCGACGTCCGGCTCAAGACCTTCCTGGAGTCGGCGACCGACCAGCGCATCAAGCTCAGCGACGGCACCGAGTTCGACGCGGACACCCTGGTGTGGACGGCGGGCGTCAAGCCCAGCCCGGTCGTCGAGGCCAGCGACCTGCCGCTCGGCCCCAAGGGCCACGTCGACACCAGCGAGTACCTGACCGTCAACGGTGTGGAGAACGCCTACGCCGGTGGCGACAACGCCCAGGTGCCCGACGGCAACGGCGGCTACTACCCGCCCAACGCCCAGAACGCGGTCCGCCAGGCCCCGGTGCTCGCCGACAACGTGATCGCCACCCTGCGCGGCGGCAAGCTCAAGGCCTACCGCCACAAGAACCTCGGCGCCGTCGCCGGGCTCGGCCTGCACAAGGGCGCCGCCCAGCTCTTCGGGAAGATCAAGCTCAACGGCCGTCTCGCCTGGTACGCGCACCGCGCCTACCACCTGTACGCCGTCCCGACCTTCAACCGCAAGATGCGGGTGCTGGCCGACTGGACGCTCGCCTTCCTGCTGCGCCGCGACTTCGCCGCGCTGCCGGAGATGATCGAGCCGCGGCACGCCTTCGAGGAGGCCAGCGCGCCGCAGATCGTCCAGGACGGTCACCTGCGCCGCGTCAGCTGACCCGCGCGTACACGCACGGAACGGCCGGTTTCCCAGGGGAAGCCGGCCGTTTCGTGTCCCCATCCGGCCAAGCCGAGTCAAAGTGGGCAATCACCCCGGCCGGTATGATGGGCTCGCCCTCGTAGCCCAATGGAAGAGGCAGGCCCCCTAAAAGGGTCACAAGTGTCGGTTCGAGTCCGACCGGGGGTACTGTGCCCATGCGGCCTCGCGAGCTCGGCACGGGGCTCGGGGCGTGAAGAACGCGGTTCTTCGTCGTCGCCTTCGCCTGGCTCGTTCCTCGCTGGCGGCTTGGCTCCTCCTGCAGAACCCCGTACGCCCCTCGCTGCCCATGCGGCCTCGCGAGCTCGGCACGGGGCTCGGCCGCCGCGGTCAGCGGGTCGGCCGGTGGTGCTCCATCAGCAGCTGGAGCTGTGTGAAGAGCCGTTCGCCCGGGTCGCCCAGGTCGATGCCGCTCACCGCCGCGGCCCGCCGCACCCGGTACCGCAGCGTGTTCGGGTGGATGTGCAGCCGCTCCGCCGCCGCCCGCGCGTCCCCGAACGCCTCCAGGTAGGCCAGCAGCGAGGTCACCAGGTCGGCGCCGCCCGCGCGGTCGTACTCGATCAGGCGGCTCACCCGGGGATCGCGCAGCGACGGGTCCGCCCGCAGGTGGGCCAGGGTCTCGCTGATCAGCACCCGCGAGCGCACGTCGGAGATGGTGGCCACCGCCCAGTCCAGGCCCCGGTCCAGGTCGCGGCCCATCGCGTCCAGCACCCGGTCCGCCTCCGCGCGGGAGTCGGGGACCTCGCCCAGCCGCTCCACCAGCGACCCCACGGCCGCCTGCACCTCCAGGTCCAGCGCCGCCCGCGCCGCCGCCACGGTCTTGCGGGTCAGCGTGAGCACCGACTGCTCCACGCCGCGCCACCCCTCGCGACCGCGCACGAGGTCGGGCAGCAGCACGTACACCCGTCCGCCCAGCTCGGTCACCAGCGCGCTGCGCCGGTAGGCGGCGGTGTGCACCGACACCAGGTCGATGAGCTGGCGGCGGCGCAGCTCGCGTTCGGGGCGGTCGGGCGGACCCGGCCGTCCCGGGCGCTCCTCGCCGCCCGTCTCCGCGTCGGCGGCCGACGCCGTCTGCTGGGTGAGGGAGAACGCCACGACCAGCGCCCCGCGGTCGGCGTGCACCTCCACCGTGTCGGCCAGCGCGCTCGCGTCGATCCGCCCCTCCAACAGGCTCGACAGCAGGTCCTCGCGCAGGCGCAGCCCCGCGCTGGCCTGGGTCCGCTGCCGGATCATGTGCAGCGCGGTCGTGCGCGCCGCGCCCAGCAGCGCCTCCTCGGCGTGCTCGGCCAGCGGCTCCGACCCCTCCTGCACCCAGATCGACCCCAGTGGCTGGCGTCCCGCGTGGATGCCGACCGCCAGGCGTCGGCGGATGCCCAGGTCGGGGTGTTCGTCGATGCGCACGACCTCCTCGCCGGAGCGCAGCTTGGTGAACACCCCCCACTCCCGCAGCAGCGCCAGGTAGGGTTCCGGGCCCCGGCGGCCCAGGACGGACAGGCGGCGCAGCTCGTCCACCTCGGAGCCGGACGAGTAGGCCAGCACCCGGCTCGCCGAGTCCTCGATCGCCACCAGCCCGTTGGTCAGCCGCGCGATCGTCTGCGCCATGGAGAACAGGTCGCCGGAGGTCTCGCCCAGATCCTCGGAGTGGGAGGGCCGGGCGTCGTCGACGATGTTCTGGCACACCGACTGCAACTGGTCCCAGCGCACCTCCGGCCGGACGGCGAGCAGGACGATCCCGGCGTCCTCGGCCTCCGCGCGCAGGGCGGCCAACTCGTCCTTGCCCCCGGGGCGGTAGGACCGGGCCCCGCGCGCGCCGGCGGGCGGAGGCAGTACCTCCTCCGGTGGGGCGTGGCTGCTCGTCTTGACCGCCACGGCCGTGGCGCCCCGCTCGGCGAGCGCCCGCACGAGTCTGCGGGCGGCCCCGCCGCGGGCGCCGATCAGGAGGACGAGGTCCCCCGACCGGGCCTCGGTGCGGTCCTCCGGGTCGAGGATGACGACGTTGTCCACCTGAACATCCAACCCGGCGGGGGCCGCCGCGACGTCCATCACCGGATCGCCGACGACGAGGAGCAGCCTCCGCAGCGGGATCCCGGTCGTACCCGCCTCACCCTCACCGGGGTGACCAGGCAGGACGTCGCGCCGCGCCACGGGGAGGCGAGGCTCGTCGTCTCCGGGGTGGATCGGGCCGGGAAGTGGGGCGTCTGTGCTCATATGCCCCCCATTTTGTCCTATTGGACAAATAAGCCTGGCAAAGAGTGGCCTGTCCCACAAGGTTCCCATACGTTGGTTCTGAGAGCGTTGAATCAGATCAACCCTGTGTGGAACAGGGACAGACTTTCCAGGGAGGTGCCCATGGACGCCGTGACCAACGTCCCGCTGCCGAAGAACGAGCCCGTTCTGTCGTACGCGCCCGGCAGCGCTGAGCGCGCCGAGCTCGTCGCCGCACTCGACGAACTCGGTCGGGAGAGCATCGACCTGCCGATGTACATCGGCGGTGAGCGCCGCATGGGCGGTGGCGAGCGCATCGACGCCGTGCAGCCGCACCGTCACGCCGCCGTCCTGGGCACCATGGGCAACGCCACCCACGACGACGCCCGCGACGCGATCGCCGCCGCCAAGGCCGCGGCCCCGGCCTGGCGCGCGATGTCCTTCGACGACCGCGCCGCCATCATCCTGCGCGCTGCCGAACTGCTCGCCGGCCCGTGGCGCGCCACGATCAACGCCGCCACCATGCTCGGCCAGTCCAAGACGGTGCAGCAGGCGGAGATCGACTCGGCCTGTGAGCTCATCGACTTCTGGCGCTTCAACGTCTCCTACGCGCGGCAGCTCATCGAGCAGCAGCCGCTGAGCGTCCCCGGCGTGTGGAACCGCATGGAGCAGCGGCCGCTGGAGGGCTTCGTCTACGCGATCACGCCCTTCAACTTCACCGCCATCGCGGGCAACCTGCCCACGGCCCCGGCCCTCATGGGCAACGTGGTCGTGTGGAAGCCGTCCCCGACGCAGCAGTTCGCCGCCGAGTTCACGATGCGCCTGCTGGAGGAGGCCGGTCTTCCCCCGGGCGTCATCAACATGGTGACCGGCGACGGCCTGGCCGTCTCCGACGTCGCCCTGAACGACCCGGACCTGGCCGGTGTGCACTTCACCGGTTCGACCCGCACCTTCCAGCACCTGTGGAAGACCGTCGGCGAGAACATCTCCAACTACCGGAGCTACCCGCGGATCGTCGGCGAGACCGGCGGCAAGGACTTCATCGTCGCGCACTCCTCCGCCGACCCCGAGGTCCTGCGCACCGCGATCGTCCGCGGTTCCTTCGAGTACCAGGGCCAGAAGTGCTCGGCCGCCTCGCGCGCCTTCGTCGCCCGCTCCGTGTGGGAGCAGATCCGCGACGACCTCGTCGCCGAGACCGAGGCGATCAGGATGGGCGACGTCACCGACCTGTCGAACTTCGTCGGCGCCGTCATCGACCGCCGCGCCTTCGACAAGCTCGCCAAGGTCCTGGAGGACGCCAAGTCCGACCCGACCCTGTCGATCATCGCCGGCGGCACCGCCGACGACTCGGTCGGCTACTTCGTGCGCCCGACCGTCATCGAGGGCTCCGACCCCTCCCACGACGTGTTCCGCACCGAGTACTTCGGCCCGATCGTCGCCGTCCACGTCTACGAGGACGAGAAGTTCGACGAGATCCTCGACATCGTCGACCAGGGCTCCGCCTACGCGCTGACCGGCGCCGTCCTGGCCAAGGACCGCGCCGCGATCGCCAAGGCCACCGAGGCGCTGCGCTTCACCGCGGGCAACTTCTACGTCAACGACCGGCCGACCGGCTCCATCGTGGGCCAGCAGCCGTTCGGCGGCGGCCGCGCCTCCGGCACCAACGACAAGGCCGGTTCGGCGCAGAACCTGTCGCGCTGGGCCAGCCCGCGCGCCATCAAGGAGACCTTCGTCGCGCCGACGACCTCCTCCTACCCGCACATGGACTAGTCGGGTCCGCCCGCACGGTCCGCATGCCGCCCCGCGCCGCCACCACCCCGGTGGCGCGGGGCGGTCCACCCCCCGAGGAGTTCACCGGTACGGCCGGTCATCTCCGGCAGTCACCGCAGTCCGCGCCGGCCGATCGGCTCGCGCACGTCTTCGTCGAGGTCTCCATGCTTCGTAAGTCCCTGCTGCTCGCCGCCAGGTCCAAGACCTGCCGCACGATCGTCGAGCGCACTCCCGTCACCCGGGGCCTGGTCTCCCGGTTCGTCGCCGGCTCCAGCCTCGGCGAGGCCCTGCCCGCCGTCGCCGACCTGGCCGCCGACCGGTACGTCACGCTCGACTTCCTGGGCGAGGACACCACCGACCTGGCACAGGCCAGCGCCACGGTGACCGCCTACGAGGACCTGCTGGCCGCCCTGGGCGAGGCCGGTCTGGGCGGGCGCGCCGAGGTGTCGGTCAAGCTGTCGGCGGTCGGCCAGTTCCTCAACCAGGACGGCGAGAAGATCGCGCTGGACAACGCCCGGCGGATCGCCGAGGCCGCGGCGGCGATCGGCACCACGGTGACGCTGGACATGGAGGACCACACCACCACCGACTCCACGCTGGGCATCCTGCGCGAGCTGCGCGAGGACTTCCCCAGCGTCGGCGCCGTCCTCCAGGCCTACCTGCACCGCACCGAGGCCGACTGCCGTGACCTGAGCGGCGCCGGTTCGCGCGTGCGCCTGTGCAAGGGCGCCTACGACGAGCCCGCCTCCGTCGCCTACCGGGACAAGGCCGAGGTCGACAAGGCGTACGTGCGCGCGCTGCGCATCCTCATGGAGGGCGACGGCTACCCGATGGTCGCCTCGCACGACCCGCGCATGGTGGCCATCGCCGGGGAGCTGGCCAAGGCCAACGGCCGTTCGGCGGACGAGTACGAGTACCAGATGCTCTACGGCATCCGCGACGCCGAACAGGTCCGCCTGGCGGCCGAGGGCAAACGGATGCGCGTCTACGTCCCCTACGGCGACGAGTGGTACGGCTACTACATGCGCCGTCTCGCCGAGCGCCCGGCCAACGTGCTGTTCCTCGCGCGTTCGGTGATCACCCGGAACTGATCCGGTCGATGCCGCGCCGGGGCCGGCGTTCCCGCACGGGGACGCCGGCCCCGCGCCGTGTCGTAACGGTGACCTGGCCCTGGAACCCGCCGGAAGCCCGATACGTTACCTTGTGGGCAGCAAACCACGCGTGAAAGGCCATGACGAGACATGAGGTTGCGGAGTTCCAACCCCGTCCTCAAGCGGGCGCTCAAGCAGTCCGGGACGGGCGCCTACGCCCAGCCCGGCTACGGTCAGGCGTACCCGCAGCAGGGATACCCCCAACAGGGTTATGGCCAGCCGGGGTACGGCCAGCCGTACCCCCAGGCCGCCTACCCCCAGCAGGGCTACGGCCAGCCCGGACACCCGCAGCAGGGCTACCCCGCGGGTCCGGTCCAGGGCGCCGACGCCCAGCCGATGACCATCGACGACGTCGTCGTGCGCACCGGCATGTCGCTCGGGATCGTCGCGGTCCTGGGCGTCGTCAACTACTTCCTCTTCGGCTCCAACCCGGGCCTCGCCCTGTTGCTGACCGTGGTCGGCGCCCTGGGCGGTCTCGTCCTGGGCCTGATCATCGGCTTCAGGCAGAGCACCAACGCCGGCCTGATCCTGACGTACTCGGCCCTGGAGGGCCTGTTCGTCGGTGGTCTGTCGGCCCTGCTCGGCGCGCAGCTGGCGGCGACCACGGGTGACGCCGGTGCGAGCGGCTCCCTGGTCTCCCAGGCCGTGGTCGGCACCGTCGCCGTGTTCGGTGTGATGCTGGCGCTGTACAAGTTCCGGATCATCAAGGTGACCGACGGCTTCGTCAAGGCCGTCACCTTCGCGGTCCTGGGCGCCTTCGTGCTCCTGCTCATCAACTTCGTGCTGAGCTTCTTCATCGCCGGCGGCCTCGGCCTGCGCGAGCCCAGCCCGCTGGGCCTCGTGGTCGGCCTGGTGCTCGTGGTCGTCGCCGCGCTGACGCTGGCGATCGAGTTCCGCGGCATCGAGGAGGGCGTCCAGGCGGGCATCCCGGCGAAGTTCGCCTGGCAGTTCGCCTTCGGCCTGACCGTGTCGCTGGTCTGGCTCTACATCGAGATCCTGCGCCTGCTCTGGATCATCAAGTCGATCTTCGCCGAGTAGCGGCGACGGTATCGGACGTGGCGAGGGGCCGCCTCCCGGGTTCATCCCGGGGGTGGCCCCTCCGCCGTTGGACGGAGCCTCGGAAGCGGGCTACGTCGCTCGACGGGTCAGGACCCGTCGCGGCGAGGGGTGGGAATCGAACGGTTGCGGCGACGGCGCTCGTACTCGGTGACGATCGCCTGGGCGTACCAGTGGGGCAGGTTGTACTCGTCGGCGAGCCAGTTCGACCGGGCCGAGCAACGGACCAGGCTCGGGCCCTTGTCCAGGGCGTCGAACCACTCGGGGAGCCCGCGGCCGGTGACGGCCGGGACGCGTTCGATGAGCTTGGCGTGGATCTCCGGCGAGTGGGTTACCGACATGGGCACCTCCGGCGGCGCGTTGGCATGTGACCTTACCTGCGACACTGCATCAGGATCACGTTCTGGACAAGCCCCGGTCACCAGCTTTTACCCTGCGCGAGGCAGATCGTTTGTCCGCGAGGTCGCCCTTGGCCACCGCAGACGGCTCCGCCCGGACCCGTGGAGGCGGGTCCGGGCGGGAGTCGCGGAGCGGTCCGCGGATTAGCTCAGGCGCTCGAAGACGGCCGCCATGCCCTGGCCGCCGCCGACGCACATGGTCTCCAGGCCGAACGTCTTGTCGTGGAACTGGAGGCCGTTGAGCAGCGTGCCGGTGATCCGGGCGCCGGTCATGCCGAACGGGTGGCCGACCGCGATGGCGCCGCCGTTGACGTTGAGCTGGCCGTCGATGTCGATGCCCAGCTGGTCGGCGGAGGGCAGGACCTGCGCGGCGAAGGCCTCGTTGATCTCGGCCAGGTCGATGTCGCCGATGGCCATGTTGGCGCGGGCGAGCGCCTGCCGGGAGGCCTCCACCGGGCCGAGGCCCATGATCTCGGGGCTGAGGCCGCTGACCCCCGTGGACACGATGCGCGCCAGCGGGGTGATGCCCAGCTGGGCGGCGCGGGTGTCGCTCATGACGACCAGCGCGGCGGCGCCGTCGTTGAGGGGGCAGGCGTTGCCCGCGGTGACCGTGCCGTCGGGCCGGAACACCGGCTTGAGCTGGCTGACCTTCTCGTAGGTGGTGCCGCGGCGGATGCCGTCGTCGGTGCTGACCACGGTGCCGTCCGGGAGGGTCACCGGGGTGATCTCGCGCTCCCAGAACCCGTTGTCCAGCGACTTTTCGGCGAGGTTCTGCGAGCGGACCGCGAACTCGTCCTGCCGCTGGCGGGAGACGCCGGTGACCTGGGCGACGTTCTCGGCGGTCTGGCCCATCGCGATGTAGGCGTCGGGCAGGTTTCCGTCCTCGCGCGGGTCGGTCCAGGCGTCGGCGCCGCCCTCGGCGCGCTTCTCCGTGCGGGCCTTGGCGTCGGCGAAGAGCGGGTTCTCGTTCTGCGGGTTGTCGCTGCTGCCGTGGGCGAAGCGGCTGACCGTCTCCACGCCGGCGGAGACGAAGACGTCGCCCTCGCCCGCCTTGATCGCGTGGTAGGCCATGCGGGTGGTCTGGAGGGACGAGGAGCAGTACCGGGTCACGGTCGTGCCCGGGACGGTGTCGAGGCCGAGCTGGACGGCGACGATCCGGGCCAGGTTGAAGCCCTGTTCGCCGCCGGGCAGGCCGCACCCGAGCATGAGGTCGTCGATGTTCGTGGGGTCGAGCTCGGGCACCTTGGCCAGGGCGGCGCTGACGATCTGGGCGGTCAGGTCGTCGGGCCGGATGTCCTTCAGGGAACCCTTGAAGGCACGGCCGATCGGGGAGCGCGCGGTGGCGACGATGACTGCTTCGGGCATGTGCTTCGTCCCATTCGGTGTCGGGGTGCTGCGGTGCCGGTCCCTCGGGGTGGCCGGGCGGCCTGGCCTGCCTCGACCCCCGTGGCCCGTCTTGTTACTGACCAGTTAACATGTCGGTCCCTCGCCGTCGCCACCCGGGGTCGGCCTTGGCGCGTCGTCCGTGCCGTCCGTCCCGTCGTGGGCGGTCCGCCCGGCCGTCTCCACCGACCGCTCCGCGGCGGCCTCCCCGGTCGGGACGTCCGCGGGCCCGGTCCGGGCGCCGCGCGCACGGAAGGGGATCCTGACCCGGGCGGCCCACCGGCCGCGCCTGCCCTCCGGCTGCACGGGGATCCGGGACACCTCGGTGCCGGGGGTCTCGGCGGCCATGACCGCGGCCCGGTCCACCGGCAGGATGCCCTCGGGCCGTTCGGGCTGGCCGGGTTCGGGGAGCAGCCCGAGCGCGGCGCACACCGAGGGCAGGACGGCGGAGGCCGCCTGGGCGTACCCGAGTGCCGACGGGTGGAACCGGTCGGGTCCGAACATGGAGCGGGGGTCGGAGCGGAAGTCGTCGGAGAGCAGGTCGCTCAGGGAGACCGTGCGCCCGCCGACCTCGGTGACGGCGATGGTCTGGGCGGCGGCGAGCTGCCGGGAGACGCGCCGCGCGACCGAGCGGAGCGGCCAGCTGATCGGGCGGACCGTGCCGAGGTCCGGGCAGGTCGCCACGACCACGGCCGTGCCCTGGTCGACGAGGCGGCGGGTGAGGTCGCGCAGCTGGTCGACGGCGTCGCCCGGCCGGACCCTGCGGATGACGTCGTTGGCGCCGATGAAGACGACCGCCACGTCGTAGCGGGTGGCCTCCTGGAAGGCCTCGGCGCGCTCGGCCTGGTCGGCGAGGTCCGCGGAGGTGGCGCCGGGTGAGGCGGTGCAGCGCAGCCGCACCGGCCGGTCGGCCGCGCCCGCGATCCCCGCCGCCAGCAGCACACCCGGGGTCTGCGTGCTCTCGGCGACCGCGAAACCGGCCGCCGTGGAGTCGCCCAGCATGAGCATGCGCAGGGGCGGTTCGGGACCGTCGCCGTAGACCCCGTTGACCCGGGGCCGCTTCCACGGGGTGACGCCGACCGCGCGTCGGGCGAGCCGCGCCTGGAGGTAGAGGAGGGCGACGGCGCCCGCGCCCACGAGCGTCACCCCGCCGCCGCCGAACGCCGTGGCGGCGGCGATGCGCCGTGCGCGTGCGGCTCGCAGCATCGGACCACCCCCGGGGCCTCGTCTTCCGTCCGCCCTGGGGCGGGTCGGTTGGAGTCGAGGCTACATCCGCAGCACCGGCGGGTCACGTACCTCGGGCGGCACACGATCCCCGCCGGGCGGTCAGTCGGCTCGCGCCCGTGCGTGACGTCGGGGGACCGACACCGCGGGAGCGCGGCGCGAACCGCGCGGGAACGGCTTAGAGTCGAGGTGTGGTGGGTCGGACCGGCCCACCGCCCCGGTCGACGCGGCCGGGGGCGAGGACCAGGCGGACCGACGGATCCGGTCGCCATGACGTTGAGGGAGCCCACAGTGCGGGTACACGACTCACTGATCGACCTGGTGGGGGACACCCCGCTGGTGCGTCTTCGGAAGGTCACCGAGGGGCTCGCGCCGACCGTCATCGCCAAGGTCGAGTACTTCAACCCCGGCGGTTCGGTCAAGGACCGCATCGCGCTGCGCATGGTCGAGGCCGCGGAGAAGAGCGGCGAGCTCAGGCCGGGCGGCACCATCGTCGAGCCGACCTCCGGCAACACCGGGATCGGTCTGGCCATGGTCGCGCAGGAGAAGGGCTACCGCTGCGTCTTCGTCTGCCCGGACAAGGTGGGCCCGGACAAGCTGGCGGTGCTGCGCGCCTACGGCGCCGAGGTCGTGGTCTGCCCGACGACGGTCGCCCCGGACCACCCCGACTCCTACTACTCGGTCTCGGACCGGCTGGCCGAGGAGATCCCGGGTGCGTGGAAGCCGAACCAGTACGAGAACCAGAACAACCCGGAGTCGCACTACCACTCCACCGGCCCCGAGATCTGGGACCAGACCGAGGGGCGCGTGACGCACTTCGTCGCGGGCATCGGCACCGGCGGGACGATCAGCGGCACCGGACGCTACCTCAAGGAGGTCTCGGGAGGGCGGGTCAAGGTGATCGGCGCCGACCCCGAGGGCTCGGTGTACTCGGGCGGGTCGGGCCGTCCCTACCTGGTCGAGGGCGTGGGCGAGGACATCTGGCCCGGCACCTACGACACGGGGATCTGCGACGACATCGTGGCCGTGAGCGACAAGGACTCCTTCCTCATGACGCGTCGGCTGGCGCGTGAGGAGGCGCTGCTGGTCGGCGGGTCCTGCGGTCTGGCGGTCGAGGCGGCGCTGCGGGTGGCCCGGGACGCGGGGCCCGACGACGTCATCGTCGTGCTGCTGCCCGACGGCGGCCGCGGCTACCTCGGCAAGATCTTCAACGACGAGTGGATGGCCGACTACGGCTTCCTGTCGGCGGAGACCGAGGAAGCCACCGCGGGGCAGGTCCTGAACGGCAAGGGCGCCGCGATGCCGGACTTCGTGCACACCCACCCGCACGAGACCATCGGCACCGCCGTGGCGATCATGCGCGAGTACGGGGTCTCCCAGCTGCCGGTGATGAAGGAGGAGCCGCCGGTCATGGCGGCCGAGGTGGTCGGCTCCATCGCCGAGCGCGACGTCCTGGACGCCCTCTTCGACGGCCGCGCCCAGCTGGACGACAGCGTGGAGACGCACATGGGCGAGCCGCTGGCCACGGTCGGCACGGGCACGCCGGTGAGCGACTGCGTGCGCTTGCTGCGGGGCTCGGGCGCGCTGGTCGTGCTGCGCGACGGCCGTCCCGTGGGGATCCTCACCCGACAGGACCTGCTGGCCCACCTCTCCGGCTGACGCCCGCGGCTCTCGGGGCCCCGGACCGCGTTCCGCGCGGTCCGGGGCCCCGATGTGTGCATACCGGATGGAGCGGCGCATACTCGGACACTGCTACCCTTCGCGGCAACATTACTGGCAGGTAACACATGGGAGCTCGCGTGTCGCGGCTGTTGTCCTGGATCATCCGCTCCGTCTGGTCGTACGCGCGGAGCAACGCCGAAATCCGCGCGGACTCCAAGGCGGCCAGGAGGTTCGCGCGCTTCGGCGCGGGCTCGGCGATCGCCTTCCCGACCGCCACCCTGTACGGGGAGCCGTGGATCGAGATCGGCGTGCACACCGTGCTGGGCGGCGACATGACCCTCGCGGCGGGCATGGGACCCGACTACGACCTGGGGCCCGGCACCGTCGTGCGGATCGGCTCGGGCTGCGCGATCGGCCGCGGGTCGCACATCGTCGCGCACCGGTCCGTGGACATCGGGGACCACGTCTACACCGGCCCCTACGTCTACATCACCGACCAGAACCACTCCTACGCCAACACCCAGATCCCCGTCGGCCTCCAGTGGCCCGTCGACGACCCCGTGAGCATCGGCGACGGCACCTGGATCGGCGCGAACGCGGTGATCCTGCCCGGCGTCCACCTGGGCCGCAACTGCGTGGTCGCGGCGGGCACGGTGGTCCGGCCCGGCCGCTACCCCGACCACTGCGTCGTCGCCGGCGTCCCCGGGAAGGTCGTGCGCACGTACGACCCCGAGTGGGGATGGGACCCGCCGATGCGCGAGAGCGGCACCCCGACCCGTGTGCCCACCCCCGCGGCGGGGCTCCCGCCCGAGGCGCCGACGGAGCCGCCGGAACCGGGATCGGCCACGCGGTTCCCGCCCGCCTAGGAGCTGTGGAAACCGGGGCTGCAGTGGTGGTTGGCGGCTATTGTGGCCCCATGACGTTCGACGGGTTTGAAACGCTGGCCATCCACGCGGGGCAGGAACCGGACGCCGGGACCGGGGCCGTGGTGGTGCCGATCTACCAGACCAGCACCTACGCCCAGGACGGCGTGGGCGGTCTGCGCCAGGGCTACGAGTACTCGCGCACGGGCAACCCGACGCGCGCCGCCCTGGAGGAGTGCCTGGCCGCGCTGGAGTCCGGTGTGCGCGGGCTGGCCTTCGCCTCGGGCATGGCCGCCGAGGACACGCTGCTGCGCACGGTCCTCTCGCCCGGCGACCACATCATCATCCCCGGCGACGCCTACGGCGGCACCTTCCGTCTGGTCTCCAAGGTCGTCGAGCGCTGGGGCGTCACCTGGGACGCGGTCGACCAGACCGACCCCGAGGCCGTGCGCGCGGCGCTGCGCCCCACCACCAGGGTCGTGTGGACGGAGACGCCCACCAACCCGCTGCTCAACATCACCGACATCGAGACGGTCGCGCGGATCGCGCACGACGCGGGCGCGCTGTACGTCGTCGACAACACGTTCGCCTCGCCCTACCTCCAGCAGCCGCTCACGCTGGGCGCGGACGTGGTCGTGCACTCCACGACCAAGTACCTCGGCGGGCACTCCGACGTGGTCGGCGGCGCCCTGGTGGTCGCCGACGCCGAACTGGGCGAGCGGCTGGCCTTCCACCAGAACACCATGGGCGCGGTGCCGGGGCCGTTCGACTCCTGGCTGACACTGCGCGGAATCAAGACGCTCGGCGTGCGCATGGACCGGCACAGCGCCAACGCGGAGCGGGTCGTGGCCGACCTGGAGCGCCACCCGGCGGTGCGCACGGTGTACTACCCCGGGTTGGACGGCCACCCGGGGCACAAGATCGCGGAGCGGCAGATGCGCTCCTTCGGCGGGATGGTGTCCTTCACCCTGCGCGACGGGGAGAAGGCGGCGCTGCGGCTGTGCGAGCGCACCGAGGTCTTCACCCTGGGGGAGTCACTGGGCGGGGTCGAGTCCCTGATCGAGCACCCCGGTCGGATGACGCACGCGTCCACCGCGGGGTCCGCCCTGGAGGTTCCGGCCGACCTGGTACGGATCTCCGTCGGCATCGAGTCGGCGGACGACCTGGTGGCGGACCTGCTGCGGGCGCTGGAGGACTGACCGGGCCTCAGACCGCGGTGGGGGTGCGGTCCCGCCGGTCGGGGGAGGGGGCGTCGTTGGTGAAGCGCAGGCCGACGACGAGGCTTCCGGTGCGGGACAGGGCGCTCCGGTCGTCCTCCTGACGCAGGGACCGGTAGCTGCCACGGCGGTCCTGACGCCGGATGCCGATGGAGACGGCGAGGAAGAACCCCGCGGCCAGGCCCAGGAGTACGACGCCGACGAGCGTGATGACGAGGGGGATCATGGTGTTCTCCTCACGGATGTCGGTTCAGTTCCGTTGACTCCCCTCTCACGTGCTGAGGGGGGAGTCTCGCGTGTGCTCACGAGGTCTTTCCGTGTCCTCGGTGGTCGGCGACGGGCGACGACCACGGATGATCTCCGTCGGCTCCGGGGGCTGGGGGCCGTGTACTTAGGGTGGCCTTCCCCTAGGATGGGTAGAGGCGAACCAGATGGACATGTTCCGTTGGTGTTGTGCTCATCTTGTTGGTACAAGCCAACGTGTTGGACTACTACCCCTTCGAGAGCGGACTTATGCGGGCAGAAAGTAGATACCGACAGATCGCCCGGATCTTGCGCCGCGAGATCCAGGACCGCACCCTTCCTCCCGGAGGACAGCTCCCCTCCGAGAAGCAGCTGGAGGAGCGCTTCGAGGCCTCCCGCAACACCGTCCGCCTCGCCCTGGGCATGCTCCGCAACCAGGGCCTCATCCTCAGCAGGCCCGGCCGCGGGCACTTCGTCCAGAACGTCGTTCCCGAGACCTTCTACGCCACCCGGCCCACCAAGGGCACGGGCCTCAACGAGTCCGCCCTGTCCGGGCAGACCCTGGAGGAGCTCCAGCTCCTCAGCGCCACACCCGACATCGCGAGCCGCCTCCGCGTCCCCGAGGGCGACATGACCGTCGTCCGGCGCATGTACCGGTTCTCCGGGGACGTGTCCGGCTCCACCAGCTCGGCCTACTACCCCATGGAGCTCGTCCAGGGCACCGCGCTCATGATGCCCGAGGACGTGGACAGCGCCCTGGAGGTCCTCATGGAGCACGGCCACCGCCAGGTCGGCTGCGTCGACGAGGTGGAGACCCGCATGCCGACGCCCCAGGAGGCGTCGCAGCTCGAACTCCCCCCGGGCGTGCCCGTGCTGAACGTGCACCGCACCGACTACTCCGAGGAACGCCCGATCCGCGTGGTGCACACCGTCTACGCCGGGCACAGCATCCGATACCAGTTCGAACACGGCAACCTCAAGGCCTACCACCGGGACTGAGCACACAGATGAGCACGTCAAAGAAGACCGTGGTCGCCGACCATCTGCGCGAGGCGCTGGCCAGGGGCGAGTACAAGCCCGGCGACCGCCTTCCCGGGGAGGAGGAACTCGCGGAGCGGTTCGACGTCTCCCGTGCCACGGCGCGCATGGGGATGCGCATCCTCCAGGAGGAGGGCCGCATCGCCATCCGCGCGGGCCGCGGGGCCTACGCCGCCGACCACCGGCCCATCATCCACCTGGCCACACCCGTCTCCGGCGGCTCGGACTCCGAGCGCTTCCAGGAGGGCTACCAGCCGCACCTGCGCGAGGCCGGTTACCACAACATCGACGAGAAGATCAAGGTCAGCCTGGACACCATCAGCCCGCGCGTGGCCAAGCGCCTGCGCCCTGAGACCGACCCCACGGCCCCGCAGGGCGGCCTCGTCGTCATCCGCTCCTGCGACCGCTTCGTCGAGGGCGGGCTCTGGCAGTCCCAGATCACCTACTTCCCGTTCGCCATCGCCAACAACACGCCGCTGATGTCGCCCGAACGCCTCAACCAGGGGGTCAGCACCACCCTGAGCGACCTGGGCCACCAGGAGACCTGGAACTGGGACGTCGTCGGCGCGCGCATGCCCTCTCCCGACGAGGCCGAGGCCTTCGGGCTCGGCCCCGGCATCCCGCTGCTCGTCCAGGAACGCGTGGCCTACGCCGAGGACGTCGCCCTGCGGTTCACCGAGACGATCATGCCCGCCAACCGCCACCAGCTCCTCTACTCCGGCGGCGAGGCTCCCGAGGCGCTGCTGGTCCTGGCCTCCGACGTCAACGTCTTCGAACTCTGACCGCCGCCTCCCGGACGCTCAGCCCCGCCGCTCCAGGTACCGCCCGACCACGAGCGGCCCCAGGGCGGCGGCGTCGGCGCGCACGACCCGCACCGCCCGCCGCCGCTCCACCCCGGCGGCGAAGGCGCGCAGCCGGGGGTCGTCGGCGAGCAGGAAGAACACCACCTCAGCACCCTCGCGCAGCAGCCCGTCCAGCTCCGTCAGGGTGACCTCGGCGGTACGCGGGTCGGGCGGCCACGCGAACCGGGCGCGGCCGTCGTCGTCCACGTGCGCGGTGGGCTCGCCGTCGGTGACCACCAGCACCAGGGGCCGCAGACCGCGGTGGCGCCGCGCGTTCCGCCTGGCCAGTCGCAGCGCGTGGTGCAGGTTGGTGCCGGGGGCGCGCCGCCACGCGTGCGCCGCCAGCCGGGCCGGGGTCAGCTCGTGCGCGGTGTCACCGAAGCCGACCAGCTGGATCCGGTCCTCCGGATGGTGGGTCCCGACCAGGGCGTGCAGGGCCAGGGCGGTCCGGGCGGCCGCCGTGTGCAGGGCGCGCTCGACCATCGAGTGCGACACGTCGACCAGCAGCGACACCGCCCGCGCGCCGACCGGTTCGGTCTCGGCGACGCGGAGGTCGTCCGCGCGCAGCCGGATCGCCCGCTCCGCGGGATCACTCCGGCGCAGCGTCGCCGCCCGCACGGTGGCCGCGGGGTCGAGGGGGCGGTCGTCGTCCGCCTCGCGGGGCAGCGCCGCTCCCGTGGGCTCGGCGCCCGACGCGCCGCCGCCCGCGTGCTGACCCGCTCCGCTCCGTGCGGCCCGCTCGATGTCGCGCAGCGCGACACGGCCGAGCCGCCGCAGCTCGCGCGGGGTGAGTCCGTGGCCGTTCCCCACCCCGGGGGCCAGCAGGCCGTCGGATCGCGACCCGTCCAGGGGGTGCCCCCCAGCGGTGCCCTCACCCGCGTCGCCGTCCCCCTCCCGTGCCCGTTCGAGGGCGGTCGCCTCGACCCGCTCCTCGGCGGGCGGCGGGTCGGGGTCGGCCAGCGGGTCCGGGCCGCCCGTGTACGCCCGGTAGCGGAACCTCATGCCCGTCTCCTCCCGCGTGTGCCTCCGTCGTCCCGGTTCAGAACCGGTAGACCCCGCCGTCGGGGACGGCGTCCTTGGACAGGCGCCGTTCCAGGTACAGCCCCTCCAACGCGAACTCGACCACCGCCGCGGCCAGGCCCTGGGTGGGCGGGCCGTCCTCGGCCTCGGGCGCGGCGCTCTCGATGAGGGCGGACAGGCCCGGCACGGCGCCCACCCGGCGCAGGAGTTCCGCGGCGCCGACGAGGTCGCCGGTCTCCACGGTGCCGCCCCCGGCGAAGCGGTCGGCGAGGGGGGACAGGTCGGCCTCGCCGAGCCGGGCGCGGAAGGTGTCGGCGACCGCCCGCCGCAGGAGCACGTGCAGGATCTCGGCCTCGCGCCCCTCGGCCTCCAGCTCGAACTCGACCTTGCCCAGCAGCGGTTCGACGACGGCGGGCAGGTCGCTGACCCGGGCCACCGGGACGTCCTCGCCGCTCAGGGCGGCGCGGCGCAGGGCCGACGCGGCGACGGTCTCGGCGGCGGCCACGGAGAAGCGCACCGACACCCCGGAGCGGCCGTCGACCTTCTTGGACGCGCGGACCAGCCGCGTGAACCGCGCGACGGCCTCCAGCAGGTGCGCGGGGACGGTGGTGCCCTCGGGGAGCGCCGCCTCCTGCCGCACCAGCGCGAGTTCGTCGTCGAGTTCCAGCGGGTAGTGGGTGCGCACCTGGGCGCCGAACCGGTCCTTGAGGGGGGTGACGATCCGCCCGCGGCTCGTGTAGTCCTCCGGGTTGGCGCTGGCGACCAGCAGCAGGTCCAGCGGCAGCCGCAGGGTGTACCCGCGGATCTGGAGGTCGCGCTCCTCCAACACGTTGAAGAGCGCCACCTGGGCGCGGGCCGGCAGGTCCGGCAGCTCGTTGACGCAGAAGACGCCCCGGTTGGCGCGCGGCACGAGGCCGTAGTGGATGGTCTCGGGGTCGCTGAGCGAGCGGCCCTCGGCCAGCCGGACGGGGTCCACGTCGCCGATGAGCTCGCCCACACCGGTGTCGGGGGTGGCGAGCTTCTCCCCGTAGCGGTCGTCGCGGTGCCGCCAGACGACGGGGAGGGCGTCGCCCTCGCGGTCGGCCCGCGCCCGGCACCCCGGGCACACGGGCGCGAACGGGTGGTCGTTGACGGGGCAGCCCGCGACGGCGGGCGACCACTCGTCGAGGAGCCCGGCCAGGGTGCGGATCAGCCGTGTCTTGCCCTGGCCGCGCTCGCCCAGGAGCACGATGTCGTGCCCGGCGATCAGCGCCCGCTCCACCTGCGGGAGCACCGTGGCGT
This sequence comes from Nocardiopsis sp. NPDC049922, assembly GCF_040660275.1. Taxonomy (NCBI): domain Bacteria; kingdom Bacillati; phylum Actinomycetota; class Actinomycetes; order Streptosporangiales; family Nocardiopsidaceae; genus Nocardiopsis; species Nocardiopsis sp. NPDC049922. Next base: position 368,426 of record NZ_JBFAME010000005.1, on the reverse strand, counting down.
CGAATCCGTGCAGCCCGGGGAAGCGCGGTCGGCCCGCGCCCATCCGGCGCAGCAGGTTGTCCCGCACCTCGGCGGCCACGGGACGGTGGACGTGTCCGGACGCGCGCAGCGCGGCGCGGGTGCTCGGGAGGTCGCTCGGCGGTGGGGGCGGCGTGGCGGGACTCACGCCAAGGAGTCTAGGGAGTCTCGGTGGTCCCGGTGGCCGACGACCCCCAGAGTGGGGCGGGGAGTGGAAGAATGGGAGTGAAGGTGCGGTCCGAGGTCCGGCCGGAGAGCCGGTGAAGGCGGGGTGGCGGCTGGTGGCACGGTTCGGCGATGCTCTGACGACGGGGGCCGACCTCGTGAACGCGGCCGAACGGGCCGTGGTGAGCGCTCTCGAACAGGTCGAGGGGGCCGTCGACCTCGTGTGCTTCTTCGTCAGCGGCGCCGATCCGGACGAGGTCACGCTCGCCGGCCGGCGCGTGATGGAGCTGGTCCCCGGCGCCGTCGCGCTCGGGTGCAGCTCCACCGGCGTGATCGGCGGCGGTCGCGGTGTGGAGGGCCAGGGCGCGGTCAGCGTGTGGTGCGCGCGGCTGCCGGACGTGGAGCTCACCCCGTTCCAGCTGGACACCATCCTGGAGGAGGACCACCTCGCCGTGGTCGGTATGCGCGAACCCGGCCCGCTCGACCGGGTGGCGATCCTGCTGGCCAACCCCTACGAGTTCCCCACCCAGGCCTTCGTCCGCGAGTCCACCCCGGCGCTCGGCGGGCTGCCGCTCGTCGGGGGCATGGCCGACGGGCTGCGGGGAGAGGAGTCCGTCCGGCTGTTCTGCGACGGTGACGTGGTCGACAGCGGCGCCATCGGGGTGCTGGTCGGCGGTGAGGGGGTGCTCGGGACCGTGGTCAGCCAGGGCTGCCGCCCGATCGGCCCGAACATGACCGTCACCAAGGCTGAGGGAAACCTCCTGTTGGAACTCGCGGGGACCAACGCCTACGAGAAGCTCGAGGGCCTGTTGGACTCGCTGGACGAGGAGGACCGCGAGCTGGCCGCCCAGGGGTTGCACGTGGGCATCGCCATCGACGAGTACGCGGAGAAGCACGAGCAGGGCGACTTCCTGATCCGGGCGCTCGCCGGCGTCGATCCCGACATGGGCGCGCTGGCGGTCGGGGACATGGTCGAGGTCGGCCAGACCGTGCGCTTCCAGGTGCGCGACGCGGGGACGGCGGACGAGGACCTGGCCCGGAGACTGGCCGACTTCGGCGCGGAGCACGAGGTCGGTGCCGGTCTGCTCTTCTCCTGCAACGGGCGGGGCGGAGCCCTGTTCCCGCAGGCCGACCACGACGTGCTCGCGGTCCGCCGCATCCTGGGCGTGGACGCGGTGGCGGGGTTCTTCGCGGCGGGGGAGATCGGGCCGGTCGGCGGTGTCAACCACGTCCACGGGTTCACCGCGTGCCTGCTCGCCTTCGCCGACTGAGGGTTGCCTGACGGATCGGACTTTTACCGGCGTATCACCAACACCCGACACAAGCTCCTTGAGTGCGCACGCACCAGGGCGCTTACTGAGAGTGACGAACCTGTCCTCTGTGGGTGAAGGAAGATGCCATGTCCGACCGTCGGTGCCCGGCCACCGCGCAGACCCTGGCCGCCCTGAGCGCCGTCGCACTGCTGGTGCCGACGGCCCCGGCCCTCGCGCGGACGCACTGGATCGCACAGGACCTCGCCTCCGCCGACCGGGTCGGGCTGGTGCTCGACGACGGCGCGTTGCGCGTGGCCGCCGGCGGGTCGGCGGACGGGACCAGCGCCCGCAGGGAGCACGCCGCCCCCGACACCGGGCTGGCCACCTTCCCCGAACGGGGACTGGGGGCGCGCACCGACACGGTGGACCTGTTCGTGCGGGCCGAGGGGGACCGGGGCGACGTGCTGGCCGAGGCGCGCGGCGTGCGCGACGACGGCATGTGGACCGAATGGCACCCGGCGCCGGAGCACGGTCGGGTCACCCTGCCCGAGAGCGTCTCCCGCGTGCAGCTGCGGGTGGAGCTGGACGGGGACGACACGGCGCTGACCGGACTGGGGGTGCGTCCGGCCGATCCGTCGCCGCACGGCGGACCTGAGGGACCTGGCGGATCTGAGGGCCCCGACGGGCACGACCGGCCGGGGGCGGACGGGACGCACGGTTCCGAGGCCCCCGAGGACCGCACCGACGAGAAGGAGGGGCGGGAGGGAGCCGGGGACGAGCGGATCACGCCGTTCTCCGCCCGGCTCTTCGCCACCCGGATCGGTCTGGTCGGCGGGCGCACCGCCAACGGCCACACCATCCGCACCGCCGACCACTTCGTGGCGCTGCCGTCGCGCCGCGCCCTGGCTCCCCGGGGCGGGGGCGACTACACGGTGCGGGTGTGCACGACGGGGGCGCTGGGACCGAAAGCCCAGGCCTCGCCCGCGGCCCACGAACCCCGCTGCGCCTACCTCCCGGTGTGGGACGTGGGCCCGTGGAACATCACCGACGACCACTGGAACGAGTCCCGCCAGAGCTGGCCCGACCTGACGCACGGCCGCCCCCAGGCGCAGGCCGCCTACTCCGACGGCCACAACGGCGGTCGCGACGGCTTCGGCCGCAGGGTCGGCAACCCGGCCGGGATCGACCTGGCCGACGGCGCGTTCCGCGAGGGGCTCCAGCTGCCCGACAACGGGTGGGTGGAGGTCGACTACCTGTGGACCGCCGAGTACCGCGCCAAGGCCAGGATCACGACCGCCACCCAGCGCGATCCGGTGATCGTGCGGGGCGGGCCCGGACTGGAGCACTCCCCGGTGGGGCTGGCCGCGCACACGGCGGTCGTGGACGTGGCCTGCCAGGCGGTCGGGGACGTGGCCAGGGGGCCGTTCGGGACGGATGACGCCTGGTACCGGATCGGGGAGGACAACTACGTCCCGGCCGTGTTCGCCGACGGCGGCTCCGGCGCGCCCGCGTGCGAACCGCTTCCTTGAGGGCCGCCTCGGTCGGTGCGGGTCAGGCGCGGATGACGACGGTGCCGCAGGCCCGGTCGTGGAGGGCACGGCGGTGCTCCCCGAGGGAGGCCATGGACTCGCCCAGGGAGAACAGGTGGCCCAGAACCGGCAGCGACTGGGGAAGTCCGAACAGCGCGGCCCGGCCCATGGCCTGGCCCTGGCTGAGCCGACCGCCGTCGGCGGCGTTCACCACCCTGATCCCGACCATGGCCTTGCCCAGGGTGCGTCCCCACGCCACCAGGTACAGCCAGTCGTAGAAGAACAGCAGCACGCCCCAGCCGAACAAGAGCATCAGTGCCCAGACGCTGGCCTCGGCGTCACTGGTGTCGGAGTCGCCGGTCAGCAGCATCAGCAGGATGACCACGACGACGAAGAACGCGGTCGCGGCGATCGCGGCGAGGACGTAGTCGATGGACCGCGCGGCCAGTCGGCGGCCGAAACCGGCCAGCTCGGGCCCTCCGTGCGCGCCGGGGGCGGACGGGGCGGCGTACCTGGGGTCCTGCGGATACCAGTGGGGGGTGGACATGCGGTTCCTCGGTGGGTGGTTCTCGTCGGGGCGTGGCCGCCCTCCGGGATTCGAGAGTACCGATGCGACGGCCGTGCCTGGTGTGGCCGACGAGGACCCGTTCGGGCGGAGGTGAGGGGCGGATCTCCGCCCCTCACCCGGTCTCCGCGGCGTCAGGCGCCGTTGTAGGGCACCGCGTCGATGATCTCCACGCCCAGGGAACGGCCGTTGGGGAGCTGGTAGCTCACGTTCTCACCCACACGCTTGCCGTTGATGGCCGAACCGAGCGGCGACCTGGGGGAGTACACGTCGATGGGGGCGCCGCTCTCCTCACGCGAGGCGAGGAGGAAGGTGACCTCCTCGTCGTCACCGTCGAACCTGACGGTGACCGTCATGCCGGGACCCACCACACCCTCGGTCCGGGGCGCCTCGCCGACCCGCGCGGTGCGCAGGATCTCGGTGAGCTGGAGGATGCGGGCCTCCATCTTGCCCTGCTCCTCCTTGGCGGCGTGGTAGCCGCCGTTCTCCTTCAGGTCGCCCTCTTCCCGGGCCGCCTCGATCTTCTCCGCGATCTCGACGCGCCCGCGCCCCGTCAGGTGGTCCAGCTCTCCCTTGAGCCGGTCGTACGCCTCCTGGGTGAGCCAGGTGACGTTGTCGTCGCGGGTCTGGGTCACGGGAACTCCTTGGTGTACTCGTAGCAATGGCCACCAGGCGGCCAGAGCTGAACTCACGAGAATATCACCGTGCGTCGACGCGCACTGGGCCTCGCGTGTCCATCCTGGTACCGGGCCACGCAGGGGGAGGGTTCGGTGGATCAGTCCTCCGAGTCTTGTTCCCTGCACGAGGCGACTTCTACCGTGGAAGCCTCTCGAACCGTGTCAACGCTCGTGGTGACCATGCGGTTCCCCGCCTCGGCCGTGGAACGGGCCTGGCCGACCTGGACGTGCTGGTCGTCCAGGGCCGTGATGAGGCACTGGGCGCCGGACTGGCTGTTGACCTCGAAGGTGATCCTCGCCTCGTCGGCCGACGCGATCTCGTAGGACACGACCTGGTGGTACACCCCACCGGCCAGGCCCGAGTAGTTCATGACGGAGTAGCCCCACCCGATCGCCGTGACGACGGCGAAGACGGTCCCGAAGACGAAGAAGAGCGGGCCGTTGCCGTGCCTCTTGTGCAGCGCTGGCGTGGCGTCGGCACTGTTCACGGCGGCTTCTTCCGGGGTCGCGGGCATCGGGAATCTCCGAACGAGGGGACGGTGTTGTCTAAGATATCCCCGACCTGACCGCCCCCCTACTCGGCCCACGCGTGAGTCGTCCATGCCGTGCTCTCGGGGTGCCCGGACGGCCCACCCGTCGAGCCGTTCACCGAGTCAAGGAGAATCCTTCGTTGTCCGAGCGACTGCGCCTCATGGCGGTTCATGCCCACCCCGACGACGAGTCCAGCAAGGGCGCGGCCACCATGGCGCGTTACGTGGAGGAGGGCGTCGACGTGCTCGTCGTCACCATGACCGGTGGTGAACGCGGCGACATCCTCAACCCCGCGATGGAACGTCCCGAGATCCGAGAGAACATCGCCCAGGTCCGGCGCGAGGAGATGGACCGGGCCAGGGAGATCCTCGGCATCCGGCAGGAGTTCGCCGGTTTCGTCGACTCCGGCCTGCCCGAGGGCGACCCGCTGCCGCCCCTGCCCGAGGGCAGCTTCGCCACCCTCCCGGTCGAGGAGGGCGCCGAGCCCCTCGTCGCGTCGATCCGCCGGTTCCGTCCGCACGTCATCCTCACCTACGACGAGCAGGGCGGATACCCCCACCCGGACCACATCATGACCCACAAGGTGTCGATGCACGCCTTCGACACCGCCGGCGACCCGGACGCCTACCCGGAGGCCGGTGAGCCGTGGCAGCCGCTCAAGCTGTACTACTTCGTGTCCTTCCCGCCCGAGCGGTTCGACGCGCTGGCCAAGGTCCTCGCCGAGCGCGGCCTGGAGAACCCGTTCGCCGAGTGGGTCGGGCGCATCAAGGACATGGACCGCCCGCGCTGGGAGATCACCACCCGGGTCCAGGCGAGCGAGTACTTCGACATCGCCGACGAGGCGCTCAGGGCGCACGCCACCCAGGTCGACCCCGACGGCTTCTGGTTCGCGGTGTCCAACGAGATCAAGGCCGAGGCCTGGCCGACGGAGGACTACCACCTGGTCCGTTCCCTGGTCGACACCGAGGTCCCGGAGACGGACCTCTTCGCGGGCGTCACCGAGTCGGTGAGAGTATGAGTGGCATGAACACGCTGCTGACCTCCGCGCCCGTGCTGGCGGACCAGATCGAGCTGGACCGGAACCTCGTGACCCCCGGTGTCCTGGGCTTCCTCACGGTGTTCGCGATCGGGGTCGCGCTCTACTTCCTCATGCGCAACATGACCGGGAAGCTGCGCGGCCTGTCCGCCGAGCACACCGAGTCCGGCGACGGCGCCACCGTGGCCGCGGCCTCGGGCGACGGCGCGGAGACCGGGAAGGACTGAGGCTCCGGTCCCGCCCTGCCCCAGCGGGGACCACGCCTCCGCTGGGGCGCGTGCGGCTGATGGCACAGTGGAGGTATGCCCAACCGCCTGAGCGACGCGACCAGCCCGTACCTCCTGCAGCACGCCGACAACCCCGTGGAGTGGTACCCCTGGGGTGAGGAGGCGTTCGCCGAGGCGCGCCGTCGCGACGTGCCCGTGCTCGTCTCCGTCGGCTACGCCGCCTGCCACTGGTGCCACGTGATGGCCCACGAGTCCTTCGAGGACGCGGCGACCGCCGAGCGGATGAACGCCCTCTTCGTCAACGTCAAGGTGGACCGCGAGGAACGCCCCGACGTCGACGCCGTGTACATGGAGGCCACCCAGGCCATGACCGGCCAGGGCGGGTGGCCCATGACCGTGTTCGCCACCCCCGACGGGGCGCCCTTCTACTGCGGGACCTACTTCCCGCGCGACCACTTCCAGCGGCTCCTGGAGGGCGTGGCCACGGCCTGGCGCGACAGGCGCGACGAACTCCTCAAGCAGGGCGACCGGGTGGTGACCGCGCTCAGCGGGCCGCGTACCCTGGCCGCCGCGCCCCCGCCCGCGCGGGAGACCCTGGACCTGGCGGTGCAGGCGCTGGTCCGCGACTACGACCATGGCCACGGCGGTTTCGGCACCGAGCCCAAGTTCCCGCCGTCGATGCTGCTGTCGTTCCTCACCGCGCAGCACGAGCGCTCCCTGCCGCTCCAGAGCACGGGGGAGCCCACACCCGCCGGGCTGATGGCCGCGGGCACGGCGGTCGGGATGGCCCGCGGCGGCATCTACGACCAGCTCGGCGGCGGTTTCGCCCGCTACGCGGTGGACCGGGAGTGGGTGGTGCCCCACTTCGAGAAGATGCTCTACGACAACGCGCTCCTGCTGCGCGCCTACACCCGGATGAGCCGCAGGCCGTCCGACACGGGCCTCGCCGAGCCCGACGAGCGCGCTCTCCTGCACCGGGTCGCCGAGGAGACCGCCGACTGGATGGTGCGCGACCTGCGCACCTCCGAGGGCGGCTTCGCCTCGTCCCTGGACGCCGACACCGAGGGTGAGGAGGGCGCCTTCTACGTGTGGACGCCCGCCCAGCTGCGCGAGGTCCTCGGCGCGGAGGACGCCGAGTTCGCCGCGCGGGTGTTCGACGTGACGGAGGGGGGCACCTTCGAGCGCGGTGCCTCGGTCCTCCAGCTCGCCCAGCCCCCCGCCGACCCCGCGCGGTACGACCGCGTCCGCGCGGCGCTGCTGCGTGCCCGTGCGGACCGCGAGGCCCCCGGCCGGGACGACAAGGTGGTGGCCGCCTGGAACGGCCTGGCCGTGGCCGCCCTGGCCGAGGCGGGAGCCCTGTTCGAGCGCCCCGACCTGGTGGACGCCGCCCGCGCCGCCGCCGACCTGATCCTGGACGTCCACGTGCGCGACGGCCGTCTCGTGCGCACCTCCCGCGACGGCCGTGCCGGAACCAGCGCGGGCGTGCTGGAGGACTACGCGGACATGGCCGAGGGGCTGCTCGCCCTGCACGGGGTGACCGGCGAGGCCCGCTACGCGCACGAGGCGGGGCGCCTGCTCGACGCCGTCCTGGAGCACTTCGGCGACGGGGAGGGCGGGCTCTTCGACACCGCGGACGACGCCGAGCGCCTGTTCAGCCGCCCCCAGGACCCGACCGACAACGCCACCCCCTCGGGCCGGTCGGCCGCCGCCTCCGCGCTGCTGACCTACGCGGCGCTGACCGGGTCGGAGCGGCACCGGACGGCCGCCGAGGGCGCGCTGTCACCGGTGTCGCTCCTGGCGGAGAAGGCCGCCCGGTTCGCCGGGTGGGCCCTGGCCACGGGGGAGGCCGTGTTGAGCGGCCCGCGCGCGGTCGCGGTGGTCGGCGACCCGGACGATCCCGCCGTCGACGAGCTGGTGCGCACGGCGCTGCGCTGGGCGCCGCTGGGGACGGCGCTCTCGCGCGGGGACGGCCGCACGGACGGCGACGTGCCGCTGCTGCGCGGACGCGCGCCGATCGACGGCCGGGCCACCGCGTACGTGTGCGAGGGCTTCACCTGCAAGCTGCCGGTCACCACGCCGGAGGGGCTGAGGGAGCGGTTGGCCGGAGCCTGAGCCCGTCCGGCGAAGGCGGTGGCGGGTGGGAGGAGGAGGCGTCCCCGGCCCCGTGGGCGCCCGAGGCGGTGCGGCTCAGCGCAGGGCGATCGCGCCGATGATCTTGTCCACCAGGTCGGGTCGGTAGTCGGGCTGCCGGACCTCCAGGTAGACGGTCTTGGGCACGCCCGGTTCGTGCACGGCGGCGCTGCTGAAGGACCCGTTGCCGTCGCAGTCCGCCCACTCCCACACGGTGCCCTCCCACGTGCCGCCGTCGGTGGCGCGCTGGGTCGGGGCGCCGTCGCACGGTTCGGTGTCGGCGATCGCGTCCAGGCGTTGGGCGCCCGGCATGACCGTCGCGTAGATCCCGTAGGACGGCTCGTCGGTGGAGTGCCAGGCGTCGACGTCGGTCGCCACGAGCAGTCCTGGACCCGCGCCCGCGTCAGCCGCCACCGGCCGGGCCTCCCGGTCGACGTCGAGCTCGGCGAACCAGGCCAGGGGGACGCCCACCTCCAGCTCGTGGCCGTCGGACTGGATGCGTGCCAGGTCCAGCCCGGGGTGGCCGACGGAGGAGGTCACGCCGGCGAACGTCACGGCGAGGACGGCCAGGAGGCGGCCCGCCCGGTGCCAGGGCATCCGGTAACGGCTCCACCACGGGTCCGCTCGGGGCAGATGGGGCGACATACGGATCGCCCTGACCCGATCGGTGAAGGTTTTGGCGTCCGCTGGACGGCTTTCCCGGTCCACCGAAAGTGCCGACAGGATGAGCGTGTCGAGCGCCGGAGGCAGCCCTGGCCGGATCCGGCCAGGTGCGATCCGCACCGGCGGGCGCGAGGGCGGACGTCCGGTGATGAGCTCGTAGGCGACCGCGCCGAGCGAGTACACGTCCGAGCGAACGTCCAGGTCACCGCCGGGGATGCTCTGCTCCGGCGACATGTACCCGGGGGTCCCGGCGGCCGCGGTGAACCCCGACGCCTCGTCGATCGACTTCGCGAACCCCAGGTCCGCCACCAGCACCCGCTGGCCCACCGGTGACGATTGGAGCAGGACGTTGGACGGCTTGATGTCACGGTGGATCGTGCCGTGGTTGTGCAGCACGGTGATGCCCTGGCCGATCTCGGTCAGCAGCCGCAGCGCCTCGTCGAGAGGTAGCTGACCTCGGCGGATGAGATCGGCCACGCTGCCCTGGTCGGCGTAGGTCATCACCATGTACGGCCGCCCGTCGGGCAGCACGTCCACGTCGTGCACGGCCACCAGCCACGTGGAGTCGGTCTGGCGCAGGATGCGCGCCTCCTCCAGGAACCGGTGCTGGATGTCCATCTGGTGCGCCCAGTTCTCGGCGAGTACCTTGATGGCCACCGGATAGTTGAGCAGATCGTCCTGTGCCAACCAGACGGTCGCGAAGGAGCCGGAACCCAGGCGCCTGATGACGCGGTAACGTCCGAAGGCCTCCGGTTGGCTCATGTCCGCCTCGGTCTGTCGGGGGTGGAAACGCGGTCGTTGCCCACTAATACACCATCTAGACCCCCACGCCGCGTTCCGCGGATATGATCCCCACTCCGGATACCTCCGATCTCCACGGGGCATGGACATCCATTGGACCCGTAGGCGGACGTGTGCACCAGCACGAGGGGCGCGAATCAGGGAGAGACCACCCATGGCCACTAGTGACCACCCAGTCCACGACGAGACCCCCGCGCCCCGGCGCCGGGTGGCGAGCAACGTCGACCAGGAGCTGGAGGACCTCGCCCGGCGGGCCAGGGACGGCGACTCCGCCGCCCTGGACGAAGTCCTGCGCCGCATCCAGCCCGAGGTGCTGCGTCGCTGCTCCCGGTTCCTGCCCTACCGCCAGGACGCGGAGGAGGCGTGTCAGGACGCGCTGCTGCGCGTGGCCCGCAAGATCGGCAGCTTCAAGGGCGACTCCCTCTTCACCACGTGGCTGTACACCGTGGTGTCCAACTCCGCCCGTCAGACCTACCGCTCCATGAAGCGCCGCGCGGCCGAGTTCCCCACCGAGGCCGAGCGCATGCCCCACCAGAGCGACCCCCGCACGACCAGTGTCATCGCCGGTTCGCGCATCGACCTGCTGGAAGCGCTCGACCAGCTGGAGAAGGACCGCCCCAACCTGGTCGCCCCCCTGGTCCTGCGCGACCTGTGCCAGATGGACTACAACGAGATCGCCTCCGAGCTCAACCTGGCGCTGGGCACGGTCAAGTCCCGGATCCACCAGGGGCGCAAGCACGTGCGCAAGTCGCTCGCCGTGACGTAGCCGCCCGCGGCGAACTACTCTGGGAGACATCCCTTCCCGGCCGCCGCTCCGGCGTGTGCCGTTACTGCTCCAGCTCTGAGAGGTATCGCCCATGGGGCTTCGTGACCCCCTGTACTGGTTGTACGAGCGACGTCTCGAACGTGACCTGACCAGCCAGGAGATGCCGCGCCACGTCGGTGTGGTGCTGGACGGGAACCGGCGCTGGGCCCGGAGCAGCGGCAAGCAGGCGCTCGTGGACGGGCACCGCGCCGGCGCGGACAAGATCTTCGAACTCCTGCGCTGGTGCGACGAGTTGGGCGTGCAGGTGGTCACCATCTGGATGCTGTCCACCGACAACCTGACCCGCGACGACTCCGAGCTCCAACCGCTCCTGCGCATCATCGAGGCCACCGTCGGCCGGCTGAGGGACGAGGGATGGAACACCCGGCCTGTCGGAGCCCTCGACGTCCTGCCCGACACCACCGCCCGCGCCCTGAAAGAGGCGGAAGCGGCCACATCCGGCAATCCGGGTCTGGTTGTCAACGTCGCCGTCGGGTATGGGGGTAGACGTGAGATCGCCGACGCGGTTCGGTCGCTCCTCCAGGAGGAGGCGGCCAAGGGCACCGGTATCCAGGAGCTGGCTGAGCGCCTGGACATCGAGGACATCGCGCGGCATCTCTACACGCGCGGCCAGCCCGATCCCGACCTGCTCATCCGCACGTCGGGGGAGCAGCGACTGTCCGGTTTCATGCTGTGGCAGAGCGTGCACTCGGAGTTCTACTTCTGCGAGGTCCACTGGCCTGCTTTCCGCAGGGTCGACTTCCTTCGTGCACTGCGTTCGTACGGCGCGCGCAACCGTCGCTTCGGCTCCTGACCCCCGCCCCCACCTCCCACCTCGGAGGGACCCCTTAACGCGGTGTTCACCGCATGTCGGGCCGGGGCTCTGGAAAACGGGCCGGTGGGCACGTAGCGTCGGATCAGACGGATGGCGTTCGTCCATCCGTTCGGGAGGCCCCGGCTCATTGATCTCCTCCGTCACCGCGGAACGTCAACGAGGAGGGCCGGACCCGGCCCTCTGGGGCCAGGTCCCGGTCCTCCATGATCCCGTGACAGTAGGGCGCCCCAGCGGTGCCCAAGGGGAGAACGAGTGGCTAGTTCCTCGACCGATCGCCGTGACACCCAGTCCCCCGCAGCCCCCCACCCGGAGGTGACGGAGGGCACGCGCGTGTACGTGCTCGACACCAGCGTCCTGCTCGCCGACCCGATGGCGGTCACCCGGTTCGCCGAGCACGAGGTCGTCATCCCCGTGGTGGTGATCACCGAGCTGGAGAGCAAGCGACACCACCCGGAACTCGGGTACTTCGCGCGCCAGGCGCTGCGCCTCCTGGACGACCTGCGGGTCGCCCATGGTCGACTGGACGTCCCGGTGCCGGTGAACGACCAGGGCGGCACGCTGCGCGTCGAACTCAACCACAGCGATCCGGAGGTCCTGCCGGCGGGGTTCCGCCTCGGCGACAACGACACCCGGATCCTGACGGTGGCGCGCAACCTCCAGCTCTCGCCGCTCGGCCGCGAGGACGCGGCCGAGGGGGAGGACGGCGGGGCCGCCGAGGGCGACGTCGTGCTGGTGAGCAAGGATCTGCCGATGCGGATCAAGGCCTCCTCGATCGGCCTGGCCGCCGACGAGTACCGGGCCGAGCTCGCCATCGAGCACGGGTGGACGGGGATGGCCGAGCTGGACGTGCCCGCCCACCGGATCGGGGAGCTGTTCGAGGCGGGCGCCAGTGAGATCGAGGAGGCCCGCGACCTGCCCTGCCACACCGGTCTGGTGCTGGTGTCCGAACGGGGCAAGGCGCTCGGGCGGGTGCGGGCCGACAAGTCCGTGCGGCTGGTGCGCGGCGATCGCGACGTGTTCGGCCTGCACGGCCGCAGCGCGGAGCAGCGGATCGCGCTGGACCTGCTCACGGACCCGGAGGTGGGCATCGTCTCCCTGGGCGGGCGCGCGGGCACCGGGAAGTCGGCACTGGCGCTGTGCGCGGGGCTGGAGTCGGTCCTGGAGCGCCGCCAGCACCGCAAGGTGATGGTGTTCCGCCCGCTCTACGCGGTGGGCGGTCAGGAGCTCGGCTACCTGCCCGGGACCGAGAACGACAAGATGACCCCGTGGGGTCAGGCGGTGCACGACACCCTGTCCGCCGTGACCAGCGAGGACGTCATCGAGGAGATCGTGGACCGGGGCATGTTGGAGGTGCTCCCGCTCACGCACATCCGCGGGCGCTCGCTGCACGACGCGTTCGTGATCGTGGACGAGGCCCAGTCGCTGGAGCGCGGGGTCCTGCTCACCGTGCTGTCCCGGCTGGGGGAGAACTCGCGGGTGGTGCTCACCCACGACATCGCCCAGCGCGACAACCTGCGGGTCGGCCGCCACGACGGGGTCGTCGCGGTGATCGAGAAGCTCAAGGGCCACCCGCTGTTCGCGCACGTGACCCTGAACCGGTCCGAGCGGTCGCCGATCGCCGCGCTGGTCACGGAGATGCTGGAGAACTGACGAGGATAGGGGGAACCGCGCCGTAGGCGTCCGTACGAGGGAGGAACGCGGGCCGGAAACCCTCCTCTGAGGCTTGTGGTGGGTGACGGGCGGGCGACGGGCGAGCCCGTCCTGGCACTCCACGCCAGGGCGGGCCACCGCTCCCGCGGATCCGTCACCGCATTCCGGACACCAGCGCGCCCCACCGCCTGACGCGGGCCAGGCTGGACTCGTACCGCGCGCCCACCACGAGCAGGGCCACCCCGACGACCGCGAACGGCACCCAGTTGGGCAGCAGGACGGTCAGGTCCCACAGCGGCGGCCCGAAGGCCCGCAGCGACGACACCAGCAGGGCGGTCGCGCCCAGGACCAGCGCGGCCTGGAGCCGCGCCCGCAGCCCCCACACGGCGACGGCCAGGCCCGCGGCGAGAACGGCGGGCACCCGCCAGAGCGTGCCGGAGCCGTCGAACACCATCACCACGGTGGGCAGGAGCAGCAGGGCGAGCCCGCCGCCGTACGCGGCCCAGCTCGACGGCGGCGGGGCGGCCTTGCGGCTCCACTCCCACCCGACGACCAGCGCGGCGGTCGCCGGCACCACCGTGTACGCCTCGGGGGCGGTCACACCCCATGCACCCAGCACGGTCCACAGCGCCACGAGCATGAGCGCCCCGCCGACCCCGGCGAGCCACCGGCGGCGCGGTCGTACGGCGCTGGCCAGGGCGATCACACCGACCAGGGCCAGGGCGAGCGCCACGAGCTCCCCGCGGGTGCCCGCCACCGCGGTCACGGTCACCGCGACCGCCGCCCACAGGGCCGCCGGGATCTCGGCGCTCTCCAGCAGCGGGCTGCGCAGCCGGGGGGCGACCGCCGCCACCCCGGCCACCAGCGCGATGGGAACCAGGGCCGCGTACTCCACCGCCACCCCCAGGGCCAGCGGCACCGTCAGCGCGCAGGCCCCGGTGGCCGCCGTGGCCACGGCCGTGCCGCCCGCGGCGACGAGGGCGGTCCCGGCCAGCGCGGCCGCGACGGCGCAGGCCACCGCGACGGCCGTGAGCGCGGCGGAGAGGGCGTACGGCTCCGGCAGGGCCCAGCACAGCCCCAGCAGCAGGGTGAGCAGACCGGTCACCCCGGGCACCCAGGCCACCCGTCGGTCCCGGAGCGGAGCCGAGGCCACGACGAGGACGGAGCCGACGGCGAGGGTCCAGGCCAGGGCGACCGCGAACGGAGCGCCGAGGACGATCGGGACGGGGACGAGCGCGGACGGGGCCACGAGCGCGGCGGCGTGCGCGCTCCACCGACGGGCGAGGAGGAGCGTCGCCCCGACGGCGAACACACCGCTCAGCACCACACCGAACGCCACGGCCACGGCGGTGCCCGCGTCCGGCTGGCCCGGCAGCCCCAGGAAGACGTGCGCGGGCAGGAGGAGGTCCCCCGGCGCGGCCGGGGACAGGAACGGGACGCGGGCGAACCCGGCCAGCACCGGCGCGCCGCGCGGTCCGGCGACCAGGGGGACGACGGCGAGCAGGACCAGACCGACCAGGCCGAACGGCGACCGCTGAGGGGCCGGTCCACCGCCGGGCGCGGCGCCCGCGCCGGTGGGCGTCGGGGTGAACGGGTGCGGCGCCCGGCTGACCGTCAGGGCGGCCGTCCCGACCATGAGCGCGGTGGCGGCGAGCAGCCACCGGGACACGGGTCCGCCGTCGACCGCGGCGATCGCGACCAGGCAGACCGCGCCGTTCACGACGGCGAGGAACCCCAGCGCCACGGTCGTCACGCCCACCCGGAGCGCCCGGTCGCGCCGCTCGGGGACGGCGATCCGCACGAGGACCAGCGCGTTGGCCAGCGCGGTCGCGGAGAGCACGGCGAGCGCGACCAGGGTGGCGTGCCGTTCGGGCAGGGCCCACAGCATGCCGAGGAGGAGGGTGAGCGTGCCGGTGGCCGCCGGAACCCAGGCGGAGCCGCCCGCGACCCGGGACACGGCCAGGGTGAGCGCGGCGCCGACGAGCACCGTCCACACGATCGCCACGACGAACGGAAGCCCGAGGACCACCGGCAGCGGGACGAGCGCGGCGGGTGCGGCGAGCGCGATCGCCGCCGCCGTCCACCGCCGGTCGGCGACCCTGGCCACCAGGACGGCGAGGACCCCGGTCGCGACGACGCCGAGCGCGACCCCGACGGCCGGGGCGCCGGTTCGGACCGACACTCCCAGGACCTCGTGCGCGGGGTCGAGCAGCGCCGACACGGGCGCTCCCCAGGGCGTGTGGGGCACCGCCGACCCCGGTGGCGCCGGGGAGGAGCCGGGACCGGCGAGCAGCGGGCCGGACAGGAGCGGGGCGGTCGGCAGCAGGAGCAGACCCGCGATCGTGGCCGACGGCGGGAGGGCGGCGCCGTCCGCTCCGGGTCCGGCGAACGGGTTCGGCGACCGCCCGAACACCAGCGCGGCGGCGCCGGTCGTGAGCACGAGCGCGGTGAACGACCAGTCCGTCGGTCCCGCGGCGCCCCCGGTCACCCGTGTCCAGACGAGCAGTGCCCCACCCACGATCAGGGTGAGCGCCCACAGGGCCACGCTGGCCGCGTACAGGGGCCGGGCGGGTCCGTCCTCCCGCCCGACCCCCAGCCGTGCCTGGACGAGGGCCAGGACGAGCACGGTCGCGGCCGTCAGCAGGAGCGCGGCCGCGGTGGTGTGGGGCGAGGACAGCGACCAGGACACGCCCGTCACCAGGGTGAGCGTGCCCGTGATCACCGGGATCCAGCCCAGGTGGCCCGAGCGGAGGGCCACCGCGCCCAGGATGAGCGCCGCGCCGCACAGAACCGCCCAGACGGCCGCGACGACGCCGGGGAACCCCAGGAGCACAGGCACGGCCAGCAGCGCGGCAGGGGCCGCCACGGCGACGGCGGGCAGCACGAACCGGCGCAGCAGCAGGGCGGTCGCGGCCACCGCCAGTCCGGCGCCCAGCAGGACCGCGACGAGGTGGACGAGGGCGGACGGCGACCCTGGATCCGGGACGGCGATCCCCAGGAGCACGGCGGTCGGGGCGGTGACGGCCTCGTTCCCGCCCGACCACGGCGCCAGGGGCATCCGGGGCAGCGCGGGAAGCGAGGCGGGACCGGCCGCGAGCGGCACCGCGCCCAGGGCCACGAGGGCGGCGCCGGCGAACGCTCCAGCGGGGAGGCCCAGAGCGGGCACGGGGCGCCGTGCCAGCAGCAGACCGGTCACCCCGAGCAGGGCCAGGGTCGCGGCCACCGCCCACCAGCGCTCCGGGTCGACCCCGGGGGCGGTGGTGAACAGCACGATCGCGGACACTCCGGCGGCGCCGAGCCACAGCAGGAGCGCCGACCAGTACAGGGTCCGCACGGGACGCCCGGGGCGGGGCGCTCCGAGCCGACGGGCGACGACCGCGTCGGCCAGCGCGGTGGCGGCGACGGCGGGCAGCAGCCAGGGCCAACGGCCGTCGAACGGCGTGGCCAGCACGGTCAGGAGGGCGACCGGCTGGGCGAACACCACCGTGAGGACCCTCGGCCCGGCCAGGGGGACGACCAGCGGGTACAGGGCGAGCAGCGCGCCGATCGCCGCGAGGGCGCCCGCCGCGTACCCCGCGACGTTGGTGAGCCCGTCCGACAGCAGGAACAGGGCGAGGGCGTCGACGCAGAGCAGTCCCGCCGCCAGCGCCCCGAAGGTCTCGGCGCTCGCGCGCAGGCCGCGCCGGTGCAGCGGGAGAGCGACCCCGGCGATCGTGAGGGTGGTCAGGCCGAGCACGGTCGCGCGCGTGCCGGTGCCCATGTCGCTCCACGTCCAGACGGCGAAGACCAGGGCCGCGATGCCCACGAGCAGTCCGCCCAGACCGAGGATGACGTTCTGCGCCGAACGCCGCGTGACCTCGCCCGTGCGCGTCGCAGCCGGGTGCGCCGGGGCGTGGGAACCGGGGACCGGATCGGTTCCGGGGACGCTCACGGACACGACCCGCTGACCGGAATCCGGGCCGAACCCCTGGTCGGGACCGAGGGCGTCGTCCACCACCATCGGCGGGGTGTCGGGCGAGGCGGCCGGATGCGGCCACGCGGGCGAGGCCCCCTGGACCGAGGGGGCCAGGGGAGCGGCTGAGTGCGATGGGGTCTGAGATGCGGGAGGGGTCCATGGGAATCCCTGGACCGAGGGGTCCTGGGGAGCCTGGGCGGCCGGTCGGGTCGGCGGGCCCTGCGCCGCGGGTGCGGCCGCGGGGTCCTGGGGCTCCTGGGCGCCCGACCGCGCGGCGGTGAGGGACTCCTGGCGCAGCAGCTGGAGCAGGGAGGTCCGTTCGGCGTCCAGCGCGGTCGTGCGGTCGACGAGTGCGGCCAGTTCCATGTCGATGTGCCAGAGGCGTTCGGCCCTGGGCCCCACGAGCAGGATCCCGCACCGCGCGCAGGTGCGGGCCCGGTCGCCCAGGGGAGCGCGGCAGTCCGGGCACGCGAGCTCCGGAACCGCGCGGCGTGGTGGGGGTCCTTGTCCGTTCATACGGCCATCCTGGTCCGATCCCGGCGCGCAGACATCCGTACGGATACTCAGATCGCCGTTGCGGACATGGTGCCATCGCCACAGAGTGCTCAGGCGACACTTCCCACAACACTGAGCACTTGGTCACCTCTTGACTCTTCGTGTCCCTTCGCAGGTCAAAGCACCGTAAATCAGGCACATTCCGTAATGTGACCCAAGGCACAGTAAAAGTGGCGTTGCTTTACCGTGACGGTGGTGCAGGCTGAATCCGCCGCACAGTGCGTTCCGCGTTGAGCGGCCCCCTCGCCGCGGTGGGTCGAACGGAGTCCCCGTCCCCACCGAACGGCACGCACCCCTGGCCGTGCGCGCCCCCGTGGCGCCCGACCCCCCTCTGGTGCGGGCGCCCACCTGTTCCACCAGGGACCTCCCTGCCCGAACACCCCCTCTTGGGAAAGGCAACCGTGGTACTCAACCGAATGTCGCTGCGCATCACCGCGGCCGTCGGTGCGGCGACCCTCGTCGTCGGCGGGACCTTCGCCGTCGTCGCCTTCGCGGACGACGACGCCGAGCCGGACGCGGCCGTCGGCGCCGCCGTCCCGGACGCCGAGGCGCCCGCGGCCGACTCCGAAGCCGAGGAGGAGTTCTTCGCCTCCGAGGAACTGACCGACGAGGAGCTCCAGACCCTGCGCACGCGGGCCGAGCAGGAGCGCGACGCCGCGGTCGGCGGCGGCGTGCTGTCCCTCCAGGTCCAGGCCAGCGACATCGTGGAGGAGGTGGAGGAGGAAGAGGAGGAGCCGGGGTCCGACGCTCCCGAGTTCACCGGCGACGCGAGGGCCCTCGCGCGCGACATGGTCCTGGCCGAGGGCTGGGCCGCCAGCGAGTTCGACGACTGCCTCGAACCCCTGTGGCAGAAGGAGAGCAACTGGAACCACACGGCGCAGAACCCGAGTTCCGGCGCCTACGGCATCCCGCAGTCCCTCCCCGGCGACAAGATGGCCAGCCACGGCGACGACTGGCGCACCAACCCCGCCACACAGATCGCGTGGGGCATCGACTACATCAAGGGTCGCTACGGCACCCCGTGTGAGGCCTGGGCCCACTCCCAGGCCAACGGCTGGTACTGACCGGCCCGTCGCGCGGGCGCCGGGCCTGACACCCGGCGCCCGCGCGGCCCCGCGTCAGCCGGTGTGCGGGTCGAACGTCTGGATGATCTCCTCGGCGAGGTCGTCGTAGTCGTCGGCCTGCTCGCGCGGCACGTTGACGCTCACGAGGTAGAAGATCCGCTGGTCCTCGTACTCGAAGTTGATCACGTACCGCCAGAAGTGCCGCTCCGCCGTGCCCCACTGCACGTTCGAGAAGTCGGCCTCGACGTAGGCGACGTCCCACTCCCCGCCCCACGAGTCGGGGAAGTCGTCGCCGTCGACCTCGTTCAGCTCCAGCTGCTCGTAGCCGGTCGTGACGTCGTCCGGAACGACGTTCGTGCCGCCCTCGGTCTCCTCCAGGTACTCGGCGCTGGTGCCCTCGAACTCCTGCTCCGTCCAACCGGTCGCCAGGACCTGGTGGTCCTGCCCGGGCGCGACGAAGTAGACCAGCGTCTCGTCGATCCTGGAGTCGTCGACCGTCCACCCGCTCGGGTAGTCCACGTCGAACCACCGTGACCGGAAGGTCGTCAGATCGTCGTAGGACGGCGGGTCCTCGTCGGTCCAGCCCGGATCGCCGCTCCCGGTCGGCTCCGGAGGCGACTGCTGCGACGTGGGGCCGCCCGTCTGCCGCGGGGGCTCGATCACCGGGTCCCGCCCGTTCGGCTCACCGCCCGAGCGGACCATGAGCGCCGCCGCCACCACCGCGACGAGCACCACGACCACGCCGCCGGCGCCCAGCCCGACGAGGAGTTTGCCCGTCGTGCCCGTCCCGGACCCCCGGCCGCCGCCGTGCCCACCGGAGTGGACGGGCCCGGTGGTGCCGCCGGGCCCACCGCCGTGCGGCGGAGCGGGCGGGTGGACGGGACCGTGCGGGGGCCGGTGGAGACTCGGGTGGGGTGTGGTCGGCCCGGGGCCCGGATACGGACCGGCGGGCCGGGGTCCGGTGTTCGGCACGGGGTGGCCGCCGCTCGGTGCGTGGTGCGCGGGCCCGTGGAAGCCCGGGTGGGGGCCGCCGGGGTGACCGGCCGGTCCGGGCACGGGGACTCCGGCCGCGCCGATCGCGCCGACGGCCTGTCCACCGGTGTCGCCTCCGGGCGCCGCCGAGGGCTGGGCGCCCGTGCCGCCGCTGCCGCGCCCGCTCAGCACGGCCAGCGCCGCGTCGGCGGACAGCCTCCGGCCCGGGTCGCGCTCCAGGAGGCCGGTGATGACCGGCTCCAGCCACCCGGCGCGCGTCATCGGCGGCAGCGGCGCGGAGATCACCGCGGCGATCGCGGCCGTGATGCTGTCCCGCTTGAACGGCGAGAAACCCTCCACCGCGGCGAACAGGGTCACGCCGATGCTCCACAGGTCGCCCCGGTGCTCGGCGGGGCCGCCCTCCAGACGCTCCGGCGGCATGTACTCGGGCGAACCGATGAGGGCGCCGGTGCGCGTGATGCTCGGCCCGCCCTCCATCGTGGCGATGCCGAAGTCGGTGAGGATGACCCGGCCGTCCGTGGCCATCATGATGTTGCCGGGCTTGATGTCGCGGTGCAGGACCCCGGCCTCGTTGGCCGCCCGTACGGCCCGCAGGAGCGACTCGGCGACCGTCGCGGCGGTCTCCAGGTCCAGGGCGCCGCGCTCGGCGAGCACGTCCTGGAGCGACCCGCCCTCGACCAGCTCCATGACCACCCACGGGTCGCCCTCGAAGACGAACACGTCGTGGACGGTGATCACGGTGGGGTGGCTGACCCGGGCCGCGGAGCGGGCCTCCCTCCGCACACGGGCGTGCGCGTCCGCCCGCTCCGACTCGGTGAAGTGGTCGGGCAGGAGCACCTGTTTGATGGCGACGATCCGGTCCAGGGACGGGTCGAAGGCCTCCCAGACCACACCCATCCCGCCGCGGCCGAGCTCGCGACGAAGGACGTAGCGGTCCGCGACGATGCGTTCAGGGTCGCTGTTCATCGACATGTATCGCTCTCTCGGCGGGCTCCTGCGGGTGCTCTGACACGAAGGTCCGATGGCACCCGGGGCGAAAAGGTTCCTGGGAAAGGGGGTGCGGAACCCCGACCGTGACCCCGGTCGGCGGGGCGGCCCACCGCCATGGGGCGCCCCGCCGTCGTCAGCTCGCGACTACTGGCGCGCGTTGGTCATCTTCAGGACGTCGAGGGCGGCGTCGAGCTGCTCCTCGGTGAGCTTGCCGTCCTGGACGTACCCGCGCTCGATGACCACCTGGCGGATGGTCTTGCGCTCGGCGAGCGACTGCTTGGCGACCTTGGCGGCCTCCTCGTAGCCGATGTAGCGGTTGAGCGGCGTGACGATCGAGGGGGAGGACTCCGCGTAGGTGCGGCACTGGTCCTCGTTGGCCTCGATC
Source organism: Nocardiopsis sp. NPDC049922 (assembly GCF_040660275.1). NCBI lineage: Bacteria > Bacillati > Actinomycetota > Actinomycetes > Streptosporangiales > Nocardiopsidaceae > Nocardiopsis > Nocardiopsis sp. NPDC049922. The sequence goes on along the minus strand of NZ_JBFAME010000005.1, from coordinate 347,599 downwards.
CCGGCGACGCAGCGGTCCGCGAACACGCGCGAGACGTTGGCCAGCAGGCGGATCGACTCCAGCACGTTGCGGGCGATCATCGGCAGCTGGACGTTGAGCTCGAAGTTGCCGCTCGCCCCGCCGAAGGCCACCGCCGCGTCGTTGCCGACGACCTGCGAGGCGACCTGGAGCACGGCCTCGCACAGGACCGGGTTGACCTTGCCGGGCATGATCGACGAGCCGGGCTGGAGGTCGGGGAGGCGGATCTCGGACAGGCCGGTGGTCGGGCCCGAACCCATCCAGCGGATGTCGTTGGCGATCTTGCAGTAGGCCACGGCGATCGTCCGCAGCTGGCCGGACAGCTCGACCAGGCCGTCACGGGCGCCCTGGGCCTCGAAGTGGTCGCGGGCCTCGGTGAGGGGAAGGCCGGTGTTCGCGGCGATCTCGGCGATGACGCGCGCGGCGAAGCCCTCCGGGGTGTTGATGCCGGTGCCGACCGCGGTGCCGCCCAGGGGGAGTTCGGCGACGCGCGGCAGGACGGCCTCCAGGCGCTCGACGCCGTAGCGCACCTGGGCGGCGAACCCGGCGAACTCCTGGCCGAGGGTGACCGGGGTGGCGTCCATGAGGTGGGTGCGGCCGCTCTTGACGACGGACGCGAACTCGACCGACTTGCGGGTGAGCTCGCCCTCCAGGTGCCGCAGCGCCGGGATCAGGTCCTGCTGGACGGCCGCGGTGGCGGCGATGTGGATCGAGGACGGGAAGACGTCGTTGGAGGACTGCGACGCGTTGACGTGGTCGTTGGGGTGCACGTCCAGGCCGGTGCGCTCCCTGGCGATCGTGGCCACGACCTCGTTGGTGTTCATGTTGCTGGAGGTGCCGGAGCCCGTCTGGAACACGTCGATCGGGAACTCGGTGTTCCACTTGCCCTCGGCGACCTCCAGGGCCGCGTCGCGGATGGCCTTGCCGTGGTCGTCGCCGATGACGCCGAGCTCCGCGTTGACCTTGGCCGCGGCGGCCTTGATCTGGCCGAGGGCGGCGATGTGGGCGCCCTCCAGACCCTGGCCGGAGATCGGGAAGTTCTCGACCGCGCGCTGCGTCTGGGCCCGCCACTTGGCCTCGGCGGGAACCCTGACCTCGCCCATCGAGTCGTGCTCGATGCGGAACTCACTCATTGCAACCCATCCCTCCTGGGAAAACCTGTGAGTCACAGCCTGCCAGACGCACGAACGGACACGGCCACTCACCCTGAGTTGGCGGTGTTGCGCGCGTCATGTCCGATTCGGGCCCGGCCTCAGGCGCCGATCCCGCGCCGCCGCGGACGTCTCCGCCAACCCAGGAGGCGGCGTCGCCTGGGCTGACGGACCCGGACGGAGCCGAGCAGGGTGAAGCCGTCGATCTCCAGGACGGGCGGGTGGGAAAGCGTGGACGGGCGCGCGGTGGTGGTGCGCAGCCCGAGGAAGGACCAGCCGCGCAGGCGCACCTCGACGCCCTCGGGGACGTCGATCTCGACACGGCCGAGCACGGCGCTCACGGTCATCCGGTGCCGGTTGCGCAGGAGCAGGGCCTCGCGCATGTCGACGTCGACCCGTCCGGCGAGCGCGGCGACATGCTCGCCGGGGACCGCCACCCACCGGCCGCGGCGGCTGAGGGTCGAGAACAGGGCGAGGACGGGCTGGGGCTCCAGGCGGATGGGCTGTTCCTCGGCGGGGAGGAGGTCGGCGGTCAGGGCCGGGAGTTCACCGAGGGTACGGGCCTCCTGCGCGCGACCGCTGCGCTCCGAGAACTCGTCCAGGTCGAGGCGGCCGTCGGCGGCGGCGTCGCGCAGCACCTTCAGGACCCGCTCCCGGTCGCGGTGGGAGGCGCGGAGTCGGGCGGGGGAGACATCCTCACTCACACCGCCACCCTAGGGCGTATTCGGCGGACACGTACCCTGCTGCGCGTCGCCCCAGCACAACTCTCGCCGCGTTCTCATCAGTCGACAGCCAACCCGGGCTGACTCCTTCTTCGGCCTTGCGATAGCCGCACTGGAGACGCCGCTCGCGACGGGCAGCATCCACCGAACACGCCCTAAATCAGCCCACGGCGGGGCCGACCCCGTCCGCCGGGCCGCCCGTTGAGGCGGACCGGCGGACGGGGATCCCGGTCACGGGAGGAGCGGCATCCGGAGCGGGACGGTGGCGGCCGCCAGGGGCCGCACCGCCAGGCGCACCAGCGCGCGGACGTTGTCGTCGCCCGCCACGCGGTTGGCGCCGAGCTCCGCGCAGCGGACGCAGCGGTGCACGATGAGCCACTCGCCGTCCGAGCGCGTGGTCAGGCCCAGCGCGACCATCCGCCCCCGGCAGCCGGACGCGCGGTCGCCGGGGATTCTCCGGTCCACGTGCAGGCTGGTCAGGCAGTGCGGACAGTGGTTGCGGTGGGCCGTGCCCGGTGCGTCGACCGGGACCTGGAGCCGACACTCCGCGCAGCGGAACGCCCCGGCCCGGCCGGACTCGCCGTGGACGTGCGTGACGCTCTTGCGGCGCTGCGGGCGCCGATCGCTCGGGGAGTTGCGCCGTCCCACGGTCACACCTCCCCGAGCAGGTCGAGCGGGAAGGGCGGGTCGGCGAGCGGACGCACGGCGATGCCCATGAGCACGAGGTGGTTGTCGTCCGCGGCGACGGGGCCCTCGGACATCTCGTCGCACAGGGCGCAGCGGTGCACGAGCAGCCAGGCTCCGCCGCGCTGGACCGCGACGGAGATCGGCGCCATCCGTCCGCCGCAGCGGGCGGCGCCGCCGTCGGTCTGGTCGACGACGTGCCGGGAGCTCAGACAGCTCGGGCAGTGGTCGCGCGGATCGCCGTCGGGGCCGAGGGCGGAGACGGTGAGGCCGCAACGAACGCAGGTGAACGTGGTGGGGTTCGGTTCGGTGTTGGACACCCGGGAACTCCTTGCTGGACTGGTCGAAAGGACAGCAGGAGGAGCGCCGAGCGGGTCTCGACGGTGGGGCGGTGCCGCGTCAGGTCGCCGAACGGGATCGGGGACGCGGGCCGTCCGCACAGGGGTGAGGCGCGCTCGGCGCGGTCCGGGTCATACTCACCGATCCTTGTCGTGTGCGGGCGCGGCCCGCGGGTTCTCGTCAGCAGCTGTCGATGATAGGTCGACCGGTGGGCGGGGGCAACGGGTTTTCCGTGGGGTCGGGGGGCGGCCAGGGTTGTCCACAGGCGGAGAAAAGCGCTGGATATCAGCGCCGCCCGATGCCTACGGTTGGCTCATGAGCACATCACTCCCCGGCCGTCGGGTGCCCGGAAGCGCCGCCATGAGCGGCCGGGACGCTCCGGCCGTGCCCGCACTGCTCCTGCGCGGGGTCGTCAAACGCTTCGGGTCCCTCACCGCCGTCGACGGACTCGACCTGGAGGTCCCTCAGGGCGTCGTCCTCGGGCTCCTGGGGCCCAACGGGGCGGGGAAGTCGACCACCATGCGGATGCTCACCGCGCAGAGCCTGGCCGACGAGGGCGAGATCCGCATCCTCGGCCACGAGATCCCGGCCGAGTCCAAGTGGGCCCGCGCCCGCATGGGCGTCGTCCCCCAGCACGACAACCTCGACGAGGAACTCACCGTCGAGCAGAACCTCCTGATGTTCACCTACCTGTACCGCGTCCCGCGCCGCCGCCGGGCCGAGGCCATCGCCCGCGCCATGCGGCTGGCCCAGCTCGACGGCCGGGGCGGCACCCGGGTGGACAGTCTCTCCGGGGGGATGCGCCGCCGCCTCCTCATCGTCCGCGCGCTGCTGCACCGCCCGGAACTCGTCCTCATGGACGAACCGACCGTCGGGCTCGACCCCCAGGTGCGCCAGGACCTGTGGAGCGTCATCTCCGCACTGCGGGACGAGGGGGTCACCGTCCTGATGTCCACGCACTACATCGAGGAGGCCGAGCGCCTCTCCGACGAGGTCGCGCTCATGGCGCGGGGCAGGATCGTCGAGCGCGGAAGCCCGGCCGACCTCGTCGCCAAGTACGCGGGCGCGACCGTGGAGGAGTACATCCCGGGCGCGGAGGGCGTGGTCGGGCTCGAACGCCTCCTGCACGACCAGGGGTTCACCACCCGCCGCACCGGCACGACCCTGTCCGTGCTGCGCGCCGAGGAGCTGCCCGACCCGCTGCGTGACCGGCTCGGCGCACCCCTGCGCCGGGCGAGCAACCTGGAGGACGTGTTCGTCGCCCTGACCGGAGAGACTTTCGAATGACCCTGGAACAGACCCGCGAGGACGCGCGCCCGGAGGTGCACGCGCGCCCCGGACGGTTCGAGATGGACGCGGTGCTGGGCGTCGTCGCCCGTGAGTGGATCCTCTACCGCGAGTCCTGGCGGTCGACCACCTTCGCCGCCGTGGTGGAACCCACGCTGTACCTGCTCGCCTTCGGCTTCGGCATGGGCGCCCTGGTGGGGACGCTCGCCGGATACAGCTACATCGACTTCCTCGGCACCGGCATCGTGGCGGTGTCGATCATGTTCCAGTCGATGATGCCCGCCGTCATCAACACCTTCATCAAGCGCCGGTTCCAGCACACCTACGAGGGGATCCTCGCGGCCCCCGTCGACGTGCGCGAGGTGGTGACCGGGGAGGCGTTGTGGCTGGCGCTGCGCTCGGCGGCCTACGGCTGCGTGCCGCTGCTGGTGGCGGTCGGGTTCGGGCTGAGACCGGGGCCCTGGGTGGTGTTCGTGCCGGTCATCTCGTTCGTCGTCGGGTTCGCCTTCTCGCTGTTCGGGATCTGGATCTCGGCGGTGATCAGGTCGGTGCGGTCCATGGACTACGTGTTCAGTGGACTGTTCACGCCGCTGTTCCTCATGGCGGGCACGTTCTTCCCGCTCACCGAGCTGCCAGGGTGGGTGCAGGCGGGGGCCATGGTGAACCCGCTCTACCACGCGGTCGAGCTGATCCGGGGCGCGGTGTTCGGCGGCCTGGAGGTGCGGGCCGTGCTCGGACACGTCGCCGTGGTGCTGGTGTTCATCGTGGTCATCTGGTTCCTGGCGGTCAGACAGATGCGCCGCCGCGTCGTCAGTTGAGGCCGCTGTCGCCGCGCCGCGGGCACGCGCGGACGGGGACCCGGGTCAGGACGCACACCCATCACAGGACGGGTCGGCGCCGACCGGCCCCGGACACGCGAACGGCGCGGGAGACGATCCCCCCGCGCCGTCCGGAACGCGTGTCCGAACGCGTGGACTACGCGGCGCTGGGCGACCAGCGCAGCTCGACGCTGCCCCGGCGCCCCTCGTCGGTGACGCTCATGCCGAACCCCACCGCGCCCCACTGGTCGGGGTCGGCGACGTCCTCCTCGGGCAGCACCTGGCGCAGGTCGAAGAACCCGGCGATGACGGCGTCGTCCATGTCCTGCATGGTCTGCTGGAACACCGGGTCGTCCGCCAGCCGCCCCGTGTCGCTGGTGCCCTGCGAGACCACGACGGCGTCGCCCTCGCCGCTCACGTTCGGCGGCGTCGAGTACGTGCCCTCGAACGTCCCCTCCATGAGGGCGCTGAGCGCCTGCTCGTCGCCGCCGACCGCACGGTACTGGAAGCTGACCTCCTCGCCGCCGCCGTAGGAGGAGCCGAAGAAGCTCTCCGGGTCGATACTGGTGATCCCGAACGCGGTCGAGGTGCCCAACAGGCCGGAGAGGCTGCCGGGGAGCGGGACGCCGAAGGAGTTGAACTCGCGCTCGATCTCCGTGCGCTCGCCCCGGCTCATCGGCAGCTGGTCGTTCTCCCAGGCCTGGGTCAGCGCGTCGCCGAGCCCGCTGGCGCCCACGGCGATGACCGTGTTCTCGGGCAGGGTGCCCATCGCCTCCACGCTCGCCCCGGGCGCCTCCGCGAGCCAGGACAGGTCGGACTCGCTCATCTCGAAGTCGAAGGCGTCCATCCGCGCCTCGAGGTAGTCGCCGTCCACGCGCACGGACGCGGTCATCCGGCCACTGATCCGCTGGGCTTCGACGAGGCCGTACTCATCGCTCGCGAATTCCTCCAACTCCATGAGCGCCGCGCCGTCCGCCCACATCGCGGCCAGGCTCCCGGAGGGGAGGTCGGCCATGTCCGAGGAGAAGACGTCGTCGCGCTCCAGCGGGCCGAACTCCTCCATCTGGTCCTGGAGGTCGTCCAGCATCGCGTCGGAGTCGGAGAAGACGACGAAGCCGTCCACGACCTCGTAGGCCAGGTCGTCGCCCTCGATGTCGGCGAAGGTCTCCTCGGCCAACCGCTCGTCGGTCACCGCCAGCGCGACCGCTCCGGCCATGTCCCCGTCGACGCTCGACGAGTCCGTCGGCCAGACGGCGGCGCCCACGCCCTGGCCGATCCACTCCTCGACCTCGCTCTGACGGGCGTCCGGGAAGACCTCGGTGAAGCCCTCCGCGAACGTCTCCGTCATGTCGCCGTCGGGCTCACCCATCTCCTCGGTGACCTCGTCCGGGAGCCGTTCGACGAACTGGAGCAGCTCGATCGCCTGGGCGCCGTCGATGGACAGGTCGAGCTTGGCGAAGGCCGCCGCACTCGCGGGCAGGACGGACTCGGGCTTCGGGCCGCCGAAGTCGACCAGCGCCACCGTGGCCCACACCGTGCTCGCCATCACCACGACCGCCACACCGACGGCCGAGGGGATCAGCCAGCGGTTGCGCCGCCCGCCCGACGGCGGGACCGGCCCACCCGGGTACGGACCGCCCGCGAACTGGCCGGGGGGCGGACCGACCGGCGGCGGACCGCCGGGTGCGCCGCCACCGGGGTACGGCGGCTGCCCGGGCACGCCGCCCTGGGGCGGCCCGAAGCCGGGGGCGGGCCGCCCGGGCTGGGGCGGCTGCCACTGGGGCTGCTGCGGGGGATCGGGGTAGGACATCGGACCTCCGATGAGCGGGAACTCGGTGTGCGACCACACGGGGAACACGAGATCTGATGCGCGCGGGCTCCGTTGCGTTCCCGACGTGGTCGTGTTCCTGGTGTGACGGGTGCGACGCGTGGCCTCACCGGTCCCGTGCGGGTGGGACGGTTACGGGGCGGACGTGAGGTCCACTCCGCTGTAGGCCGACAGCTTGCTCAGCCGGTGCTCGCTGAGCACCTGGCGGACGGTACCACTCCGGCCGCGCATGACGAGCGAGTCCGTGATGACCCGGGAGGACTCGTAGCGCACCCCGCCGACCAACTCGCCGTCGGTGATGCCCGTCGCCGCGAAGAACACGTCGTCGGAGGAGACGAGGTCGTCGGTGCTCAGCACGCGGTCCAGATCGTGGCCGGCGGCGATCGCCTTCTGGCGCTCCGGCTCGTCCTTGGGCCACAGGCGGCCCTGGATGACACCGCCCAGGCACTTCATCGCGCAGGCGGCGATGATGCCCTCCGGGGTCCCGCCGATGCCGAGCAGCAGGTCCACACCGGTCCCGGCGCGGGCGGCCATGATCGCGCCCGCGACGTCGCCGTCACGGATGAACTTGATGCGCGCGCCCGCGTCCCGCACGTCCTGGACGATCTGCTTGTGGCGGGGGCGGTCCAGGATGACCACCGTGACGTCCTGCGGCGACTTGCCCTTGGCCCGCGCGACCGCGCGGATGTTGTCACCCACCGGAGCGGCGATGTCGACGACCTCGGCGGCCTCCGGGCCGGTGGCGAGCTTCTCCATGTAGAACACCGCGGACGGGTCGAACATGGTGTGCCGGGGGCTCACCGCGATCACGGCGATCGCGTTGGGCATGCCCATGGCGGTGAGCGTGGTGCCGTCGATCGGGTCGACCGCCACGTCCCACTCCTGGCCGCCGCCGTCGCCGACGCGCTCACCGTTGAAGAGCATGGGGGCGTCGTCCTTCTCGCCCTCGCCGATGACCACGGTGCCGTTCATCGAGACGGTGCTGATCATGTGCCGCATGCCGCGCACGGCGGCGCCGTCCGCGCCGATCTTGTCCCCCTTGCCGACCCAGCGGGCGGCGGCCAGCGCGGCCGTCTCGGTGACGCGGACGAGTTCGAGCGCGAGGTTGCGGTCGGGGGCAGGGGCGGTGGCGGTGGGGGACGCGGGCGAGCCGCTGGCCTGCGACATGGAGTGACACCTTTCGTCAGGGATCGGGGCGGGGCTTCGGCACCTAGGGTAGTCACCCGACGTGATCCCCGGCTGCTGTGGGTGCGCCGCACCAGATGACGCCGCCCGCGACGTGCCAGGTACCGTCTAGTCTGGCGGCACGCGGACTGGAGTGAGGGCATGACAGTGGACAAGACGGACAAGCCCGCGCGGGTGTCCCCGCGTGGCGCGGCCACCCGTAGTGCTCTGCTCGGGGCGGCGGCCCAGGTCTTCAACACCGTGGGCTTCGCGAAGGCGGGCGTGAGCGAGGTCGTCGCGGTGGCGGGCGCCAGTGTCGGCAGCCTGTACCACCACTTCACGGGCAAGGCCGACCTGTACCTGGCCCTGTACGAGGAGTTCCAGCAGCGGCAGCAGGAGCGCACCCACCAGGCGGTGGTGGACGCCCGCGCGGCCGGTGAGAGCGACCCCACACGGCTGATGAACATCGCCGCCCGTGCCTACCTGCTGGGATGCATCGAGGAGCGGGACACGGCACGGCTGTTCTTCAGCGGCGACGGCCCGCCCGGATTCGACTACCAGCTGCGCGCGCGGCTCACCCAGTGGACCGACCGCAACGTGGCGCTGTTCCGCAAGGCCGACGAGCCGGTGGACGAGGCGCTGCTGATCGTGGTGAGCGGCGCGATGCTGCTGGCCGTGGCCGAGGTCGTGCGCCGCGACGACGCGGACGCGCACGCTCTGGCCGACGACATCACGCGGCTGCTCGCCAAGCTGGAGCCCGGGCGCCGGGAGTGACGACGGGGGCCAGACCGACCCCGGGTCAGAGAGGTCCGGGACCTGCGGCAAGCTGGGGTGCGTCATGAGTGAGTACAGCCGGTCCAACGCGACCTTCGTCAACTACGCCATCTCCCTCGGGATCGTCGTCGGCATCCTCCTGGTGATGGCGTTCGTGGTCTCCACCCGCTCCGGCGAGCGCATCCCGACCGTGGACTACCGTCCCGACATCGACGTCCTGCGCGAGGCGGCCGACTACCCGGTGACCGTCCCGTCGGAGGACCTTCCGGCCCAGGGGTGGACGCCCACCAGTTCGACCCTCGACACGAGCGGTCCCGTCGAGTGGAGCGTCGGCTACGCCACGGCGGCGGACAGCCACGCCAGGTTCGTCCAGAGCGACGCCGATCCGGACGGGTTCGTGGCCGAGCAGGTCCGCGACGCGGAGGAGGTCGGCACGGTCGCGGTGGGCGGACGCGAGTGGGACCACCACGAGTCCGATGATTGGGGCGCGCTCGTCCTGTACGAGGAGGACGTGACCCTGGTCGTCGCGGGCAGCGCGGACGTCGACGAGCTCGCCCGCCTGGCCGAGGGGCTGGAGACCGACGACGACGGTGACGACGCGTCCGAGGAGCCGGAGGACGACTGAGCGGAGCGTCCCCGGTGCCCGCCCCTTCCGGAGGTCACCGCACGGCGACGGCCCCCGCCGATCGGCGGGGGCCGTCTCGCGTGTGGACTACTCGGCGCGCAGGTCGCGGCGGAGCTCCTTGGGCAGCGAGAAGGTCAGGGTCTCGTCGGCCGTGGTCACCGGGGTGACCGAGTCGTAGCCGCGCGCGGACAGCTTGTCGAGCAGCTCGCGGACCAGGATGTCCGGCACGGACGCGCCGCTGGTGACGCCGACCGTGGTCACGCCCTCCAGCCAGGCGTCGTCCATGAGCGACGCGTTGTCGATGAGGTGGGCGGCGTCGGCGCCGGCGTCGAGGGCGACCTCGACCAGGCGGACCGAGTTCGACGAGTTGTCGGAGCCGACCACGATGACCAGCTCGCACTCGGGGGCCATGGCCTTGACCGCGTCCTGGCGGTTGGACGTGGCGTAGCAGATGTCGTCGCTGGGCGGGTCGAGCAGGTTGGGGAACCGGTCGCGGAGCGCGTTCACGGTCTGGGTCGTCTCGTCGACCGACAGCGTCGTCTGCGACAGCCAGGAGACGTTGTTCGGGTCCCGGACCTGGACCTTGTCCACCTCGTCCGGGCTCTCCACGATCTGGATGTGCTCGGGGGCCTCACCGCTGGTGCCCTCGACCTCCTCGTGGCCGATGTGGCCGATGAGGATGATGTCCCGGTCCTCGGCCGCGAAGCGCTTGGCCTCCTTGTGGACCTTGGTCACGAGCGGGCAGGTGGCGTCGATGGTCTTGAGCTTGCGCCGCTCGGCCTGTTCGTGGACGGCGGGGGACACACCGTGCGCGGAGAAGACGACGATGGCGCCCTCGGGCACCTCCTCGGTCTCCTCGACGAAGATCGCGCCGCGCTCCTCCAGGGTGCGCACCACGTGGGTGTTGTGCACGATCTGCTTGCGCACGTAGATCGGTGCGCCGTACTGCTCCAGGGCCTTCTCGACGGTGATGACCGCGCGGTCGACACCGGCGCAGTATCCGCGGGGGTTGGCGAGCAGGACACGGCGTTGGTTCGTCGCAGTGGTCGTCGCAGTCATGTCCTCCATCCTAGGTGTCCCGAGCGGTTCCCGGGGCGGATGTGGGAGAGGGCACTGACGTGGACGTTCTCCGGACCGGTCCGGACGGGGGCCGTGTGAGGGTCGGGCCGGGGCGGACGGGAGGGCGAAACGTCGCCCGTTCTCCCTCGACGTGGCGAAATCGTTCACTTATCCCCTGCTCATGGTGATCCTCCCTCCTCTATCCTGGTTCACCATCGCATCCGATCGACGGTTCGCCCCCAACACGGCCTTGCTGGTTTGCTGGACGCGCGCCGCTCGCCCACCCGCCGAAAGCATCAGGAGCCCCCGTCCTATGTCGAATCCGACCGTCGCCACGAAGCTGCTGACCCTGGTCAAGGGGATCTTCGGGCGCAAGGAGGCCATGCCCGTCACCGCTCCCGCGAAGGCGGCCGAGCCCGCCGCGCCCCGGAGCGCCGAGCCGCAGGAACCCCCGGCCGCCGAGGCGCCCCCCGCGAGCGAGGCTCCCGAGGCCGCCGCCACGGAGCGCCCGGCCGCCGAGGAGGCCGGGGAGTCCGCGAAGGCCGACGCTCCGGAGAGGACCGAGGACTCCGCTTCCGAGGAGGCCGTGGCCGTCGCGGAGGAGACCGCCGCCGAGACCGCGGCGGGCGACGACGCTCCCGCCTCCGTCGACGAGACCTCGCCCGAGTCCCCCGCGCCCGCGACGGCCGACCTCCAGGAGAGGAGCGCGGAGATCGCCGAGGAGATCGCGGTCGCCGAGGCCCACACCGAGGTCGCCAGCGACGAGGTCCTGGAGCGGGTCCGCAAGGAGGCGGCCCCCAGCGCGGACGAGCTCGCCGTCCCCACCTACGACGACCTCACGCTGCCCTCGATCCGTGCCCGCCTGCGCAAGCTCACCATCGGCCAGGTCCGCGACCTGCGCGCCTACGAGGTCGCGCACCAGGGTCGGCCCGAGTTCATCAAGATGTACGACAACCGCATCGCCAAGCTGGAGTCCGCCGAGTGACCGCTCCCGTCGCGGCGGGGCCGCCCCGCCGTTCCGGCGGCCCCGCCGGGGGTGCGCTCAGGCGCCCGTGATCGCGCGCAGCGCGGCCACGTGGGTGCGGTAGGCGGACCGCCCCTCCTTGGTGAGGGAGAGCCACACGCGCTGTCGTCGGTCCCGTGTGGCCCGGCTCTGGTCCAGGTAGCCCTTGTCCGTCAGGACGCTCACGTGTTTGCTGAGGACCGATGCGCTCACCTCCAGGCGCGCCTGGACGGTGGCGAACTCGACCCGGTCGGCGGCGTCGAGCATCGCGCAGATCCGCAGCCGCTGGGGTGCGTGGATCGTCGCGTTGAAACCGTCGTCCGACTCGGCGCTCAACGGTTCCCGCCCTCCTGGTAGTAGGGGCTGGTGCGGCGGTGGTACGGACCGAACAGGGCGATGGCGGCGCCCAGCCCGACGGTCGCGGCGACCCAGGCCCACGGGGTGCCGTAGGCGAGGTACAGCCCGATCCCTCCGAGGACCGGGAACAGGGACCAGATCGCGATGGGCCGCAGTTCCTCGAAGGTCAGCCACCGGAAGACCCCCATCTGGTTCACGCCGACCCGCATCAGCACGACGGTCGCGGCCATGAACACGGCCAGACCGAGCAGGTACACGGCGAGCCACACGCCAGTGCGGGGGATGACGAACAGCAGTCCGTAGGGGGCGACGATCAGTCCGAGCACCGGGTAGTACCAGGCGGGCACCCTCACGGCACGCGTCGTCTCCTGGGCCTCCTCCACCTCGCGCAGCGCGGCGGCCGCCTCCTCGGGGGTCGGACGGGGGGTCACGGGTTCAGTTTCCATGCTGGAAACTTAGCCGCTGACTTTCCATGTCGTCAACTGAGGATCCGTCCGGCCGCGGGCCGCGTCGTGCGGGGTTGTCGGCGGCCTCCCGTAGGGTCGTTCGGTATGGGGATGGAGAGTTCCGCCGAGGCGCCGCAGCCGGTACGCGTCGTGCTGAGCGCCGTCGGCAACTGGATCAACCGCCTGGGCCGGATCTGGGTCGAGGGCCAGATCGCCGAGCTCAACCGGCGTGGCCGCATGGCGTACATGACCCTGCGCGACCCCGTCGCCAACGTGTCCGTGCGCGTCGTGTGCCAGACCTCGGTCCTGGACGCGCAGAGCCCGCCGCCCGAGGCCGGGGCGCGCGTGGTCGTCCACGCCAAGCCCGACTTCTACGAGGTGCGCGGCACCTTCTCGCTGCGCGCGTTGGAGATCCGCCACGTCGGTCTCGGCGAACTCCTCGCCCGGCTCGACCAGCTGCGCCGCACCCTGGCGGCCGAGGGTCTGTTCGCCGCCGAACGCAAACGCCCGCTGCCGTTCCTGCCCAACACGGTCGGCCTCATCTGCGGCCGTGACTCGGCGGCCGAGCGGGACGTGCTGGAGAACGGCCGCCGCCGCTGGCCCGCCGTGCGCTTCGAGGTCCGTCCCGTCGCCGTGCAGGGCGACCGCGCGGTCCGCGAGGTCATGGAGGCGCTCAAGGAGCTGGACTCGCACCCGGACGTCGACGTCATCGTCATCGCGCGCGGCGGCGGCTCCCTGGAGGACCTGCTGCCGTTCTCCGACGAGGCGCTGGTCCGGGCGGTGGCCGCCGCGGGGACGCCGGTGGTGAGCGCGATCGGGCACGAGCAGGACGCCCCGCTGCTGGACCACGTCGCCGACCTGCGCGCCTCCACGCCCACCGACGCCGCCAAGCGGACCGTCCCCGACGTGGGGGAGCAGTTGGAGATCATCCGGCAGCTGCGCGACCGGGGACGCCGGGTCATCCGGGGCGGAGTGGAGCGTGAACTCGCCTGGTTGCGGGGCATCCGCTCGCGTCCGGCGCTGGCCAGCCCCGTCCGCGAGATCGACCGCCTCACCGAACAGGTCCTGGAACTGCGCGACCGCGCCCGTCGCAGCCTGACCGTCTCCCTGGACCGGGCGGGCGAGGGGCTCGGGCACACGCGGGCCCGCCTGCACGCCCTGTCCCCGGCCACCACCCTGGCGCGGGGCTACGCCATCGTGCAGCGCGGGGACGGGTCGGTGGTCCGGTCCGCGGCCGAGCCGAGCGTGGGGGAGTCCCTGCGCGTGCGCTTCGCCGAGGACAGCCTGACGGCGACCGTGGACGCGATCCACACCGAGGACACCGGGCGCCCCGGGCGAACCGGAGACACCGAACGCACGGACGACACCGAGCACACCACGGAGGGGGAGTAGACATGGCGAAGCGGGTCGACGACCAGGACACGGCGAACGCCGAGCCCGAGCTCAGCTACGAGGAGAGCCGGGAGGAGCTGAACAACGTCGTCCGACAGTTGGAGTCCGGCGGTCTCAGCCTCAAGGACTCCCTCGCGCTGTGGGAGCGCGGCGAGGAGCTGGCACGCGTGTGCGAACAGTGGCTGGAGGGAGCCCGCGCCAAGCTGGCCGCCGCCATGGACGAACGTCAGGGTGAGGCCTCCGAGAACGACGACGCCCCCTTCTAGGCGTCCCCCGCCGCCGGGCGGACGTCCCCTCGGGGGCGCTACCGCCGACCGTTGACGTCGTCGCTCAGCTCGCGGATGTTGCCGGGCAACCCTCGGAAGACCCCGATCACCAGCACCAGCGCCGTGCCCAGGAACAGCCACGGGGCCACCTCCGCCAGGCGCGAGGCCAGACCCAGCGTCAGCACGCGGGCGAAACCCTCGTTGCCCAACGCGATCAGGCTCTCGGCGGCGGCCACGGCGACGAAGTAGGCGATGGGCGGGCTGACCGACAGCGACAGCAGGTCGCTCGGCCGGACCAGTGACGCGGTGACCAGGCACGCGGTGGTGAAGGCCAGCCCCGGGGCCGCGGGGGCGGACGTCCAGTGCGCGATCATCGTCCCGGCGAAGCTGAGGACGCAGATCAGCAGCACCCCGCCCCGGCCGGTCAGGCGGGGCGGCCGCCGCTCGGGCGCCGAGGGTGGTGGATCCGTACGGTTGGACTTCGTGGCGCGAGGGACGTCCCGTCCGCGGCCGCGGGGCCGTACGGAGTGCGGTGGGTGTCCGGGCCTCGGACCATCCGCCTTCCGCGGGGGCATGACCGTGCGCCTCCCAAGTGTGTTACTCACAGTGTTCAGTGTGTCACTTCACGTGAGTCTTCGGTGACTTTTCCTTGGATCGTGTCGCCATTTCGGCTGGTTGCCCCATCCGCGACGAACACGTCTTCCACCCGTTGGACACCGGGTTGGGGCGTGATGGTTCCGCCTGGATCCGGTGCCACACCGGCGGAGCGGTACCTTCTGGACCCGTTTGGGTCTGACCCTTGTTCGCGTTAACCTCGCGCCGAATTTCGTCGCGGGCTGTGATCGACGCGGTGACGGACATTCCTTATTCAACCATTTCAGGTGCGGACAGTTCGGGCGCGGCTGTCGTGCGCGGACGCTCCTCCACACCCGACGGCCGTTCCAGCTCGCCGTCCGCCAACCCGAGTTCGTTGAACCGGCGGGCGGTCACCAGGACCCGGCTCTCCAGGGAGCCCACCGTCTGGTTGTACGCGCTCACCGTCCGGCCCAACGCCCGGCCCAGGCCCTCCACGTGCCCGCCCAGTGTGCTGAGGCGGCTGTGCAGCAGCTTGCCCAGTTCGAACACCTCCCGCGCGTTCTCGCTCAGCGCCTCCTGCTGCCACGCGTACTGCGCGGTGCGCAGCAGGGAGATCAGCGTCGTCGGCGTGGCGATGTGCACCCGCCGCGCCATCGCGTGCTCCAGCAGCCCCGGATCGCGCTCCAGGGCGGGGGCCAGGAACGCCTCCCCTGGAACGAACAGCACGACGAACTCCGGCGCCGGGGCGAAGGCCGCCCAGTACGACTTCGCCGCCAACTGGCCGACGTGGGTGCGCAGCTGCCTGGAGTGGGCGCGCATCCGCTCGTCCGAGACCGCCTCGTCCTCGGACTCGACCGCGTCCAGGTAGGCGGCCAGCGGCACCTTGGCGTCCACGACGATGTTCTTGCCGCCCGCCAGGCGCACCACCATGTCCGGGCGGAGGGCGCCGTCGCCCGTGCTCGCCTGCTCGTCGAAGTCGCAGTGCGCGGACATCCCCGCCAGCTCCGCCACCCTGCGCAGTTGCAGCTCGCCCCACCGTCCGCGTGCCTCCGGCCGCCGCAGCGCGGTCACCAGCGCCCGCGTCTGGTCCCGCAGGCGCTCGGAGCCCTCACGCACCAGCTCGACCTGCTTGGCGAGCTCGGCGTGGGCGGCGGCCCGCCCAGCGTCCGCCTCGCGCAGCTGTGTCTCCACCCGGTTGAGCGTGGCGGTCAGCGGTTCGACCATGCGCTCCACTGCGCGGCGCCGCTCGTCGAGGTCGCCCCCGGCCTCGGCGCTGACCGCGCGCAGCCGCCCCTCGGCCAGTTCGAGGAAGCGCTGGTTGGTCTGGTCCAGTGCCTGTGCCGACAGCGCGCGGAACCGGTCGGCCAGCTGTTCCTCGACGTAGGCGGCGCGCTCCTCGGCCGCACGGGCGTTCGCGCGGTCCTCGGCCGAACGGCCGCGGGCCAGGGCCCAACCGACCGCGACCCCGAGGGCCAGACCGACGAGGAGCACGAGAACGAGAACGAGGGCGTCCATGTCGCTCATGGTGTCAGGAGCGGCCGGATTCCGGAGGCGCGCCACGCAGGACATCGGTGAGGAGTCCCACCAAGGCCGGCATGTCCACCGAATCCGGGTCGTAGAGCCACTGGAGCTGGATGCCGTCCATGGCGGCGGTGAGGAGGGCCGCGGCCTGGTCGGGGGTGGCGCCGCTCGGCAGCCGGTCCCCGTGTTCGGCGCGCAGGGTGCGCGCGAGTTGCTCGCGGACGCGCGCGTAGCGGTCGCGGACGTAGTCGGAGGCGGGGTGGTCACCGGTCAGGCCCTCGGCGGTGAGCAGGCTGTGCAGGCGGACCACCTCGGGGCGGCGGGCGTTGCGTTCGGCGAGTTCGACGACGGCGGCGGTCTCGTCGAGGCCGTCGAGTTCGCGGACGTCGACCTCGTCGCGCCGGGCGAGCGCGGCGATGAGCAGGGCCTCCCTGCTGGGGAAGTGGTGCAGCACGCCCTGCTGGCTCAGCCCGACCCGGCGCGCGACGGCGGCGAGCGAGGTGCCCTGCACACCGGACTCGGCGAACTCGGCCAGCGCGGCGTCGAGGATCTCGTCCCGGCGTCCGGTCGCGGGCGGGCGGCCGCGTCCCCGTCGGGTCGGTGCGGGAGTGGGTTCGGGCTCGGTCATCGGGGCCAGGCTACTCGCGGGGGCTTCACACGCTCAGCTTAAGCGTTTAATCTGAGGTCAGTGTTTTGCTGAATGACCGGTAGGTAAATTCCTTCCGTGTCCCCGACGCACCCGTGGGAGAGACATGACCGCACCGACCGACGCCGACCTGGCCCGCGAACGGCGGGTCGACGCCGCACTGGCCGCCCTCGACCTCGAAGCCAAGGTCCGCCTGCTCTCCGGCGACTCCATGTGGGCCGTCGCCGCCAACCCCGCCATCGGTCTCGGCCGCCTCGTCATGTCCGACGGGCCCGTCGGCGTGCGCGGCGAGCGCTGGACCCCCGACGACCCCTCCATCCAGCTGCCCAGCCCCACCGCCATCGCCGCCACCTGGGACCGCGACCTCGTGCGCACCGCCGGGCACCTGCTCGCCCAGGAGGCCCGGCGCAAGGGGGTCCACGTCCTGCTCGCCCCGGCCGTCAACATGCACCGCTCCCCGCTGGGCGGACGCCACTTCGAGACGTTCTCCGAGGACCCCTACCTCACCGGGGAGATCGGCGCCGCCTACGTCCTGGGCGTCCAGGACGGCGGGGTCGGCACCACCGTCAAGCACTTCGTCGCCAACGACTCCGAGACCGACCGTTTCACCGTGGACGTGCGCGCCGATGAGCGGACGCTGCGCGAGATCTACCTCGCCCCCTTCGAGCGCATCGTCGCCCTCGCGCGGCCCTGGGGCGTCATGGCCGCGTACAACAAGGTCAACGGCACGACGATGACCGAGCACCTCGACCTCAACTCCGTGCTGCGCGACGAATGGGGCTTCGACGGGTTCATCGTCTCGGACTGGACCGCCGCCCGCGACACCGTCCGCGACTGCCTGGCGGGGCTCGACGTGGCCATGCCCGGACCCAACACGGTCTACGGCCAGCACCTCGTCGACGCCGTCCGCGACGGTCGCGTTCCGGAGAAGGCGGTGGACGCGCTCGCCCGACGCGTCCTGCTGCTCGCCGCCCGCGTGGGCCTGCTGGAGGGGGCCGAACCCGTCGTCGCCCCCGCCGACCGGCCGTCGGGGCTGGACGGGCGCGCCGTCGCCCGCGAGATCGCCACCCGGTCCTTCGTGCTGCTGCGCAACGAGCGCGAGGCGCTGCCCGTCGACCCGGCCCGGACGCGAAGGGTCGCGCTCATCGGCCTGGCCGCCTCCGAGGCCCGCACCAGCGGTGGCGGCAGCGCCAGCGTGTTCGCCGAGCGCACGGTCACTCCGCTGGAGGGGCTGCGGGCCGCCCTGCCCGAGGGCGTGGAGCTGACCTACGCGGTGGGCGCCGACCCGCGCGCGAACCTGCCCGCCGTGGCGGCGCCGATGACCGCCGCGTTCCTGGCCGCCGACGGCCGGGTGCTGACCACGGAGTCGCTGCCCGACGGCACCGCCCGCTGGATCGGGGAGCTGCCCGGCGGCGTGGCCAACGCCGAGCTGGACCGGGTCGAGGTGAGCGGGGCCTTCACGCCGGAGGCGACCGGCGAGCACGTCTTCGGGATCTCGGGCGCCGGGCGCTACGTCCTCACGGTCGGCGGCGACGTCGTCTTCGACGGTGAGCTGCACTTCGAGGGCGACGACCCGGGCGCGGCGATGTTCGACCCGCCCACGACCACCGTCCCGGTGGAGTTGACCGCGGGTGAGGAGGTCCGGGTCAGCGTGGTCAAGACCCACCAGGACCTGGGGATGGGCGATTTCACCTTCATCGGCTTCACCCTCACCCACCGGGGGCCGATGGCCGACGACGACGAGCTGATCGCGGAGGCGGTCGAGGCGGCTCGGGGCGCCGACGTCGCCGTCGTCCTGGTGGCCACGACGGCGGAGGTCGAGTCGGAGGGCTTCGACCGCTCCGACCTGCGGCTGCCCGGGCGCCAGGACGAGCTGGTCGCGCGGGTCGCGGAGGTCAACGAGCGCACCGTGGTCGTGGTCAACGCCGGTGCGCCGGTGGACATGCCCTGGCGGGAGGACGTGTCGGCGATCCTCCTGACCTGGTTCGGCGGTCAGGAGGTCGGCGGGGCGCTCGCGGACGTGCTGCTCGGCGACCGGGACCCGTCCGGGCGCCTGCCCACGACGTGGCCGGTCGCGGCGGAGGACGTGCCGGTGCTGGAGGTGGCGCCCACCGACGGCGTGCTGGACTACACCGAGGGGGTGTTCGTGGGCTACCGGGCCTGGGAGCGCACCGGGACCGCCCCGGCGTTCTGCTTCGGGCACGGGCTGTCCTACACGGAGTGGCGCTATGACTCCGTGGACGTCGAGCTGGCCGGACCCGACACCGAGGGGGACGACCTGGCCGAGGTGCGGGTACGGGTGACCAACGTCGGCGAGCGCGACGGCGACGAGGTCGTGCAGGTCTACCTGGCGCCGCGCGAGCCCGGGGACCGGCCCGCGCGCGTGCTGGCCGGGTTCGCGACCGTGCGCGCGGCGGCGGGAGCGACGGTCGAGGCCGTGGTCACGGTGCCGCGCGACGCGATCCGCACGTGGGCGGCCGACGCCGACGAGTGGGAGTACGTGGCGGGGGCGTACGAGCTGCTGGTCGGCCGCTCGTACCAGGACACCCGCCTGTCCGTCCCCGTCGAGCTGCGCTGATCGGGGGTCCGTCCCGGTCGACCCGCGTGGACGGGACTCCGCCCGTCGACGTCCGTTGACCGTGCCCCGCCCGGCCGCCGTGTGCCGACCAGCACCCGGCCGTGCGGGGCCCGTACCGCGTCCCGGGCGGGCGGGTGCCGTGCCCTCGGGTGGGCCGGTGCCGCGCCCCCGGGTGGGCGGGTGTCGCGTCCCGGGCGGGCCGGTGTCGTGTCTCCGGGCGGGGCCCGTGTCGTGTCCCCGAGCGGGCAGGTGCCGCGCCCCCGCTCAGGTCGCGTTGTCCACAGGTAGCCGGACAGGGCTGGCGGATCGGGGCTCCACCGTGGTCCTCTGACCTATAAGGGGGATCTCAATCGTCCCCGCCATGCCGTGTGCCCACCGACCCGAGCGTTCCGCCCAGGTCGTCGACGAGTGGTCCTCGACGAGTGGCCGGGGGCGGGCGCGTCGGTGGGCATGCCGATGCCGGGCGGGCTGTGAGCGCCCCCAAATACGACTAAACCACGGTCGCGGTCTGCCCTGCCAGGCCCATTCCCGGAACTGTGGACAGCCAGGGGTCGGGTGCGACACGGCTTCCCCGCCCCGGTCGCCCGCGGGCACCCCGTCCAAGCCGTCCGTGCCCTCCCCGCCCTGGCTGTTCGGGCATTCCGCCCGCCCCGCCCGCGGGCACCCCACCCGGCCGTCCAGCCGCCGGCCCTACGTCTCCCGCTGTACCAGGACCGGCGTCCAGGGGGACAGGTGGACCTCGGCGCGGCCCCGGACCGCGTCGACGATCCGCCGCGCCGTGGCCTCGGGGTCCTCCGACTCCATGCGCACGCTCGTCAGCCGCGGCCGCAGCATCTGGCACAGCATCACGTCGTCCGCGCCCACCAGCGCGACCTGCTCGGGGACCCGCACGCCCGCGTCCACCAGCGCGCCGAGCAGCAGCCCGCTGAACTCGTCGTTGTAGCCGAACACCCCGTCGGGCAGCCCCTCCTCGAGCCACGTCCCGACGAGTTCCGCCGCGCTCTCGGGTGTCCAGTCCATGTCGTGGCGCCGAACGGTGACCTCGGATCCGGTCCCCGAACCAACTCCGGCCCCCGACCCGGACTCCTCGGCCACCCCGGCTCCGGACCGCACGCCCGCCAAGCGCCGCTCACCCATCTGGCGCAGCACGTCCTGCCCGGGCACGACCGAGGCGATGTCGCGACAGCCCCGCTCGACCAGGTGGCGTCCGGCGATCTCACCCAGCCCGTGGTGGTCCATGGTCAGCGTGGACACGCCCAGCTCCTTGGCTCGCCCGGAGGACGTGCCCACCGCGATCACCCGGATGTCGGCCTTGCGCAGCAGCTCGATCCCCGCCGGGGTGAGCCGGTCGTCCCCGGCGATGACGGCGGACGGACGCATGCCCGCCCACGACCGCGCGGCCTTCACCCCCCGACTGCGCTCCGGCCCGTACTGCATGAGCGTGTAACCCAGCTCCCGCAGCCCGCGCGACAGGTCGTGCAGGAACCGCGACGCCAGCGGCCCCTGGACGACGTCCATCTGCACGTACAGCACGAGGTCGCTGCTGCCGGTGCGCAGCGATCGGGCACTGGCATGCGGGACGTAGCCCAGCTCGTCGGCGACGGACCGCACGCGCGACCGCGTCGCCTCCGGGATGCGCGCCCCCGGGGTGTCGTTGAGGACGTACGACACGGTCGCGGTCGACACGCCCGCGCGCTTGGCGATGTCGGTGATGGTGGCGGGTCGGGGGCGGATGGAAGTCATGGACCTATCTTGCCCTGCCTGTCGGGGCCGGAGCCCGGCGGAGGTTTCCGGCGGGACCGGCGTGTGTGAACTGCCGATGTCGAATCTATTGACAAGGTTAAACGCGTAACCTAGCTTAAACGCGTAACCAACGCCTGAACAGGCGTTTCTTCGTCACACAGGTTCACGCCAGGGAGACACCACATGTCCGAGCACGCTTCCCCCAGGCCGGACGCGCGGGGGTCCGCCCCCACCCAGGCCCCCACCCCACCCACCGGACGGCGTGGCCTCGGCCGCCTCATCCCGCTCCTGGGTGTGGGCAACCTCGCCGTCTACGCCTTCTACCTCGGCATCGGAGCGGTTCTGCTCCCCCTCCAGGTCCAGGCGCTCACCCCCGGCGACGAGCAGGCCGCCGTCGCCAACCTCGGCCTGGTCGGCGGGATCGCCGCCGTCTTCGGCACCGTCTTCAACCCGATCGGCGGTGCGCTCTCCGACCGCACCCGCACCCGCTGGGGGCGCCGCAACCCCTGGCTCCTCGGCGGCGCGCTCGCCGCGTTCGTCCTCGTGTTCGTCCTGGGCTACGCCGACTCGCTCCTGATGATCGTGATCGGCTGGTGCCTGGCTCAGGGCGCCATGAACCTGCACCACGCGGCGCTCACCGCGATCATCCCCGACCGCGTTCCCCACGAGCGGCGCGGCACCGCGGCCGCCGCCATGGGCATCGCGCTCTCCGTGGCGGGCGTCCTGGGCACCGGCCTCGCGGCCCTCTTCACCGCCCAGCTCCCCATCGGCTACATCGTCCTCGGCGGCATCGTCGTCGCCTCGGCGGTCCTGCTCACCTCGACCACCCACGACCCCCGAGGCGACGAGCTGCCCGAGCGCGACACCACCGCGGGCGGCAACCCCGTCGCCGCGCTGGGCCGCTTCCTGTCCGCCCTGGCCCACCGCGACTTCGCCCTGGTCTTCACCGGCCGCGCCCTGCTCTTCCTCGGCTACTTCCTCATCTTCGGCTTCCAGCTCTACATCCTCGACTACTTCATCGCGCTGCCCGAGGGCCTGGAACCCGCCGCCGCCGTCACCGTGCTCACCCTCGTGACCGCCGTGGGCACCGTCCTCACCACGGCCGTCGGCGGACCGCTCTCCGACCGCCTCGACCGCCGCAAGCTCTTCGCGCTGGTCTCGGGCGTCGTCTCCGCTCTGGCGATGCTCATCCCGTTCCTCTCGCCGACCTGGACCGGCATGCTCGTGTTCGCCGCGGTCAACGGCAGCGCGTTCGGCTGCTTCATGGCCGTGGACACCGCCCTGGCCACCCTCGTCCTGCCGAGCGACGCCGACGCGGCCCGGGACATGGGCGTCCTCAACATCGCCGCCGCCGGGCCGCAGATCATCGCCCCGTTCATCGCCTCGGCGATCATCCTCCACCTGGGCGGCTACGGGTCGCTGTTCCTGGTCGGCTCAGCCGTCGGCCTCCTGGGGGCGCTCGCCATCGTCTTCGTCCGCCAGGTGCGCTGACACCGCGCACCCCCGACCCACCCCGAACCCGTCCCCGACCACCCGCACAGGAGAGACCCATGCGACTCGCGACCCACGTGACCGGCGACGGCGACCGCACCGCCCTGCTCGTCCACGGCGCCATGTCCGACCACGGCACCTGGCATGCCCTCGAAGCCGACCTGCTCGACCGCGGCTACCGGGTGATCGGCGTCGACCTGCGCGGCCACGGGAAGAGTCCGCGCGGTGAGTACTCCGTCACGGCGCTCGGCCAGGACCTGGTCGACACCCTTCCGACCGGCGCCGACCTGGCCGTCGGTCACTCCATGGGCGGTCTGGCCCTCTCCCTGGCCGTCGATCGCCTGCGCCCGGCACGCGCGGTCTACTCCGACCCGGCGTTCCAGTTCAGCGGGGCCTCGGCGGCCGCACTCGGAGCCATGCGCCGCATGGTCGCCCAGGCCACGGCGGAGAGCGTGCGCGCCATGAACCCGCGCTGGAGCGACGCCGACGTCGAGGCCGAGCTCGTCGGGTTCGCCGCCTTCGACCCCGACTTCTTCGACGTCATCACCGAGGCGTCGGCGGAGGACCGGATGCCGAAGGAGGCCGTGGTGCCCTCCCTGGTCCAACTGGCCGACCCGAGCTTCACCGTGGGCGAGGACGGCGCCCGCCTGCTCGCCGAGCGCGGCTTCACCGTCCGGACCGTCGAGGGCGCGGGCCACTGCATCCACCGGGACGACTACCCGGCCTTCCTCGCCTCCCTCGACGGCTGGCTGTAACCACCGCACGGGCGGGGCGCCCACCGGCCGGTCAACGGGCCGTGCGCCCCGCCCGGCACACGCGCCCCGCCTTCGCCGTGCGTTCTTCGCACCGATCGCCGCCCCCTCCCACCCCGCCCGCTTCCGCCCGGACCGCTCGCGCGTCCGGACGGATCACCGCGCCCACCGCGCGTCCATCCCCCGACACGGAAGGTCATCCGTTCATGCCATCCCGCACGATCCGCCGCGCCGCCGTCCTGGCGGCACTCCCCCTCCTTGCCGCGTGCACCGCACCCGACACCTCCTCCGACCAGGCCTCGGACACCGGCGCGCCCGAGGAGTTCGCCCCCGCCTCCCTCGACGGCGTCCGGGTCCTCCTGGGCAACGACGACTCCATGCAGGCGGCCGAGGAGGACGGTTCGGACGGCCTCGGTCTGTACGAGCTGCGGTCGGCGCTGTGCGAGGCGGGCGCGGACGTCGTCGTCTTCGCACCCTGGGACTACCAGTCCAGCATGAGCAGCGCCATCTCCCACAGTGGGTCGTTCGGTCTGGGACAGCACCCCGGACTCCCCGACGAGTACGCCGGCGACTGCGCCGACGCCTCCGGTGAGGGCGCGGTCTACGGCGTCTGCGTCGAGGACGGGCCCTGCGACGAGGACTCGCCGAGCGCCACCCCGGTCGACTCCGTGAACTTCGCGCTCCGCCACGGCCTGCCGGAGCTGGTCGGCTGGGACGACGCGCCGGACCTGGTGATCTCGGGCGTCAACTCCGGTCCCAACGTGGCCACCCAGATCCCCAACTCCGGCACGGTCGGCGCGGCCCTCGCGGGACAGCTCGCCGGGATCCCGTCCATCGCGGTGAGCGCCTCGATCGACGAGGACCTGATGGTCACCCCCGAGACCTACACCGCCACCGCCGCCTTCGCCGCGGACCTCGTCGCTCGGATGCACGGCGCCGACCTGCTCACCAGTGAGTACCTGGTCAACGTCAACCACCCGCACTCCCCGGACGGAGAGCCCGCCGCCGACGTCCGGTGGACCGAGGCGGGCACCGGAACCGTCCTGCTCCCCGAGTTCTCCGGCGAGGACTCCTTCGAGCTCGGGGTGACCGTCTGCGCACCGGACACCCCGGACTGCCTGCCCGAGACGAAGGAGAACGCGGACAGCGCGGCGCTCCTCGCGGAGGGAGCGGCCTCGGTCAGCGCGCTCACCGCCGACCGCACGTACGCCTCCGGCGAGGACCCGGCCGCGGTGGAGCGCCTGGCCGCGCTGGTGGGCACCCTCGGGTCGTCCTGAGGGTTCGGCCCCGAACCGGGGCGCGGTCAGGGATTCCGCCGCGCCCCGGGCGAGCACTCCTCCAGGGCGCGCCGCCACGCGCTGACCGAGGACCAGAACGCCTCCGGGGCCGGGGAGGGGGTGAACATCCACATCCGCTCCCACGCGGGCGACGCCCGCCCGGCGATCTCCGGGCGCGGCTCGTAGGGAGGCGGACCGCTCACCGGGTACCACGTGTACTCCAGCGGGTCGAGCAGTGCCATGAGCCGCTCCTCCAGCCCCCGGTCCGGGCGCACCTTCACCAGCATCCAGGGCCGGTGGCGCCGCAGGACCTCCAGCCCGCCCGCCACCACGTCCGGTTCCGTGCCCGCCGTGTCCACCTTGAGCACCGACGGCCGGACCGACGCCTCCTCGTTCCACCGGCACAGGGTCACCACGGCCACCGGGATGTGCGCGAGGTCGGCGCGCGAGGTGTGGACGATCGTGTTGCACATGTCGTTGTGCCGGGCCCGGCGCAGGTGGGCGGTGCCGTTGTGGTTGCTCAGCGCCAGTTCCACGACGGTGAAGCCCAGGTCGGCGCTCCGGGACACCACGCGGGCCGCCGAGGCGATCTCCGGGGTGGGCTCGAAGGCGAAGACGGCGCGCTCCGTGCGCGCGCTGGCCAGGATCGAGTACACGCCCACCCCGGAGCCCACGTCGAGGACCGCGCCGGGCGGGGCGTGGTCGAGCATCGCCAGGAAGCAGGCGAGGCTGTCGGGTTCGTGCCGGGTGAAGCCCGACGCGGCCAGGCGCCGCGGGACGGTGAGGTCGCCGGGCAGGCGCAGCGCGATGCTGTCCGGACCGGTGGGAGGCGTCCCGGTCTCCAGCCGGGGCAGGACGACGGTCAGGTCCCGGTTCCACGGCGGCACCCGGGCCGGGTCGAGCCCGCCCAGCCGTCTGGGGAGGTGGACGCGGATCTGGCGCGTGGCGAAGCGCACCATGGGATAGCGGCGTACGAGTGCGCGTAGTTGGTCGGTGACCACAGTTGTCTCCCCCTGCTTCTCCCCCGGGAACGGGGTCGTGGCGCGGGATGGGGGAGCGGACCGCTCGGCGTCCCGCGACACCGGGGCGACGCCCGTCCACGGCGCCCCCGTGTGCCCCCTCCGCCCCAGGACTCCGGCGACTGTCTCGAACCTACTGCGCGTGGCGTCCCCTGCGCAGTGCGTTTCGGTGATTGGCCCCGCCCTCCGACGGCGACGGATCGGCTCGGCCGCGACGGATCTGCCCACCCGCCGGTCCGCATAGACTCTGACCTTGTGAGTCTGTCTATCGGGATCGTCGGCCTGCCCAAC
Source organism: Nocardiopsis sp. NPDC049922 (assembly GCF_040660275.1). NCBI lineage: Bacteria > Bacillati > Actinomycetota > Actinomycetes > Streptosporangiales > Nocardiopsidaceae > Nocardiopsis > Nocardiopsis sp. NPDC049922. The sequence goes on along the minus strand of NZ_JBFAME010000005.1, from coordinate 321,772 downwards.
GTCGGCAAGTCCACCCTCTTCAACGCGCTGACCAAGAACGAAGCTCTGGCCGCGAACTACCCGTTCGCGACCATCGAGCCCAATGTCGGGGTCGTGGGTGTGCCCGATTCCCGGCTCGCCACCCTGGCCGAGATCTTCGGTTCGGCGAAGGTCCTCCCGGCGACGGTGGACTTCGTCGACATCGCGGGCATCGTGCGCGGCGCCTCGACCGGTGAGGGCCTGGGCAACAAGTTCCTCGCCAACATCCGCGAGAGCGACGCCATCTGCCAGGTGATCCGGGTCTTCGACGACCCCGACGTCACCCACGTCGACGGTGACATCGAGCCCTCGCGTGACATCGAGACCATCAACACCGAGTTGATTCTCGCCGACCTCCAGACCCTGGAGAAGGCGATTCCGCGGCTGGAGAAGGACGCCAAGCGCAACGCCAAGGACAAGGACGCCCAGGAGCTGCTCCAGACGGCGCTGGCCGCTCGCGAGATCCTCGACGACGGCACCTCGCTCTACGCGGCCGAGGGCCTGGACACGCACCGGCTGCGTGAGCTCAGCCTGCTCACCGTCAAGCCGTTCATCTACGTGTTCAACCTCGACAGCGGTGAGCTGACCAACGAGGTGCTGCGCGCGAAGCTCCAGGAGCTCGTCGCCCCGGCCGAGGCGATCTTCCTCGACGCCAAGATCGAGGCGGAGCTGGCCGAGTTGGACGAGGAGGAGGCGCAGGAGCTCCTGGAGTCCATGGGGCAGAAGGAGTCGGGACTGGCGCAGCTGGCCCGGGTCGGCTTCGACACCCTGGGCCTCCAGACCTACCTCACCGCCGGTCCCAAGGAGGCCCGTGCCTGGACCGTGCGCAAGGGCGCGACGGCTCCCGAGGCGGCCGGGGTCATCCACACCGACTTCCAGCGCGGCTTCATCAAGGCCGAGGTGGTCTCCTACGACGACCTGGTGGAGGCGGGCGACATGCAGGCGGCCCGCGCCGCCGGCCGGGTCCGTATGGAGGGCAAGGACTACGTCATGGCCGACGGCGACGTGGTGGAGTTCCGCTTCAACGTCTGACACACGGCGCCACCGCGCTGATCCGGTGGTCACGAAATCCGAAAGGGTCCGCCCCCGTGGGGGTGGACCCTTTCGCTCGTGCCGTGCCGGATGGGCGACGGGCCGCCCGTGCCGACTCCCTCCGTGTCGTGACGGGCGTCGTTACACGGTGCCCGACTTCGCGATGGCGGCCTCCTTGGCGACCCGGCCGCTGGCCGAGCCCAGCTTCTCGATCTCCTTCACGACGTCCATGCCCTCGACGACCTCGCCGAAGACGACGTGCTTGCCGTCCAGCCAGGGGGTGGGGACGGTGGTGATGAAGAACTGGGAGCCGTTGGTGTTCCTGCCCGCGTTCGCCATGGACAGGAGGCCGGGCCGGTCGTGCTTGCGTTCGAAGTTCTCGTCGTTGAAGGTCTCTCCGTAGATGCTTCGGCCGCCGGTGCCGTCGCCCTTGTCGAAGTCGCCGCCCTGCAGCATGAATGCCGGGATGACGCGGTGGAACGAGGAACCCTCGTAACCGAAGCCGTGCTCTCCGGTGGCGAGCTCCCGGAAGTTCCGCGCGGTCTCGGGCACCACGTCGTCGTACAGCGTGAAGACGATCCTGCCGGCGGGCTGACCGTCGATGGTGATGTCGAAGAAGACGTTGCTCATGGCGCAATCCTGCCACAGGGGATCCAGGCGATGACCACCTGCGACGGCGTTCGCCGCCGGTCAGTCGCGGGCGGGCGGGGCGCACCCGTCGGGGCCGCACGCCTCGGCGTCCTGCGGACCGTCGACCACGGTGAGGGGCGAGCGGTGCGCCCAGGCCTGGCCCAGCGCCTGGCGGAACGCCTCGACGGGCTGGGCTCCGGAGACGCCGTAGGCGCGGTCGAGAACGAAGAAGGGCACCCCGGTGGCGCCGAGCTGGGCGGCCTCCCGCTCGTCGGCGCGCACCTCGGCGGCGTAGCGTTCGGGGTCGGCGAGGACCGCCCGGGCCTCCTCGGCCGCCAACCCGGCCTCGACCGCCAGCTCCACGAGCCGCTCGTCGCCCTCGAAGGCGGAGCGCTCCTCCGCGAAGTTGGCCCGGTAGAGGACGTCGATCAGCGCGCCCTGGCGGCCGTGCTCCGCGGCGAGGTGCAGCAGGCGGTGCATGTCGAAGCTGTTGCCGACGTCCCGCCCCTCCGTGCGGTACTCCAGACCCTCGGCGGCCGCGTTGTCGGCGATGCGCCGCTCGGCCTGGACGGCCTGTGCCTCGGTGATGCCGTACTTCCTCGCGAGCAACGGCACGACGGGGACGCCCTCGCCGCTGGGGTGCGAGGGGTCCAGCTCGAAGGAGCGGTGCACGACCTCCACCCGGTCGCGGTGCTCGAAGCCGTCGAGCGCCTTGTCGAAGCGGGCCTTGCCCACGTAGCACCAGGGGCAGTTGATGTCGGTCCAGATCTCGACGCGCATGTGACGGCTTCTTTCTCGGGCGACCGGGTTCGGGGAGGGGTGCGCCCCCGGGCGGGGTGTCTGCTTGCGAGGGACGTCAACAGCGGTCGGCTGCCCGGCATTCCGAGGAACGCGTCACCCGGACGGCGCGTCTCGCCGGGGCCCCGCGCGGCGGAGACGTGTATGGCTGCCCCGAGGGAGACGCCGGTTACATCCCGCCAACGGTTTTTCACTCCCGGGGGCAACACGCTGCTTTCCGCCAGGTGACTAATCCCTGACTTGGACATCCGGAAATGCACTGACCTGCACGGTCGTGGTCCCGTTTACCTGGGAATTCTCCGCATTCGATCACTTTTGTGCACTTCGACCGGTCTGGTTCGTCCGTCATCGGCGTGGAAACGCGGAGCCACCATGGCCGCTCCCAACCCGCACAATGCCTCACTATAGGGATGGGGTAGACAAGGGCATGGTGGATCCGCCGCCCGGATCGGGCGGCGGCGACTGAGCGCAGGAGGCGGGGATGGCGAAGGCGTCACGGCTCGGCACGGCCGGGCGTGACCTGACCGACGGCACCGAGGAGGGGGCTGGCGTACCCGGGCCCCGTCCACCCCGCGCGGGGGCCGGCGGGCGCTGGTGGGTCGGAGTGGGCCGCGCCGTCCTGTGGGCGTTCATCGTCGTCGTCGTCTTCAACGGCATCTGGTTCCCCCTGCGCGGCGGCTTCGCCCTGCCGAGCACCGCGGAGGAGCCCGAGACCGGCGACGCCGTCGCCTACCCCGAGACCGCGTCCGCGGCTTTCGCGCTCCGCTTCGCGGAGGTCTACCTCGACACCTCCGACACCGAGGAGCGTCTGGGCGAACTCGCCGCGTTCGTCCCCGAGGGCGAGGCCACCGCCCTCGACGCCACGGCCGACAGCCTCACCGGCGACAACCTCACCGTCGTCGCCGTCGACGTCCTCGACGACAACAACGCGATCGTCGTCGTCCGCGCCGACGTCAACGGCGAACCCATGCGCCTGGACGTGCCGGTCTACGCCGACGAGGACGCCCTGGTGGTCTCCGGACGCCCCGCGCTGCTGGCCGCGCCCACGCGGGCGACGCTGCCGCCCGGCGCGGCCTTCGAGACCGACCCGGCCGCCACCGAGCAGCTCCAGGAGGTGCTGCCCGGCTTCTTCGAGGCCTACGCCGGGGAGCCGGAGTTCCTGGAGCGATTCCTGGAACAGGGTGCCTCGATCACCCCACTTCCGCAGAACACCCTGGAATTCGCCGAACTGTCCGAGATCACGGTGCCATCCCAGTCCTCGACCGGGGATGATGACGTACGACAGGTGGCGGCCACCGTGCGCTGGAACGTCCCGGCCTCCGACGGGACGGAAGCCGGCCAGCTGGTGCAGGACTACCTGGTCACCGTGGTCGACTCCGGCGACGAGTGGCACGTGCGTGACATCCAGGGCGCCCCGAGCTCGTTCGGCGGCTGACGGGGCCCGTAGGCAAGGAGACGAGAAGAACCATGCGCACACGCAAGACGACACCGGAGGACGGCGCCTGACATGCTCCCCCTGTTGTCCTCCACGACGGACGCCCTCGCCCAGGCGGGCGGCGCCGACCTGCTCCATCTCGCGGCGCCGACGCAGGAGGCCCCGGACACCGGCGGCCTCGCCGACTTCCTCCGCGGCTTCTTCGGGCCGCTCTTCCTCGTCATCGTGTCGATCGTGGCGGTGTTCTTCCTGTTCACGCGGGAGATCACGCGGTTCGCGCAGTTCATCATCCTGGCGATCTTCATCGGGATCGTCTTCTACGTCCCCGGCATCATCGAGGTCATCGCGGTGGCGCTCGCGCGAGCGATGGGCGTATCGGCGGAATAGGCGAGGGAGGCCGGGAACGTGGATCTGCCCACATACACCAACATCTGGCGTATCGAGAAGCGGCTGTACAAGCTCTACGATTTCCGGTTGCCCATGCCGCTCCCGGTGGGGACCTTCGGGGTCGCCCTAGGGGTCTTCGCGATCTGGGTGGTGCTGCTCAGCATCCTCAACGCCCCGTTCACCTTCGGCAACGGCTGGCACCTGGTGCTGTGGGTGGTGCCGCCCGGAGTGATCACCGTGCTCGCCACCCGGCCGGTGATCGAGGGCAAACGCCTCACCGAACTGCTCATCTCCCAGGCCCGGTTCCTCACCGAGTCCCGCGTGTACACGCGGCTGGCCCCCGAGTACGAGTCCGGCGAGGTCCGGGTGGTGGTGCGCGTGTGGCACCGCCACCCGGACGCCGGTCCGCTGCCCGTGGCCGGGCGGCGCCGCACCGAGCACGCCGCTCCGGAGATCGCCGAGCCGGTCGTCGCGGAGGAACCGGAACACCCCACCCCGGAGTCGGCCCCGCCGCTCGTCGGTGTGGCCGGGCCCGCCGCCCGCCCCCAACCCGCCGTCGCCGACGAGCCCGTGTACGTCCCGGCGGAGGACGAGGTTCGCACCGAGACCGCGGACACCCGCGGGGTGAGCCGTCGGGTGCTGAACTACTTCGGCTTCGCCCTGGAGCCCGTGCCCCCGACCCCCACCGAGGCCGACTCTCCGGACGAGCACGAGGAGGAGGGCGACGACGCCGAGTGGCTCACCCGCCTGCGCGCCCCCTCCGGCCAGACCCCCGTCGGCCTCAGCGCCAAGGCGGCCTACGAGGTCGGCGACACCGGGGCGATGAGCCGCGCCGAGATGGACGAGGCGACCTCCGGCCCCGAGCGCGAACGCGAGCGCCGCCGCGCCGAGGAGGTCATGTCCGCCCCCGAGCCCGAGACGGCCGAGTCCTCCGCCGCCCGCCGCCTGCGCGGACGTGTTCAGGGCATCCGTGTCGCCCGCGAGCTCGACGAGCGCCGGAGCGAGCGTGTGCGCGAACGCGCCCCCCAGGAGCCGCCGTTCGCACGGTCACGCGGCACCGCGCTTCCCGCCGACGAGCCGCCCCGCCCGCCCCGCCGCAAGGGCCGCCCCCACGCGGCGCCCTGGGAGCTGGACAGCGCACGGCAGGGCGGAACCGAGCAGGAGTCGTCGGACCGCGCGAACCTCGGCGACCTCTCCGACTACGCCGAACGTTACGCGGCGGCGACCGGACGCCCCGTCACGCCGGAGAGCCCCTCCGCCCCGTGGCTGCCGCCGACCTCCGCCACCCCGGAGGACGAGCCGACCACGAGTTCCGACGACACCGCCGAACCCGCCGACACGGTGGAGGAACCGGCCGAGCCGTCGGCGAAGCCTCCGCTGGAGCTGGACCACGGGACCGGCGAGCAGGCCGCCATGCCTTCCCAGCCGAGCCACGACGACGAGGACCGCGGGCCGGAGTGGAAAGAGCACATGTCGGTGCTCGACCAGCACCTCAGCAAGGCGGACACCCCCGCACCGCCGCGGCCCACGTTCGCCGACGCCCTGCGCGACGGCGAGCGCGAACCGGAGGCGGAGAGCCCCGCGGAGTGGTTCGACGACGGCAAGAAGCGACACCCCGACCAGCCCAAGGTGGGTGACCGCGGGAACCCGGTGATCCCGGCCAGCGAGCTGCGGGAGGAGAACGTCGACGGTCCCGCCGAGCCGACGACCGACGCCGCCGCCACGCCCGCGTCCGAGGATTCGGCGGCTGGTGCCGCCGACGACAGCACACCCGCCACCAGTGGCGAAGCCACCGAGGCCAAGCCGTTCACGCAGCTCGACCACGGAACGGGGGAGCTGGCGAGTTTCGCCGAGGTGCGCGGCGCGACCGACGGCGACGCCGCGCCCGGCCGACGCCCCGGCTCCCGGTCCAGTGCCGGGCCAGGGCCCGAGGCCGATGCGCGGGACACGTCCGCCTCCGGAACCAGCTCCGAATCCCGGGCCACCCCCGTCTCGGGGGCGACGTCAGGAGATCAGCCGACCTCGGACTCGTCGGACTCGGGGGCCACGTCCGGCCCACGGACCTCTTCTGATGCCCGACCCACGTCGGTCCCCCGGACCACGTTGAGTGCCCGGACCTCGTCCGGTGCCCAGTCCACACCCGATTCCCGGGGCTCGTCCGCCCCCGGGGCAACCTCGGCCTCGCGGGCCGCGACTGACTCTCGGGACACGTCGGAGCCCGTGGTCGCGCAGCCCGTATCGGACTCTCCGGGCTCCGCCTCCGGAGCCACGTCCGGCCCATGGACCTCTTCTGATGTCCGACCCACGTCGGTCCCCCGGACCACGTCGAGTGCCCGGAGCAGCTCCGAGGATGAGGCTGCGGCGACCGCGTCCGGCACCGAGGCCACCGCCGACAGCCGGTCCACCCCTGACACCCACGCCACGGCCGACGCCCAGGCCACAGCCGACGCCCCGTCACCGTCCGAGGCCTCCGACAACCCCCGGACCACGGCCGGTTCCAACCCCGACGCCCCCACCTCCCGCACCCGCTCCGGCGAGGAAGCCGCTCCTCGCCGGACCGCGGAGGACCTGGAGGAGGCCGAGGCCGCCGCGCTCGCCCGCCGCCGCGAGGCCGACCGGCGCTCCTCCGACGCGCCCCTCCGCGACCCCCGCGCCAACCGCAGCATGGCGGACGCCCTCGCCGAGGAGCGCGCCGCCGCATCGGCCCGGGACGAAGTCTCCGACCAGGCCGCCACCCCCCACACCCACCCCGACGTCCACGACCCGCACGACGGCGCCTTCCACCGCGTCGCGCAGAACGCGCGCAAGCTCGGCCACCTCTTCGGTCGGCCCGTGCCCGGCGAGGCCCCCGAGCCCCCGCGTCGCGAGGAGCCCAGGCCCGCTCTCGAACTCGACCACGGCACCGGCGAACAGGAGCGCCTCGGCGACACCCCCCGCGGCGTCCCGGCCCCGCGCCCCGTACCCGCGGCCCCCGGACCGCAGGACCCGGCCGCCCACGACTCCGGCGGCACGCGCGGCTGGCGTCGTCTGGCCAAGGTGGTCACCGGCGGCGCCACCCCCGTCCGCTCCGACCTGCCCGCGAGCGACATCGCGCGGCTGCGCACCCCGCTGACCGAACCCCGCAGCCTCGTCGTGCTCGGCTGCACCGGCGGTGCCGGTCAGACCGTCACCTCGCTCATGATCGGGCACACCCTCGCCGCCCACCGGGACGAACCGGTCGTCGCGGTCGACGTCAACCCGGGTCCCAACGGCCTCTCCCGTCGCGTCGGCGCTCAGACCCCCGAGACCCTCACCGCTCTGCTCGCCAACGCGGACGAGGTCGACGACTACGCGCGGATGCGCGGCTACACCTCCCGGGCGAGCACGGGGCTGGAGGTCGTCCAGACCCTGGACGACCCCTACGTCCAGACACTCGACGACCGCGACTACGCCCATCTGACGGATCTGCTCGGCCGCTTCTACTCCGTGACTCTGCTCGACCCCGCCGCGACCGGCGTGGCCAGGGCACTCCCGGTGGCCGACGGCCTGGTCCTGGTCGCCCCGGCCAACGCCGACGCCGAGCGGGCCGTCTCCATGACCTTCGAGTGGCTGGACGGCAACGGCTACGGCGCCCTGCGGGCCAGTTCGGTGCTCGTGGTGAACGGGGTGAGCAAACGCAGCCTGGAGGACGTGGACGCCGCCGAACGGGTCGCGCGCGGTCGCTGCCGGGCGATCGTCCGCGTCCCCTGGGACGACCACCTGGGCTCGTCCTACACCCGTGTCGACGTAGGCGCCCTGCGCCCCGCGACCAAGCGGGCCCACGGCGCCCTGGGCGGCGTCCTCGTCAACACCCTCACCCGGACCTGACACGGGTGCGGGCGGGCACGCGCCCGCCCGCACGAGGGGAATCCTGGTGTCGAACCTCAGCGGCCGACCGGGGTGAAGTCACGCGCGGACAGGAACTCCGGGCGCGGGTCGGACGCGGCGAACGGTTTCACACACGCGTTCTCGACGCTGTTGAACACGATGAAGATGTTCGACCGGGGGTAGGGCGTGATGTTGCCGCCCGAACCGTGCATGCAGTTGGAGTCGAACACGGTCGCGTCGCCCGCCTGGCCGGTGAGCACGTCGATGCCGTGCCGCTCGGACAGCATGGTCAGCGAGTCCTGGTCGGGTGTGCCCACGTGCTGGCTCCTCAGCGACGCCCGGTAGTGGTCGTTCGGGGTCGCGCCGACGCACGACACGAACGTCCTGTGCGAGCCGGGCATGATCATCAGGGCGCCGTTGTGCGTGAAGTTCTCGGTCAGCGAGATGGAGACGCTGGCCGCTCGCATCCGTGGCATGCCGTCCTCGGCGTGCCACGTCTCGAAGTCCGAATGCCAGTAGAAGGAGCCCCCGCCGAATCCGGGCTTGTAGTTGATCCGGCTCTGGTGCACGTACACGTCCGACCCGAGGATCTGCCGGGCGCGCTCCACCAGGCGCGGGTCGTTGACCAGGTCGTGGAAGACCTTGCTGATCCTGTGGACCTCGAAGATCGAGCGGACCTCGTTCGACGTCGGTTCCACGATCACCCGCTCGTCCTCGCGCAGCGCGCGGTCGGAGCTGAGCCGGTCCAGCTCCGCGTGGAAGGCACTCACCTCCCGCGCCGAGACGAGGGCCGGCACCTGCGCGTAGCCGCGCTGGTCGTACGCGCTGATCTCCCCAGCGCTGAAGGGTCCGTCCTCCGCCGCACCCCAGACGGTGGGGTCCTTGCGGTACAGAAGAGCGGGCTCGTTCGCCTTCCGGGTCGGGTACTCGTCCGCGGTTGGGGCATCCATCTGCAGAGTCATGGCCGATCCCCTCGGTGGGGTTCATCCTCTCTGAGGTCGGCGGTCACCTTACGACACGCGAACTTAACAAATATTCGCCGACCTTCATGATGATGCCTCCTGGCGTAGTGTTTAATGAACCTCTTGCTGGGTATTACTGCCATACTATATGGGGGTAAACGGAAAATCCGTCCCCCTGTTTTTCTCCTTTTTCGGTCGGCTCCGTCGCCTAAGGTGTGCCTCACCTGCGTCATTGCGTCAAGGGTGCTTCAAGAACGCGACTCGGCGCATCGTCCCAGGTCGTCCACTTGTAGCCGTCGTCTCCGCGATAACCGGCGAATACTTCGACTTTTCCTGTGCGCTAGATCACAGGGATCTGGTACAGCCGTGAGGCCGGAGTCCCCGTGGGGACCCATCTCGGTCACCCCGCATTACGCGCGAATTCCCCTGGCGGAACTGGTGTGGAAACCGCGGGCGGCGCACTCTGGTGGGGCCCCCTTCTCCCGACCCGCTCCAGAGGAGAAAACGTGCCCCCCATCCCCCGCCCTCTCCACAGAACCCTGGCCGCCGTCGCCGCCGCGATCCTGGTGGTCGTCCTCGGCTGGGCGTCCCCCGCCTCCGCCGACCACACGCTCCCCCCAGGCATTCCCAGCACCTCGGCGGCCCAGAGCCAGCTCGACTCCCTCACGGTCGCCCCCAAGGGGCCCCAGTCCGGCTACGACCGCAGCCTCTTCCCGCACTGGGTCGACGTCCAGGGCAACTGCTCGGCGCGCCAGGTCGTCCTCATGCGCGACGGGCACGACGTCGTGACCAACTCCAGTTGCCAGCCCACGTCCGGCAGGTGGTGGAGCGCCTTCGACGACACGTGGGTCCACGACGACCCCTCGCGGATCAGCGTCGACCACATGGTCCCGCTCAGCGAGGCCTGGAAGACCGGAGCCCGTTACTGGAGCACCTCCGAGCGCCGCGCCTTCGCCAACGACGTGGACTCGTCGCAGCTGTGGCTGGCCACCCCCTCCAGCAACAGCCGCAAGGGCGACGACGACCCCTCCGAGTGGATGCCGCCGAACACGGCCGTCCACTGCGACTACGTCAAGTCCTGGATCAACGTGAAGTACCGCTACGACCTCACCGTCACCTCGGCCGAGCGGTCCACCCTCCAGTACACGATCAACACCCGCTGCTAGGTCCGCGGGAACGGGCGTTCCGGTGGCGCCCCGCCCGCAGGACCAGTTCGACGGAGCCCGTCCCCTCCCAGGAGCGGGCTCCGCCCGTGTCGGCGGGGTGGAGTCCCACCGGCACCCGTCGCCGTCCTTGGGGAAGACGACGGTGTCGAAGTGGCCGACCCCCTTGAACCGGGGGAGCCGGGTTCGTGACCGGCCTGCACGCGGCGGAAGAAGGCCTTGTCCCAACGACGCAGGGCGGCCTGTTGGGAGGAGAACGACCAGCGCCCCTGTCCGTCGGGATCGAACACGCGGATCGCTGTGGGTTGGGCGGACTGGTCGCGTACTTGATGCGCGTCTTCGACAGGCGCGCGTAGACATCGCGTCGTTCCTGCAGCACACCGTTGTACGGCGAGCCGTGGTCCCGCATCATGCCAGCAAGGGCGATCCGTTGCCGCTTGGTCGGGCGAAGAAGGTACTCGTAGGCGCGGTGCACACCATGCGCCCTTCTTCCGTGACCGGGGTCGTTCCAGCGGCCGACACGCGCCCGGGCCGGTGCGACCAACGCCGTGTCGGCTGGGGGCGATACGGCCGTCCCCGTCCCGCTCCGCGGCCGACCTGATTCGCCCATCGGCTCAAGCTGGCGGGGGGATCAGGATGGTTTGATGGAGGGTGGCACAGGCGGGAGACCCGGGGGCGGCCCCGGATCGGGGACTCGCCCCGCCGCGACGCGACCAGAAGGGTGACAGATGACCGGCACCAGGGGTACCCGGGGCGCGACCCGCCTCGCGGTCCGCTACTTCGACGACCGCGTGCTGTTCAGCGACACCGAGGCCTGGGCCTACTTCCGCCTGCCGACGGTGTCCTACGAGTTCACCACCCCCGAGGAACGCCAGGCCCTCGCCACGAACATCACCATCGCGCTCGCCGCCATCCGCATGAACGACGCCGAGGTCCACCTCCGCGTCGCCCACCGGACCTACCCCGCCGCCGCCTGGGCCACCCGCCTGGACGCCACCGCCGACTCCGGCCCCGGCTGGTACGACTACCTCGACGAGATGTACCGGCACGTGTGGGCCAAGGACTTCTGGACCAAGGAGGTCTACCTCGGCGTCCGGCTCGGCCCGCGCAGCGCCGGGGGCGGCCTCGGTCTCTTCTCCCAGCTCTTCGGCGCCTACCAGCGCACCGAACAGGTCCTCGGCATCACCGACGACGCCGTCGACGACCGCGAGATCGCCCGCTGGACCGAGCAGTCCGAACGCCTCGGCCGCGCCCTGGCCGCCAGCTCCCTGCACGCCCGCCACGCCACCTCCGACGAGATCGCCTGGCTGATCCGCCACGCGGTCAGCGGCACCGCCGAGGAGGTCCGCCCCTCCGCCGTCGGCCGCCGCACGTGGGGACGGGGCGAGATCGAGGCGCTCGTCGACGGCGTCGTGCACAACGGCCGCTCCTCCCTCCGCCTCGAACAGCCCGCCGGGTCCACCCACGTCGCCTTCCTGTCCTTCGCCCGCTTCCCGGACCTCATGCCCTTCCCGGACGGCGAGCCCTGGATGCACCACGCCGACGCGCTGCCCTTCCCCGTCGAGATGTCCCTGCGCATGAAGCTCATCCCGCCCGCCAAGGCCAGCAAGGACGTCGGCCGCAAGCTCGCGCACGCCCGCGACATGGACGCGCACATCCGCGAGGCGGGCGTCGAGGCCCCGATCGCCCTGGCCGAACAGATCGACGCCGCCCGGATGCTGGAGCACGGCATCACCAAGGAGCGCCTCCCGTTCGTCTACGGCTGGCACCGCCTCATGGTGTCCGCGCCCACCGAACGCCTCCTCGGCCAGCATGTCGAGGCGGTCATCGAGCACTACCGCGACATCGGCATCGACGTCATCAACTCCACCGGCGACCAGTTCTCCCTGTTCAACGAGGCCCTGCCCGGCGACCGCATTCGCCTGGGCGCCTACGCCCAGCGCCAGCCCCTGCGCACCATCGCGGGCGGCATGCCCACCGCCACCGTCGACGTCGGCGACCGCGTCGACCACTCCGGCGGCGGCTGGGTGGGCCCCTACGTCGGCGAGACCATCGGGCGCGCCCGCTCCATCGTCCACTTCGACCCCCTGGTCGCCGCGGCTCGCAACCGCCCCACCGCCATCGCCGTCACCGGTGAGCCCGGCGGTGGCAAGACCACCCTGGCCCTCCTGCTCATCTACCAGCTCGCGCTGCGCGGGGTCACCGTCGCCGCCATCGACCCCAAGGGCGACGCCGAGTCCCTCGTCGAGCTCCTCCAGCGACGTGGCCGCAAGGCCCGCGTCATGTCGCTGGGGTCGGCCCAGCCGGGCCTGCTCGACCCCTTCGCGTTCGGCGACGACCTGCCCTCGCGCAAGACCATGGCCACCGAGACCCTCCGACTCCTCCTGCCGCGCATGAGCGAGGAGCGCGAGTCGGCGATGATCCAGGCCGTGGCCGCGGTCGCCAACCAACCCCGCCCGTCCCTGGCCAAGGTGGTCGACCACCTGGTCTCCTCGCCCGGCGCCGCCTCCCGCAACCTGGGCGCGGTCCTCCAGTCGATGTCGGAGATGCGCCTGGCCAGCCTGTGCTTCGACCCCCAGGGCGACGCCCGGATCGACACCGAGGGCTGGACCACCGTGTTCACCCTGGGCGGCCTCACCCTGCCCGACTCCGGCGTGGGCCGCGACGACTACTCCTACGAACAACGCCTGTCCGTCGCCCTGCTCTACCTCGTCTCCCAGTTCGCCCGCCGCCTCATGAACGGGCTGGACCGCCACCTGCCCAAGGCGATCTTCCTCGACGAGGCGTGGGCGGTCACGTCCACCCCCGAGGGCGCCAAGCTCGTCCCGGAGGTCTCCCGGATGGGCCGCTCCCGCAACACGGCGCTCATCCTCGTCTCCCAGAACGCCGGTGACCTGCTCAACGAACAGGTCACCAACTGCCTGTCCTCGGTGTTCGCGTTCCGCTCCAGCGAGCGGTTCGAGGTGGAGAGCGTCATGTCCCTGCTCGGCGTCGAGCCGACCGAGGACCACCTGGCGGTGCTGCGCAACCTCGGCAACGGCGAGTGCCTGTTCCGCGACCTCGACGGGCGGGCGGGCCGGATCGGCGTGGACCTGGTCTCCGAGAACCTCCTGCGCTGGTTGGACACCAACCCCACCCGCCAACGGCCGTCCGAGGAGGACGACGACCTCGTGTCCGCGTCCGGACAGGCCGGGTAGAAGGAGCGGGCCGCGCGGCGACGGCGTTCGCGCACGTCCACGGTCGGAACGGACAAGCCACCGTAGAAGGGGTGAGTGGCGCCAGGTTCGGGGTCCGCCCGGGATGGGGATGACCTACTCTGTCGGGTTCCCCGTCCCGGCGCACCGACTCCGCCCCCGACCGAGACCCACCACTCACGAGGGACCGCCCATGAGTGAGGACGTGCCGCGACCTGTCATCGACCCCACCCTTCCCGAGGCGCTGCGCGAACGGATCGCGCGGGACAGCCACGCCCCGGAGCCGCCCCCGCGCCGAGCCAACGGGGACATCGTCACCCGCTCCCTCCGCGTCCGCGAGGGCGCCGTCCAGGTGCTCGCCGTCGGCTTCACCGCGGCTCTGGCCACGGCCGCCGGCGGCTGGCCGCTCGGCCTGCTCGTCACCACCGTGATCCTCATGGCGCAGGTCCTCGTGTTCGTCTGCGCCGAGGACACCCACCGCGCCACCCGGGTCCTGGGCGTGGCCGCCGGAGCCGGAACGGTCGTGTCGACCCCCATCCTCGCCGTGGCGGCGTACGACTCGGTCTCGGCCGTGCCCTGGCTCGTGTTCGGCGTCTTCGTCGCCCTCGTCGGGGCAGACGCGGCCACCGCACGGGTCCGCGAACCCCTCGCCGACCACGAGGGCCTGGTCGTGCTGCCCGACGACGTCAGCGACGCCGACCACGCCCACCTCGTGGCCGTACAGCGCACGATCGACCGGGTCGCCGCAGCCCGCCACGAGATCGGCGGTGGCGACTCCCTCGACACCGACCGCGCCCTCGCGGTCCTGCGCGACCAGGAGTGGCGGATCGCGTCCCTTCTGGCCCGCCAGCGGGAGCTGCGCCGCGCCCACCTGCGCCGCTGGCAGCGGGCGGCCTCACCTCGGGTTCGGGAGGCGCTCCGCCCCCAGCGCGCCCAGCTGGAGGCCGTCGCCGCGGCGGTCCGGGCCCGGGTCGAGCAGATCACCGAGTACGGGCGGCTGGTGGACCAGGCCGTGGCCGCGCACCGGGAATGGGAGCAGTGTCAGGAGGCGGTCGACTCCACCGCCGAATACGCCGAGCACCTGGCCTCGGCGGTCTTCCTCGACACCCGCTCCGCCGACCTCCGGGAACTCACAGCGACCACCGAGGCCGCCCGGCGCGTGCGCGACGAACGGGTCCGGCGTCTCGTCGACCACGACCTCACCGCCGGGGCGCCCGGCGCGTGGCCGGATCCGGGGGCCGACGTTCCGGGCACGGACGTCCCGGGCGCCGACGTCCCGGGGGCCGGGTCACGTGTGTCCGCCGGATCTGACAGATTGGGCGCATGACGGAAGACTGGGAGCCTCTCGCCACCGCACTCAACGGCGCGACCGCCAACGTCGTGTACGGGAAGGGAGGGTTCGTCGAGATCTACCGGACGGCCTGCGAGGACCTCGTCGACCTCCTTCGGTCCGACGCCGACCGGGAGGGGAGGGAACGGCCGGGGGAGTCGGACCTGACGGCGGCCCTCACCCCGCTCGCCTCGGCCATCGACGACGCCATGGCCCAGCACGTCCACCAGCAGCGCCGCTGGCCCGCGCGCACCGACGGCGAGCGGCTCACCCGCGCCTTCCGTGCCCTCGATGAGTCCGGGATCGTCGCCCGCGAGGACTTCACCTGCTGTGGCAACTGCGCCAGGGACGCACTCCGCTCGGAGATCGCCGCCCACGACACGGACGAGGGCCACGCGATCCGCGGCTACGTCTACTACCACGCCCAGGAGGCCACCCGGGCGACGGAGGGCCGCGGGCTCCACCTCGGCTTCGGCGCCGTCCACGAGATCCGCCGCGCCGCCGTCGGCGAGGAGATCGCCGAGACCCTGCGCGCCCACGGACTCACCGTCGCCTGGAACGGCGACCCCGACACCACGCTCGCGGTCACGCTGGACGGCCGCTGGCGCCGCTGGGGGCGGGGCGCCGCCCACCCGGGACCCGCCGTCGAGGGGGAGCCGTCGGTCGAGGCCGCCTTCACCAACCCCAGCGCCTACGCCACACCCGTGTGGGTCAGCCACTACGAGGGCAGGGTGACCGTCCGCGAGCTCGCCCGCATGGTCCTTCCCTGGTTGCCCGAGAACTTCGCGGCCACGATCACCAGCGACCGGGGCGACACGATCCGGATCGAGCGCGACTTCGACGTGCTCCGCGTGCGCGAGACCGGACTCGCCCTGTCCCGTGAACGCGTGGAGGAGCCGCTCAGCCGATGGGCGGTCGGCGGGGTCTGGCCCGAGGAGGACGCCGTCTCGGACCGGATCGGCATGGTGGAGGCCAGCTACCAGGACACCTCGGCCGACGGCATCGGCGCCGTCGACGTCCCCGAACCCATGGAGACCGCCGCCGCCCGCGCCCTCGTCCACCGGCTCACCGCCGCCCCGGACAGCTTCGCGGTGTTCGTCGCCCACGACGGCTCGTGCGTCCAGATGATGTGGCACGCCGGTCCTCGGCTGTGGATGGAGACCCCCGACCTCAAGGAGTCCCTGTCCAGGGGGCGCCACGTCAGCGTCTCCGAGGCGGAGGAGATGGTGCGGATCCTCGCGGAGGAGGGCCGCGTGGCGCTCGACGAGCTCGGTGAGCTGACGGTCATCACCTGGTAGAGGGCGCGGGGGGCCTCGCGTGCTCCCCCCGCGGTCCCTCCCGTGCGGGTGGCGGCGCCGGGAGCACGCCCGCGCTCAGGAGACGCCGGGACCGAACCCGAAGAACGCGCGCGCCCTCGGCGGGATCAGCAGCAGCCCCCCGATCACGAGGTTGAACACGAGTACCAGCGCGTACCAGAACAACAGGTCGGGTGTGTAGACGAACACCGAGAACATGGTGAGGATCAACAGCACCGACACCACGGTCTGGACGATCACCACCGCCCCGTACAGGATCCGCGACCGCGCCATCAGGCCCATCCCGGCGAACGCCGAGAACACGCCCCAGCCGCCGACCAGCAGCACGGTGCCCCACGTGTAGTCCTCGGAACCGTCGATCGCCTCGCGGGCGAACAGGGCCGTGAGCACCATGAGGTAGAGCGCGTTGAGCCCCAGCATCACCGCGGCGGCGATCACCGTCCCGGGCTTGGGCGCGTCGGCTTCCTGGGCGTTCCACGCGGGCCGACCGGCCGGGCCCTGAGGCCGCATCCCGCTCTGGGACGGCTGTCCGACGATGGGCCCGGTGTTCCCGCCCGGACCGAACCGCGCGGTGGCGCCAGCCCCGGCGGGACCGGTGCCCGTGACGGATCCGACCCCGGCGGGCCCCGTCCGCGTGTGGCCGGGGTGTTGACCATGGTGCTGGTATGCCTGCTGGGGGCCGCTCGGCGGCTGACCGGGGAACCGCCCGGCCAACGGGTTGGGGGTGTGCGGACCGGGGGCCTGGTGCCCGGGGAACCCCCGCTGCTGCGTGTGCGACCCCGGAGCGTTCGGGTGCGGGGTGTCGTGCGGTCCCTGCTGAGGACGTCCGGGCTGCGCACCCATCGGTCCGCCCACCGGGTGCTGGGGGCCGCTGACGGGCGTCTGGGGGCCGCTCATCGGGCTGTGCTGCTCGCGCACAGGGCTCTGGGGGCCGCTCCGGGGGTACCGCGGGCCGCTGGCCGGGTTCGCGGAGCCGTTCCCGGCCGCCCGGGCCGACCGCTCGCGCTCCAGCAGGGCGAGCGCCTCGTCCGGGGTCGGTCGTGCCGAGGCGTCCCGGTTCAGCAGCGCGCCGATGAGCGCGTTCAGCGGTGTGCCCGCCGTGTGGTCGGCGGCGCCGGGCAGGGTCAACCTCGGCGGCAGGGGAGCGGTCAGGACGGCGCTGATGATGCCGGTGATGGTGTCCCTCTTGAACGGGGTCCGGCCCTCCAACAGGGAGCACAGTGTGACGCCCAGGCTCCACAGGTCGGAGGCGGGCAGCGCGCGCTCGCCCTCGAACCGCTCCGGGGCCATGTACTCCGGCGACCCGATGTACACGCCGGTCTGGGTGAGGGCCGTGCCGCCGTCGACGTTGGCGATGCCGAAGTCGGTGAGCACCGTGCGGTCGTCGTCGGTGAGCATGATGTTGGCGGGCTTGATGTCCCGGTGCGTGACCCCCGCCGCGTGCGCCGCGCGCAGGCCGTCGAGCACCGACCGGGCGATGTCCTCCACCCGCTCCACCGCCATGGGGCCGTGGGCGTCCAGGTGCTGCTGGAGCGAGGCCCCCGACAGCAGCTCCATGACGATCCACGGGCTCTCGCCCTCGTCGAGCACGTCGTGGACGGCGACCACCGCCGTGCTGTTGATACGGGCGGTCGCCTGGGCCTCGCGCATGCTGCGGGCGTACGCCTCCGCGCGGGCGTCCGGGTCCATCCCCTCGGGGAGGAGGACCTCCTTGACGGCCACGTCGCGCTGGAGGGCCGGATCCCAGGCGCGCCACACCGTTCCCATTCCGCCCGCGCCGAGCCGCTCGCGAAGCTCGTAGCGGCCCACGGAGGAACGACCGTCGGACGACATAGGGGCGCATCCCTTCTTGGGGGGTGGGGGACGATGCGCAGGCCAATCTATCCGAGAAGAGCCCTGACGCCCTGGATTGTGCTGGCGGGTGCCGATATCTGCGTCCATCTCACTGTAAGGCGGACGGCCGCGCACACCTCGGGGACCGACGCGAGCTGACCGGTTGCGGTCATTGGTGGTGCGGGGTGTTTCAGCACTCCGGAACACCCCTGCTCCGTGCCCCGCCCGAGGCGTGACGATGGCGTTCACGGCCGCGACGGAGATGCCCGGAGAGCGCTCCGGCCCGGTGGGCGACGTGATGCGTGCGCGGTGCCCCGGCGGTCCGGGTGCCATCCGGAGACGCGGCCGTGCGGTGGTCGGGCACGCGCCGAGGGGCGTCGGATTTCGGCTGTGCGGCAATGAGGACTCTGGGTATCGCGGAAGCCAGGCCGGAACCCCGCCGTTAGTCCGATTTCTGGGTAGATGTCCACTTTTGGCGGAGAAAGTGGATGTGACCCCGCTCATACTCATGGCTGGGCGCGTCAATTGTGGCCTGGTGGTTTATGGGTGTTCCGGAAGACCGTTGACATCCGTTACCTGCGGAAACATGGAGAGCGTGCTGCTTCGTGTGCCCAGGGTGGACCGGCGTGGCGGTAGGAACCGGAAAACCCGACGCGTTGCACTCATCTCCCGACTCCCTGATGGAGCACCATAGAGGATGGGGTAGGGACATGCGGGGGCTGCGCCCGTGCGCGGTCCGGCGACGGCGTGTGCGCGGGCGGGGTCACCGTGTCTGCCATCGACCCCCGGCACGAACCACGACGCAGGAGAGCCAGCAGATGACGCTTCAGCACGTCCGACGGCACGGATGGCGACGCCTTCTGATGATGTTCCTCCTGATGGTGGGGTTCGTCGTGCTTCCCGCGACCGGCGCGCAGGCGAACACACTGTGCCCCGGAGAGCCCGCGCCACTGCCGGAGGCCGCGGGAAGTGGTTCGGACGGGTTGTTGGTTCCGCCCCAGTCGCAGTCCGCGATCCAGGGGTCGCCGGACGGGCTTCCCCCCGACGCGAGCATGTACGGACAGTACGGGACCGCCGGGACCCAGTGGCACATGATCACCGAATCGTGCGTCGACGGGATCTCCAACGGAGCCCAGGCCACCCTCGCCAACACGGCGTGGGACCTGTCCAAGACCATCAACCAGTCGACGATCACCGTCTATCAGGCGGCCACCTCTGATGGCCTGCTCGCCAGTTTCAACGAGCTGGTCGAGGACGTCGTCGTGACGTTGAGGGAGGGGATCTGGCGACCGCTGATCCCGACGATCATCATCCTCGGAGCCATCTGGCTCGGGTGGTACGGGCTGATCCGCAAGCGGGTGACACTCACCATCGAGTCCACGGTGTGGATGGTGGCCGCGGTGGGGCTCGGCATGTGGATCCTGGTGAACCCGGCGCAGATCATGGGTCTGGCGAGTGGACTGGTGAATTCGGGCAGTCAGTTGGTGACCAGTACGGTCGGACAGGTGCCGTACGGGGGAGGCTCGGGCACGTGTCCGGCCGGGGCCGAGGCTCCGGAACGGGCGGACTGGGAGTCGGAGGCGGACTTCCAGGTCAGACGGAACGCCGACATGCTGTGGTCGAGCCTGGTGTGCCAGCCGTGGGTTGCGGGGCAGTTTGGCAATGGTCCTTTTGCGAACAGTGCGGGAGAGGACCACGCGGTGGATCTCATCTCCGCTCAGGGAATCAGCCGTATCGAACAACAGCAGATTGTCGACGGGGAACTGGACCCTACACCGCTAATTGAGGAAAAGCAGGAGTCGTATGAGGCGATTGCTGCGGATGTGCAGGAGTTCTATCCGAGCATCTATCCACTTTTCGCTGGAGAGGATCAAGGAAGTCGCTTGGGCATCGCCACGTTGGCGCTCTTTGCTTCCATCTTTGCGGGTGGATTGATCCTCGCTGGGTCTGTGGCGTTGATCGTGCTGAAGATCGCGTTCCTGCTGCTCTTCCTGCTAGCACCCATCTTCCTCCTCATTGGTATCCATCCGGGGTACGGCCGCATGGTCCTGCTGCGATGGGTGGAACTGATGGTCGGGTTCCTGCTCAAGCAGATCTTCGTGGTGCTCCTGATCTCCCTGCTCGTCATGTGCTACGGGATGGTTATGTCGAGCACTCTCGGTTGGGGCCTGCAGATGATCCTGCTGGCACTGTTCACCGTCGCGCTGTTCGTGTACCGCAAGCCCTTCGCGTACCTGTTCACGTCGGTCAACGCCAACTCCTTCACCTCGCGCATCGTCAGCGACGTGGCGCAGAGCCAGACCCTCAGCAAGAGCGCCGTCGTGCTTCCGCCGATGGCCAACCTCAAGGCTCAGGCCTGGGGGCTGAGGAGGGCTCCGCAGATCGCCGCAGCGGCCTCAGGAGTGCCCGCAGGAGGCGGTAACCCGGTGGGCGAGGTCGAAGGTGGTACCGGGGAAGCGGCCTTCGGTGAAGGCGGTACGGCTCGAGGTGACGGGGTTCGGGCACGTGGTGTCGCGGGCTACGGACGGGTCCGCGGTGAGCGCACGGCTCCACCGCTCAATGTGCATCGCTCTGGACCCACTACCTCCGGTGGAGGCCAGCGTTCCGGAGAGAACACTGGTCGCAGCACCGAGCAGGCACCGAGCCTGGGTGGCGGCTCGATCCCGCCACGGCCGAGCGGTGGTTACACAGGAACCGGAGACAGCGGATGGGCCTCCGTGTTCGGAACGAACCCGGGTGGTCGAGGCTCCTCTGATCGAAGCGAGGACGGCGGTCGTGGAAGCGGCGGATCCGTGTTCGGCGGAGGTACCTCCACCGCTGGTGGGCGCGCCGCGAGCGCCGAGCGGCCGGATCCCAGCACCGGACGAGGGATCTTCAACGGTCGAGAGGAAACCCCCGCGAAGGGCAACATCGGCAACCGGGGTTCCCGTTGGGGGACTTCGAGGGAGCGGCGGGAACGTCCCGCTCCCCAGCGTCCTGCGCGCCCGGCGGCGCCGAGCGGTAGCCGTGGCGACGGTGACGGCGGGTGGCTGACGGGATCCAGCAATCGCAAGAGCGACGCACCCATCACCCCGTTCTGGGGGGAGTCCAGCTCCCGCCCGAGGGACCGCAAGCGCGACGTCCCCTTCTGGCTGAACGACGACTGACGTACGAAGGCTCCGAGCGATGCCCAACTCTCTGTCCGAACGCGCCCAGCGGCTGATCTTCATCGGCCTGATCGTGGTCCTGGTGGTGTTCGGTGTCTATCTCAGCCTCGGCGGTTTCGGCGGAGGCGATGACGACCGGGAAGACCCTGCCGCTGCCCCCGAGGAGGCACGGTCGGACCAGGAGGACGGAACGAGTGAGAGTTCTGCCCTGGGCGGCCTGTCCACGGTCGAACCGAGCCCGATCACCACGACGGACGAGGACGACGTCGATGTTCTGACCTGGTTCCCGTTCGATGAGGACGAACTTCGCGCGGCGGGATCCACTGCGAGGACCTTCGCTGAGGCCTACGGAACCATCGACTACAACCAGTCCCCGGAGACGTACTTCGGTGCGATGGAGGAGCTGGCCACCGACGAGTACGCCGAGGTGCTGGCGGACACGAGCCGGGTCGGTGCCTTCTGGGAGGAGATGTCGGAGGCCGAAGCGGTCGCCGAGGGGCGGGCCGAGGTGGATCGGATCCGGACCTTCGGGGAGGACTCCGTCACCTTCGTCGTCACGGCACAGTCCATCACCGAGACCGGGGACTCGGAGTTCGACGAAGACCTCGGCGAGTTCGCCGTGACGGTCATCCGCGAAGGTGGTGCCTGGTTGGTCTTCGACTTCCAACCCGCCGACGTAGGACAGTTCGGGGAGGAGTAACCCTTGGTCCCCCGCCTCAGCCTCACCCCCACGACCCCCTCCGACCAAGGTGCGACGGGCACATGGGTCGGCATCACGGCCGCGATCATGGTCGCTCTCATGATCATGCTGACGATGTTCCTGGTCCCGTTGGTCACCAACTCCACACAGCAGATCGGCAGTTTTCTCTCCAACGGGCTCGCCTGTGGCCCCAACGCCGACGCCGACCAACCGGGCGCCAGTGGCTATGCGATGGACTCCATCCCGGAGAACTACCTGGATCTCTACATGGAGGCCGGGGAGGATCGCGGTATCCCCTGGAACATTCTCGCCGGGGTCGGCCAGGTGGAATCCCACCACGGGCGCTGGGACGGACCAGGGATCACCGAGGGACACAACGACTGGGGAGCGGCCGGCCCCATGCAGTTCGGTGCTCTGGACGGCTCCGCAGCAGGTAACAGTTGGGGTGGTGAACCGATCCAGGCCGTTAATGACCGTCCCGACGAGGGTTTCGGTGTCGATGGCAACGGCGACGGCATCGTCAACGTCTACGATCCCGCGGACGCGATTCCGGCCGCCGCCGACTATCTCATCGCGGCCGGTCTGGAGACGGATGTACGTCAGGCCATCTTCGGCTACAACCACGCCTGGTGGTACGTGGACGACGTGATGGAGTGGGCTGAGCGGTACGCCGACGGTGCCTTCAACACGTCGGGTTCCATTCAGACCGCTGTTCTGTGCGAGCTCAACACGGACGGGCTGCCGATCGGGCGGGCGCCTGACGAGATCACACAGGCCGTGGTCGACTGGGCGTTGGCGCAGCGGGGGAAGCCCTATATCTGGGGTGGAACGGGACCGGTCGGTTTTGACTGCTCGGGTCTCATGCAGAAGGCCTACGAGAGCATCGGGATCACCATCCCTCGCGTCTCACAGGACCAGTGGGGGTTCGGGCCCGAGATTCCCATGGGGGAGGAGCAACCGGGTGACCTGGTGTTCTTCGACGTCACGAGGGCTGGTGAACCTCCGGGCCCCGGGCATGTGGGAATGGTGGTCGGTGACGGGCTGATGGTGGAGGCCTGGTGCACCAACTGTGGACCGATCGCGGTGCGCGAGTACGATGACCCCAACCGCGCGGACATCCTGGGGTTCACGCGACCGTCGCAGCACCCGAATGTGCTCGCCCAGTTGGAGGCACAAGATACCCGTGGCTGACACGAAGGAGCCCGTTCGGAAGAAGGGCCTGCACGGTTGGCGGGCGGCAGCGGCGGTCTTCGGCTGTGGAACAGTTGCTGCCTTCGGAGTCTTCGGTGCGGTGATCGGTATCGCAGGGGTCTTTCTGGACTTCACTTCAGCTGAAGAGGAACCGTCAGCCGATCCTCAGGTTCCCATGGTCCAGCAGACGATCAGGCCTCGGGAGTCAACAGGGACTGGAGCGATCGATCTATGCGGTAGAACGATCCCGAACGTGAATGAAGTTCAAGCGATTCGGAACGACTCAGGCGATGCCTATGTGGATCCTGGTGAGGGAGAGATTCCAAGGTCTGTCACCGACGAGTGCCAGTGGCGTGTGACACCGTCGGAGAAGCCAAGCGTGACATTGGTGATGGATTTTTCGTATGAGTCGTTCGTGGCAGATGAGAACGGTGAACCCGCCGGGTACCTAGCGGATGATGACTTTGAAGCCAGGGTCGCTGAAATCGATGACCTGTCAATTGACGTAGCGTCGAGCGGAGACGCGGGTGTCACTGACGAATCTTATTATGCGCATGGAATTGCTGAGAATGGCACGACTGTGTACGCAATCGTTTTGCGAACGGGTGATACCGTCTATGAGATGAGGTTCGCTTCCACGGTGGGAGACGCAAGCAACGAACCGCTTTCGCCATCGGTATTCGAGTACGAGAGGGACTGGATGCTTTCGTACATTGAAGTCAGGCTTGGCATCGTGGGACCCGGGTAGCCTCGAACCCTTCGGATAGCTCCACGGTCTGCGTCAGGCGACGCCAGCCATGAAGTGGTGGCGGCACAGGGTCGTGTACGACTCGTTGCCGCCGATGTGCACCTGCTCGCCCTCGTAGACCATCACGCCGTCGACGACCCGCGCGTTGTGCGTCGCGCGCTCACCGCACCAGCATCGTGCGGACACGGGTAGCACCTCGATCTTGTCGGCCAGCTCGACCAGACGCTTGGACCCCGGGAACAACTGGCCCTGGAAGTCGGTCAGGATGCCGTAGCAGTACACGTCGATGCGCAGCCCGTCGACGACCCCCGCGAGCTGCCCGACCTGCTTGAACGACAGGAACTGTGCCTCGTCGCAGATCACGTACGGGGCCTTGCGCTCCGCGATGTCGTCGTACAGGTCCAGGTCGTCGCTCACCTCGATCGCGGGCGACTTCAGGCCCAGACGCGACGAGATGATCCCCGCCCCGGCGCGGTCCTGCTTGGTGTACAGCGCGCCCTCACCACCCCGTGAGTGGTGCTCCTGGAGAGCCATCGTGCTCTTGCCCGAGTTCATCGACCCGGTGAAGTACTTCAGCTCCGGCATGCCTCTTCCTCGGTCGCGGACGCTGCCCGGCGGCTCGGGCTCTCTCGCCAGGCCAGCAGCGAAGATACCAGCGAGCACCGTCTCCCCGGGAATCGCCGTTCGCCGGGTGACATCCCTTGCGTCACCTGCATTTCGCGCGACCGTATCCGTGAGCCGTGCGCGACCGTGTTGTTTCCGTGGCCGGGTACCGATGGGGCAGCCGCGACCGAAAACGGGAGTGTGGCATGTCGCACTCGGATTCCCCACCCTCGGTGACTTACTGGTGACCGCGCATGTCCGAACCTTCAGCGTGACCAGCGGTGCTCGGGGTCGGGGGTACGCGACGCGTCGCTGACTTTCGGAGGGGGGAAGTCGATCAAGGGGTGGGCCGGGCCCTTCGATATATTTGGTCGTCGGTTGCCCGAATGGGGGTGGAATTGCGGAGGGGGATGTGACGTTGCGGCGTGCTCAGGTCACTCGCTTGGTGGAGAGCAGATGGTTTGGCAACCTGATGCTTCTGCTGATTATGGCCAATGCCGCCGTTTTGGGGTGGGCCACCTACGGAGGTTCCGCCCTTCCGTATATCCTGCTCGTGGAACGCGTGTTCATCGGTGTCTTCGTCATCGAGTTGGCGCTCAAGGTCTACGCCTGGCGAGGACAGTACTTCCGCAGCGCGTGGAACTGGTTCGACTTCCTCGTCGTGATCGTGTCCGTCATCCCCGCGACCGGCCCGTTCTCCGTGCTCCGGGTGCTGCGCGTCCTGCGGATCCTGAGGATCATCAGCGTGGTGCCCCAGATGAGGATGATCATCACGGCTCTGTTCCGCTCGGCCCCCGGTATGGGTACCGTGATCGGCCTGCTCCTGGTGATCATCTACTCCGCCGCGGTCCTCGGACACCAGCTGTTCGGCGAGAACGTGCCGGAGTACTTCGGCGACCTGGGGACGACCCTCTACACGCTGTTCCTCGTGATGACCACCGAGAACTGGCCGGACGTCGCCGATGCGGTGGCCGCTCACCACCCGATGGGGTGGATGTTCTTCGTCCTGTACATCGTGCTCACGACCTTCATCATCCTCAACCTCGTCATCGGTGTGATCGTCACGTCGATGGAGCAGGAGGTCGACAAGAGCATGTGGGCCGAGGACCAGGAGTTGGAGGAGATTCAGCACCAGGCCGTGATGGATCGACTCGCAGAGCTGAGCCAGCAGGTCGAGCGCCTTGAACGGTTGGTGCGTGAGCGCGAGGGACAACCCATGATCCCGCCCGGAAGCGAGAACTGACGGCTGTGGACCGCGCGAACACCCGGAGACCCGAGGGGAGGGGCGTCCGGGTGTCGAGCGCGTGGGAGCTAGAGCTGAGCGGCCCTGAGGAAGGTCGCCCACTCCGTAGCGGCGAAGGGGAGGTACCCGGCGTCCGGGTGCTTCGAGTCACGGATGGCGGCCCCATCGGGGAGGTCACCCACCTCGACGCAGTTGACCCCCTGTCCGCTGTAGCTGCTCTTACGGAAGTTCCTGGGGACAGGGGCGACCTCAACGCAGTTGATGTCGTGCGCGCTGTAGCTGCTCTTGTAGAAGTTCAACGCTGAGCGTCTCAACGGGTGGTCTCCAAGACGTGTATCTGCTTGGTGATGTACTCGGCGGTCTCGGCGGCACTGATAGCCGAAGCCTGGACATCCCCAAAGGTGGCGGCGTACAGCTCTACATCATCGGGTTCCTCGAGATACAGAGCATCGCTCAGAGTCTCCACACACACGATGGAGGAGTCCAGAGGGTTGGGAAAGTCCAGGATCGTGAACGGAGCGGTGAGACCAGAGTGCGCACCCTTGCTGAGAGGGAGCATCTGAACGTCGATGTGCGGCATCTGGGCCATGTGGAGCAGGTACTTGAGCTGGCCAGCCAGCACCTCGGGCCCGCCTATGAGCCGTTGGAAGGCAGACTCATCGATGACCGCTCGAAGGTGTACGGGACTGAACCGAGTGAGGATCCCCCGGCGCTCCATTCGTGCTTCGGTACGCCGTTCGATCTCCTGGGGACTTGCGTAGCGTCCGCCCTTGAAGATGGCCGCCGCGTACGCAGGAGTTTGGAGCAGGCCAGGGATCACTTGGGACTCGTACGTCCGAAGGACGGTTGCCTCCGCCTCGAAGTCCGGCAGCGACTCGTTCCGGAAGACGTCCTTGTACCTTGACCACCATCCTCGCAGGCGAGCATCCTGTGCGAGCGCATGCATGGAGTCGCGCTTCTCGGCGTCGTTGATCCCGTATAGATCCATGAGCTTGTCGAGATCGTCCGGTTTTATTCGCTTTGACTCGCTGGTCTCCATTTTTGTGACTTTAGGGGAGCTCCACTTCAGCGTCTTGGCCACGCTGGTGGAGGAATACCCGGCGGCGAGGCGGGCGCGGCGGAGTTCGGTCGCGAGTCGTCGTAGGCGCAGGGATGGGCTTCGGGGATCTTGCATGTTGTGAGCCTAACTAGTTACCCATGGGTAGAATTCTAGATTCACTTGCAGAACTCGAAGAATAAGGGTTATCTAGATGGTGTGGTCACCAGCAGATCACTGAGGGTTCTCGCTGGCCAGGCTACGCCGTGCCCCATCCCGCCGTCCCGGGATTCTCGAACTCACCTGTTGCGGGCACAATTCATCCCTTTTGTCCGTACTCCGACATGTCAAGGAGTGTGTTCGTCATGCCCGCGACCTTTGCGATGCCGTCTCTCGGCGACGTCACCGTGCCCCTCTCGACCTTCATCCGGCCCCGGTGCAGGCATTACTTCTCGGGTCGGCCCGAGCGCTCCAACTACCGCGCCCGGCGCTACGACTTCCCCGGCATCCCGGTCGTCATGCCGCTGGTCAGGGCGTTCCTTGACACCTGCGCCGCGACCGAGTCCGAGGACTACCGCTACCTGTTCACGCTCCTCGGTTCCGAGCTGGGCAACAACGCCATCCAGCACACGCGTTCGGGACTCCCCGGTGGAACGTACAGCCTCGTGGTCGACCGGCACCGCGACGGCCTGCACCTGGTCTGCCGGGACAACGGGACGGCCGGTTGCGCCGAGGAAGGCGTCCCCGTCGCCAACCCGAACGGCCTCGGCCTCAACGCCGAATCCGGCCGGGGGCTCGCCCTGGTGGACGCGTTCGCCACCGACTGGGGGAGCGACGCGCGCGGTCGGACCCATCACGTCTGGTACTACCTGGCCTTCGACCTCGAAGGCAGCCTGTGGGACACGCGGCCTGCGGCCTGACACGCACGGGCCGGGCGTGCGCACCCCCGCCGCGCCCGGCCTCCCCCACATCCCCCGCCCCCGTGTACGAACCACACCCACAGGCAGGACGCGATGTTCACGAACCTCTCCGCTGTCGCCCGCTCCGGCAACGCTCCGAAAGCCCACGCCCCCGAGCCCGTGAGCCCGTGTGCCCCGATGCTGAGGAAGTCGCAGACGCTTGGGCCGGTGTGCCTCCGCTGCCCGCACCCGACGTGCCGGACGATTCGCGCGCAGGCTCTCCCTCGCCTCGGCGGTCACCGTGCCGAGTACTCCCACGAGCACGCCAAGGCCGCCGCGATCCAGGCCCGCTACCGGCACCTGGTGGTCTGGTTCGGCGAGGCGACCCAGTCGTACTGGGTGATGACCCGCGATGGCCTCCAGGAGGCCGAGGACATCGACGCCCTGTTGCTGATGCTGTGGCCGCACACCGACCCGACCCCGGCTCCTGAGCCCGAACCGGTTCCGTCCCGGCGACGGCTGATCCCGTGGCCCCGCCGCGAGGCCCGCCACCCGATGCCCGTCGCCGGTTGACCCGCCTCGTCGAAGCCCCCACAGCGTCACTGAGTGGCTCGTCCTTCGGCTTCTTCCCGACCGCGTGCTGTGGAGGGGGAACGGGGTGTGACCGATTCCGGACGCGCTCCTTCCCGTGACCGCTCCCGGCCACGCCGTGCGGCCCGCCGTGACCGCCCTCGCGCTTTCCCGTACGGTGAGAGCCGTCGGTCCGGATCTCCACCCCCACGCAGGAGACGTATGAGCGCCAACACCCCCGAGCGCGGCGAGACGCACAACGCTGTCCACGGAGGTGCCCGCGACTCCACGGTGGTCCAGGCCCGGAACGTGGAGTTCCACCAGCACGTCGGCGGGCGCGACCCCGCCGTCCCGCCGATGCAGGTCCCGCCGCCACCGCCGGACTTCGTCAACCACGAGGCCACGATCGAGTGGATCCGCGGCCTCATGGACCCGGACGCGCCGCCGAGGGTCGTGGTCTGCCAGGGACCGCTCGGCATCGGCAAGACCTCCCTGCTGCACCAGGTCGCCTACGCCACCAGCGCCTACTTCACCGGCGGCCAGCTCACCTACGAGTACGAGCGCGGCGGCCGGGAGGACAGCGACGCCGCGCTCGCCCAGTTCCTCCGATCGCTGGGCGGCGCCAGCGAGGCCCTGCCGTCGGACCCGAGGGACTGGCCGGGCGCGTACCGCACGCACACCCGGGGCCGACGCCTCCTCGTCGTGGTCGAGGGCGCCTGGGAACCCGCCCAGATCCGCGCGCTGATCCCCAGCGGACCGGGGAGCCTCGTCCTGGCCTCGGGCGACGGCCCCGACCTGGGCGAACTGACGATCGCGGCCCGCGCTCGCCTGCGCGACCTGGAGCCGCTCGACGCTCCGGCCGCGCGCACCCTGCTCCAACGCCTGGTCGACTTCGACCTGACCGACGAGGACCCCGAGGCCGTCGACCACCTGCTGGCGGTGTGCGCGGGGCTGCCGCTGGCCCTGGTCCTGGTCGGCGCACGACTCGGCCGGGGCGGTCCGGGCGGCGCCCGTGAGCTGGCCGCTCGGGTGCGCGGCCCGGGCGGAACACTCAGGGCGGTGGGGGACGAACGGAGCAACCTCGACGTGATCTTCCAGTCGGCGTACGCGGAGCTGTCCGACGGGACCGCCGCCCTGTACCGGACCCTGGGCACCTGGCCCGGGGCGACCTTCGACCGCTCCGTCGCCCTGGCGGTGGGCGACGACGCCCGACTCGACGAGCTGCTCGCGGCCAACCTCGTCGAGACCGACGAGCACGGAGCCCTGCGGTTCCGGCACGCGCTGATCCGCACCCACGCGCGCGACCGCGCGGAGGCGGAGGACGGCGCGGAGGCACGCGGGGAGCGGCTGCGGCGGATGCTCGACGCCGCCATGGTCGTGCTCGGGTTCGCCGAGCGGCTCGTCCGGGGCGAGCGGCTGCGCGTGGTCGACCTGGACGCGCTGTTGGAGGGCGCCGAGGACCCGTTCGGCGGCGACCGGGCGGCCGCGAGCCGGTGGCTGTCCCGGGAGCGCCCGACGCTGATGGCCGTGGTGCTGGGCTGCCTGGACCTGCGCATGTACGAGCACACCTGGCGGTTCGCCGAGCTGGCCTCCGCCCTCTACCTCGGCGAACGCCACGTGCACGACTGGGTCGCGACCGGGACCGCCGGCGCCGACGCCGCCAGGATGGCGGGCGACGCCGCCGCCGAGGCCCGTCTGTCCTCGCTGGTGTCGCGCCCGCTCCGCGACCTGGGTCGCGACGAGGAGGCCCGGGCGCGCATCACCCGTGCGGTGGAGTTGGTGGAGGACGTGGACGACGAACTCCTGCGCGGGTCCGTGTGGGAGTTCCACGGCCGCTACCTGGAGGGCGTCGACCCGGACGCGGCGGTCGCCGCCTTCGACCGCTCCCTCCGCCACAACCGGGCCAGCGACGACCCCCGCTCGGTGCGCGGGGCCGCGCTCGCGCTCCTGTTCCGGGGCGGCGCGCTGATCTCGGCGGGACGGCCGGAGGAGGCCGCGGCCGACGTCGAGACCGCCCTGTCGGACCTGCTCGCGCTGCCCGAGGGGCCCGACCACCGGATGGCGGCGCGCGCCCGCGTCATGCTGGGCCGGGCCCACGCGGAGGCGGGCCGCGACCGCGCGGCGGTGACGGCCCTGAACGACGCGTTGGAGGGGTTCGGGGAGTACCGGAGACGCTCCGGGGAGGACCTGGGGTACTACGAGGCGGAGGCGCACCACCGGCTCGCCGAGGTCCTGGGGTCGCTCGGCGCGGTCGGCGACCGGCGTCGGCACCTGGAGAGCGCGCGGGAGCTCTACGCCCGGGTGGGCAGCCCGCGGGCGAAGGAGGTCACGGGGCTGTTGGAGCAGGAGTTCCCGGAGGGGTGAGCGGGTCCGCCTCGATCACGGCGTCGACGGGGAGCGAGCCCACACGGACCTTGCACGCGCCCGCGACCTGGTCGGAGGTGCGGAGGAGCGTGTAGACCACGGCCGCCGCCAGCACGGTGTCGAGCGGCGCACCGGAGCGGACCGTGAAGCGTCGGCCGTCGCGGACCGTCACGAGCGTGGTGGAGGTGCCGGTGGTCCCGGTGGTGCCCGTTCCGGTGCCGGCCGCCGCCATCAGGGCGCCGGGCAGGAGCTCCAGGATCTCCTCGGCCCAGGCACGCGTGTCGGCGTGCGCGTCGGTGTCCCGGCACACGACCGACGCCGAGGTGACGAGCGGGTTCCGCGTCTCGGTCTCGAACGCGGACAGGTGGCGGACGGTCCCGGGGACCGGAGCCGGGGTCCGGGGCGCCGCGGCGGGGAAGCGTTCCAGCGCGATCTCCCGGTCGCCCTCCAGCCACCCGTGCACCTCGAAGGCGCGTGGCGGGCCGCCGGCCGCGTCGGGGACGGGAACCGGGAGTGCCCGATCGGTGCCGTCCCCGTCGCGGGGGCCGAGGCCCAGCCGCCCGTAGAGGAACTCGGCCAGCCTGCGCCCGCCCCGCCCCGGGTGGGCGAAGGCGAGGTCGGTCGCCCGGCGGTACCGGGCCGGGGAGTGCGCGTCGATCGCGGCCTCCACCTGCTCGCGCAGCCCCGTGTCGGTGAGGCGCGGCGCGGTGCGCGCCAGTTCGGCGGCGGCCGTGTCCGGGACGGACTCCTCACCGAAGGCGCCCAGCAGGACGGGCAGGTCGAGGGAGGCCCCGTACAGCGTGACGCTGCCGTGGTCGCCGATGAGGCAGTCGGCGGCGACCACCGCGGCGCCCCACCCGGCGTCCGGCGGGATGAGCAGGAGGCCCGAGTCGAGGGCGTCGGCCAGGGTGCGGCGGACGGACCAGGGGCTGTGCGCGAACCACACGTTGGGGTGCAGGACGGCGGCCACGCGGTAGTCGTCGTGGGGGAGTGCGCCCAGCAGGCGGGCGGGCAGGCCGGGCCGGGTGCCGAACAAACCCTGCGGACCCCAGGTGGAGGTGAGCACGACCAGCCGCTGGTCGCGTGCGACACGGAGCCGGGCGCGGTAGTGGTGGCGCAGGCGTCGGGCGGCGACGAGCCGGTCCCGCGCCGGGTCGCCGACGACGTGGGCGCGGTCGGCGAGGGGGACGCGTTCCGCGCGCAGCTGCGCGAGCTGGGCCGGGTGGGAGAGCACCAGGTGGACGTTGTCGGCGTCGTGGGACTCGGTCCGGGGCAGCCCGGAGACGCGGCGCTCGCCGGTGCGGTGGTCGGGCACGTACTTCTGGAAGCCGATGCCGTGCGGCAGGACCACGACCGGGCAGGAGAAACCGGTGAGGTCCACGTTCTCGGAGGCCGTGACGACCAGGCGCGGCCGGACGCAGAACCGCACCGCCCAGGGCACGAGGGACACCCCGTGGGAGTCCAGGAGCTCCCGGGTTCCGGCGTTGAAGGCCGTGCTGTCACTGAACGCGAAGACGATCCGGACGCGGTCGTCGCCACGGAACACCGCCAGGCTCTCCAGCACCCGGACCGCCGACGTGTAGGTGCGCGCCATCGCCAGCACGGGAACCGTGTCGGCCAGCGTCTCCCAGCGGTGGGTCTCGGGGCCGCTGTTGG
The DNA here is from genome assembly GCF_040660275.1 of Nocardiopsis sp. NPDC049922. Taxonomy (NCBI): domain Bacteria; kingdom Bacillati; phylum Actinomycetota; class Actinomycetes; order Streptosporangiales; family Nocardiopsidaceae; genus Nocardiopsis; species Nocardiopsis sp. NPDC049922. Next base: position 289,672 of record NZ_JBFAME010000005.1, on the reverse strand, counting down.
CGCGGACGTAGGGTGCCCGGCTCAGCGTCTCCCAGGGGCAGGGCGCGTCCTCGGCGCCGACGGAGGGGTGGCAAGGGGTGTGGCAAGGCGTCAACGGTCGTTCCTGCTCTCGGGAGCCGTGCCGATCCAGGGTAATGGTCGGTTCGCGGGGACGGTCGAGGCAGGAACGGGCCGGAGCCGGGGGAGCGGGAGGCGGTCAGGACGGCGGGGTCCAGTAGGCGACGAGGCGGCCGACCCCGTGCTCCACGCCGCGCCACGGCGCCTCGAGGGTGAGGAGCGCGACCGCGCTGGCGGGGAAGCCGGAGACGTTGAGCTGGGCCAGCAGGTCGCCCTCGGCCTCCCCGGTCAGGGTGTCGGCGAGCCAGTGCAGGCCGGGGTTGTGGCCGACGATGAGGAGGTCGTCCACGTCGTCGTCGATCTCCTGGAGGAGGGTGACCAGGTCGGAGGGGGTGGCCTCGTAGAGCCGTTCGTCGTAGGAGGTTCTGGAGGGGGCGGGCAGTTCGCGACCGGCGAGGGTCCAGGTCTCCTGGCAGCGGACGGCGGTCGAACTCAACACCAGGTCGAAGTCGAGCCCGTTCTCCGCCAGCCAGCGACCCGCGGCGGGGGCCTGTTCGCGCCCGCGTTCGGACAGCGGGCGTTCGTGGTCGGAGTCATGGGACCAGCTGGCCGTGGAGTGGCGCAGGAGCGCGACTCGGCGTGTCTTCTCACCCATGGTGGTGATGGTCGCACAGAGTGACCATTCGCGCGGGAGAACGGGGAAACCGGTCCGACCCCCTGAGGCCTCCCGGGGTCCTCCTGGACCGCGGTCCCGTGCTCACGCCGCGGGGTCCGTGGTGACGGACTCGACCAGGACGTCGCGCTCACCGGGTGCCTCCGGGCGCACGGAGGGGGCCAGGCGCGCCACGTCGGCGGGGGAGTCCGGCGGCGACGTCAGGCTCACGACCGTGCCGTCGCCGAGGCGGACGCGCAGCTCGTCGGGGATGTCCGGGCCCCGGTCCACCAGGACCGACCCGTCGGTCTCGTAGCAGCTCACCCCGGGGAGGTCGCAGCCCGCGCGGACGCCGTCGCCGTGCGGGCCGAGCGCGGTCGACCCGCCCCAGGAGTGCACGTGGACCGTCGCTCCGTCCGCGTGGCGGTAGGTGAGGCGCAGGGCGTCGCTGACCTCGTGGACGTGCGCGACGGACCAGTCCGGGTGGTCGAGGACGGCGATCGTGTGCGCGAAGTCGGTGATCTGGTCGCGTGAGCGTTCCTCGGCGGCCCACGCCCGCATGACCTCCGAGGCCGGCGGCAGCGACACCAGCGCCGCCACGACCACCACCAGTCCGGGTAACGGGCCGGGCGGCCACGGGTACGGCAGCCGGTCCACCAGCGCGCACGCGCCCAGGGCGACGGTGGTGATCGCCGCGGTCAGGAGGGCGACGTTGACGGCGAGGCCCCCGGGAAACGGGGTGAACGCCGGAGCCAGGTACCCCACGACCACCGGCGTGGTCATGGCGGTGCCGGTCACCAGCGCCGCCGTCGAGGTGGGGTGGCGCGCGCCGGCCCCCTCCAGCCAGAGGGCGGACAGCCACATCATCAGAAGGATGACGCCGACGATGACCGGGGCGAACAGCAGCACCCACTGGACCGCGCCGCTGAGCGCCAGCGCGCGGGCCGCCTCCCAGACGCCCAACGGGAACAGGGACATCAGCGGCGAACCGACCAGGCACAGGGCGAGCACCGGCCCGACCGCGGATCCACGCGGTCGGTGCGTGGGCGATCGTGTCAGCACACCGTCCATGACAACCCGGATCATCCTCCTGGCGGTGAGGACACGTTACGCCTGTTGCGGCTTGGGCGCCAGATGTGCAACGCCGGGTTCGGGCTTGACGCGCGGCCCCGAGGGTCGGGTCCGGGTCAACGGCGGTCGACAGCGGGTCGACGGCCGACGGCCGAGGGTCAACGGCGACCGGCGGCGGAGTCCCGTTCGGGGCCGTGTCCCGCGAGGAGCCCGGGACCCGCCCTAGGAGCCCAGCTCGCGGCGGTACTGGCGGCGGAAGGCGTTGAACCACGACCAGTCCGGGTCGAGCTCGCTGCGGAGCTTGACCTTCCCCTCGGGCCAGTCGACCAACTGGGCCTCGAACTCGGGCAGGACGCCCGACTCCGGGTCCAGGTAGTAGTGGTAGTGGCGCTCGCCGCGCTCGGTCTTCTGGGCGAACAGCGCGCCGTTGCGACCCAGCACCCCCTCCAGACGGGCTTCGAGGTCGCCCAGGGCCGCCTCGGAGGCCTCGATCGGGCGCTTCTCGGCGTCCATGGTGGCGAACGGGACGACCACCTGCACGTAGAGGGAGAGCGCGGGGAAGTCGCGGCGGGTCAGCGGGTGGCGGACGAGGATCCGCACCGCGCCGAACAGCGGGTGGGCGCCCTCCAGGGTGACCCAGCCGTTGGCGCCGCCGAGCAGGTCGGCCATCTGGCGCGCCACCGAGGGCATCGAGGTGGGCGGCAGCGGGTCGAGCGGCGGCTCGTCCAGCGACATGGTCTCGCCGATCCAGCGGACCACGTCGTCCTCGCCCAGGGCGAGCAGGGTGACGTGCTCGGCGACGCCGCGGCGCACGTCGTCGGGCAGGAACATGTTGTCGGGGTGGTAGACGCCGACCTCGATCTTTCCCGTCGACTGGTTCACACGCAGGGACACCGACACGTGCGAGAGGTCGAGCTCGTGGTCGTCCCAGGTCAGGACGGACGTCAGCTTCTCGTGGTCGGCGGGGCGCACGGGCTGGAAGACCCACTGGTCGTCGGAGGGGGCGGAGCGGGCCCAGCGCTCGGACATGATCCGCGCGTCGTCGGAGGCGCCGGGGCGCAGGGTGATGGCGTGGGTGGGGCCGCCGGTGAGTCGGGAGGGGTCGTCCAACGCGGCGAGCTGTTCGAGGAGGGCGCTCGGGTCGACGTCCGGCGACAGGTCCAGGTCCTCGATGTCGCCGCCCTTCTGCTCCGGCGGGCGCCCCACCTCCCAGTCCAGGTCGGGGTGGATGCCCTTGACCAGGCCGGTGACGCGGTCGGCCACCTCGGCCGGGGCTGGTTGACCGGACTCCACGGCGTTGGCCAGCGGTTCACGCACCTCGGGCCAGGCGTCCCAGAACGCGGTGACGGCGGTGGTGGAGTCGGCGGAGCGGCGACGACGGAACAGAGCCATGCTCTGATTTTCGCAGAGACCGGCGACCACCCTCGCCGCGCGGGGCCGGTCGGGAGCGCGTCCGGCGGGGCGGGTGCGGCGGCGTGGGATGGGGCGGCGCGGCGGGGGTGGCGCGGAGTGGCGGAATCCTCGTGGCCGTGACCCCCGGGCGCCGCATACGCTGGACGGCACTATGACTTTGCGTGTACTGGCAGCCATGTCCGGCGGAGTCGACTCCGCGGTCGCCGCGGCCCGGGTGGCCGAGGCGGGCCACGACGTCACCGGCGTTCATCTGGCGCTCTCCAAGAACCCGCAGTCCTACCGCACGGGGGCGCGGGGCTGCTGCACGGTGGAGGACTCCCACGACGCGCGGCGCGCCGCCGACGTCATCGGCATCCCGTTCTACGTGTGGGACATGTCCGAGGAGTTCGACCGGGAGGTCGTGGCGGACTTCGTCGCCGAGTACGAGGCGGGCCACACGCCCAACCCGTGCCTGCGGTGCAACGAGAAGATCAAGTTCGAGGCGGTGCTGGACCGGGCGATCGCGCTCGGCTTCGACGCCGTGGCCACCGGGCACCACGTGCGCAAGGTCGACGGGCGCCTGGTGCGCAGCGTCGACCACGCCAAGGACCAGTCCTACGTCCTGGGCGTGCTCACCGCCGAGAAGGTCGCGCACGCGATGTTCCCGCTGGGCGACTGCACCAAGGAGGAGGTGCGGGCCGAGGCCGAGCGGCGTGGGCTGTCGGTGGCGGACAAGCCGGACAGCCACGACATCTGCTTCATCGCCGACGGCGACACGGCCGGGTTCCTCAACCGGCGGCTGGGCGCCAGGCCGGGGCCGATCCAGGACGAGGACGGCAACGTGGTCGGCACGCACGACGGGGCGCACGCGTTCACCGTGGGTCAGCGCAAGGGCCTGGGGCTGGGCGGGGCGCCGCACCCGCGCTACGTGCTGTCCATCGAGCCGGTGGACAACACGGTGACGGTGGGGCCGCGCGACGCGCTGCGCGTCGACCGGATCACCGGTGCGCGTCCGGTGTGGAGCGGCTCCGAGCCGCTGACCGAGCCGACCGACTGCCACGTGCAGCTGCGCGCCCACGGTGAGGTGTACCCGGCCAGTGTCGTGCAGCGCGACGGTGCGGAGGGGCCCGAGCTGGAGGTGCGTCTGGCGGAGCCCGCGACGGGTGTGGCGCCGGGGCAGGCCGTGGTGGTCTACGACGGCGACACCGTGCTCGGGTCGGCCACGATCTCGTCCACCGCGCGGGCGGAGGAGGCCGGGGTCGGCGGAACCGGGTCGTCGTCGGGCGTCTGACCGGGGCGCGGTCGCACACGGGCGTCTGACCGGGACCCGGCTGTCGGCGGGTGCCTGACCTGGACTGTTGGAAGGAACACCCTCGTCGGCGCCGCCGCCCCTCTTGCCGAACTTAGGTAAGGCATAGCATAGTGACGGCGAGATGAGGGGGCCTGGTCCATGCCTGAGTTCGGTTTCCTGGAGGGTCAGCCCTTCTGGATCGTCTACTTCACGCTGCTCGGTGTGATCCTGCTCCGGGTCCAGGCCACGTACTGGATCGGCCGGGGGCTGGGCGAGGGCGTGTCCCGTAGCCGGACGGGCAGGCGGCTCGGCCCGCGCCTGGAGACCGCGCGCGACCGCATCGACCGGTTCGGCGCCCCCGTCGTCACCCTGAGTTTCCTCACCGTGGGCGTGCAGACCGCCGTCAACCTCGCGGCCGGGGCGATGCGCATGCGGTTCGGACGCTACCTCGTCGCGATGTTCCTCGGGTCGCTGATCTGGGCCGCCCTGTGGTCGGTGGTGTTCTCGGGGGTGGTCGGCACCTGGTGGGGGCTGTTCCTGGACTCGCCGTGGGTGGCGGTCGGCGTGATGGCGCTGGCGGTCGCCGTCGTCGCGGGCATGGTGTGGCGGTCGCGCCGCCGGGAGCGTGCCGGGGCCGCGGCGACCGCCGACGCGGAGGGGACCGAGGGGGAGCCGGTCGGTTCCCCGACCCCCTCGGCGGAAGCCGCGCGGCCGGTGGCCCACCGGCCGTCGCGACCCGGTGGTGCGGCGTAGGGGTGGGCGTCCGGGCGCACGGGTCGGGGCGTTGATCACGGCCGTGCCCGCTGCGACGCGGTGAGGATCTCGGCCCCGTCGTCGGTGATGGCGATCGTGTGCTCACTGTGCGCCGTCCGGCAGCCCGTCGCACTGCGCAGCGTCCACCCGTCGGCGTCGGTGACGAGTTCGGCGGTGTCCGCCATGACCCACGGCTCCAGTGCCAGCAGCAGCCCCGGGCGCAGTCTGTACCCTCGGCCGGGCCGCCCGGTGTTCGCCACGTGCGGGTCCTGGTGCATCGTCGATCCGATGCCGTGGCCTCCGTACTCGGTGTTGATCGGGTACCCCGCCTCGCTGAGGACCGTGCCGATGGCGTGGGAGACGTCGCCGATGCGGGCCCCGGGCCCGGCGGCGGCGATCCCCGCGGCCAGCGCGCGTTCGGTCGCCCTGATCATCGCGACGCTCTCCGGGGGGCGCGTGTCGCCCACGATGAAGCTGACGGCGGCGTCCGCGGCGACTCCCCCTCGGGAGACGGCGAGGTCGAGTGTCAGCAGATCGCCGTCGGCGAGCGTGTAGTCGTACGGCCGTCCGTGCAGTACGGCGTCGTTGACGGCCGTGCAGATGTGGTGGCCGAACGGGCCGCGTCCGAAGGATGGCGCGTAGTCGACGTAGCAGGACAGCGCTCCCGCCTCGGCGATCATGCTCTCGGCCCACCGGTCGATGTCCAGAAGGTTCACGCCGATCGTGCTACGGCTCCTCAACGTCCGCAGGATGTCGGCGACCAGGGCGCCCGTGTCTCTCGCCCGGGGCAGCAGGGTGGGCTTCAGGATCTCGATCACGCGGCTCTCTTCTCCCGTGTCAAATAACTATACCGGCCATACTATACCGGTACTAAAATCGGAGCCATGGCCGGGTCGCCGCCCACTCCCGCCGAGACCGAACGCGGACGGCTCCTCGGCGCTGCCGTCGCGCGGACACGGCCCCCTCCCGGTCACGCGTCACCCGCGCCCCGTTGCCCTAACCTTGGGCAACGTGACCGAACAGCACCGCTACCCCTGGCCCGACGCCTCCGCGACCGGTGTCGGGTCCTGGCCGGGGGAGGACCCCGACGAGGCCGTCCGCACCGTCCTCGGCGAACTCCCCGACCTGCCGCACCTCCCCGAACTCCCCGCGCGCGGCGTCGGCGCCGACATGATCGGCCGCACCGGCGGCCTCCTCGTCGACTTCCCCGTCGAGGTCCAGCCCAGCGGCTGGCGGGTCGTCGACAGCCCCGGCCGCGACATCGCGCGCGCCACCAGCCTCATGTCCTACGACCTGGACGCCCTCACCGAGCACGCGCACGGCTTCCAGGGCACCCTCAAGATCCAGGTCGCCGGGCCCTGGACGCTCGCGGCGTCGATCGAACTCCGCTCCGGCCAGCGCCTCGTCTCCGATCAGGGCGCCCGCCGCGACCTGGCCGAATCCCACCTGGAGGGCGTCCTCGCCCACGTCGCCGAGGTCCGCGGGCGCGTCCCCGGCGCCCGCCTCCTCGTCCAGGTCGACGAACCCTCCCTGCCCGCCGTCCTGCTCGGCTCCCTCCCCACGGCCAGCGGGTACGGGCGTCTGCCCGCCGTCGACCGCGTCCACGTCGAGGCGGCCCTGCGCGTGCTCTTCGCCGCCCTCGACGACGCCGGGGCGGTCCCCGTCGCGCACTGCTGCTCCGCCGGGGTCCCCATCGACCTCATGCGCCGCAGCGGAGCCCGCGCCCTGAGCCTCAACGCCCTGCTGCTCGACCGGGACCACGACGAGATGGTCGGCACCGCCGTCGAGGCCGGCGTCGGGCTGCTGCTCGGCGTCGTCCCCTCCCTCGACGGCACGCGCGCCGACAATGCTCGAATGTCCGACCCGGCGGCTACCGTCGATCCCGTACGCGAGCTTTGGAACCGGCTGGGAATCACCCCTGACCTGCTCTCCCGCGCGGTGGTCACCACGCCCACGTGCGGGCTCGCGGGTGCCTCACCCGGGCACGCGCGCGCCGCCCTCGACGCGGCCCGCGCCGGGGCCCGGGTCCTGCGGGACGAACCCCGCGGGTAGGCACACCCCGGGTCCGCGACCGCGGCAGGCGAGCACGAGAGCAGAAGAAAGGCAGGCAGTGAGCGCGCACGACGACTCCACCCACGTTCCCGACGAGGTCCGGGCCCGGCACGAGCGGCTGTGCCAGGATCTGGACGACTACGGCTACCGGTACTACCTCGGCAAGCCCGTCGTCTCCGACGCCGAGTACGACCAGCTCATGGGCGAGCTGCTCGACATCGAGCGGCGCCACCCCATCCTCGTCACCCAGGACTCGCCGTCGCAGAAGGTCGGCGCCCCCATCAGCGTCGACTTCGCCGAGGTCGAGCACCTGGTGCGGATGGAGAGCCTGGGCAACGCCTTCGACTACGAGGAACTGGGCGCCTGGGCCGACCGCGCCAGCTCCGAGGTCCCGGTGGACGCCTACCTGTGCGAGCTGAAGATCGACGGCCTCGCGGTCGACCTCGTCTACGAGCGCGGCCGCCTGGTGCGCGCGGCCACCCGCGGTGACGGCCGCGTCGGCGAGGACATCACCCCCAACATCCGCACGATCGACGTCGTCCCCGAACGCCTCGACGAGTCCGTCCGCCCCGCGCCCGAGCTTCTGGAGGTGCGCGGCGAGGTCTTCCTGGCCGTCGAGGACTTCGAGCGGCTCAACAAGCGCATGGCCGACGCGGGCGAGCACGTCTTCGCCAACCCGCGCAACGCCGCCGCCGGGTCGCTGCGGCAGAAGGACCCGCGCGTCACGGCCACGCGCCCGCTGTCGATGATCGTGCACGGCGTGGGCGCCTACGAACCGGCCGGCGGCGAGGGCTCCTCGGACGGCGCCGCCCTGACCAGCCAGTCCCAGGCCTACGCGCTGCTCGGCGAGTGGGGACTGCCGCTCAGCGACCGCTACGAGGTCGTCGACTCCATGGACGCGGTCCGCGCGTACGTCGCCCGTTACGAGCGCGATCGCCACGTGCCCGCCTACGAGATCGACGGCATCGTCGTCAAGGTCGACGACTTCGGCCTCCAGCGCCGCCTGGGCTCCACCAGCCGGGCCCCCCGCTGGGCGATCGCGTACAAGTACCCGCCCGAGGAGGTGACCACCAAGCTCGTCGACATCAAGGTCGGTGTGGGCCGCACCGGCCGGGTCACCCCGTACGGCGTGATGGAGCCGGTGGTCGTGGCCGGGTCCGAGGTCGAGTTCGCCACCCTCCACAACGCCCAGGAGGTCGCCCGCAAGGGCGTGCTGATCGGCGACACCGTGGTCCTGCGCAAGGCGGGCGACGTCATCCCCGAGATCGTGGGCCCGGTCGTGGACCTGCGCACCGGCGACGAGCGCGAGTTCGTCATGCCCGAGCACTGCCCCGAGTGCGGCACCAGGCTCGGCCAGCAGAAGGAGGGCGACGTCGACCTGCGCTGCCCCAACGCCCGCTCCTGCCCGGGCCAGCTGCGCGAACGCGTCGCCTTCATCGCCGGACGCAAGGCCCTGGACATCGAGGCGCTCGGCTACGTGGCCGCCACCGCCCTCACCCAGCCGCTCGAACCCGCCGAGCCGCCGCTGCGCGACGAGGGCGACCTGTTCGACCTCACCGTCGAACAGCTGCTGCCCATCCGCACGTACGTCCTCGACCCCGACACCACCGAGCCCAAGACCGACCCCAAGACCGGCGACCCCAAGGTGGTGTCCTTCTTCGCCAACAAGGAGGGGGAGCCGAAGAAGACCGTCGAGAAGCTCTTCGAGCAGTTGGAGGAGGCCAAGCGCAAGCCGCTGTGGCGGGTCCTGGTGGCCCTGTCCATCCGGCACGTGGGCCCGCGCGCGGCCGAGGACCTGGCCCGCCACTTCCGCTCCATGGACGCCATCCGCGAGGCCGGTGAGGAGGAGCTGGCCTCCGTCGACGGCATCGGCCCCACCATCGCGACGTCCATCCGCGAGTGGTTCGAGGTCGACTGGCACGCCGAGATCGTCCGCAAATGGCGCGACGCCGGGGTCCGTATGGAGGACGAGGCGCCCGAGTACGGGTCGGACCTGCTCAAGGACCTGTCCATCGTGGTGACCGGCGGCCTGGAGGGTTTCACCCGCGACAGCGCCAAGGAGGCGATCGCCGAGCGCGGCGGACGCGCGACGGCGTCGGTGTCCAAGAAGACCAGTTTCGTGGTGGCGGGGGAGAGCCCCGGCTCCAAGTACGACAAGGCGGTCAAGCTGGGCGTGCCGATCCTCGACGAACGGGGTTTCCAGGTCCTGCTGGAGTCGGGGCCGGAAGCGGCCATGAAGGAGCGGACCAACCCGCCCGAGGACACCGACGGTGACGGCGGCGACGGTGACGGCGACGAGGGCGCCGAGTCCTAGACGCGGCTCCCCGGGGTCGGGTGCCACCGGGAGCGCCCGAACGGTCCGGGCGCCGTGTCGTGGGCGTCCGCGGGTGGGAGGTGCCGCGACCGAGGCGTCGGTGGAGGGCGAGGGCGGGCCCCGGAGACCCATGGCGGATACGGCGGGCCCGGTCGGGGGCGATCCGGCCCGGCCCGCCTCGTCCACCACCGTTACGCACCGTGTTTCACGGATAGTCTCGGGCGCGCGACAGTTGGTGATGAAACCGCGTAAGCTGGACATCAAACGCCTGGATGTGGACACATCTAAATCCCGGATTCGGCCATGAGGGGTGGCCGTTTCGTGGGAACCTCGACTCACAGGAGCGGCGGCGTCACCGGACGTCGCCGGTCTCCGCGTCCCCCTCACGAGGACCACGGATGAAGGACCCCATCAGCACCAGGGACATCGGTCCCCGGGTCGGGACACCGCTCTGGCTGTACATGGCGAGCACCATGGCCGCCGGTCTGGGCCTGCTCGTCTTCGCCAGCCTCGAACTCGGCCTCGCCCAGCTCCAGTCGCTCGTCTCCGAACCGTTGCTGTGGGTCCTGCTGTGCATGATCGTCCTCGGCGAGCTCAGACCGATCTCCATGCCCGGCCAGCCGCCCAACAGCGGCACCCCCACCTCCCTGCCGTTCTCCTTCGCCGTCGTCCTCTTCTTCGGCCTCCCGGTCGCCGCTCTCCTCCAGGCCGTGGCGACCGGCGTCGGCGGGTTCGTCCGCGGCCACGCCGTCCACCGGACCGTGTTCAACGCCGCCCAGTACACGCTCTCCCTCGGCGTCGCCGACGCGGTCCTGCGCCTGGCCCTGCCCGCCGTCATGGACGTCCCCTGGATGCCCGAGGGCGGCGAACTCGTCGCCGTCGCCCTCGCCGGAGCCGCCTACTTCGTGGTCAACCGCGTCCTGGTCATGTGCGCGGTCGCCATGCACGAACGCGCGCCGCTGGCGCAGATCATGGTCAAGGGACTCGGCCAGCAGGTCTACGTCAACGGCGTCCTGCTCAGCCTCGCGCCGCTGGTCGTCACCGCCATGACCCACTCCGTGCTGTACGTGCCGCTGTTCGCCGTGCCCCTGGGCGCCCTCTACACCAGCGCGCTGCTCTCGGTGAAGCGCGACCACCAGGCCAACCACGACGAGCTCACCGGCCTGGCCAACCGGACCCGCCTGACCGAGCGCGCCCGCCAGGACATCGGCCACGCCCAGCAGCGCGGCAGCCGGGTCGGCCTGCTCCTGCTCGATCTCGACCGGTTCAAGGAGGTCAACGACACTCTCGGCCACCCCACCGGCGACCGCCTCCTCCAGACCGTCGCCCAGCGGCTCACCCACAGCGTGCGCCCCGGCGACCTCGTCGCCCGGCTCGGCGGGGACGAGTTCGCCGTCCTGCTGCCCAAGGTCCGCGACACCGCCTCGGCCCGCGAGGTCGCCGCCCGCCTCCGCGACGCCCTCGCCGAACCCGTGCGCCTCGACGGCATGGACTTCGACCTGGAGGCCAGCATCGGCATCGCGCTCTTCCCCGACGACGCCCCCGACTTCGAGCTGCTCATGCAGCGCGCCGACGTCGCCATGTACGTCGCCAAGAGCGGCCGGACCGGCGTCGAGTCCTACGACCCCGGCAAGGACCGCAACTCCACCGCCCGCCTCAGCCTCTTCAGCGAACTCCGGCGCGGCCTCACCGAGGGCGCCCTGGAGATGTACTACCAACCCAAGGTCTGCCTCTCCGACGGCCACCCCGTCGGCCTGGAGGCCCTCGCCCGCTGGCGCCACCCGACCCGGGGCCTGCTCACCCCCGACGAGTTCATGCCGGTCGTGCAGCAGTCCAACCTGTTCCGCGCGTTCACCGGCCAGGTCCTGGACACCACCCTCGCCCGCGTCGCGGACTGGCGCCAGGGCGGGATCGACCTGCCCGTCTCCGTCAACCTGAGCATGCGCGAGCTGCTCGACCCCGCCCTGCCCGGCACCGTGGAGGCCGCGCTGCGCGAGCACGGGGTCCCGCCCGAGCAGCTCGTCCTGGAGATCGGCGAACAGGCGCTCATCACCGACACCCAGGCCGCCACGGCCGCGGTCCGGGCGCTGCGCGGACTCGGCGTCGGCCTGGCCCTCGACGACTTCGGCACCGGACACTTCACCCTCGCCCAGCTCGCCGGACTCCCCCTGGACGAGGTCAAGATCCACGAGTCCTTCACCGCGCGGCTGACCGACGACTCCGACAACGGCCACACCGTCGTCCGCGCCGCCATCGCCCTGGTCAGGGCACTGGGGATGAGCGCCACCGCCGAGGGCGTCCAGACCCGCGAACTCGCCCGGGCCGCCCGGGACACCGGCTGCCACGCAGCCCAGGGCCACTACTTCTCCCCCGCGCTCGCCGCCCGCGACGTCACCGGGTGGCTCGGCGGCAGGGGCCGCGGCGCACCCGCGGGGGCCTCCTCCCGCCACCGCTCCGCGCGCCGGCGGTTCGTTCCCCGGTCGGCGTCGGGACCGGTCACGGAGCCATAGGATTGGGGCGGTACAAGAGTCCGCCGAAGAAATGGTTCTGATGACCGCCATCACCCGCGATGAGGTCGCGCACCTCGCCCGGTTGGCGCGGCTGGCGCTCGACGAGGGCGAGCTCGACACGCTCGCCGTCCAGCTCGGTGACATCCTCACCGCCGTGGCCAAGGTGCAGGAGGTCGCCAAGGGCGACATCCCGCCCAGCTCGCACGCGCTGCCGTTGACCAACGTCTACCGTCCCGACGAGGCCCGACCCTGCCTCACGCCCGAGCAGGCCCTGTCCGGGGCCCCCGCGGTGGAGGACCAGCGCTTCCGGGTTCCGCGGATCCTCGGGGAGGAGGAGTGATGAGCGAGGTCGTCAGCCTGACCGCGGCCGAGCTCGGCGCGGCCATCCGGGCCGGTGAGGTCTCCTCGGAGGAGGCCGCCACCGCCTACCTCGACCGGATCGGCGCCGTGGACGAGGAGATCGGCGCCTTCCTGCACGTGGGCCGTGAGTCCGCGCTCGCCCAGGCCCGCGAGGTGGACGCCCGCCGCGCCGCCGGCGAGGAGCTGGGTCCGCTCGCCGGCGTGCCCGTCGCGCACAAGGACGTGTTCGCCACCGAGGACATGCCCACCACCGCCGCCTCGAAGATCCTCGAGGGCTGGCGGCCCCCGTACGACGCCACCGTCACCGCGCGCCTGCGCGAGGCCGGTCTCGTCATCCTGGGCAAGACCAACATGGACGAGTTCGCCATGGGCTCGTCCACGGAGAACTCCGCCTACCAGGTGACCCGCAACCCGTGGGACACCGACCGCGTCCCCGGCGGCTCCTCGGGCGGCTCCTCCGCGGCCGTGGCCGCGTTCGAGGCGCCCCTGGCCACCGGCACCGACACCGGCGGCTCCATCCGCCAGCCCGCCGCCGTGTGCGGTCTGGTCGGCGCCAAGCCCACCTACGGCGGCTCCTCCCGCTTCGGGCTGATCGCCTTCGCCTCCTCCCTGGACACCCCCGGCCCGTTCGCGCGCAACGTGCTCGACGCCGCCCTGCTCCACGAGGCGTTCTCCGGCCACGACCCGCACGACTCCACCTCCGTCGACGCGCCGGTGCCGCCGGTGGTGGACGCCGCCCGCATGGGCGACATCGACGGCCTGCGGGTCGGCGTGGTCAAGGAGCTGGACAGCGACGGCTTCCAGGCGGGCGTGCGCCAGCGCTTCCACGAGACCATCGAGCTCTTGGAGTCCCTGGGCGCCAAGGTCGTGGAGCTGTCCTGCCCGAGCTTCGACGCGGCGCTGTCGGCGTACTACCTCATCGCCCCCAGCGAGTGCTCCTCGAACCTGGCCCGCTTCGACGCCATGCGCTACGGCCTGCGGGTCGGCGACGACGGCACGCGCAGCGCCGAGGAGGTCATGTCGCTGACCCGTGCCCAGGGCTTCGGCGCCGAGGTCAAGCGCCGCATCATCCTGGGCACCTACGCGCTGTCCAGCGGGTACTACGACGCCTACTACGGCAGCGCCCAACAGGTGCGCACGCTCATCAAGCGCGACTTCGACGCCGCCTTCGAGAACGTGGACGTGCTGGTCTCCCCGACCACGCCGACCACCGCGTTCCCGATCGGCGAGCGCCTGGACGACCCGATGGCGATGTACCTGGCCGACCTGTGCACGATCCCGTCCAACCTGGCCGGGAACGCGTCGCTGTCGGTGCCGTGCGGCCTCGCGCCCGAGGACGGCCTGCCCGTCGGCTTCCAGATCATGGCTCCGGCCCTGGCCGACGACCGCACCTACCGGGTGGCGGCGGCGGTCGAGCGGGCCCTGGCCGAGCGCGACGGCGACCTGCTCGCCCGCAACCCGTACGCGGTCTAGTTTCGGATCGACCCCGCGTGGGGTCGGTCCCGGAGCGATCACCGGTGCCCGCCGTGTCCGACACGGCGGGCACACGTGTGTCCGGGGCCGTGGGTCGGGGCAGGGGCGGCACGGGGCGGACGCCGTGAACGGGCGAGGGGCCCGCCCGCGTGATCACTCACACGGACGGGCCCCTCGTGCGCGACCGCCCCAGGGCGGCCCCTAGAAATACTGTTAGCCCTCCACGGACTCGTTGGCGGAGGACTTGCGCTTGCGGCTCAGGTAGATCGCACCGGCACCGGCGCCCAGGGCCGCGACACCGGCGGCCACCAGACCGGCCAGAGCGCTACCGGTGACCGGCAGGGACGGCTCGTCACGGTCGTCCGCGGGCGGCGGGGTCGGGGTCTCGGACGGGCTCGGGGACGGCGTCGGCGAGGGCTCCGGGCTCGGGCTGGGGGAGGGCTCCGGGCTCGGGCTCGGGGAGGGCGACGGCTCCGGGGCGGCGGTCCAGCTGGCCGTGGCCGAGGCGGAGACCTCGACCTCGCCCTCCTGGGCCGTGATGAGGGTCTGGGTCGGGTTGTTCTCGTCCTCACCCTTGAACAGGCGGCCGGTCTGCACCGTGGCGGTGGTGGACAGGCTGAACGAGGCGGAGCCGTCCGCGGCGTCCTCGGGGACGGAGAAGCCGACGGTGTCGCCGTTGCCGACCTCGTCCACGACCTCGCCGGACTCCAGGTCGACCAGCACGACGCCGTCGGGGGCTTCGAGGTCGACGTCGATGTCGCCCTCGAAGCTGGTCTCGACGAGGAACTCGCCGACGGTCCCGCCCGCCTCACCGGAGGCCTCGCCCGGCGTGATGCTGAGCGTGGCGTCGGGCTCCTCGATCTGCGGGAGCTCATCGGCGTGCTCGACGAGGTAGTCGTAGATCGCCTCCACGTTCGGGTGTGCCGCGGTCAGCTCGGCGCCGTCGTTGCTGAAGTGCCAGATGGCGGCCTGGGTGGCGGAGAGCGCCTGGGCGTCGGTGGTCCGCCCGGTGGCGCCCGCGGCCTCGGCCAGCGTGGCGGTGTCGACCGCCGGGTAGCCGTTCTGGAGGACCCAGTGCACCTTGCCGGGCTCGGCGAAGTCGCCCTTGCCCGGGTAGTTGCTCCAGGCGTCCTCGCGGTACCACGCGTTGCCGCGGATCGCGGTCTCGAAGTCGATGCAGTAGGTGGTGAGCGTGTTGCCGTTCTCCAGCTCGAGGTTGAACAGGCTCACTTCGGTGCGCTGGCCGTTCACCTCGATGCGCTCGCCGGACTCGGCGTTGCCGACGTACCGGCCGCGGACGGAACCCTCGTAGGGCTCCGCCGGGTCGGCGGCCGCGGGGGCGGCCAGACCGAAGGCGAGCAGGCCCGCCACGGTGGCCGCGAGGCCGACACGGGCGGTGGAACGGGGGAGATTCGAATGGATCAACTTGTGTCCCGGTTGTTCTAGGGGTTACCGGTAGGCCCGGACGAGTGGACGTGGGGGGATGGAACGGGCACGGCCTCCACGGGCGCCGGCGCGACGAG
This sequence comes from Nocardiopsis sp. NPDC049922, assembly GCF_040660275.1. Classification (NCBI taxonomy): domain Bacteria; kingdom Bacillati; phylum Actinomycetota; class Actinomycetes; order Streptosporangiales; family Nocardiopsidaceae; genus Nocardiopsis; species Nocardiopsis sp. NPDC049922. The sequence goes on along the minus strand of NZ_JBFAME010000005.1, from coordinate 274,224 downwards.
TCTTCGGGTTCGTCACGGCCGTCTGGGCGCTCACTGGACAGTCCGAACGCGTGAGGCACCGCGTCCGTGGGGCGGACGCGTCATCGATGGGGGCGCCAACGCGGGAGCGGGCCGCGTTCGTCGTGGAATGTCTGCCGCGGGCCCGATACTAGCGAGCGCGTCCGCCGTATCCAACCCACTCCGTGGAATTTGTCCTTGAATCGGACATGTACAAAACGCGGTGCCATATGTCCTGATCCGGACCCCACGCCAGAGCGGAACGATATCGGTCAGTTCCGGCGTTTGCCACCCAGAACCAGGATGAGCAGGCCGGAGACGACCAGGGCGCCGGCGATGACGAGCAGTCCCGAGAGCCAGGTCCCGGTGCCGGCGAGGCCGTCGCCCTCGACGCGTTCCTCCGCCTCACGGGTGGGTTCGTCGGCGGGTGTGGCGTCGGGCACCTCGACCGGGGGCTCGGCGCCGGACGCGGACTCGGGTGAGGGAGGGGCGGTCCCGGACGGCCGCGGCGCGGGACTGGAGGGCGCCTCCGGCTCCCCGGCGTGCCAGGTGAGCGTCGCGGCGGTGGAACTCGTGGTCGTCCCCGGCTCCGCCGTGACCAGCGGCCGGGTCCGCACGCCGTCCCGCCCGGTGAACAGGCGTCCCTCGGGCAGCGGCAGGTCGCTGCCGCGCGCGTGCAGGGTCACCACCCCGGCCGGGACCGACGGGTCCACGTCGAGGTAGACCGACGCGCCGTCGCGCACCCGGCGCACCTGCTCGCCGCCCGCGTCGACCAGCCAGGACGCGGGCGCGCCCCGAAGCGAGAGCTGGACCGCCTCCGTGCCCGCGCTGGTCACGGTGATCGGCCCGAGGGGTTCCTCGGGCGCCACGGCCTCGATCTGGGACGGGGTGATCTCCAAGGACGGGGTCGTCGTCTCGTCAGGGGCGTGGTCGCTGCCCGCCACGAGGTACTCGTACAGCGCGGTCACCGCGGCGTCGTTGCCGGCCGGGTCCAGTTCGGCCCCGTCCAGCACGTGCCACAGCGCCGCCTGGGTGCCCGCGATCGCCTGGCGCTCGTCGAGGAACACCGTCTCCGAGGCCAGGGCCAGCTCCGTGAGGTCCACGTGGGGATAGGAGTTGGCGACCACCCAGGCCGCCCGGTCCGCGGGGCCCGCCGCCGCGTCGGTTTCGGACCACTGCGTGCTGTCGTCCCACGCTGACTCGACGTAGGCGGTGCGCGGGCGCACCTCGCCCTCGGCGGTGGCCGTGTAGGCGCCCACGGAGTCGCTGCCGCCCAGCCGGAGACTGAACAGGGCGGTGGGGAGTTCACCGCCGTCGGTGAGGACCACCGCCGCGCCCTCGACCGGGTCGCGGTCCACCCGGGAGAAGTCGTCGGCGAGAACTGGGGAAGCGCCGACCAGTCCGCCGACCAGGGCCGCCGACGTCAGCACGGCGGCGCACCGACGCAGGATGCTCCACACGCTCACATGCTCCCCGCGAAAGGACGGCGGCCCGATGGGCAGCCGACGAAACCACGATGTTGGGACACCCAGACTAACGGTCCGGCACCGTCGGTGACGGGGACGGAGCACGACAGCGGCGCAATCGTGTGCTCCCCGTGACCTCCGGAGCGGGCCGACGGATGACGGGGGGCGACGGGCGGGCAGCTCACCCCCCTACGCTCGGTAGGCTGACCTGGAAGGTATGTCCTCTACGGAAACGGGTTCGCGGCGATGGCCCACGCGGTAACTCCCAGCACTGCCCCGAACAGCGGCCCCACCCCTGTGGCCTACGAGCAGGCGCTGGCCAAGTACGAGCCCGTGCTCGGCTTGGAGACCCACATCGAGCTGGGCACCGCCTCCAAGATGTTCTGCGCCTGCCCCACGGCGTTCGGCGCGGAGCCCAACACCCAGGTGTGCCCGGTCTGCCTCGCGCTCCCCGGATCGCTCCCGGTCGTCAACCGCAAGGCCGTCGAGAGCGCCATCCGGCTGGGGCTCGCCCTCGACTGCTCGATCGCGCCCTGGGGCCGGTTCGCCCGGAAGAACTACTTCTACCCGGACATGCCGAAGAACTACCAGATCAGCCAGTACGACGAGCCGATCTGCGTCGACGGCCACCTCGACGTCACCGTCGACACGCCCGAGGGGCCGCGGGTCTTCCGCGTGGACATCGAGCGCGTCCACATGGAGGAGGACACCGGCAAGACCTCCCACGTGGGCGGCGCCACCGGCCGCATCCACGGCGCCGACTACTCGATCGTCGACTACAACCGCGCGGGCATCCCGCTGCTGGAGATCGTCACCAGGCCCATCACCGGCACCGGTGAGCTCGCCCCCCTGGTCGCCCGCGCCTACGCCGCCGAACTGCGCGACCTGGCCCGCTCGCTGGGCATCTCCGACGTGCGTATGGAGGAGGGCTCCATGCGCGTCGACGTGAACGTGTCCGTCAACGAGCGCGGCGCCGACGAGTGGGGCACCCGCAGCGAGACCAAGAACGTCAACTCGCTGCGCTCCGTCGAGCGCGCCGTGCGCTCCGAGATCGAGCGCCAGGCCGGTGTGCTGGAGGACGGGCAGAAGGTCGTCCAGGAGACCCGCCACTTCCAGGAGAACACCGGCCGCAGCATCTCCGGCCGCTCCAAGGAGGAGGCCCAGGACTACCGCTACTTCCCGGACCCCGACCTGGTCCCTGTCGCCCCCTCGGCGGAGTGGATCGAGGAGCTGCGCGCCACGCTGCCCGAGCTGCCCGCCGCCAAGCGCGCCCGTGTGCGCGCCGAGTGGGACCTCACGGACACCGAGCTGCGCGACCTCGTCAACGCCGACGCCATCGACCTGGTCGAGGCGACCGTCGCCGCTGGCGCGCCGTCCGCGGATGCGCGCAAGCTGTGGCTGAACGAGCTGTCCCGCCGCGCCACCGAGCAGGAGGTCGAACTGGCCGCCCTGCCCGTCACCCCCGAGCAGGTGGCCCGGGTCATCGCGCTCGTCGCCGAGGGCACGCTCACCAACAAGCTGGCCCGGCAGGTCGTCGAGGGCGTCCTGGCCGGTGAGGGCGAGCCGGACGCGGTCGTCGAGGCGCGCGGTCTCAAGGTGGTCAGCGACGACGGCGCGCTCGGCGCCGCCGTCGACGAGGCGATCGCGGCCAACCCGGACGTCGCCGACAAGGTGCGCGGAGGCAAGGTCGCCGCGGCCGGCGCCCTCGTCGGCGCGGTCATGAAGGCCACGCGCGGACAGGCCGACGCCGGCCGCGCCCGCGAGCTCATCCTGGACAAGCTCGGCGCGAACTGAGCGGGGGCGGGTGTGCGGCGGACCTCCGGCGCACACCCGTTGCTCACGGAGCGTGATGTCCCCGACGTCAACTCTCAGTCGGTCCTCAATCGCTGTGTGACCTTGGTTGCGTAGGGTGGCCGAACATGGGGGTGCGCGCGCCCTCCCGGGCCGCCGGCCGCTCCCGGTCCCAGGGCCCGGACGACCGGGTGCCGTGCCGCGCCCGGAGTCGAACGACGCGAGGTTGGTGCCCCATGTCCGAGGAGAGAGCGCGACGGCGGCCGAGAGCCGCGAGCACCGCGCCCCGCACCCTGGGAGGTCGGTGATGGGCAGCAGGGCACGCCACCTGTGGCTGTCGGGCGTGGGCGTGGTCTTCCTGGTGCACGTCGCGCTGACGTTCGTGCCCACGGCTGGCGGGACGGTGGCCGTGGATCTGGCCGAGTGGCCCAGCGCCGTGGCGGCGGGGGCCGCGGGGGCGTCCCTGCTGTACGCCTCGCGCCGCTGGGCGGCGACCGGAGCGGACCAGGAGGCCCAGGCGGACGGCGCCGACGGCCCGGCCGCGCTGCGCAACCTGGCGTTCGCCGCCTTCGCCTGGTGCGCGGGCGGCCTCACGCACGGGATCACCGGTCTGATCAGTTCCGGATCCGTGTTCTCCCTCACGTTGGGCGACCTCTTCGCCCTGGCCGCGTTGCCACTCTTCGTAGTCGGATTCACCAGGTTCGCGCCGTGGCCGGGCGGGCTCCGGACCGCGCTGCGGCACATCACCGACAGCTACGTCTGCGCCGCCGCCGTGTTCTCCGTGGTGTGGCTGCTGATCTTCGCGCCGCTCTACCGGGAACTGGGCGAGGGCGCCGGGTTCCTCGGGTTCGCACTGGTCTACCCGGTCGCCGACATCGTCGTGCTGTGCCTGCTGGTGCCCCTGGTGTTCATGTCGCCGCACAGCACGCGGCGGGCGGTGCTGTGGGCGATCGGCGCGCTGATCCTCATCGCCGGGGCGGACCTGATCGGGGCGATCACGCGGCTCACGGGGCCGCCCGTGGCCGGGGGCGTCGAGTACCCGGTCAAGCTGCTCGGCTTCGCACTGCTGGGCGCGCTCCCGTGGCTCGTGGAGCACCGCCAGGCCGCGACCCCGCGCCGGATCACCGGACGGGGGCTGTACCGGTTCGCCCCCGAACTCGCGGCCGTCGGCGCCGTGCTGGTGGCCACCGTGGTCCTGACGATCGCCTCGCTCGCGCTGCCGGGGGTCGCCCCCGTGCTGCCGCTGGCCGCGGGGACCGCCGTCGTCGTGCTGCTCGTCCGCGTCCTGGGCATGCTGGAGGAGAACGCGACCCTGTCGCGCATGGTGCGCAACCGCGAGGGGCACTTCCACGAACTGGCGCGCAACAGCGGCGACGTCATCCTCGTCCTGGACCGCGACGGGGGCGTCCACTACGTCAGCCCCGGCACGGCGGAGGCGTTCGGCTACCGGCTCGACGACGTCCTCGCCGCCCCGGTCACCGCGCTCGTCCACCCGGAGGACCTGGCCCGCACCGAGGCCGTCACCGACCTGTTCGCCGACCGGGGCAGCCAGGGCGTCCACCTGCGTCTGCGGGTGCGCGCGGCGGATGGGACCTGGCGGCACACCGAGTCGACGGTGTCCCTGTACGAGCAGCCGGGTGAGCCCGCGCGCCTGCTCGTGACCACGCGCGACATCAGCGCGCAGGTGGCGCTCCAGGACGAGGTGGAGCACCTGACCTTCCACGACGGCGTCACCGGGCTGCCGAACCGGGCGTACCTGGAGGAACGGGCGAGCGACGTGCTCGCGCACCGCTCGATCAGCGACGAGCCCACCAGGGACATCGCGGTAATCTTCCTGGACCTGGACGGTTTCACCGCGGTCAACGACTCCGCCGGGCACGTGCGCGGCGACCACCTCCTGGGGCAGGCGGCCCGCAGGCTCCGCGGCGAGCTGGACTCCACGGCCACGCTCGCGCGCTGGGGCGGGGACGAGTTCGCGGTCCTGGTCGAGGGGATGCCGCGCGCCCAGCAGGTCGTGGACCTGGCCGAACGCCTGGGGCGGGCGATCGCGTCGGAGCCCTTCCCGGTGGCCGACCGGAACATTCTGCTGACGGCGAGCATCGGCGTGGCCTTCACGGAGCCCACCATCGACAGCGGCGAGCTGCTGCGCAACGCCGACGTGGCGATGACGCGCGCCAAGGAGCGCGGGGCGGGCCACGTGGAGGTGTACGCCGCGCACATGCACGACACGGTGGTCTCGCGCCTGGAACTCCAGATCCGGTTGCGCGAGGCGCTCGCCGGGGGCGAGTTCTTCCTGGAGTACCAGCCGATCGTCGACCTCGGGACCTCCCAGGTGACCGCGGTCGAGGCGCTCGTGCGGTGGAACCGCGACGGGGAGCCGCTCGGCCCGGACGCCTTCCTGGGCGCGGCCGAGGAGTCGGGGATGATCGTGCCCCTGGGCGAGTGGATCCTGCGGGAGGCCTGCGAGAAGGTCGCCGTGTGGCGGGTGTCGGACTGGGACATCGGTCTGTCGGTGAACCTGTCCGCCAAGCAGGTGCTGTCGCCGCGTTTCGTGGAGACCGTCGAACGGGTCCTCGCCGAGACGGGCCTGCCCGCGGAGGTGCTCACTCTCGAGGTGGACGAGGACGTCCTGCTGGGCGACGGCGGCGAGGCGGTCGAGCGCCTCGGCGAGCTGCGGGCGCTGGGCGTGCGCCTGGCCATCGACGACTACGGCATGGGCTACGCCTCCCTGGCGCACCTGCGCGAGCTGAGCGTGGACGCGATCAAGATCGACCCGTCGTTCACCGCCGACCTGGGCCGCGACGACACGGTCACGCTGCTCACCCACACCATCATCCAGCTCGGGCGCGACCTGGGCGTGCAGGTGGTGGCCGAGGGCATCGAACGCGCCGAGCAGCTCGAACAGCTGCGGGGGATGGGCTGCGACCACGGCCAGGGCTTCCTGGTGGCCCGCCCGATGCCCGCCAGCGGCGTGGAGGCGCTGGTCGGGGGCGAGGCGGGCGCCAGCCTGTAGCCGTGTGCGTCCGGGCATCGGCGACATACCCGGACGTTGCGTCGTTCACCCGCGCGGATGCCGACGCACTGGCTACGTTGCCACCATGCCCTCATTCCAACACGAGTTTCCCCTCGACCTGCTGCGGAACGACCCCGGTTTCGCGGCGGAGCTGCTCCAGGAGGCCACCGGGAGGCCGTTGCCCGAGTACACCCGGGTGCGTTGCGACGCCGCCGAGGCCACGAGCACGGCGTTTCCCTACATCAACTCGGACAACGTCGTGGTGTGCGAACGTCCGCCCCTCCCCGGCGAGGGCGACGAGCCGGTGCACGTGCTGGCGATCGTCACCGAGCCGCAGCGCGGGTGGGACCCTCGCAAGCTCTACACCTGGCCCGCCTACGTCGCCTACACCCGTCTGCGCCTGAAGTGCCCGGTCGCCCTGCTGGTGCTGACGCCGACCTCGGCCCTGGCGCAGAGTTATGACGAGCCCATCGATCTGGGCTGCGGCGAGATCCAGCCCACGGTGTTCGCTCTCGACATGCTCAAGCCCGTCACCGACAAGGGGGTGGCCGCCGACCACCCCGTGCTGACGGTCCTGGCCCTGGCCAACAACCCGACCGAGGACCGCGCCGCTCTCGAGGCCCTGTACGTGGCACTGAAGAGCCTCGATGCGTCGACGTCCTCGCTGTACTCTGACTATGTGCTCGCGGCGCTGTCCGCCGCGGCCCGGGGATCTCTGGAGGAGATCGTGAAGCTGCGCGACTACGAGTTCAAGACCGAGTTGATCGGCCGTCCCTTCCGTGAGGGCGAGGCCAAGGGCATGGCCGACGCGATCCTCGGGGTCCTGGACGGCCGGGGGATCGAGGTCGCCGACGAGGTTCGGGACCGGATCACCTCGACCACCGACACGAACGAGCTCAGGCTCTGGGTACGCCGCTCGGGGACCGTGGACCGGGCCGAGGAGCTGTTCGACTGACCCCCGCCGCCGTGGCGCCGGAGGTGTTCCGCTGTGTGGACACGCGGAAGGCCTCCGGCGTGTTCTGTGTTACACGGCGGCGGGCGCTTCGTCGGATTTGCCCTGCTCAACGCCGCAGGGTGTCAGCGTAGGCGGTCGGATGCTGACATTCGCGTCTCAAAAAGTGAGACAAAACGTCGTTCTTGTTGACGCGCGGCCACTCCTTCGGTCACTGTTGTGATCGTGCAGAGCAACTCCCTGATTCTCGTACTTGGTCGGCGCGCCGCAGCCAGCTGACCTGGTTCTGCTGCGCGCCACCCCTCAACCGCACCGGCGGTGGGGGTTTTTTTATTGCCCGACCAGACCTTGAGTCAGACCCACCACGCCAGAGCCGCAGTGCCGCTCTGGACCCTCGCTGAAGGATCTTGAGATGACCGAGCAGATGACCGGCGCCCAATCGCTGATCAGGTCGCTGGAGCACGCCGGCGTTGACACTGTCTTCGGGATTCCCGGTGGCGCCATCCTCCCCGCCTACGACCCCCTCTACGACTCGGCCAAGGTGCGCCACATCCTGATGCGCCACGAGCAGGGAGCGGGCCACGCGGCCGAGGGCTACGCCTACGCCACGGGTCGTCCCGGGGTGTGCATGGCGACCAGCGGCCCCGGAGCGACCAACCTCGTCACACCCCTCGCCGACGCGCACATGGACTCGGTTCCCATGGTCGCGATCACCGGCCAGGTGGCCTCCCCGATGATCGGCACGGACGCGTTCCAGGAAGCCGACATCTGCGGCATCACGATGCCGATCACCAAGCACAACTTCCTCGTCAAGGACGTCCGCGACATCCCGCGCACGGTCGCCGAGGCCTTCCACATCGCCTCCACCGGCCGTCCCGGCCCCGTCCTGGTGGACATCTCCAAGGACGCCCTCCAGGCCTCGGCGGACTTCGTCTGGCCCGAGCGGCTGGACCTGCCCGGCTACCGCCCGGTCACCAAGCCGCACGGCAAGCAGGTCCGCGAGGCCGCCCGGATGATCAGCGAGGCCAGGCGCCCGGTCCTGTACGTGGGCGGCGGCGTCCTGCGCGCCGGGGCCTCGGCCGAACTGCGGGTCCTGGCCGAGCTGACCGGCGTCCCCGTGGTCACCACCCTCATGGCCCGCGGCGTCTTCCCCGACAGCCACCCGCTGTGCGTGGGCATGCCCGGCATGCACGGCGACGTGGCGGCGGTCGGCGCGCTCCAGAAGGCGGACCTGATCGTCGCGCTCGGCGCCCGCTTCGACGACCGCGTCACCGGCCGACTGGACAGCTTCGCCCCGGACGCCAAGGTCGTCCACGCCGACATCGACCCGGCGGAGATCTCCAAGAACCGCCACGCGGACGTGCCGATCGTCGGCGACTGCCGCGAGGTGCTGGCCGACCTGGTGGTCGCGGTCCGGGCCGAACAGGAGAAGGGCCGCCAGGGCGACTACGCCGGCTGGTGGAGCCAGCTCAACCGGCTGCGCACGACCTACCCGAAGGGCTTCGACGAGCCCACCGACGGGAGCCTGTCCCCGCAGGCCGTCATCCAGCGCCTGGGCAAGATCGCCGGACCCGAGGCCAGCTACGTCGCCGGCGTCGGCCAGCACCAGATGTGGGCCGCCCAGTTCATCGACTACGAGCGCCCCGGGGCCTTCATGAACTCCGGCGGCCTCGGCACCATGGGCTTCTCGGTCCCGGCCGCGCTCGGCGCCAAGGTCGGCGACCCGGACCGCGTGGTGTGGTCGGTCGACGGCGACGGCTGCTTCCAGATGACCAACCAGGAGCTCGCCACCTGCGCGATCGAGGGCATCCCGATCAAGGTCGCGGTCGTCAACAACGGCAACCTGGGCATGGTCCGCCAGTGGCAGACCCTGTTCTACGAGGGGCGCTACTCCAACACCAACCTCCAGACCGCCCCCAAGGACGAGAAGGTGCGGATTCCCGACTTCGTCCGCCTCTCGGAGGCGTACGGTTGTGTCGGCCTGCGTTGCGAGCGCCCCGAGGACATCGACGCCACCATCGAGAAGGCCATGTCGATCGACGACGTCCCGGTCGTCGTGGACTTCACCGTGAACCACGACGCCATGGTCTGGCCGATGGTCGGCCCCGGTGTCAGCAACGACAACATCCAGTACGCGCGCGACATGGCGCCGAACTGGGAACACGAGGACTAGGAGAGGCCCGAACCACCATGAGCCGCCACACGCTTTCCGTTCTGGTGGAGGACACCCCGGGTATCCTCGCACGTGCCTCCTCCCTCTTCTCCCGCCGCGGGTTCAACATCGACTCGCTCAGTGTCAGCACCACTGAGTACGCGGGCCTGTCCCGGATGACGATCGTGGTCAACTGCGACCTCCACCCCTTGGAGCAGGTGACCAAGCAGCTCAACAAGCTGGTGAACGTCGTCAAGATCGTGGAGATGGACACCACCGCGTCGGTCCAGCGCGAGCTCCTGCTCGTCAAGGTCAAGGCCGACGCGTCCAGCCGCACCCACGTGCTTCAGACGGCCGAGCTGTTCCGCGCGCACGTCGTGGACGTCAGCCCGGACGTCGTCGTCATCGAGGCCACCGGTGATCCCGAGAAGCTCGATGCCCTGGTCAAGAACCTGGAACCGTTCGGTATCAGGGAGCTCGTCAAGTCCGGTCTGGTCGCCCTGGGCCGCGGGCCCCGGTCGATCACCGACCGCTCCCTGCGCGCGGTCGACCGCAGCGCCTGAGAGTCCGCGCGGGCATCCGGACGCCGGCGCCGGGCCCGAGACACGAACGTAAGAATCAAGGAGAAACCCCAAGTGGCAGCACAGATGTACTACGACGACGCCGCGGACCTGGCGCTCATCCAGAGCAAGAAGGTCGCCGTGATCGGCTACGGCAGCCAGGGGCACGCGCACGCGCTGTCGCTGCGGGACTCGGGCGTCGACGTGCGGATCGGCCTGGCCGAGGGCTCCAAGAGCCGCGCCAAGGCCGAGGAGGAGGGGCTGCGCGTCCTCACCCCCGCCGAGGCCGCCCGTGAGGCCGACGTCATCATGATCCTGGTGCCCGACCACATCCACCGGGACCTGTACGCCAACGAGATCGCGCCCAACCTCGAGGCGGGCAACGCGCTCTTCTTCGGCCACGGCTTCAGCATTCGCTACGGCCTCATCACCCCGCCCGAGGGCGTCGACGTGGCCATGGTCGCCCCCAAGGGCCCGGGCCACCTGGTCCGCCGCCAGTACGAGGCCGGGCGCGGCGTGCCCTGCCTGGTCGCGGTCGAGAAGGACGCCAGCGGGCAGGCCTGGGACCTGGCGCTGTCCTGGGCCAAGGGCATCGGCGGCACCAAGGCGGGCGTCATCAGGACGACGTTCACCGAGGAGACCGAGACCGACCTGTTCGGTGAGCAGGCCGTCCTGTGCGGTGGCGCCGAGGAGCTGGTCAAGGCCGGTTTCGCCACCCTGGTCGAGGCGGGCTACCAGCCGGAGATCGCCTACTTCGAGTGCCTGCACGAGCTCAAGCTGATCGTCGACCTCATGTACGAGGGCGGCATCTCCAAGATGAACTGGTCGGTGTCGGACAACGCGGAGTACGGCGGCTACACCCGCGGCCCGCGCGTCGTCACCGAGCAGACCCGCGAGGAGATGCGCAAGATCCTGCGCGAGATCCAGGACGGCAGCTACGCCAAGGAGCTCATGGACGAGTTCGACGCCGGTCAGCCGACCTTCACCAAGCGTCGGGAGGCCGAGCAGAACGAGCCGATCGAGAAGGTGGGCGCCCAGCTGCGCCCGCTCATGAGCTGGCTCAAGGCCTGACGATCCGACGCCTCCGGGGCGGGTGCCCACCCGCCCCGGAGGCGTATACGGGGTGGGGCCCGGCGGGTGGCGGGGAGGGGGACGTGTGCGCTCGATCCCCGATCCAGCGACCGACCAGCGGGCTTCCCTACTCCGGCAGTAGACTTTTGATCGGCCGTCACACCCGATGCGGGCTGCTCCCTCCACCCGTTCGGGTAGCACCACCCGAAAAGGAATCGTTGTGCCCAAACCCGCCGTACTCGTAGCGGAAGAACTCTCGCCCGCCGGAATCGCGCTGCTCGAGGAGGACTTCGAGGTCCGCCGCGTCGACGGGGCCGACCGCTCCCAGCTGCTCCCGGCCATCGCCGACGTCGACGCCGTCATCGTGCGCAGCGCGACCAAGATCGACGCCGAGGCCCTGGCCGCGGCCAACCGCCTCCAGGTGGTGGCCCGCGCCGGTGTCGGACTGGACAACGTGGACGTGGACGCGGCCACCAAGGCGGGCGTCCTGGTGGTCAACGCCCCGACCTCCAACATCATCAGCGCCGCCGAGCAGGCGATCAACCTGCTGCTGGCCAGCGCGCGCAACACCGCCCCGGCGCACAACGCGCTCGTCAACGGTGAGTGGAAGCGCTCGAAGTACACGGGTGTGGAGCTGTACGAGAAGGTCGTCGGCATCGTCGGCCTGGGCCGGATCGGCGCCCTGGTCGCCCAGCGGCTGTCGGCGTTCGGCACGAAGGTCATCGCCTACGACCCGTTCGTGCAGCCGGTGCGGGCCGCGCAGATCGGCGTGGAGATGACCACGCTGGACGACCTGCTGGAGCGCAGCGACTTCATCACCATCCACCTGCCCAAGAACAAGGACACGCTGGGCCTGATCAGCGACGAGGCGCTGAGCAAGGTCAAGCCGAACGTGCGGATCGTCAACGCCGCGCGCGGCGGGATCCTCGACGAGGACGCGCTGTACCGGGCGCTCAAGGACGGCCGCGTGGCCGGCGCCGGTATCGACGTCTTCGCCAAGGAGCCGTGCACGGACAGCCCGCTGTTCGAGTTCGAGAACGTCGTGGTGGCCCCCCACCTGGGCGCCAGCACCGCCGAGGCCCAGGAGAAGGCGGGCACGCAGGTGGCGCGCTCGGTGAAGCTGGCGCTGTCCGGCGAGTTCGTGCCCGACGCGGTGAACGTGCAGGGCACGGGCGTGGCCGAGGAGATCAAGCCGGGCCTGCCGCTCACGGAGAAGCTGGGCCGGGTGTTCACCTCCCTGGCGGGGACGATCGCCAGCCGGATCGACGTGGAGGTGCGCGGGGAGATCGCCGCCCACGACGTCAAGGTGCTGGAACTCGCCGCGCTCAAGGGCGTGTTCGCCGACGTGGTCGAGGACACGGTGACCTTCGTCAACGCTCCGCTGCTGGCCAAGGAGCGCGGCGTCGAGGTCAACCTCGTGACCAGCGACGACAACAGCGACTGGCGCAACCTCATCACCGTGCGCGGTGTGCTCGCCGACGGCCAGCGGGTGTCGGTGTCGGGCACCCTGACCGGTCCCCGCCAGGTCGAGAAGCTGGTGGAGATCAACAACTACGGCATGGAGATCAGCCTCAGCGAGCACATGGTGTTCCTCTCCTACGAGGACCGCCCGGGCATCGTGGGCAAGGTCGGCGCGCTGCTGGGCGACGCCCGGGTCAACATCGCGGGCATGCAGGTCATCCGGGACCAGGAGGGCGGCAAGGCGCTCATCGCGCTGACCGTGGACTCCGCGGTGCCGGACGAGGTCCTGGCCTCGATCTCCGCCGAGATCCAGGCGGACATCACCCGTCAGGTCGACCTGGAGGACTGAGGGACCCCTCTCGGGGAGGGCTGTCCACAGGCGTGATCCTTTCCGCGTCCGGTGTTTGCCGGACGGGAAGGTCATGGAGTGGGCTGTCTCTCCGTCCCCCGATCACCGCAGGGCCGTGCCACGACCGTGGCGCGGCCCTGCGCCGTATTCGCGCCATGACGTGGAACCCCTCTGACCTGCGGCGACACGCTAGTATCTCGCATGGTGAGATGCCCTGGTCAAATACTTGGACATCCGATATTCTGTCGTCCTAGGAGTCAGCGGCTCGGACCCACCGTCCGGCGCCGCCGCCCATCGCCCCGCCCGCCCGAACCGGGCCCGCGACGGCGACATCCGGCAGTCGATCCCGCCGGGGCGAACCGCTCCTTCTTCCGTGGCCATCGCCGCCCACGCCCGAGGCGCTCCGGCGCCCGGGACCGCACGGCCGCCGCGCCCCGCTCCGCGTGGCTCCGCCGCACGCATCCACAGCCGACAGCGCCGTCTCCGACGGCCGTCACGCGTCGCACCCGGAGGATCACATGTACGACATGGTCGAGTACCCGTCCACGCCCGACACCGAGGACGAGGTCCACCGCGCGCTCCAGGGCGCTCTGGACCGCAGGGACGGCGGAGGTCCGCTGGACCGCTAGGCTTGTCTCATTCACTGTTCATCTGATCTCGCCATGTGAGACAAGCGGGATCCGTTCGAGTTAGAGGCAGTCCGTATGGCAGCGCGCACGGTGAAACTGGCCGTCATCCCGGGTGACGGGATCGGTCCCGAGGTGGTCGGCGAGGGGCTCAAGGTCCTGGAGGCCGTCGCCCCGCAGCACGACCTCGCCATCGAGGCCACCGAGTACGAGCTGGGCGCCAGGCTCTGGCACAGGACCGGCGAGACGCTGCCCGACTCCGTCGAGGCCGAGCTGCGCGGGCACGAGGCGATCCTCCTGGGCGCCGTCGGCGACCCCAGCGTCCCCAGCGGCGTCCTGGAGCGCGGCCTCCTGCTGCGCCTGCGCTTCGACTTCGACCACTACGTCAACCTGCGCCCCGTCCGCCTCTTCCCCGGCGTCGAGAGCCCGCTGGCGGGCGTGTCGCCCGAGGACATCGACATGCTCGTCGTGCGCGAGGGCACCGAGGGCCCCTACGCCGGAGCCGGGGGCGTGCTGCGCAAGGGCACCCCGCACGAGATCGCCACCCAGGACAGCGTCAACACCCGCTTCGGGGTCGAGCGCGTCGTCCGCTACGCCTTCGCCAAGGCCGCCGCCCGCCCGCGGAAGAAGCTCACCCTGGTCCACAAGGACAACGTCCTGACCTTCGCCGGTGAGCTCTGGCAGCGCGTCGTGCGCGAGGTCGGCGCCGAGTACCCGCAGGTCGCCGTCGACTACTGCCACGTCGACGCGGCCGCCATGTTCTTCGTCAACCAGCCCGCGCGCTTCGACGTCGTGGTCACCGACAACCTGTTCGGCGACATCATCACCGACATCGGCGCCGCCGTCACCGGCGGCATCGGGCTCGCCGCCAGCGGCAACGTCAACCCCGACAACACCTTCCCCAGCATGTTCGAGCCGGTCCACGGCTCCGCCCCCGACATCGCCGGTCAGGGCAAGGCCGACCCCACCGCCACGGTGCTGTCGGTCGCCACCATGCTGGACCACCTCGGGGTGCCCGAGGCCGCCCGCCGGATCGAGGGCGCGGTCGCCGCGGACCTCAAGACCCGTGCGCAGGGCGGCAAGGAGCGCTCCACCTCCCAGATCGGCGACGACCTCGCCGCGCGAGTAGGCGAGCAGGGCTGACGCGACGCCGTCGGCCCTGCCCCCTCACGCGGGCGCGGCCGTCGGCCGGAACCACCGACACACGCCGACGGGCGCGCCCGGATCATCCGCGCGCGCCCGTTGTCCGCATACCTTCCGGTCTGGCACCGGGTGCGCTCTTCCGACAGACTAGATCCCAGGTCGGCGGCGCTGCCGACCTGATGCACCCGAGAGGACCACCGACGACATGAACAACGACACCACCACAAGCGGGTTGACGTTCGACATCCAGCTCTCCGACCGGCGGAAGACCCCGCGCGAACGAGAGGAACTGCTGGAGAATCCCGGGTTCGGCCAGGTGTTCACCGACCACATGGTGACCATCCGTTACACCGAGGGCGAGGGCTGGCACGACGCGAAGCTGGAGCCGTACGGGCCGCTGAGCCTGGACCCGGCGACCGCCGCGCTGCACTACGCCCAGGAGATCTTCGAGGGCCTCAAGGCCTACCGCCACCCCGACGGCTCCCTGGCCTCCTTCCGGCCCGACGCCAACGCGGCGCGGTTCAACCGGAGCGCGGCCCGCATGGCGATGCCGGAGCTGCCCGAGGACCTCTTCCTGCGGTCGATCGAGCTCCTCCTCGAGCACGACGGCGACTGGGTTCCGAGCAAGCCCGACTTCAGCCTCTACCTGCGCCCCTTCATGATCGCCACCGACGTCGGCCTCGGCGTCAACAACCCCTCCCGCAGCTACGTCTACCTGCTCATCGCGTCACCGGTCGGCTCCTACTTCTCCGGCGGCATCAAGCCGGTGACCGTCTGGCTGTCCAAGGACTACACACGGGCCGCCCCGGGCGGGACCGGCGCCGCCAAGTTCGCGGGCAACTACGCGGCCAGCTTCCTCGCCCAGGCCCAGGCGGTCGAGAAGGGCTGTGACCAGGTGGTCT
Source organism: Nocardiopsis sp. NPDC049922 (assembly GCF_040660275.1). Lineage (NCBI taxonomy): Bacteria > Bacillati > Actinomycetota > Actinomycetes > Streptosporangiales > Nocardiopsidaceae > Nocardiopsis > Nocardiopsis sp. NPDC049922. The sequence continues at coordinate 258,741 of NZ_JBFAME010000005.1, read as the reverse complement.
GGCTCGACGCCCGAGAGCACCGCTGGGTCGAGGAGATGGGCGGCATGAACCTGTGGTTCGTGTTCGGCTCCGGCGAGAACGCGCGCCTGCGCACGCCCCCGCTGACCGGGACGCTGCTGCCGGGCATCACCCGCGAGTCGCTGCTGCGCATGGCGCCGGACCTGGGCCACGAGGCCGAGGAGGCGCCGCTGTCGATCGAGGAGTGGCGGGAGGCCGCCGAGTCCGGCGAGATCACCGAGGTGTTCGCCTGCGGTACCGCCGCCGTGATCACCCCCGTCGGCTTCGTCAGAAGCGACGACGGCGAGTTCCGCATCGGCGACGGCACCCCCGGCCCCGTCACGATGCGCCTGCGCGAGGAACTCGTGGGGATCCAGACCGGCCAGCGCGCCGACAAGTACGGGTGGGTCGCGCGGTTCTAGCAGCGTCACCGCCCAGTGGTCCCACCGCGGGCCGTCCGGAGCGCCGGGCGGCCCGCCGCCGTGTCGGGCCGGTCCCGAGCCGGTCGGGCGCCCCCGGAGCGGAGCGGGCTCCGGGGTGAAACGTCCGGTAAGAGAAATCACTGTCTCGAACAGTGAGACAATCCGTGTGTGAACTCGGAGGACGCGACCCCCATGTGGCACACTGGCCCCATGCCGTCTCAGGTTCTCATTATCGTGAGGCGCGCTGGCTGACCGACTGCCCATCCACGCCGGGACAGTCCACACGGACCCTGCCAGCGCGCTGACCTCTCGTGTCCACGAGGGGTCTTTTTTGTTGGTCGGGCCGGTGCCCCGGCGTCCACCTTCGGGAGTACCACCCATGAGGGATGACGGTTTCCACGTCTTCGACACCACGCTGCGCGACGGCGCCCAGCGCGAGGGGATCAACCTGCGGGTCTCCGACAAGCTGGCCATCGCGCAGCTGCTCGACGACTTCGGGGTGGGGTTCATCGAGGGCGGGTGGCCGGGGGCCAACCCCAAGGACACCGAGTTCTTCCAGCGGGCTTCACGAGAGCTCACGCTGAAGCACGCGCGACTCACCGCGTTCGGCGCGACCCGCCGGGCCGGTGTGCGGGCCGCCGACGACCCACAGGTGGCCGCCCTGCGCGACAGCGGCGCACCGGTCGTCACCCTTGTCGCCAAGAGTGACGGCCGGCACGTCGAACGGGCCCTGCGCACGACCCTGCCCGAGAACCTCGCCATGATCGCCGACACGGTGTCCCACCTGCGCGAGCACGGTCAGCGGGTGTTCGTGGACTGCGAGCACTTCTTCGACGGCTACCTCCACGACCCGGCGCACGCGCTCGACGTCGTGCGCACGGCCGCCGAGGCCGGGGCCGACGTCGTCGTGCTGTGCGACACCAACGGCGGCATGCTCCCGGCCGACGTCGCCCGCGTGGTGACCCAGGTGCGCGAGGCCACCGGGGTCCGCCTGGGCGTCCACGCCCAGGACGACACCGGATGCGCCGTGGCCAACACCCTCGCCGCGGTCGAGGCCGGGGCCACGCACGTGCAGTGCACCGCCAACGGCTACGGAGAGCGGGTCGGCAACGCCAACCTGTTCTCCGTCGTCGGCGCGCTCACCCTCAAGCAGGGGCGCGACGTCCTGCCCGAGGGCTGTCTGCCGGAGATGACGCGCGTGGCGACCGCGATCGCCGAGATCGTCAACCTCGCCCCGGACACCCACCAGCCCTACGTGGGCGTGTCGGCGTTCGCGCACAAGGCCGGGCTGCACGCCTCCGCGATCAAGGTCGACCCGGACCTGTACCAGCACACCGACCCCGCGCTGGTCGGCAACCGCATGCGCATGCTGGTCTCCGACATGGCCGGGCGCGCGTCGATCGAGCTCAAGGCCCAGGAACTGGGGCTGGACCTGGGCGGTGACCGCGAGCTGTCGGGGCGTGTCGTGGACCGGGTCAAGGGCCTGGAACTGTCCGGGTACAGCTTCGAGGCCGCCGACGGCTCGCTGGAACTGCTGCTGCGGGAGGAGCTGGGCACGCCGGTCCGCTACTTCGACACCGAGTCCTGGCGGGTGATCACCGAACGCCGCCCCACCAGCGGGGCCAGCCCGCTGGACGACAGCTACGAGAGCCTCACCGAGGCCACGGTCAAGCTCCAGGTCAAGGGCGAGCGGGTGATCGCCACGGCCGAGGGCAACGGCCCCGTCAACGCGCTCGACCGCGCGCTGCGCAGCGCGCTGGAGGGCGTGTACACGGCGCTGGCCGGGTTGGAGCTGACCGACTACAAGGTCCGCATCCTGGAGGGCAGCTCCGGTACCAACGCCATCACGCGGATCCTCATCAGCTTCAGCGACGGCGCCGGGGAGTGGACCACGGTGGGCGTGGGCCCGAACGTCGTCGACGCGTCCTGGGTGGCGCTCGAACAGGCCGTCACCTACGGCCTCCTGCGGCAGGGCTACCCGCGGGGCTGAGGTCGGCGGCGGCGCGCCCGGCGCCGGGTCAACCGTTCTCCGGGTACACCCACCCGTTGGGCTCGCACCCCTGGAGGCCCAGCGTCTGCTGCTGCATCACCGGCGCGGGCTCTCCCCCGCCGGGGCAGAAGACGTGGCCGTGCCCCAGGGTGTGCCCCACCTCGTGGTTGATCAGGTAGATCCGGTAGGTCTCCAGGTCGCCGTCGAAGTGCTCCACGCCCGACACCCACCGGTTCTGGTTGATGACGGCGCGGTTGCCGCTCGCGCACGAGACGAACCCGTTGGTGCGCAGCGGCGCGCACAGGCGGTCGACGGTGTCCGGGGCGGCCAGGAGCACGCGGATGTCGGCGTCGTCCCCGTCCACCCGCTGGAGCGACCGCTCGCCGTCGTTGCCCCAGCTGCGGGGGTCGCCGAGGATCTCCTCGACGGCCGCCGCGAAGTCCTCGGCGGCACCGGGCAGGCCCTTCTCCACCTCGACGGCGAAGGTCAGCAGCGGGCCCTCGCCCATGACCTCGCCCTCGCCGTCCATGGTGCGCACCCGGCCGTCCGCGGTGTCGACCTCCTCCTCGACCGCGCGGAGCAGGACCGGAACGTCCTCCTCGGCCTCGGCGGCGGCCTCCTCGTCGGCCTCGGGCTCCGCCGCCGGACCGACGGTGGCGGTCGCGCTCGCGGGGCCCTCCGGTGCGGAGCGGCGTTCGGTGCCGTCCCCGCCCGACCCCTCCTCCAGGAGCGCGGTCGCCCCGGTCTCGGTCGGCGCGACGAGGCCGCCCGGTTCGGGCACGGCGACCATGAGGACCATGGAGGCCCCGGAGACGAGGCACAGGCCGAGCGCGAGCCCCAACGGGTACCGGCGGCGTCGGCGGTGCCGGGCGCGGGATCCCCTGCGTGAAGCGGACGTGGGCACTGGCTGCAACCTCTCGACAACGGACGTCCCTTCCAGGATGCCAGAGGCGGCCCGGAATCCGTGCCAAGGCGTCGCGCCGGAAGCCCGACGGGGGAGGGGATGTCGGTCACGCGGCCCGATGGCGTGTGCTCGCGGCGGTCCGCGCGGTTACCCTTCAACCGCAAGTGAGTCGACGGGGGTGCTGGGAGGCATCAGGTGCGCATCGCACGTTTCGCGTCCGGGGACGAGGTCGGGTTCGGCCTGGTGGAGACCGACACCGACAGCGGGGAGGAGTTCGTCGCCCGTCTCAACGGCCACCCCCTCCTCGGTGACATCGCGCCGACCGGCGAGCGCGCCAAGCTCTCCGACGTCCGGCTCCTGTCCCCCGTCCTGCCCACCAAGGTGGTGTGCGTCGGCAAGAACTACGCCGACCACGTCGAGGAGATGCGCGAGGTGACGGGTGAGCCCACGGAGGAACCCGTGGTCTTCCTCAAGCCCTCGACGGCGGTGACCGGTCCTCGGGACCCCGTCTTCCACCCCGCGGTCTCCGAGGAGATCCACTACGAGGGCGAACTGGCCCTCGTCATCTCCCGGCCGTGCCGCGAGGTGCCCCGTGAGCGCGCCAAGGACGTCATCTTCGGCTACACGGTCGCCAACGACGTCACCGCCCGCGACCTCCAGAGGAGGGACAAGCAGTGGACGCGGGCGAAGGGCTTCGACTCCTTCTGCCCCCTCGGCCCCTGGATCACCACGGGGCTGACCGTCGAGGAGGCCCAGAACCTGGCCCTGACCACCACGGTCGACGGCGAGGTCCGGCAGGAGGGCCACACCTCCCGGTTCATCCACGACATCCCGGCCGTCATCGAGTACGTCACCTCGTTCATGACCCTGCTCCCGGGTGACGTCGTCCTCACCGGCACCCCGGCGGGCGTGGGTCCGGTCCGGGTCGGCCAGGAGGTCGCGGTGACCGTCGAGCGGCTCGGCACCATCCGCAACCGCGTGGTCGCGCGGGACTGACCCGCCCTCCTCCGCCGCTTCCCTCCGCGCGGGTCACGGTGGCACGCCGCCCGCCCCCGAGGCCGGGCCCGTCCGAGGGTCGGCGGTACGCTCTCCGTACCGCCGACCCCGGGAAACGGAAGGATCCCCCGTGGCCACGCTCCGACGTCCGGCCCCGCTCGTGATCGCGGGGGCACTGGCCGTCCTGCTCGTCGTGCTGGGCGCGGGCCTGTGGGCCTTCACCCGGTACGGATCCGACGACCGCGACCCCGCGCAGGAGGTCCCCGTGCGCGAACCCAGCCGCGTCATGATCGCGGGCGACTCCATGACACAGGGCGCCGACGGCGACTGGACCTGGCGCTACCGCCTGTGGAACCACCTCGCCCCGCACGTCGAGGACCTGGACTTCGTCGGCCCCTACTCCGCCCCCGCCACCCGGGACATGATGTTCCCGGTGCCGACCGCCGAGGAGGACGCGACGGGCGCCTCCGGGGAGCCGACCGACCCGTCGGCGACCGCGTGGCCCGGCGCGGACGGCGACCCCGCCACCGTCGAGTACCGGGATCCCTCCTTCGACCAGGACCACAACGCCCTGTGGGGGCGCACCCTGCTCGACGCGACCGGCTCCATCGAGGAGGAGGTGAGGGTCCACCAGCCGGACGTGCTGTGCGTCATGATCGGCGTCAACGACCTGCTCTGGCCGGTGGAGACCGAGGAGATGGAACGGCGCCTGCGCGACTACGTGGAGGCGGCCCGGCGCGGCGACCCGAACCTGCGCGTCGTGATCGCCGAGGCCCTGCCCATCGCCCTCGCCGAGACGGACGAGGGGTTCGCCCTGCGTGTGTACGCCTACAACGAGGTGGTCCGCGCGGTCGCCGCCGACCTGTCCACGGACGCCTCCCCGGTGGTCAGCGTGGACATCGCCGGACCCCACGGCTGGGACCCGGCCGTCGACGCCTACGACGGCACCCACCCCAACGCCGACGGCGAGCTGAAGATCGCCGCCGCCTTCGCCGACGTCCTCTCACAGCGGTTCGGGATGGGCCCCGCCTACCCCCGACCGCTGCCCTCGGCCACCTGAGCCCCGGCCACCAACGCCGACCAGCGGCGTTCCGGGAGCGGCCGCCCGCCCCCGATACCCTGGTGACCGTGACTGAGACTCCTATTCGCACCCGATTCGCCCCGTCCCCCACGGGCATGTTCCACGTCGGCGGCGCCCGCTCCGCGCTGTTCAACTGGGCCCTGGCGCAGCAGGACCCCGAGGGCCGCATGGTGCTCCGCGTCGAGGACACCGACGCCGCCCGCAACCGCCCGGAGTGGACCGACGGCATCATCCGCGCGCTGGCCTGGCTGGGGATCAGCGACGCCGACCCGCACTTCGAGGGGCCCTACTTCCAGTCGTCCTACGCCGACCAGCACCGTGCGACCGCCGAGCGGCTCCGTGCGCAGGGCCGCGCCTACTTCTGCGACTGCACCCGTGAGCGGGTGCAGGAGCGCCGGGACAACCCCAACCTCGGCTACGACGGCTTCTGCCGCGACCGCGGGCTGGAGCCCGGCCCGGGCCGGGCGCTGCGGTTCCGCGTGCCCGAGGGCGGCCCCACGGTCGTCGAGGACCGGATCCGCGGCAGCGTGGAGTTCGACCACGCCGCCATCGAGGACTTCGTGATCGCCCGCGCCGACGGCTCCCCGCTGTTCGTCCTGGCCAACGTGGTCGACGACGTCGAGATGGGCATCACGCACGTCATCCGCGGCGAGGAGCACCTGTCCAACACCCCCAAGCAGCAGCTGCTGTGGGAGGCGCTGGGCCTGACCCCGCCGACGTGGGCGCACCTGCCCGTCATCGTCAACGAGCAGCGCAAGAAGCTGTCCAAGCGCCGGGACAAGGTCGCCCTGGAGTCCTACCAGGAGGAGGGCTACCTGGCCGAGGCGATGGTCAACTACCTCATGCTGCTGGGCTGGGCGCCGGGCGACGACCGCGAGATCATGCCGTGGGAGGAGATGCGGCCGCTGTTCCGGGTGGAGGACGTCAACAGCTCCAGCGCGTTCTTCGACGAGAAGAAGCTGCGCGCCTTCAACGGCGAGTACGTCCGCGCCCTGGACCTGGACGACTTCATCCACCGCTGCCAGCCCTGGCTGGCCGGTGACGCCGCGCCCTGGGATCCGGCCGACTTCGACCCCGCGGTGTTCCGGGCGGTCGCCCCGCTCGCGCAGAGCCGTGTGGCCGTGCTGAGCGAGATCGTGCCCAACGTGGACTTCCTCTTCCTCGCGGAGCCCGTGGAGGATGAGAAGAGCTGGACCAAGGCCATGAAGCCGGGCGTGGGCGGGGAGATGCTGGAGGCCGCGCGGGACCGCTTCGCCGACCCCGCTCAGGAGTGGACCGCCGAGGCCCTGAAGGCCGCCACGGAGGAGGCCGGCGCCTCGCTCGGGCTCAAGCTCGGCAAGGCCCAGGCCCCCGTGCGCGTGGCCGTGACCGGACGCACGGTCGGCCTGCCGCTGTTCGAGTCGCTGGAGGTGCTCGGCCGCGACCGCGTCCTGGCGCGGATCGGCGCGGCCCTGGAGCGGCTCCGCGCCCAGGAGAAGGACGCCGCGGCGGAGTGACGCGGACGGGGTGGCCGGAGCCACAGCCTGGTCACCCCGATTCCGGTTCGCGAGCACTCTGAATGTCCGCTAGAGTTAACGACGTCGCCGAGGGGGACAGGGAAGCGAGAGCGGCCAGGTCCTCCCGAAAGCACTGGGGTATGGTGTAATCGGCAGCACGACTGATTCTGGTTCAGTTAGTCTAGGTTCGAGTCCTGGTACCCCAGCTCCGGTCTCACGGTCCTCCGTGAGCCGCACGGGTCGTCGACCCAACGTGCGCCCCCGTCGTCTAGTGGCCTAGGACGCCGCCCTCTCAAGGCGGTAACGGCGGTTCGAATCCGCTCGGGGGTACCACAGGGAGAGGCTCCCACATCGTGGGAGCTTTTGCTCTGGTCAGCGCTTGTCGCTGATGTCCGGTTCGAGCGGGTATCGTGGTCTTCACGGTCGCGCTTGGATCGTCCAAGGCCCCCGTCGTCTAGTGGCCTAGGACGCCGCCCTCTCAAGGCGGTAACGGCGGTTCGAATCCGCTCGGGGGTACACGTCACGCAAGGCCCCGCTCGTACGGAGCGGGGCCTTCGTCGTGCTGGGGCCGCGTCTCGCGGTCAGTTCCCGCGCCCCCGGCGGCGGCCGCGCGTCGCGGGGATCACCAGCGACCTGATGAGCCGGTCGTCCCGGAAGTCGTGGGCGTGCACGGTCACCTCGCCGTCCGCGGCGACCTCCACCCGCAGGCCCTGTGCCGCCCGGCCGTCGACGGTCGTCTCGCCGCCGTTGCCGTCGGGCCCGTACATGGTCTGGATGAACCCGGTGTTGACGCAGGTGAAGCCGTCGGGGTGGCCACCGGCCACGATCTTCCTGGAGGCCCAGTCGTCGCGCTCCAGGGACCAGTGCGTGTGCCCGGAGAAGAACACCACGTTGGGGTGGTCGCCCAGGATCTCCAGCAGTTCGGTCTCGTCGACGAAGTCCTTGTCGTAGAAGCCGGCGCGGTCCTCCCCGACGGAGCCGGAGATGCTGTCGGGCAGCACGTGGTGGCTGAAGACGAGCACCGGCTTACCGGAGCGTCGGTGATCGGACAGGCGGGAGTCGAGCCAGGACAGCTGCTCCCGGCCCAGCGTCACGAACAGGCTCCCGACGTCCCCGGACCGCTGCGGCCGGGTGGTGCCGATGGTCAGCAGCGGGACCCCGCCGACGACGGTGCTGGTGTACACGTCGGACATCCCCGTGTAGTCGAGGAACCGGGAGACCTGGGTGTCGAACGGCTCGTCGGTGTACTGCTCGTGGTTGCCGATGCTGCTCAGCACCAGCTCGGGGTGGGGGTGGGAGTCGAGCACACCGTAGTAGTCCTCGTACTGCGACACGTGGCCGTGGCTGACCAGGTCCCCGTTGACCACCAGGGCGTCCGCGGTACCCATGGCGTCCAGCCGGTTCAGGGCCATGGAGAAGTCGCGCAGGTCGCCCTGCACGTCGGAGACGACGTCCAGGGTGGCCCTGACCCGGCCCCTGGGACGGGCGAGCGCCTCGGCGGCGGGGAGGAAGGCCATACCGGTCGTGGCCAGGGCCGTGCCGGTGACGGTGGTCAGGAAGCCTCGTCGGGTCGCGTGGGCCATGGTGCCTCTCTTCTTCGGGAGGAACGGGTGGTTCCGCGGGGGAACGGACGCTCCGCACCGTAGGGGCACCGGGTGGACACGGGCGGTCGCGAGGGGGAACGCCGTGTGGCGGCTCGGTCAGTCCGTGCCGCTCCCGGCCAGCAGAGCCATCCTCGCCAGCTCGCCGTCGGGCGCGCCGCACGCCGCCACCATGGCGACCAGCTGGTCGAGCAGCAGGTCCGCCAGGTCCTCCAGCGGCATCGGGCGCTCCTCCAACCACACCAGCACCGCGGTCTCCACCGACGCCGTCCAGCAGCGCAGGGACAGGAGCACGCGCGGCGAGGGGTCGTCGACCCCGACCCGTTCGAGGATCATCGCGCGCACCCGGTCGCGCACGCGGTCGATCTCGGCCTCGGTCTCCTCCGTCGCGACCACCGAGCCGCCGCGCAGCAGCGCCCGGTACGAGGGCGCGTAGGCCTCCGCGAACGAGACGAACGTCCGCAGCGCCTCGCGCAGCTGCTCCAGGGGCGGCAGGTCCTCGGCCGGGGCGAGCCGGGGCAGCAGCTCGGCCATCGCCTGCTCCAGGGCGGCCCGCCGCAGCTCCGCCATGTTGGGGAAGTACCGGTAGACCAGCGCTCGGGAGACGTCGGCCTCCTCCGCGACGTCCTCGGGGGTGACGTCGCCGGGAGGGCGCCGCGCGAACACGCGCAGAGCCGTCCGGATCAGGTCGTTCCGGCGTTCGTGCGGCGCCATGCGGCGGGGTCGCCGCCGGGTCGTCGGCGTGTCCGCCGGGACCTCCGACCGTGTGGTCACCCGCGCCTGGTGACGGTCGGTCCTGTGGGACACCACGGTCGTCATGACCTCCTGAGGACGTGTCGCGCGCGGGCGTGCGCCCGGCGGCCCGTGCGGGTACGGGCCCGGCCGTCCGGGCGCCGCGTCCCCGCCCCTCGAACCTACCGCCCGGCCGCGGACGCCGACGCCCGCGGCCGAGGCCCTCACAGGTCGACGACCAGCCGTTCGCCCTCCGGGGCGCGCGACACGCACAGCGCGAACTCCTCCCCGCGCGGTGAGCCGCCGGTCGGGCGGTCCCGGTGGTCGGGGGAGCCCGCGAGCAGCCGCACGCGGCAGGTGCCGCAGAAGCCCTGACGGCAGGAGTAGGGGGTCTGCGGGCGTACCCGGCGGACCGCCTCCAGCGCCGTCTCGTCGGCCCGGACGGACAGCACGGGGCCGTCGCGGCCCAGGCGCACCTCGAACGGCGCGCCGTCGGCGATCGGCGCGGGCGCGAACCGTTCGGAGAAGAACGGTGTGCCCGCCGGGACCCGTGCGCGGACCGCGCCGATCAGCGGCGCCGGACCGCACACGTACACCGCCGTCCCCGGACCGAGCCCCGCCAGGATCTCCGCCGCGTCGGGGACGCCGCACTCGTCGTCGGGCCGCACGACCACGTCGGCGCCCTCGGGGAGTTCGTCGACGAACGGCATGCTCTCCCGCGAGCGCCCGGTGTAGACCATCCGGAACGGAGTCCCCGCACGGTGCGCCTCGCGGACCATGGGCAGGATCGGGGTGACGCCGATGCCGCCCGCGACGAACAGGTACCGCTCGGCGCGCGCGAACGGGAACGCGTTGCGCGGCCCGCGCAGGCCCACCGGATCGCCCTCGGTCAGCGCGTGCACCAGCTCCGACCCGGCGCCGCCGGGGATGCGGCGGACGGCGATCCGGTAGGAGGAGCGGTCACGCGGGTCGCCGTTGAGCGAGTACTGGCGCACGACGCCCCCGCCCAGGACCACGTCCACGTGGTGTCCGGGCTGCCATGCGGGCAGGCGGGCGCCGGGGGTGGCCGGGACCAGGGTCAGCGCGGCCACGTCCGGCGCCGGGCGGTCCACGCGCGCGACGCGCACCGGCAGGTCCCCGGTGGGCGGCGGGGGCGCGTGCCCCGGGGGGAGCCGCGCGCCGATCGGCTCGATCGCGTCGGCCAGCCACCCGATCCGGCGGAAGAAACGGTCCGGGCCCCGTCCGCGGAACAGGGACGTCGGCGGCCCGGGGTTCGCGTAGTACTCGGCGCTGTGCTTGACGTCGGCGGCGTCGCCGGTCCGGCGGTCGCCGCCGCTCACCGGGCCGCCTCCTGCTCCGCGGCCTCGGCGGCGCGGGCGGCGGGCGAGACGGCCAGGTAGGCGACGGCCTGGCTGGTGGACCCGTGCTGGGAGGGGTGGTACCTCCGGCGCAGGTACTCGGGCACCGCCCGCGCCAGTCGGCTCAGGTGGGGGATCAGGCCGCGCCGTCCGTCGCGCAGGGCCCAGGAGACGCGCGGGACGCGGCCGTCGACGCGACCGCGCAGGTAGGGGTCGGCGCGGACGAGGAAGGCCACGCCGCGCACCCACAGGGCGGCGAGCACGGTCGCGGAGATCCCCATGGCCAGTGCACGGCGGGCGTAGCCGCCGTCCACGTGCGTGTACAGGTCGAAGGCGACGGCGCGGTGCTCGACCTCCTCGGCGCCGTGCCAGCGCAGCAGGTCGAGCATGGTCGGGTCGGCGCCCGCCCGGTCCAGTTCCTCGGCGTCGAGCACCCACTGGCCGAGGACGGCGGTGTAGTGCTCGATCCCGGCGATGATCGCCAGGCGGGTGCGCAGCCAGGACTCGGCGCGCTGTCCGGTGAGGTCGCGGTCGCCGAGCACGATCCGGAAGAGCCAGGCGATCTGCGCGACGTAGGGCGTCGGGTCCAGGCCGTGGGCGTCCATGTGGTCGAGCACGCCCGCGTGTGCCTCGGCGTGCACGGCCTCCTGGCCGATGAACCCGAGCACCTGTTCGCGCAGTCGGTCGTCGGTGATGTGGGGGACCGCCTGCTTGAAGACCTCGACGAACCAGCGCTCGCCCTCGGGCAGCAGCAGGTGCAGCACGTTGATGACGTGGGTGGCGAACGGTTCGCCGGGGATCCAGTGCAGGTCGAGGCGGCTCCAGTCGAACTGGACGTCGCGGGCGTGCAGGACGAGGCGGTCGGGTTCGTCCTGGCGGGGTTCGGAGGTGGTGGCGGGCGCGAGGACGCCGGTGTCCACGGGGTCGGGGGTCATGGTGCCTCCTGTGCGGAGCGGGGGTGGCGGATCAGACCGGAGGGGACAGGCGGGCGGCGGTGCGCAGCGCGCCCGGGCTGAGCCGGGACAGCAGCAGGCCCGCGTGGGCCTCACCGGTGACCGGGACGATCTCCGGATCCCGGTCGAGGGCGTCGGCGATGCGCCGGGCGGCCTTCTCGGGGGTGTAGCCGCGCAGTCGGTAGAGGCGGTTGAGGCGGTCCTTGGCGGCGGAGTCCTCCCCCAGGCCGGACAGGCGGGCGCTGGAGACGATCCCGGTGTCGATCAGGCCGGGGCACACCGCGGTGACGGAGACGCCCCTGTCCGCGAGTTCGCCGCGCAGGCTGCGGCTGAGCATGAGGACGGCGGCCTTGGTGGTGGCGTAGGCGCCGTAGACGCGGGACGGCAGGTAGGAGGCGGCCGAGGCGGTGTTGACGATGCGCCCGCCGCCTCCGGCCTCGACCATCATCGGGGCGAAGGCGCGGCAGCCGTGGATCACGCCCCACAGGTTGACGTCCACGACCCGTTCCCAGTCCTCGGCGGTGGTGTCCAGGAACGGCCCGGCCACGCCGATCCCCGCGTTGTTGACCACCAGGTCGGGGACCCCGTACTCGTCGCGGACCCACGCGGCGAGCTTGTGCACCGCGGCGGCGTCGGTGACGTCCACGCGCTGGGCGCTCGCCCCCGGGGTGAGCATGGCGGACAGGTCGGCGGTGCGTTCGGCGCCGGGGCCGTCGATGTCGACGGCGACGATCCGGGCGCCGCGTTCGGCGAGCTCGAAGCAGAGCGCGCGGCCGATGCCGCTGCCCGCGCCGGTGACCACGGCGGTGTGGCCGGCGAAGGAACCGCCGTGGCGTCGGGCCTGCTGGGCGGTGAGGACACGGCGGGGGCGCGGCGCCCCCGACTCGATCTCGGCCACGAGGGAGCGCACGCGGTCGGCCACGGCCGCCGGGCGGGAGCGCAGGGTCCAATGCCCGCCCTGGAACCGGTGGAAGCGCAGGTCCGGTGCCCAACGGCCGGCGTTGGACTGGATCTGGTCGACCATGAACGCGTCGCGGGTGGGGGCCAGGACCTGGACGGGGACGTCGGTGCGGCGCTCGGCGGGGCGGGTGAGGCGGGGGATCATGTTGGCGCGGTAGAGCGCGAGCCCGTTGAGGTAGTCGCGGGTGGTGCGCCGGGCGGGGACGCCCGGGCCGCCGCCGACGCGTTCGAGTGCGGACAGGGCGAGGCCGCCGACGCCGGTCAGCCAGGCGGCCTCGGGGACGCCGGGCAGGTGGAAGAACCCGATGTAGCCCGAGCGCAGGGACTGGCGCAGCACGTGGCGCAGGCCGTCGGGGCGGCGGCGGAACCAGTGGCCCGCGTGGTCGAGGTTGGGTCCGGAGACGGCGGTGTAGGAGGCGAAGCGGTGTGCGTGGGCGGCTTCGGTGACCGCGTGCCAGCCCTGGATCGCGCCCCAGTCGTGGCCGACGAGGTGGACGGGGGTGTCCGGGCTGACCGCGTCGGCGACGGCGACCACGTCCTCGGCGAGCCGGTCGAGGCGGTACCCGGAGCGGTCGTCGGGCGCGGTGGAGCGCCCCGCTCCCCGCACGTCGTAGGCGACGACGTGGTGGTCGGTGGCCAGGCGCGCGGCGAGGGCGTCCCAGACGGAGGAGTTGTCGGGGTAGCCGTGGACCAGGAGGAGAGTGGGGCGCGCGGGGTCCCCGGCGGTGTGGACGGCGAGGCTCTGGCCGTCGCCGGTGGTGACGCGGCCGTGGAGGCGGAAGGGGGAGCTCATCGGGTCACCTCGGTGGTGGTGGAGGAGGAGGGCGACGGGAGGGCACGGGCGTCCCACCGGCGCACGTGCGGCAGGTCGTCGTCGAGCCAGTAGGCGTCGTCCTCGGTGACGACGAGGATCTCCTCGAACTTCACGCCGATGTCGCGGAAGCCGATGTGCGGTTCGACCGCCCACATGCCGGGGGTGGCGGGGTGCGCGGAGATGTCCCCGTCGGCCCACAGCGGTGAGCGGTGGTGCATGCGCTCGACGACGAGGTCGCCGACGAGGGTCTGGAGCGAGCGGATCCCGAAGCCCGCGACGACCGCGCGGGGGAGCCGGGAGTGCACCCTGCCGACCTGGTGGGCGATGACGCGGCCCGGATACACCCGGTGGCGGTTGTCGTAGCCCTGTTCTCGGATGAGGGCGTCGACGGCGCGGTAGACGTCCTGGAGGGTGTCGCCCGCGCGGACCCGTTCGACGATGAGGCGGCGGTGGGCGCGCAGGTCGTCCATGAGGCGGTCGTGCAGGGGGTTCTCACCGAGGTAGCCGGAGTAGCCGATGTCGGCGACGTAGCCGTCGCGGACGGGCGCGCAGTCGAGGATGAACGGCATCCCCTCCTCGAGTGCGCGACTGGTCGGAAAGAACTGGAGGGGCACCGTGAAGCCGCGGAAGGCGGTGCGGTCGCCGAACCAGGCGAACGGGGTGTGAAACCAGTCCTGGACCCCGTGTCCTTCGAGGTGCTCGCGGACGCGGCGGGCCGCCTCGCGTTCGGTGACGCCGGGTTCGAGGGTGGCCGCCACGTCGCCGGCGGCCTGGTAGGCGAGCTGTTGGAGCTCGCGGAAGGCGTCGAGCTCGGCCTGAGGGGGTGTGTCCTCGGTCACTTTCGTGTGAGACATGCTGTCATGTTAGACAGGTTGTCAGTAAGTGTCCACGGTCGGGGCCGGCTTTCGCGCACACGGAAACGACCGCGCCCGCCGGGGTGCGGCGGGCGCGGTCGGTGGCCGGTGCGTTCCGGGCCTGGTGGCGGTGGCTGGTCTCGGGGGGACTACGGGGCTAGCGGCCCTCGTACGTGTGCAGCGACTCGCTGATCTTCTCGGCGGCCGACAGCACCGCCTGGGAGTGCATCCGTCCGGGTGAGCGGGTCAGGCGCTCTATCGGTCCGGAGACCGAGACGGCGGCGATCACCCGTCCGCCCGGGCCCGACACGGGAGCCGACACCGACGCGACGCCCTGTTCGCGCTCGGCGACGCTCTGGGCCCAGCGGCGGCGGCGCACCTGGGCGAGGCTGGCCGCCGTGAACCGGGCGCCCACGAGGGAGCGGCGGATGCGGTCGGGGTCCTCCCAGGCGAGCAGCACCTGGGCGGCCGAACCGGCGTTCATGGGGAGTTCGCTGCCCACCGGCACGGTGTCCCGCAGGCCGCTGGTGCGCTCCGACGCGGCCACGCAGACCCGCAGGTCGCCCTGGCGGCGGTAGAGCTGGGCGCTCTCCCCGGTCAGGTCGCGGAGCTGGACGAGAACGGGCGCGGCCACGGCCAGCAGCCGGTCCTCGCCGGTGGCGATGGAGAGCTCGCCCAGGCGCGGGCCCAGCACGAAGCGGCCCTGGCTGTCGCGGGCCACCATGCGGTGCCGCTCCAGGGCGACGGCCAGACGGTGGGCGGTGGGCCGCGCCAGACCGGTGATCTGTACCAACTGGGCCAGGGACGCCGGGCCCGACTCCAAGGCGTCGAGGACCGACATCGTCTTGTCCAGCACACCGACGCCGCTGGATGAGCTAGAGTTGTCCATGACTTGATATTGCCGTCTCGAAATATGGAATGCAAGTCAGCCCGCACGTCCGCGCTGGGTCCACCACCGTCCGGACCCGAGACGAAGAACGAGAGAGGCGATCGCCCATGGCACGCACGATGGCCGAGAAGGTCTGGGAGGAGCACGTCGTCCGACGTGCCGACGGCGAGCCGGATCTGCTCTACATCGACCTCCACCTGATCCACGAGGTGACCAGCCCGCAGGCCTTCGAGGGGCTGCGCCTGGCGGGTCGGTCCGTGCGGCGCCCCGACCTCACCATCGCGACCGAGGACCACAACGTCCCCACCCAGAACCTCCTGGCCCCGATCGCCGACCCCGTCTCCCGCAAGCAGGTCGAGACCCTGCGCAAGAACTGCTCGGACTTCGGCGTCCGCCTGCACCCGATGGGCGACATCGAGCAGGGCGTCGTCCACGTGGTCGGTCCCCAGCTGGGCCTGACCCAGCCCGGCATGACCATCGTCTGCGGCGACAGCCACACCAGCACCCACGGCGCGTTCGGCGCGCTGGCCTTCGGTATCGGCACCAGTCAGGTCGAGCACGTGCTGGCCACCCAGACGCTGCCCATGGCCCCGTTCAAGACCATGGCCGTCACGGTCAACGGCACGCTCAGGCCGGGTGTGTCCGCCAAGGACATCATCCTCGCGGTGATCGCCAAGATCGGCACCGGCGGCGGCCAGGGCTACGTCATCGAGTACCGCGGCGAGGCCATCGAGTCGCTGTCGATGGAGGCCCGCATGACGGTGTGCAACATGTCCATCGAGGCGGGCGCCCGCGCCGGGATGATCGCCCCCGACCAGACCACGTTCGACTACGTGCGCGGGCGCGCCCACGCCCCGAAGGACGAGGACTTCGACGCGGCCGTCGAGCACTGGAAGAGCCTGCGCACCGACGAGGACGCCGTCTTCGACGCCGAGGTGGTCCTGGACGCCGACGAGCTGAGCCCGTTCGTCACCTGGGGCACCAACCCCGGCCAGGGCGTGCCCCTGGACGCCTCCGTGCCCGATCCGGCCGCCTTCGAGGACCCCACCGCGCGCGCCGCCGCCGAGAAGGCCCTGGCCTACATGGACCTGGCCCCCGGCACGCCGATGCGCGAGGTGAGCGTCGACACCGTCTTCCTGGGCTCGTGCACCAACGGCCGGATCGAGGACCTGCGCACCGCCGCCGAGATCATCCGGGGCCGCAAGGTCGCCGACGGCGTCCGCATGCTGGTCGTCCCGGGCTCGATGCGGGTCAAGGAGCAGGCCAACGAGGAGGGGCTCGGCCGGATCTTCGAGGAGGCCGGCGCCGAGTGGCGCGAGGCCGGGTGCTCCATGTGCCTGGGCATGAACCCCGACCAGCTCAAGCCCGGTGAGCGCAGCGCCTCCACCTCCAACCGCAACTTCGAGGGCCGCCAGGGGCGCGGCGGCCGCACCCACCTGGTGTCGCCGCAGGTGGCCGCCGCGACGGCCGTGCGCGGAACGCTGTCCTCGCCCGCCGACCTGGTGTCCCGGTAGGGCCCCGACCACCTAGGAGAGACCTGTCATGGAGAAGATCGACGTCCACACCGGTCGGGCCGTGCCGCTGCGCGCCAGCAACGTGGACACCGACCAGATCATCCCCGCCGTCTACCTCAAGCGCGTGAGCCGCACCGGCTTCGAGGACGGCCTGTTCGCCGAGTGGCGCGGGAGCGACCCCGACTTCGTCCTGAACCGGGCCGAGCACTCGGGCGCGTCCGTGCTGGTGGCGGGCCCTGACTTCGGTACCGGCTCCTCTCGTGAGCACGCCGTGTGGGCCCTGAAGGACTACGGCTTCCGCGCGGTGCTGTCGTCGCGCTTCGCCGACATCTTCCGGGGCAACTCGCTCAAGGGCGGGCTGCTGACCGTCCTGCTGCCCCAGGAGGTCATCGAGAGGCTGTGGGACATGGTCGAGGCCGACCCCGCCACCGAGGTGACCGTCGACCTGGTCAACCGCGAGGTCCGCGCCCCGGGCGTCCAGGAGGCCTTCGAGCTGGACGACTACACCCGTTGGCGGCTGCTGGAGGGGCTGGACGACATCGCCCTGACGCTGCGTCACACGGACGGGATCGGGGAGTTCGAGCAGACGCGCCAGCGCTGGCTGCCCGTGACCCTGTAGACACCGGATCGTGCTCTGGGCGGGGGCTGGCGGGCGGTGTGACGCAGTACACCCGCCAGCCCCCAAATATTTTACCTTTACTTGGTGTGACCGGTCGCTTGCGGCCTTTGCGTCCTTAAGCGCGTCACATGAGGTGCCCGGAATCCGGTTATACGTAGGCATTTGAGCCTCACACACGAGGGCAAAAGGGACGCGTGGGACGGTGTCCCGTGAGCTGAGCCCGCTGCCTTCGGTCACTGGCGCGCAGGTGGGCGAGGGCTCGACACGCCTTCCCCGCAGGCGTTTGTATTTGTGTAACGGGCCGGGCTTCCCCTAATTTCGTGCGAGCAAGGGGGAACCGGAGGAACCTTATGAACAAGCGTGACCTGATCGACGCGATCTCCGCGCGTCTCGGAGACAAGAAGACCGCGACCGAAGCGGTCAACGCTGTGCTCGAGACCATTCAGACCACAGTGGCGTCGGGCGACAAGGTCGCCATCACGGGCTTCGGTGTGTTCGAGAAGTCCGAGCGTGCGGCCCGTACCGCCCGCAACCCCGCCACCGGGGCCACCATCAACGTCCCCGCGAGCTTCGTTCCGAAGTTCCGCGCTGGCGCTGACTTCAAGGCCCTGGTCAACGACGGGAAGAAGTAGTCCCACCGCCCAACGGCGACGGGTCGGCACCGCCCGGGTCCCCGACGGGGGCCCGGGCGGTCCGCGTCCGCGGGGCCGCGTCGGCCAGGGCGTGCCCGTCCATCCGCGCCAGCAGGTCCCGTGTGCGCTCCCCCACACCGAGACGGACCGCCGCCCGCAGGTCCTCGGGGGTGTCCACGTCCCGCCGGACCGAGTCCACGTCCTCCACGACCAGTTCCCGGGCGCCGGAGGCCAGGTGCCGGGCGCGCGAGGCGCCCTCGAACGCCGGTCGGAACGGCTCCCCCGGCTTCGACGCGAGCAGGGTCGTGCCCACACCGGGCGCGTCGGGGAGGAAGGAGCGGCGCCGACCCGACGCCGCCGACAGGACGCGGGCGAGTTCTCCGGGGCGCAGCGCGGGCAGGTCGGCCGACAGGGCGCACACCCCGTTGCCGGGGAGGCGCCGCCGCGCGACCGCGGCCCCGTGCCGCAGCGCGGGGTTGAGCCCCGTGCCCGGTTCACCGCCGACCACGACCGCGCCGAGGGCGGCCAGCGCCTCGCTGGCCCGGGCGTCGTCGGTCACCGCGAACACCGCGTCGACCCGTGCGCAGGCGAGCGCGGCGGCCACCGTGTCGCAGGCCACGGCCAGCGCGAGCTCGCCCCGGAGCGGCCCCGCGGCACGGGCCAGTCGCGACTTGGCCCGGTCGAGGTGCTTGACTGGGACGACCAGGGACCAGCGCACCCCGGCGCCCGCGGCCCCGTCTCGCTCTCCAAAGCCGGTCACGGTCCCCCCGGGCGTCGGATACGGCAACGACAGTGACACGAGGGTAGGCGCTCGGGGCACGGCGCGGCGCGGGGCCCGGCGGGTCGGCCGCCCACCCGGTGACGTGCGTCTCCGGACTGGAGGAGCGGGTACCGGCTCGTCCTACACTGAACCGGTTGTGCTTCGGGGTCCGGACGGGCCGGGAGCGATGAAGTGAGGAGTCCCGTGGCCAAGCAACGAGAATCACGGTGGGTGAAGGTGGTCGTGGCGTGGATCGTGCGCCCCCTCCTCCGCCTGGTGACCAAGCCCGTATGGCGGGGGACCGAGCACGTTCCCGCCCGGGGCGGGGTGATCATCGCCGCCAACCACCTGTCCACCGTCGACCCGCTCACGGTCTCGCACTTCATGTACGTGGGCGCGCGGCGTTGGCCGACCTTCACCATGAAGGACGCGGTCATGCGGATCCCCGTGGTCCGGTCGGTCGCCAGGAGCACGGGGCAGATCCCGATCAAGCGCGGCACCACCGAGGCGGTCAAGGCGCTGCGGGAGGCCGAGCTGGCGCTCACCAGGGACGGCGCCTCCGTGATCTTCTACCCGGAGGGGACCTGCACGCGTGACCCCCAGCTGTGGCCGATGACCGCCAAGACCGGCGTGGCCCGCCTGGCGCTGACCACCGGCGTGCCGGTGGTGCCGGTGGCGCACTGGGGTGAGCAGAACATCCTTCCGTACCAGGGGGAGAAGAAGCTCAGCCTGTTCCCGCCCAAGCGCGTGGAGTTCCTGGCCGGACCGCCGGTGGACCTGTCCCGCTTCCGGGACAGGCCGCTGACCGCCTCGGTCCTCACCGATGCCACCGAGGCGATCATGCGCGACATCACCGACCTCCAGGCGAAGATCCGGGGTGAGGAGCCCCCGGCGGTGCCCTACGACATGAAGCGGGCGCGGGTCGAGGCCCGGGCCGAGCGCACGGTCGAGAAGGACGACGGGGGACCGGCGGAGGACGGGACCTCGGACGACGACAACGGGAAGAACGAGGCGTGACGGGGCTGATGGGCAGCGACAAGGTGAGGATCGCCGTTCTCGGCGCCGGTTCCTGGGGGACCGTGTTCGCCAACATCATCGCGGACGCGGCCGACCAGGCGCGGGTGGAGGAGCCGGGGAGTCCGGAGGTCGAGGTCGTGCTGTGGGGGCGGCGCGCGTCGGTCGTGGACGCGATCAACGAGACCTCGGAGAACCCGGACTACTTCCCGGGGATCACGCTCAACCCGCGGCTGCGGGCGACGGCCGACGCGGCCGAGGCGCTGTCCGAAGCGGACGTGGTGGTGCTGGCGGTGCCCTCGCAGTCGCTGCGGGCCAACCTCGTCCAGTGGCGGGAGCACCTGCGCGACGACGCGGTGATCGTCAGCCTGATGAAGGGCGTGGAGCTGGGCACGCTGCTGCGGGTCAGCCAGATCATCGCCGAGGTCCTGGCGTTCCCCGAGGAGCGGATCGCCGTGGTCTCCGGGCCCAACCTGGCCCGGGAGATCGCCGAGCGCCAGCCCGCCACCGCCGTGGTGGCCTGCCCGCACGAGGAGACGGCCGTGCGGCTCCAGGCGCTGTTCCGGGCGCCGTACTTCCGTCCGTACACGAGCACCGACCTGGTCGGGGTGGAGATCGGCGGCGCGATGAAGAACGTCATCGGGCTCGCCGTGGGCGTCGCGGAGGGGATGGGCCTCGGGGACAACACCAAGGCGTCGCTCATCACCCGGGGGCTGGCCGAGACGACGCGTCTCGCGGTGACCCTGGGGGCCGACGAGCACACCCTGTCCGGGCTGGCAGGGATGGGTGACCTCGTGGCGACATGCTCCTCACCCCTGTCGCGGAACCGGACCTTCGGTGAGAAACTGGGCGCGGGCAAGACCCTGGAGCAGGTCGTCGCGGAGACCAAGCAGACGGCCGAGGGGGTCAAGTCCTCGGAGTCGATCCTCGAACTGGGGTGGCGGCACGGCGTCGACATGCCGATCACCGAGGCCGTCGTCAAGATGATGCACCACGACCTGAGCCCGGCGGAGGCGCTGATCGCGTTCATGGCGCGCAGCACGAAGCCCGAGCGCTACGGGGTCTGAGAGAGAGCAGTATGCCGCGTACACCCGCACCGGGGCCCGACTCGGAGCACACCCTGGCGCAGAACCTCCCGCACGCCCCCGTCCCGGCCGAGCGTCCGATGCGGATGCCGGTCCACCGGGCCACCACCTACGCGTTCGACACCTCGCGGGAGTACGCGGACGTGCTGGCGGGGCGGCGGGAGGGGTACTCCTACGCGCGCATCGACAGTCCGACCGTGGACGCGTTCGCCGAGGGGGTCGCCGCCCTGGAGGGCGGCGGATCGCACGCGCCGGTACGGGGGCAGGCGTTCGCGTCGGGCATGGCGGCGATCAGCACGGTGCTCATGGCGCTGACGCGGGCCGGGTCGCACGTCGTGGCGGCGCGGTCGATCTACGGCAACACGCACTCGCTGCTCGACGGGCTGCTCCGGCGGTTCGGCGTGCGGACGGACTTCGTGGACATCACCGACCTGGACGCCGTGCGGACGGCGGTGCGACCGGACACGGCTGTGCTGTTCACCGAGACGCTGTCCAACCCCACCACGGCGGTGTCCGACCTGCCCGCGCTGGCGCGGATCGCGCGGGAGGCGGGCGCGACCCTCGTCGTGGACTCGACGTTCGCCTCCCCCGTGGTGTGCCGTCCGCTGGAGCACGGGGCGGATGTCGTGCTGCACTCGGCCACCAAGTACATCGGCGGCCACAGCGACGCCACGGGCGGTGTGGCGGTGGCCGCGCCCGAGCTGATCGACCGGATCCGCGCGGCCCGGATCGACCTGGGGCCGTGCCTGGCCCCGGACGAGGCCTATCTGCTGCACCGGGGGCTGGAGACCCTGCCGCTGCGGGTCCAGCGGCAGTGCGAGACCGCCGCCGCGTTCGCCGCCGCGCTGCAGGGGCATCCCGAGGTGGAGCGGGTCGACCACCCGTCCCTGGCCTCGCACCCGCAGGCGGAGCTGGCCGCGAAGCTGTTCGACGCCGGGCGGTGCGGTGCGGTCGTGACCGTGCACCCGCGCGGCGGCAGGGAGGCGGGGATGGCCTTCGCCGACCGGATCAGGCTGGGCACGGTCGCCGCCTCCCTGGGCGGGACGCACACGCTGGTGGGGCACGTGGCCTCCACCACGCACCGCACGATGGGCGAGACCGAACTGGCGGACGCGGGTATCTCACCTGGAGCGGTGCGGTTCTCCATCGGTCTGGAGGACCCCCGACACCTCATCGAGGACGCCCTCGCGGCGCTCGGCGGGGACATTTGACGCGAACGGGATGGTTTCCTGTTTCCGGTTCCATGAAAAGGCGAGATAGGGTCAGGCAGCATGTCGTCCGAGCAGCGCAAGATTCGGGTCGCCGTCGTCTTCGGCGGTCGTAGTTCCGAGCACGAGATCTCCTGCGTCACCGCGGGCAGTGTCCTGTCCGTCATCGACCACGACCGCTACGAGGTCGTGCCGGTCGGCATCACCAAGGCCGGCAACTGGGTCCTGACCCCGGCCGACCCCGAGCGGTTGCGCATCGACGGGGAGACCAAGGCGCTGCCGGCCGTCCCGGAGGACGGCGCGGACCTGGCGCTGCCCTTCGACGCCGCCGGTCAGCTGATGACCGTCGACCCGGAGCACGGCGTGGAGCGCCTGGCCGGGGTGGACGTCGTGCTGCCGCTGCTGCACGGACCGTTCGGCGAGGACGGCACCGTCCAGGGCCTGTTCGAGATGATGGGCGTGCGTTACGCGGGCGCGGGGGTGTTCTCCAGCGCGGCCGCCATGGACAAGGTGTTCATGAAGGCGATGCTCATCGGCAACGGGATCCCGACCAGCGACTACGTGGCGATCACCGACCGTCAGTGGCGGACCGAGCGCAAGAAGGTGCTCGACGACGTCGCCGAGCTCGGCGGGACCGTCTTCGTCAAGCCCGCCCGCGCGGGCAGCAGTGTCGGCATCAGCAAGGTGGGCGACGCGGGGGACGCCGACGCGGTGATCGCCGCCGTCGAGGCCGCGCGCGAGCACGACCCCAAGGTGATCGTGGAGGCGCAGGTCGTCGGGCGCGAGATCGAGTGCGGCGTGCTGGAGGCCGAGGACGGCGGAGCGCCCGACGTCTCCTTCCCCGCCGAGGTGCACGTCGCGGACGGGTTCGACTTCTACGACTTCGAGGCCAAGTACCTCTCCACGAGCAGCCTGACCATCCCGGCGCGGATCCCGGAGGAGGCCACCGCCCGACTGCGCGCGATGGCCGCCGACGTGTTCGAGGCGATGGGCTGCGAGGGGCTGGCCCGGGTGGACTTCTTCTACACCGAGGACGGCGAGATCCTCGTCAACGAGCTGAACACGATGCCCGGATTCACCCCGGCGTCGGCCTTCCCGCAGATGTGGGAGGCGACCGGCGTGGACTACGCGGCGCTCGTCGACCGGATGATCACGACGGCTCTCCAACGGTCGCCGGGCCTGCGCTAGCGACCCACGTGAAGGGCGGGTGACCGAGCCGGTCACCCGCCCTTCACCTGCGCTGGGGAGGGGTCAGCCCCGGGCGGGCGGGTGCCCCGGACCCTGGGGAGACCAGGGGGTGCCGGGAGCCGGCAGGGTCCCCGGCCCGGCCTGGCCCTGGTGCCAACCCGGGGTGTGGGGGCGCTGCCGCCCCTGGGGAACTCCCGGGGGCTGGGGGCCGCCGTGCGGGAGCGCGCCGCCACCGGTTCGCTGGGCGTCGGCGCCGAGCAGCTCCCGGGCCAGGATGGTGCCGCCCGCCGCGGCCGCGGGGAACACCACGATCGCCACGAACGGTATCGCCAGCAGGAAGTACGTGGGCACCGCGTAGCCGAGGACGCGCAGCCGCCGGGTGGCCATGTACCTGCGGCGGTCCCGGACGAGCAGCAGGTCGCGCCGGTCGAACGCCCCGGCCAGGAGTTCGATGGCGAGCAGCCACCCGCCGAGCACCGCCGCCAGGACCGCGCCGACGATCTGCCCGATCAGGGGGACGAACCCGACCGCGAACACGACCAGGGTGACCGCGAGCGAGGCGAGGATGATCCCGAGCGACTGGCGGATCGCCCGCACGATGGAGGCCGCCAGCGACTCGTCGGACCCCTCGGGCGCGTTGCCCAACTGCTCCTCGACCAGCTCGGTGATCTTGTCGTAGATCGGCGAGCCCAAGGTCAGCGTCACCGTCGTGAAGGTCACGACCATGACCAGGACGGCGCCGACCGACAGCGCCACGGCGACCGCGCCACGCAGGACGTCGCGCCAGAGGGGGTCCCACCCCTCCGAGAACGGCGTCGCCCACGCCGCCAGGTCGGACACGTTGACCAGCAGGGTCACGAACAGCGCCAGGAACACCAGCGACGTGAACAGCGGAGGCAGCGCGCCCAGCACGAAGAGGCGCGGACTGCGCACCATCATGCCGAAGCCGCGCGCGAGCGCGCCCGCACCACCGAGGATTTCGCGAAGAGACTTGATCACGCACGCACCCTAGAGGATGGGTCCGCCGGTGTCAGCCGCGCGGGTGACCAGGGGGGTCGGGTTCTGGCCTGCACGCGTCCGTGAAGCTGCCGGAGCCCTTCGGCATCGAGATCGAGGCGACACCACTCCTCACCTAGCAGGGCGGTCTACCGAACGCGCTGGGTGGCCTGGGCGGCCGGCCGGCTTGCTGTCTCCGGGACGTCCGGGGGACTCCTCTGCCCATCACGGTCAGTGAGCGCTCACGGTTCGGAACCACCCCTCCTCCTGCGACAGCTCCGCGTGGGTGCCCGACTGGATCACCTTCCCCTCGCGCACGACGTAGATCCGGTCGACCCGCTCCAGCCCCGCCAGGTCGTGCGTGATCAGCAGGGTCGAGTACCCCTCGGCGGCGTCGAGCAGGTCGTCGATCACCGCGTCGCGGGTGTCCGGGTCCAGGTGCGCGGTCGGCTCGTCCAGGACCAGCACCCGGGGTGACGCGAGCAGGGCGCGGGCCAGCGCCAGCCGCTGCACCATGCCGCCGCTCAGCCCCAGCCCGTGCGTGCCCACCCGGGTGTCCAGGCCCTCGGGCATCGCGGCGACCTCGTCCGAAAGCCGGGCCCGGCGCAGCGCCGCCCACAGCTCGTCGTCCTCCGCGCCGGGCCGCGCCAGCTTGAGGTTCTCCCGGAGCGTCGACGCGAACACGTGCGGATCCTGCGGCACCCCCGACACCATGGCGCGCACCTCGTCCGCCGGGTAGGCGGTCACGTCCGTGCCGCCGATCTCCACCCGCCCCGCATCGGGGTCGCGGAACCGCAGCAGCACCGACGCCAACGTGCTCTTCCCGGCGCCGCTCGGCCCGATCACCGCCACCGTCCACCCGGCCGGGATCTCCAGGTCCACCCCGTCCAGGGCCCAGGGCTCCTCGGGGCCGTACCGCACGCGCAGGTCCCGTACGCGCACCGTCGGGTCGCCCTCCGGCTCCAGCCCCGTACGGGCCGGGGAAGCGATGGCGGGCGGCGTGTCCAGCACCCCGAACAGCCGCGCCCCGCTGGCCCGGATCGCCCCCAGCCTGGCGGCCACCGCGGGCAGCGGCGCCACGATCTCGAACGCTGCGAGCGTGGTCAGCACGAGCACGGCCAGGGACACCGCGCTCAGCGTGCCGCCCTCCACGGCGGTGACGCCCAGCAGCAGCGCCGCCCACACGGTGAGCCCGGTGATCAGCGCGGTCGCCCCCGCGCCGAACCCGAGGATCGCCGCGTCCCGCCGCTCCGTCCGGGCCAGCTCGGCGTCGGCGGCGTTCACCCGCTCCACCTGCCGGTCCATCGCCCCGTAGGCCACCAGGTCCGGAGCCCCGTGCAGGGTGTCCACGAGCGCGGTCGACAGCTCGCCGCGCGCCCTGGCCTGCCGCCGCCCCGGCCCCCGGCCGAGTGCGGCGGCCGCGAGCGGCACCGCCAGACCGGCCAGCAGCAGCCCCGCGGCGAGCAGCGGACCGCCGGGCACGTACACCGTGGTCAGGAAGAGCACGGTCGCCCCACCGGTCACCACCGACACCAGCGGCGGCGTCAGTCCGCGCACGAGCAGGTCCAGCGTCGCCTCGGTGTCGTTGACCAGCCGCGACACCAGGTCGCCCGATCGGAACCGGCCGAACGGCTCGGTGGCCGCCAGCCGCTCGTACACCCGCACGCGGACCTCGGCCAGGGTGCGGAAGGCGGCGTCGTGGGTGACGAGCCGTTCGAGGTAGCGGGCCACACCACGGCTGACGCCCAGGGCCCGGGTGGCCACCACGGCCACCCCGAGCGCGGTGATCGGCGGATGGTCGGCGGCGGTCGCGAGCATCCACGCCGCCACACCCAGCAGGGCGACCCCGGCGCCGGTCGCGGCCGCGCCCAACAGCACGCCCAACGCGAACCGGGTCCCGCGCGGCCACGCCAGGGCGATCATCCGCCGCAGCGGGTCCCGGCCGTTGACGATCCCGTCCGTTCCGTGTTCCACGGGGACCTCCGCCTCGGCGCTCATCGCGACACACTCCGCTCCAGGCTCGGCAGTGGCAGGGTGGCGACGCGCGGCGCGGCGCCGAGCACGTCGTGGGCCCATCCGGTGTCATGGGCGACGATGACGGCGGTCCGCCCCTCCAGGAGCCGCGCGACCGCCGTGCGCACCGCGGCCGCGTTCTCCGGATCCAGGTGGGCGGTCGGCTCGTCGAGCAGGACCAGCGGCGCGTCGCGGCACAGCGCCCGCGCCAGCGCGATCCGCTGCCGCTGACCGGCCGACAGACGTGCGCCGCGCTCGCCCAGGCGGGTGCTGTATCCCTCGGGCAGTGCGGAGACGAACGCGTCGGCCTCGGCCCGCCGCGCGGCCTCGCGCACCCGCTCCATGGACGCGTCCGGGGCACCGAGCCGGATGTTGTCGGCCACCGAGACGTCGAACAGGTAGGGGTGCTGGGGGACCCACGCGATCCCCCGCCGCCAGTCCTCCGCCGGAATGTCCTCCAGCGGTGCCCAGTCCCCACCGGGCGCCCGGACGCTGATCCGGCCCTCGCCGGGTTCGTTCAACCGCAGCAGCAGGGACAGCAGGGTCGTCTTGCCCGCCCCGCTGGGCCCGGTGAGCAGGACGTGCTCCCCAGCGGTGATCTCCAGGTCCAGGCCGGTCAGCGCGGGCAGGTCCCGCCCGGGATAGCGCACACCCACCCCCTCCAGGCGGATGTCTCCGCCGGTGGCGGGGGAGACTCCGCCGGTCGGCGCGTGCTCCCTCCGTTCTCCGGCCTCGGGCTCCCGCGGTTCCCCGGCCCCGACCGCGGTCGCACGGCGGCGGGTGCCGCGGGTGCGGTCCAGTTCGGCGAAGACCTGCTCGGCGGCGGCCACCCCCTCCATGCTCGCGTGGAAGCGCGCGCCCACCTCCCGGAGCGGCAGGTAGGCCTCGGGGGCCAGGATCAGCACGAGCAGGGCCGTCTGGTAGTCCATGTAGCCGCCCAGGAGCCGCAGCCCGATCTCCACGGCCACCAGCGCCACCGCCAGGGTGGCCAGCAGTTCCAGCGCGAACGCCGACAGGAAGGCGATCCGCAGGGTGCCCATGGTCGCCTGCCGGTGCTCCTCGCCCACCCGCCGGATGATGGCCGCCTGCGCCTTGGCACGCCGGAACACCGCGAGCGTGGGCAGCCCCTCGACGACGTCCAGGAAGTGCCCGCCCAGGCGGCTCAGCAGCCGCCACTGGCGGTCGGTGCGCGACTGGGTGTGCATCCCGATCAGCGCCATGAACAGGGGGATCAGCGGCAGTGTCACCAGGATGACGACCCCGGAGATCCAGTCGGCCCAGAACACCACCGCCAGCACCGCGAGCGGGACGATGGCGGACAGCACCAGCTGCGGCAGGTAGCGGGCGAAGTAGTCGTCGAGCGCGTCCAGCCCTCGGGTGGCCAGGGTGACCAGCTCACCCGCCTTGGGGGAGCCCGCCTCGCCGTCGGCTCCGGGTTCGGCCGTCCACACCCGACCGGAGTCGGTCACGTGCGCGACCAGGCGTCTGCGCAGCTGTGACTTGGTCCGCGCGGCGCTGTGCAGGGCGGAGGTCTCGGCCAGGTACGCGAGCACCGCCCGGGCCACGGCCACCCCCGCGACGGCCGCGATCGCCCACCCCAGGGTCCGCATCCCGGCGCCCCCGGCCGCCCCGGTGATGGTGTACGCGAGCAGCCAGGCCTGCGCCAGGATCAGCCCGGTGATGAGCACGCCGCTGGCGACGGAGACGGCCAGGTGGACCCGGACCGCGTCGGCGGTACGCACCAGGCGTGGGTCTAGCGGTTTCAACCGGGTCTCCTTGCCGGGGGATGCTACGGCGGGACGATCTCCTAGGACCCTACTCACTCGATCCGAGGCGCGGCAGGGCCTCTTCGCGCGCTGTGGACAACGTCCGGTGAGGGCCGTACGCGCCGGAGCGCCGTGCGCGGGACGCCGGGCGCACGGGAGGGAACGCCGCGCGTGGGACGTCCGTACGGGGCGATGCGCACGGACGTCCCACGCGCGGTGGCTACGGGGCCGGGGTCGGCGCGGCGCCGGTCGCGCCCGGAGCCGCACCCCCCGAGACCGACGCGCCCGTGACCTGCGCCCCGGTCACGCGTCGGCGGAACACCCAGTAGCTCCACCCCTGGTAGAGCATGACCAACGGCAGGAACACCACGGCCACCCAGGTCATCACCGTGAGCGTGTACTCGCCCGAGGCCGCGTTCGACACGGTCAGGCTGAACGCCGGGTCGGTGGTCGAGGGCAGCACGTTCGGGAACAGCGACCCGAACAGGGCCGTGGACGCCGCCAGGACGGTCACGGCGGTCAGGGTGAAGGCCACCCCCTCCCGTCCGCGCCAGGTCGCGGCGACCCCGCCCACCAGGGCCGTCGCGGCGATCACCACGACCGGCAGGGTCCAGGCGGCTCCGTGGGCGAGCTGCGTCCACGCGAGGAAGGCCGCCCCGGCGGGGATCGCGACGCACGAGGAGGCCAGGGCGGCCCGCCGGGCCCGGACCCGCACCGGACCGTCGGTCTTGAGCGTCAGGAACACCGCCCCGTGCAGGGTGAACAGCGACAGCGTGGTCACGCCGCCGAGCAGGCCGTAGGGGTTGAGCAGGTCGAGGAGGCCCGCGGTGACGATGTGGTCGGCGTCCATCGCCACGCCCCGGACGATGTTGGCGAAGGCCACCCCCCACAGGAAGGCTGGGACGACGCTCCCGAAGAAGATCGCCCGGTCCCACCAGGCGCGCCAGCGCGCGCTGTCCCGCTTGCCCCGGTACTCGAAGGCCACGCCACGCGCGATCAGGGCGACCAGGATGAGGAGCAGCGGCAGGTAGAACCCGCTGAACAGCGACGCGTACCAGGCGGGGAAGGCGGCGAACATCGCGCCGCCCGCCGTGAGCAGCCACACCTCGTTGGCGTCCCAGACCGGGCCGATCGCGTTGATCGCGACCCGGCGGTCGACGGAGTCGCGCCGACCCATGAAGGGCAGCAGCGTGCCCACCCCGAAGTCGAACCCCTCCAGGACGAAGTATCCGGTCCACAGGACCGCGATGGCGACGAACCAGATGACGGTCAGTTCCATGGTCCTCGGCTCCTAGTAGCTGAAGTGCGGGATGCGGGCCTCGTCCTCGTCGTCCTCCAGTTCGGGGACGAGGTG
The DNA here is from genome assembly GCF_040660275.1 of Nocardiopsis sp. NPDC049922. Classification (NCBI taxonomy): domain Bacteria; kingdom Bacillati; phylum Actinomycetota; class Actinomycetes; order Streptosporangiales; family Nocardiopsidaceae; genus Nocardiopsis; species Nocardiopsis sp. NPDC049922. The sequence goes on along the minus strand of NZ_JBFAME010000005.1, from coordinate 229,545 downwards.
CGACGGCCCGGCCTTGACGTACTTGACCAGCAGCCCGACCTCGACCACGAGGAGGACGCCGTAGAGGGCCGTGAAGACGGCGAGGCTGGTGGCGACCGTCCCGAGGCTGACCCCGGGGGAGACGCTCGCGGCGGTGAGCAGCTCGCCGTGGACGGTCCACGGCTGGCGGCCCATCTCGGTGAGCACCCAGCCCAGGATGTTCGCGGCCAGCGCCGCGGGCAGGGCGAGCATCCCCAGGAAGTAGAACCACGGCCGGGGCGAGCGGCCGCCCCTGGTCAGGAGGAGCCCGAGGATCGCGACCGCGACCCCCGCCATTCCCAGACCGATCATCAGGCGGAACGCCCAGTACACGACGAACACGTTGGGCGTGTAGTCGCCGGGGCCGTAGTACTCCTCGTAGGCCTCCTGAAGGTCGTTCATCCCGTGCACCTCGCCGTCGAACTCCCCGGTGGCCAGGAAGCTGAGGACGTTGGGCACGGTCACGTCGATGGGGTTGTACCGGGCCTCGGTGTCGCCGACGGCGAAGGCGGAGAAGTCGGCGCCCTCCTCGGTGTCCCACAGGGCCTCGGCGGCGGCGAGCTTCATCGGCTCGTACTCGGCGGCGAGCTTGGCCTGGTGGTCGCCGGAGACGACCACGATCATCCCGGCCAGGAGGGTGAAGACCAGCCCGACCTTGAGCGTTCCGCGGAACAGGGCGCGGTCGCCCTTGGGCGGAACCACGCCCGTCACCCCGGTGTCGTCGTGCCGCGTGTTGCGCCAGAGCTTGTAGCAGCTGACGCACACGACGAACAGCCCGGCCGTGATGAACGCGGCCGACACGGTGTGCAGGTAGGTGGACCACGCCTGGTCGTTGCTCAGCACGGCCCAGATGTCGGTGAGCTGGGCGCGGCCGGTCTCCGGGTCGACCTCGTAGCCGACCGGCCGCCGCATCCACGCGTTGGCCGCCAGGATGAAGTAGGCGGACAGGTTGGTCCCGAGCGCCACCAGCCAGATGCAGAGCAGGTGCACCGCGCGCGGCAGCCGGTGCCAGCCGAAGATCCACAGGCCGATGAAGGTCGACTCCAGGAAGAAGGCCAGCAGGGCCTCCATCGCCAGCGGGGCGCCGAAGACGTCCCCGACGAAGCGGGAGTACTCGCTCCAGTTCATCCCGAACTGGAACTCCTGCACGATCCCGGTGACCACGCCCATGGCGAAGTTGATGAGGAACAGCTTCCCGAAGAACTGGGTCGCCTGGAGGTACTCGTGTCTGCCGGTCCGGTACCAGACCGTCTGGAGCACCGCCACGATGAAGGACAACCCGATGGTCAGGGGTACGAAGAGGAAGTGGTAGATCGTGGTGACCCCGAACTGCCACCTCGCGAGATCAAGAGCTTCCATGCCCACCTCTCAGGTACCGACTGGCCGTAGTACTACGCATCGTAGTGCTACGTCGTGTCGTAAGTCTGGGCGGCCCCGGGATAACGCCTGCTCGGCGCGGCCTCGGGGGTGGATGCGGGGGTGGGGGGCTGCGGCGGTGGATCGCGCGAGGTCGCCCGTTCTTCCTGGGATCAGGCCTCTACCTGCGACAACGCGGTCGCGCGGAGGCGGACGGGGTCAGTCCCGCGCGGCCGTCGCCTCGACGTCGACGCCGCGGTCGGCCAGCATGGCCTCCATCGCCTCGATCTCCTTCACCTGGGCGTCGGCCATCCCCTGCGCCAGGTCGGTCACGAGCTCCTCGCCGCCGAGCTCGACCGCCACCTCGGCCATGTCGATGCCGCCCTCGTGGTGGGCGATCATCAGCTCCAGGAACATGATCTCGGCCGCCACTCCCTCGGCGGCCCGGAGGGCGTCCATCTCCTCCGCGGTCGCCAGGCCGGGCATGGTCTCCGGGACGACGCCCTCGCCCGCGCCGTGGTCGTGCTCGGAGCCCTCCATCCACGCCATCGGCGGCTCCGCGCCACGCGAGTTCAGCCCCCACATGGTCAACCAGCCCTGCATGATCCCGATCTGGCCCTGCTGGGTGCGGGCGATGTCGACCGCGACGATCCGCAGCTCCGGGTCCTCGGTCTTCTCCATGATGACGAGCGACATGTCCACGGCCTGGGCGTGGTGGGAGCTCATGTCCCGGAGGAACCCCGCGTCGGCGCTGTTGTCCAACGGGCTGGACGGGCGTCCCACGAGGTAGCCGATCACCAGTGCGAGGGTGACCAGAATCACAGTGATGCCCAGGGGGACGGTGCGACCGGCCGAACGGGGAGATCCGCCCCCGGCGACGCCGTCCGCCTCCTCCGGTCCGAGCGCGGCCTCGTCCGGCGCGTCGTCGGTTCCCCCGGTGGCTCCGGCGGAGGTCTCGCTTCTGTGTCCCATGGACCCATCCTGGTCGAATCGCACGGCTGTGGTGCCAAAGTAGAGGATAGATAAGTCCCATTCGACCGCATGTGTACCGGGAGGCCCAGTGGCCAAGAAGAAGACGGCGGCGGAACGGCGTCGTAGAGCCGCGGAGATGCGGGAACAACGGCTCAAGCTCGAGCGCCGCCGCAAGGTACTCAACATCGCGGGCGTCAGCGCCGCCGCCGCCCTGGTCCTGGGTCTGCTCGCCTTCGCGGTCTTCATGGAGATCCGCAGCCGCATCATCCCCGGCCTGGAGGAGTTCGAGGTCGGCTCCTACCAGCACGTCGACGTCGGCGAGCGGGTGGACTACGCGCAGTCGCCGTCGGTCGGCGGGGACCACTGGGCCTACTGGCAGAACTGCGGTGTCTACCCCGAGGCCGTGACCCCCGAGCTCGGCGTGCACTCCCTGGAGCACGGCGCGGTGTGGATCAACTACGCGCCCGACCTGGCGCAGGATCAGGTGGACGCCCTGGTGGACATGTACAGCCCCGGCGACTACCTGCTCATCACCCCCCACGACGACCTGGACGCGCCGATCGTCGCCTCCAGCTGGGGCCGCCAGATCACCGCCGAGACCGCGGACGACGAGGCCCTCCAGCGCTTCGTCGCCCTCTACGAGCGCGGCACCGACGTTCCCGAGCCGGGTGCCGCCTGCTCCGGCGCGGTCTCCGCGACGGAGTCCGTGGTCGAGGAGGGCCTCGAGACGGGCGACATGGGCTTCCTCGGCGGAGGGGGCCCGATGGACGACGGCTCCGGCGCCGACACCGGCGCGGACGAGGACCAGGACGCCGAGGGCGACGCCGCCGACGACGAGGAGCGGGCGGACGAGGAGTCCGGGAACGAGGAGGACGCCGCTGCCTCGGACGCGCCCGCCGAGGAGTAACCCCTCACTCCCTCACCGATCCCTCCCGCCGCACGACCAGGGGCCGCCGACGCACCGTCGGCGGCCCCTCTCTCGTCTTTCGTCGTGTTCCCCGTCTCCGCGCGGCCCGCGCGCCCGGGGTCAGAGCCGACCCTCGGGCAGCGGCGGGATGTGCTCCTCGACGAGCGCGCTCAGGGTGGTCAGCGCGGCGGCCGGAGGGCCGTGGCTCGGCGGCACCGTCAGCTCGACGTAGGCGGTGTGGCCCACCGCCACGAACATGGCGGGATCGTCGGCGGGCACCGGAAGCCAGGGCACCCCGTCGACCTCCTGGAGGGGGGCGTCGACGGTCAGCGCCGCGGGACGGGGGATTCCGCAACGCACACCGATCGGGGGATCGCCCCACGCCGCCATCACGTCGGACTCGGGGCGCACGTTCGCGCGTTCGGCGTCCAGGAGGGTGTCGGGAAGCGCGGCGACGAACGCGGTACAGACCTCCGTGGTCGTCCCGTCGACCGCGGGCGGTTCCATCCGCACGGTCCCCGCCCCGCACCCGGTCACCAACAGGACGGCGGCGACGGCCGCTCCCACACCGGCTCTCCCCACGGTCAGCACCCCCACCCGTCCCGTCAGATGTTGACGATCGGGCAGGTCAGGGTGCGGGCGATCCCGTCCAGCCGTTGGATCCGGGCCACGACCAGGGCGCCCAGGGAGTCGACGTCGTCGGCGTGGGCCTGGACGATCACGTCGTAGGGCCCGGTGACGTCGTGCGCCTCGTCGACGCCCTCGATCTCCCTGATCCGCCCCGCGACCTCGGCGGCCCGCCCGACCTCGGTCTGGATCAGGATGTATGCCTGCACCATGTGAACTCCTTCGTGTGTGCCGGGTGTGAGGTGGAGCGGCCCCGGCCGAGCCGACGGTGCGGCCGATGACGAACAGGTGACAAACGTGGGTCTAGACCACCGTTCCGGAGCGTCACCGTACCCTGATCCCTGTGTTGAGCACCATTGGGGGTCTTGGTGAGTTCGCTCTGATCACACGTGTGACGAGCAAATTCCCCGCGACGCAAGATGTAATCCTCGGACCCGGCGACGACGCGGCGGTCGTCGCGGCGCCCGACGGCAGGACGGTCGCCACCACGGACGTGCTGGTCGAAGGGCGTCACTTCCGTCGGGAGTGGTCGTCGGCGCGCGACGTCGGACACCGTGCCGTGGCCCAGAACTTCGCCGACGTCGCCGCCATGGGCGCCCGCCCCACCGGGCTGCTCATCGGCTTCGCCGCGCCTTCCGACCTGCCCGTCTCCTGGGTGGAGGAGTTCGCCGCCGGGGTGCGCGACGAGTGCGCGCTGGCGGGCGGCGCCGTCGTGGGCGGGGACACGGTGGCGTCCGACACACTGACCGTCGCGATCACCGCGCTCGGCGATCTCCAGGGGCGCGCGCCCGTACGCCGCGACGGCGCCCGCCCGGGCGACGTCGTGGCCTACTGCGGCCACCTCGGACTGTCGGCGGCCGGCCTCGCCCTCCTGGAGGCGGGGATCGACGGCCCCGCGGAGTGCCTGTCCGAACACCGCAGGCCGAGCCCGCCCTACACCGAGGGGCCGGTGGCGGCGAGGGCGGGGGCCACCGCCATGCTCGACGTGAGCGACGGCCTCGCCCAGGACCTCGGCCACGTCTGCCGTGCCAGCGGGGTCCGCGTCGACCTCGACCCCGACGCGCTCCGCCCCGACCCCGCCCTCCTGGAGGGGGTCCGCCTCTTGGGCACGAGGCCGGAGGACGCCGAACGCGTCGCCCGTGACCTCATGGTCGGCGGCGGGGAGGACCACGCCCTGGCCGCGACGTTTCCACCCGACGTCGACCTCCCCGAGAACTGGATCCGGATGGGCGGCGTCCTCACTGGTGGAGGGGAGGCCGGGGAGGGGACCGACCCGTCGGAGCGAACGCCCGTCACCGTGGGCGGCCGACCACCGGCCCGGAGCGGGTGGGATCACTTCCGCGAACGTTGACACTGCCGGGATTTGTCCCGTTTGGCGATCGCGCTAGGCTGTGCCAACGCGGCTCGCGCCGTCCGCTGGGCGGCCCGCCCGTCCTCGTGGAGCGCGAAGAGCCCCGGAACGTTCGTCACCGCCCGGGCACGGAAGGTCCGCGACCGGCGTCCATCCGGCGAGGGCCGGCAGGAGCGGAGCATCGTCGAGAGGCGGTTTATGGGGCGGCACGTGTCGCGGCACGACTCCCGGCGCGGTGTGCACCGCAGCGAACGGGAGGACGCCGGTGTGCTGCGGCGGATCGGCGGCTACCTGGAGAGCACCGTCCCCAAGCGCGTCGAACCCCCGCGGCTGATCAACGTCCTCGTCGTGTCCGGAGTCATCCTCGGCCTGCTGCTCTTCGGCTACAGCACGACCCAGATCTACCTCCAGTTCGGCGGTTCGCCGGGTGCGACACAGATCCCGGGCACCCAGGACGGGGCGCGTCCGAGCCACGGGGCCTCACCGGACGACGAGGAGGACGGCTCCTCCGGCGAGCGCGGCGAGGAGGTCCAGTCGGGCGTGGAGCCCACCACGGTGGTGTACGAGCTCGTCGAGACCAGTGCGACGGGGTTCACGGCGCGGGTCACCATCACCAACACCTCCCGGGTCACGCTGGACGCCTGGGAGTTGGCCCTGGCCTTCGACACCGCGGAGGTCATCGAGGTCCGCGACGCCGACTGGGAACCGTTCTCGGACGGCATCCTCGCCGGTCAGCCCGGTTCCCAGGAGGACCTGGAGCCCGGCGACTCGGCGACGCTCGAACTCGACGCCCTCGGCGCACCGCAGTACCCGGTGCGCTGCTCGCTCAACGGCCACGTCTGCGCCCTCTGAGCCGCCGCGTCGCGCCCCGGACGGGGGCGGGGCCCGGCCAACCGGGTCCCCGGACACGCCGAAGGCCCCCCGACCAGTGATCGGAGGGCCTTCGTCGAATCCAGAAGGCTGGAACCCTAGCGGGTCACCTTGCCGGCCTTGATGCACGAGGTGCAGGCGTTCACGCGCTTGGGCGTGCCGCCCACACGGGTGCGAACGGTCTGGATGTTGGGGTTCCAGCGGCGGCGGGTGCGACGGTGCGAGTGGGAAACACTGTTACCGAACCCTGGTCCCTTGCCGCAGACGTCGCAGACGGAAGCCACGGTAACTCCATTCAAGCGCTCGGGATCGCGCACGTCGCCGCACGCGAAGGGTCGACCGACCGGGAGAGGCCGGGTGGACAGGCTGGCGCGGACGCCAACCGTGGAAGAGTACACGAAGGACGTGGTCAGACGCGGATGCGTACCGTAGACCGGTGCCCGTACTCGTCGTGGTGGAGACGGTGCGGCCGAAGCCCTCGCACCCCCACCTGAGCATCGCATCCGCCACGCGGGCATGGCGAAAAGGCGATGAACTCCGACGAGTATACCCCTGTCGGGAGGGGCCGGACGCCCACCCGGCCCCGCCCGCGCAACCTCCCACGCGTCACACGCTGCCACTACCGTGGCGTTGAGCAGAGCGGACTGGCGGGGACGGGGACACTGTGAGCACCTGGGACGAACCGCTGCGCGTGGCCCTCGGGGGCTCCGCGCGGGCCTTCAAGGACAAACTCGACCTGCACACCCTCGGCGACCTGCTGCGGTACTACCCGCGCCGATACGACCGCCGGGGCGAGCTGACCGACCTCGCCGCGCTGCGCGAGGGCGAGGACGTCACCGTGCAGGCACGCGTGCTGGACGCCAAGCGCCGCACGGTGCCCGCGCGCCAGGGCCGCCGCCGGATGGACATGATGGAGGCCACGGTCACCGACGGCACCGGCCGCCTGCACCTGACCTTCTTCAACCGGGGGGCCTACCACCAGAACTCCCTCGTCCCCGGGCGGCTGGCGCTGTTCTCCGGGCGGGTCTCCACCTACCGCGGGCGCCGCCAGCTCGACCACCCCGAGTACCAGCTGATCGACGAGGACGGCAGTGAGGGCGAGCGCGCCCGCGCCTTCGCGGAGGAGCTCATCCCGATCTACCCGGCGGTCAAGGGGCTGGACTCGTCCCGGATCGCGTTGGCGATGGACCTGGCCCTCGCCCGGGCCGCCGACCTGCCCGACCCGCTCCCGCCCGAGGTGCGCGAACGCCACCGCCTGGCCGGCGTCCGGGACGCCCTCGAACGCGTCCACCGACCCTCGGAGTGGGCGGACGTGGGCAGCGCCCGACGCCGCCTGAAGTGGGACGAGGCCTTCGTGCTCCAGTTGGCCCTGGCCCGGCGCCGCCGCCAGGCCGAGGAGTTGCCCGCCAGGCCGCGCCCGGGGGTCGAGGGCGGGATCCTCGACGCCTTCGACGCCGAGCTGCTCTTCACCCTCACCGACGGCCAGCGCGAGGTCGGCGCCCGCCTCGCGGAGCGGTTGGACGCGGCCCACCCGATGCACTGCCTGCTCCAGGGCGACGTGGGCGCGGGCAAGACCCTGGTCGCGCTGCGCGCCATGCTCCGTGTGGTCGACTCCGGCGGGCAGGCCGTCCTGCTCGCCCCCACGGAGGTCCTCGCCCAGCAGCACCACCGATCGATCAGCGCCATGCTCGGTCCGCTGGCCCGCGCCGGGCAACTGGACGGGGCGGACAACGCCACGCGGGTGGCCCTGCTCACGGGCTCCATGAACACCGCCGCGCGCCGCGAGGCCCTGCTCGACGCCGCCTCCGGCGCGGCCGGGATCGTCGTGGGCACCCACGCCCTCCTCCAGGAGCACGTGTCCTTCGCCGACCTGGGCCTGGTCGTGGTGGACGAACAGCACCGGTTCGGGGTGGAGCAGCGCGACGCCCTGCGCGAGAAGGCGGTCGACGGGCGTCCGCACGTGCTCGTGATGACCGCCACGCCGATCCCGCGCACGGTCGCCATGACCGTCTACGGCGACCTCGACGTGGTCGCGCTCACGCAGCTGCCCACCGGCCGCGCGGGGGTGTCCACGCACGTCGTCCCGGCCAGGGAGAAACCGCACTACCTGACCCGCGCCTGGGAGCGGATCCTGGAGGAGGCCGCCCGGGGCCGCCAGGCCTTCGTGGTCTGCCCGCGCATCGGTGAGGACGGCGGGGAGGACGCCGACGAGGAGGTCGGCGGCGACCAGGACGCGGAGGACCCGGGCGCCCGACCGCCGCTGGCCGTGCTCGACGTGGCCGCGCGACTGACCGAGGGGCCGCTGGCGGACCTGGCGGTGGAGGTCCTGCACGGCCGGATGGCCCCCGACGACAAGGACGCGGTCATGCGCCGATTCGCGGAGGGGCGCACCGACGCGGTGGTCTCGACGACCGTCATCGAGGTGGGCGTGGACGTGCCGAACGCCACCGTGATGGTCATCATGGACGCGGACCGCTTCGGCGTCTCGCAGCTGCACCAGCTGCGCGGGCGCGTCGGCCGGGGGAAGCTGCCGGGGCTGTGTCTGCTGGTCACGGACGCGGAGGAGGGCTCCCCGGCGCGGGAGCGGCTGGCCGCCGTGGCGGCGACGACCGACGGGTTCGAGCTGTCCCGGGTGGACCTGGAGGCGCGCCGGGAGGGCGACGTCCTCGGCGAGGCCCAGTCCGGCGCCCGCTCCTCCCTCCGGATGCTCACCCTGCTCAAGGACGAGGAGCTGATCGGCGAGGCGCGGGAGGAGGCCGCGGCCTACGTCGAGGGCGACCCGGACCTGACCGCGTACCCGCCGCTGGCCGACGCGCTGGCGGAGCTGCTGCCCGAGGACCGCGCCGAGTACCTGGACAAGGCCTGAGGGGAGCGGGGCCGCCGCCCGGACGCCCTAACGTGGAGGCATGACGCGCATCATCGCCGGAGCGGCGGGCGGACGGCGGATCGCCGCGCCCGACGGCCGCACCACCCGACCCACGAGCGACCGGGCGCGCGAGGCCCTGTTCGCCTCCGTCCAGTCCGACCTCGGCTCCCTGGAGGGGCTGCGTGTCATGGACCTGTACGCGGGGTCGGGGGCCATCGGGCTGGAGGCGCTGTCCCGCGGCGCCGCGCACGCGCTGCTCGTGGAGGCCGACCGGAGGGCGGCGGGGGTCGTCCGGGACAACATCGGCGTGTTGGGCCTCCCCGGCGCCCGCCTGGTGGCCGACCGGGTGGAACGGGTGGTCGCCGCCGTGCACCCGGGCGAACCCTACGACCTGGTCGTGGCCGATCCCCCGTACGCGGTCGCCGACGAGGAGGTGGCCGGGGTGCTCGCCGACCTCGTGCGGAACGGGTGGTTGGCCGAGGACGCGGTGGTCGTGGTCGAGCGCTCCAAGCGCGGCGCCGAACCGGTCTGGCCGAAGGGGTTGGAGCGGGACCGGAAGCGGGGGTACGGGGAGGCGGTGCTCTGGTACGCCCGGCCCTCCGCCCCCTGAGACCCCGCGGCGCGCCTCCCCGCGGGTCGGACCGGCGGCGGTGGAACTCCGTTATGCGGGTGTCGCCCCGATCGGCGCCGGAGGCAACCCCTACGATCGCGGTACTCGAGAGTAACTCCTGAGAGGGGCGATCCACCGTGCGCCGAGTCGTCTGCCCGGGTTCCTTCGACCCGGTGACCTTCGGACACATCGACATCATCGGACGAGCCGCCAAGCAGTACGACGAGGTCGTCGCGGCCGTGCTCAACAACGTCAACAAGCGCGGGCTGTTCACCGTCCCCGAGAAGCTGGACATGCTCAGGGAGAGCACCGCCGACCTCGGCAACGTCCGCGTCACCGACTTCGACGGACTCCTCGTCGACTTCTGCCGCGCCAACGGCATCGAGACGATCGTGCGCAGCCTCCGCTCGGTCAGTGACTTCGACTACGAACTCCAGATCGCGCAGATGAACTTCCGGCTCTCCGGCGTGGAGACCGTGTTCATGACCGCCAACCCGCAGTACTCGTTCCTGTCGTCCAGCCTGGTGCGCGAGATCGCCCAGCACGGAGGGGACGTGTCCAGCCTGGTGACGCCGTACGTCCAGGACCGCCTCCGGGACAAGTACGAGGAGCGCTCGCGCGGCTGACCGGCCGCCCGCTCCGGGACCGACGCCCTCGCCGGGGCCGGCCCCGGCGGCTGATTTGGGTGGTCGGGCCCATGATAGGTAGAATCTGGGTTTGACCCTGAGCGTCGCCGTACTTGGCGTGCGCGCGGGCTGGTCACGCCGGACCCGTCATCCGTCCCGCGTGCCCGGCATCTTCCGAACCTCTCGTGAAAGCGCGATTACCCTGTCTCGTCCTGAACCTCGTGACCCGTTCGTGGTCGACACCCGTCAGCTGGGCCGCCAGCCGGGGTCGATGCGAACCGTCAACCGCATCGTGACCGTGCCGGAGGCCTTCTCCGGGGCGATGGCGAGCGTGCCCGAGGGCAGCGAGGTCGAACTCGACCTCCGGCTGGAGGCGGTGATGGAGGGCGTCCTCGTCACCGGCACCGTCAGCGGACAGCTCACGGCGGAGTGCTCGCGCTGCCTCGACCCCCTGTCGGACGAGCTCGAAGCGGGCTTCCAGGAGCTGTACCGCTACTCCGCCGACGACGGCGAGTCCGCCCGGGTCGAGGAGGACGCGTCCGACGAGGATGAGGACTACTATCTAGAGGGCGATCTGCTCGACCTCGGCCCCGTGGTCAGGGACGCCGTCGTGCTCGCCCTCCCGCTCTCGCCGCTGTGCGTACCGGACTGCCCCGGGCTGTGCGCGGAGTGCGGTGTCCGACTCGCCGAGGTCGGTCCCGACCACGGTCACGGCGACGCCGTCGACCCACGCTGGGAGGCTCTTCGCGCCATCGCGGAGGATCCCGGAGAACGATGAGCTCGTGAACCGGTCACGGAGCGCCCGTCGGGCGCCCTCGTGACGGGAGCACACCCTCCCCGCCGCAGCGCGCGGGGTGACCAGATAAGCGACCTCCCGCGACCGCGGGGGTGACCCAGGAGGATTGAAGTGGCCGTCCCGAAGCGGAAGATGTCGCGGAGCAACACCCGGACCCGCCGTTCCCAGTGGAAGGCGTCGCGCCCGGTGCTGGTCAACTGCCCGCGCTGCCGTGACCCGAAGCAGCCCCACATCGCGTGCCCGACGTGCGGCACCTACAACAACCGTCAGGTCACCAACCCGGCGTAACACACTCGTGTCAGGCCTCGGGTCCACACCCGACGATTCGCCTCGGGGCGGACCCGCACGCCGGGTCCGCCCCGAAGTGCTGTCGGAGGGAGTCCGTAGGGTGAGTGACCCGCCTCAGCGTGGGCAGTAGACAACCAGAACCGCAGAAGCACCCAGTCGTGATCCGGGCTCCCACGGGTTCCCGAGTTCGTGGTGGCTGCCGGGGGAGCGTCGCTCCCGCGACGATCACCTCGTGTTCGAGCACCCCTGTCGAGCCGGGGATCCGCACCCGAACGCAGGATGCGCGTCCTCCCCGGGGCGCGTCAGAACAGGGAAGTGAACTCGCGTGGCAAGCCAACTCTCCGTCTCCGAGGCCAGGGCGTTCCACAGGGCGATCGGCGTCGAGGTCGATCCCAAGATCCTGCTCCGCGCCCTCACCCACCGGTCCTACGCCTACGAGAAGGGCGGGCTGCCCACGAACGAGCGCCTGGAGTTCCTCGGCGACTCCGTGCTCGGCCTGGTGGTGACCGACACCCTGTTCCGCAAGCACCCCGACCTGCCCGAGGGGCAGCTGGCCAAGCTCCGCGCCGCCGTCGTCAACATGCGCGCCCTCGCGGACGTGGCCCGCGGCCTGGGCATCGGCGCCTACATCCGCCTCGGCCGGGGCGAGGAGGGCACCGGGGGCCGCGACAAGTCCTCGATCCTCGCCGACACGCTCGAGGCGATCATCGGCGCCGTGTACCTCGACCGGGGGCTGGACGTGGCCTCCGAGTTCGTGCACCGCCTCTTCGACCCGCTCATCGCGACGGCCTCGGGGCTGGGCGCCGGGCTGGACTGGAAGACCTCCCTCCAGGAGCTGACCGCCGCCGAGATGCTCGGCGTCCCCGAGTACCACGTCGACGAGAGCGGCCCCGACCACCAGAAGACCTTCCGCGCCACGGTGCGCGTCGCGGGCGAGAGCTACGGCCTCGGCGAGGGCCGCAGCAAGAAGGAGGCCGAGCAGCAGGCCGCCGAGTCCGCGTGGAAGGCCATCCGCGCGCGGACCGACGACGCCCAGTCCTCCTCCAACGGCCAGAACCGGAGCTGACGTGCCCGAACTCCCCGAGGTCGAGGTCGTGCGCCGCGGCCTGGCCGCACACGCGCTGGGCCGGACGGTCGGCGCCGTCGAGGTCCTGCACCCGCGGTCGGTGCGCCGCCACGTCCCCGGCGCCGCGGACTTCGCCGCCCGCCTGGAGGGGCGGGTGCCCACGGCCGCCCGCCGCCGCGGCAAGTACCTGTGGCTGACCCTGGACAGCGGCGAGATACTGCTCACCCACCTGGGCATGAGCGGACAGATGCTCGTCCAGCCGGTGGGGAAGCCCGACGAGAAGCACCTGCGGGTGCGGCTGCCGCTGTCGGACGGCCAGGAGCTGCGCTTCGTCGACCAGCGCACCTTCGGCCACCTGCTGGTGGACGCCCCGGGCGAGCGGGACGGCGTCCCCGCCTCGGTCGACCACATCGCGCTGGACCCGCTGGACCCCGACTTCGAGCCGGAGGTCTTCGTCCGCGCCCTGCGCGCGCGCCGGACCGAGGTCAAGCGGGCGCTGCTCGACCAGTCCCTCATCAGCGGCGTGGGCAACATCTACGCCGACGAGGCGCTGTGGCGCGCCCGGCTGCACTGGGCCCGCTCCACCCGGGGCCTGTCCCTCCTCCAGGCGACCGAGCTCCTGGGGCACGTGCGCGACGTCATGAACGAGGCGCTCGCGGTGGGCGGCACCACCTTCGACGGGCTGTACGTCGACGTCAACGGGCGGAGCGGGTACTTCGAGCGCGGTCTGAACGCCTACGGGCGCGAGGACCGGCCGTGCGGGCGCTGCGGTGCGCCGATCGTGCGGGAGGCGTTCATGAACCGCTCGTCGTTCAGCTGCCCGCGCTGTCAGCGGGCGCCGAGGGCTCGTCGCTGACCCGTGGTCCGGGGGTCTCGTGCGCCCGTGATCGACAGGGACAGGCAGGTCGGGCGTGTTGGTGAGGAAAGTGTCTCCGTGAGGTAAGGGAAGGTGCGGCGCGTGGAGAACCACGAGGAGTTGGTCCGGCTGACCGCGTGGGTGCGCGGCCGGGTCCAGGGAGTGGGTTTTCGCTGGTGGGCGCGGTCTCGGGCGCTCGAACTCGGGCTGAGCGGGGCGGCGACCAACCTCGCCGACGGGCGGGTGGAGGTGGTCGCGGAAGGGCCGCGCGGCGACTGCACTCGGCTCCTGGAGCACCTGAGGAGCGGTCGCACACCCGGTCATGTGGACTCCGTGGTGGAACGTTGGTCATCGCCTGGGGGGACGTTCACCGGATTCGTCGAGCGGTGAGTATGCTTGTGGCGTAACGCGATTCGGTCCACGGTCGCGGCGGCCCCACGGGGCACCGCGACGTCGGCCCGCTCCGCGCGCGTCTTCGGGGCGTGTGACACGGGGGTGGGTGCGTCCGGGTCGTGTGACCTCACGTGCCCAGGTCGTTCCGGCCCGGGGTGTGGTCGTTACGGACTGTTGTAATCCAATCTTGACCAGCGGCGCGCGGAGTGAGACTCTGGAAGGCACATCGCGCAATCTTCCACCCGTGGCTTCGACTCAGAAGTCGACGATCTTCGGGATGTCGTGTGCGCGTTTCATCACTGGTCACTCAGTGTGGAGGACCCACATCATGGCGAAGGCTCTGTTTGGCCACGTCGGCGGCTCCGACCCTCGTATGGTCCAGGAGATGCGACGGCTTCAGAATCGAGTACGTGACCTCGAGGCCGAGATCAGCCGCCTCCAGGCACGTAACGACCAGCTCAGCATGGCCGTCACCGACGTCGCCGTCAGCGCGACGGATCGCGAGCCCGCGCTCGCCTGACCAGCGCCGTCGACCCACCGGGCAGCCACCCGGTCGACCGCGTGACACGTGAACCACGGACGGGACGCCGTACGCAGCACCCAAGGCGTCCCTGACGGTAGTTCCGTCAGCCGCTCCGCGGTCCGCTCGACCCAGCGCTTCGTTCCCCGAACCCTCGGCCGCAGACTTCCTTTCCTTTTCCTTGCGGCATTGTTTACCTACCCGGCGGACACCCACGCAACCCTCCGTGTTCGCCGGAGCTCCCCCCCAGGATCCGACCGTGGCCCACCTCATCGGGCCCGTCCGCGTGAACCGCGCCCGCTGCCCCCGGCTTCGTGGCACCCTTGGATGATGCTGTGCGCGGCGTCCCACGAGGGCGTTCGCGCCATCGTCGAGGCGGCCCGCGCGGGCCCGGTGGCCGGTGTGGGAGGTGTGGGTGTACCTGAAGAACCTGACGCTGCGCGGCTTCAAGTCGTTCGCGTCGGCCACCACCCTGCGTTTCGAACCCGGGATCACCTGTGTGGTGGGCCCCAACGGATCCGGCAAGTCCAACGTCGTCGACGCCCTGTCCTGGGTGATGGGCGAACAGGGGGCCAAGTCCCTGCGCGGCGGCAAGATGGAGGACGTGATCTTCGCGGGCACGTCCACCCGCCAGGCGCTGGGCCGCGCCGAGGTCAGCCTCACCATCGACAACTCCGACGGCGCCCTGCCGATCGACTACACCGAGGTCACCATCCGCCGGACGATGTTCCGCAACGGCGGCTCGGAGTACGCGATCAACGGCGACACCTGCCGTCTCCTCGACATCCAGGACCTGCTCAGCGACTCCGGCATCGGCCGCGAGATGCACGTCATCGTCGGCCAGGGGCAGCTCGACACCGTCCTGCACGCGGGACCCGAGGAACGCCGCGCGCTCATCGAGGAGGCCGCGGGCATCCTCAAGCACCGCAAGCGCAAAGAGAAGGCGATCCGCAAGCTCAACGCGATGCAGGGCAACCTGGACCGCGTCACCGACCTCACCGCCGAGCTGCGCCGCCAGCTCAAGCCGCTGGGCCGCCAGGCCGAGCTGGCCAGACGCGCCGCCGTCATCCAGGCCGACCTGCGCGACGCCCGGCTCCGCCTCCTGGCCGACGACATCGTCACCCTCACCGACCAGCTGGCCAAGGAGGAGGCGGACGAGAAGGAGGTCCTCGAACGCCGCGCCGCCGCCGAGGCCGCGCTCGCCCAGGCACAGCGGCGCGAGACCGCCCTGGAGGCCCAGTCCGCCGAGGCCGCCCCGGTCCTGGCGCGCGCGTCGGAGACCTTCCACGCGCTCTCCCGCCTCGCCGAACGCCTCGACGCCGTCCGCGGACTGGCCAGCGAGCGCCACCGCAACCTCGTCTCCGTCACCGACGAGCCGGTGAGCCGCCGCGACCCCGAGGAACTGGAGATGGAGGCCGAGGAGGCCGCCGCCCAGGAGGAGGAGCTGCTCACCCGCCTGGAGGAGGTGCGGGAGGCCCTGGAGGCCGCCGTCGAGGAGCGCACCTCCGCCGAGGACGCCCTGCACCGGGAGGAGAAGCGGTTGGCGGCCGCCACGCGCGCCTCCGCCGAACGCCGCGAGGGGATCGTGCGCCTGAGCGCGCGGGTGGAGAGCCTGCGCGGCCGGTTGGGCGAGGGCGAGGCGGAGATCGCCCGGCTGGAGGAGGCCGCCCGCCAGGCCGCCGAACGCGCGGCCGAGGCCCAGGCCGAGTACGAGATGGCGGAGGAGGAGTCCGCCGGGCTGGACGAGGGCGACGCCGAACTCGACACCGCCCAGGAGCGGGCCGCCCGGCTGCTGTCGGCGACCGAGGCCGAACTCAACGAACTCCGCGACGCCGAGCGTACGGCCGAGCGGGAGCGGTCCGCGCTCGCCGCCCGCAAGGAGGCGCTCGAACTGGGCCTCGCGCACAAGGACGGCGCGGGCACCCTGCTGGAGGCGGCTCCCGACGGACTGCTCGGCAGCCTGGCCGCGCTCGTCCAGGTCGACCCCGGCCACGAGACCGCCGTCGCCGCCGCCTTCGGCCGGGCCGCGGGCGCCGTGGCCGTGGCGTCCCCGGAGACCGCCGCCACCGCCGTCCGGCTGCTCCGGGACCGGGACGCGGGCCGCGCGGGCATCGTGATCGCGGACGCGGTCCCCGCCACGCCGCGCGAGGACTGGCCCGCCCTGCCCGACGGCGCGCGCTACGCCGCCGACGCGGTCGTCGCCCCCGACCACCTGCGCGGGTCCGTCACGGTCCTGCTCGACCGCACGGCCCTGGCCACCGACGCCGCGCACGCCCAGCGGCTGGTCGCCACCCTGCCCGGCGTCCGCGCGGTCACCCCCGACGGCGACGTCTTCGGCGCGGAGATGGTCTACGGCGGTTCGGCCGCCGCCCCCAGCCTCCTGGAGGTCCAGGCCGCCGTGGACGAGGCGGCCGAACGCCTGGAGGAGGCCACCGAGACCGCCAAACGGGCCGCGGCGGACCTGGAGGCCGGCAAGCGCGCACGCGCCGAGTTGGCCGCGACCGCCGACGAGCTCACCGCGCGCCGCCGCCAGAGCGACCGCAAGCGCAACGAGTCCGCCCAGCGCCTGGGTAAACTCGCCGGTCAGGCCCGGTCCGCCGAGGCCGAGTCCGAGCGCTACGCCGCCGCGGCGGCCAAGGCGGCCGCCACCCGGGGCGAGGACGTCGGGAAGCTGGCCCGGCTGGAGGAGGAGCTGGCCGAGGCCGAGGAGATGGCCGCCTCCATCGAGGAGGACGCCCCCGACCCCGAGACCCGCGACGCCCTCGCCGCCCAGGCCTCGCGCGCCCGCGCCACCGAGATGGAACGCCGACTGGCCGTACGCACCGCCGAGGAGCGCGCGCGCTCCGTCGCCGGTCGGGCCGAGGCCCTGCTCGCCCAGGCCGCCGAGGAGCGCCGCGCTGTCGAGCGCGCCGCCGAGCGCCGCAGGACCCGCGCCGCCCAGGCCACCATCGCCGACGCCGTCGCCGAGAGCGCCCGGCTGGCCCTGGAACGGATCCGGGTGTCCCTGGCCGCGGCTGAGAGCGAGCGGACCGCCGCCGAGGCCGAGAAGGAGGCGCGCGACGCCGAACTGCGGACGGTGCGCGCGCGGGTGCGGGAGCTGTCGGTCGAGATGGAGAAGCTCACCAGCTCGGCGCACAGCGGCGAGGTGGCGCGCGCCGAGCGGCGCATGCGCCTGGAGCAACTGGAGACCAGGGCGGCCGAGGAGATGGGCGTGGACGTGCCCACCCTCGTCGCGGAGTACGGCCCCGAGGCCCCGGTGCCGCCGCCCGCCGACGCGGGGGAGGACGCCGGACCCGCGCCGTACGTGCGCGAGGTGCAGGCCAAGCGGGCCCGCGGCGCCGAGCGCCAGCTCAACCAGCTCGGCAAGATCAACCCCCTGGCGCTGGAGGAGTTCGCGGCGCTGGAGGAGCGGCACGCGTTCCTCAACGCCCAGTTGGAGGACCTGAAGAAGACCCGCCGGGACCTGATGGAGATCGTGCAGGAGGTGGACGCCCGGGTGCAGGAGGTGTTCTCCTCCGCCTACCTGGACGTGGAGCGCGAGTTCGCCGCGATCTTCGGCCGCCTCTTCCCGGGCGGTGAGGGGCGGCTCCTGCTCACCGACCCGGACGACATGCTGACCACGGGGATCGAGGTGGAGGCGCGCCCGCCGGGGAAGAAGGTCAAGCGGCTGTCGCTGCTGTCGGGCGGCGAGCGGTCGCTGACGGCGGTGGCCTTCCTGGCCGCGATCTTCAAGGCGCGCCCGTCGCCGTTCTACGTCATGGACGAGGTCGAGGCGGCCCTGGACGACACCAACCTCCAGCGCCTGTTGGTGATCTTCGAGGAGCTGCGCTCGTCGTCCCAGCTCATCGTGATCACCCACCAGAAGCGCACGATGGAGGCGGCCGACGCCCTCTACGGCGTCACGATGCAGGGCGACGGCATCTCCCAGGTGATCAGCCAGAAGCTCGACCGCCCAGCCTGACGTCCGCCTCCGCGCACGCGGCGGGGCCGCCCCCGCGGTGGAGGGCGGCCCCGGAGGGTCCTGCCTGTTCTTGGAACGGTCACCCCAGGGGGTTTGCCGTTCGGGCGCCGCCAGGGTGCTGCAAGACGAGGCAAGCCGCTAGCGAGGAACGAGCGTCAGGCGCCGCCGAGGATGAAGCATCCCTGGCCTTGGGGCGCCCGACGAGAGCGAGTACCGCGCCGAAGGCGTCCGTTGAGGGTGCCCGCCCCGCCGCGAAGCGGCCCCCGGGCGGTGGCGGGCGACGGGCGGGACGAAGCGAAGCGGAGGACCAAAGCAAACACCGCCTAGCCCCGGTCGATGGTGATCACCGGTGACGTCCAGGTCTCCCAGTGGTCGGGGTCGTCCGGGTCGCCCAGGGCCTTGAGCGCGCGGACCTCCAGACGGTACTCACCGTCCCGGACCTCGCGGATCCGGCGCGCGTCGCTGACCGTCCCGTCCCACACGTAGGAGAAGAACGCCGTCGACGTCGCGTTGCGCCCGACGTTGGCCACGTCCACGGCGACGTTGCGGGTCGGGTGCACCGGACGGCCGGTGCGCTCGCTGATCACCCTCATCTCCAGCTGGGAGACGTGGTGGTCGAAGTGTGCGACGACGTAGGGGTAGTCGGGCAGGCCGTCGACCCACGACAGGGTGTAGGCCGCCCCGTCCGGCTGGTTGGCGAAGGTGCCGCCGCCCGCCGCCGCGCACTCCAGTCCGACGAACACCTCGCACTGGGTGATCCGCGTCAGCCAGGGCAGCTCCTGGACGTTGCCGTCCCCGTCGGTGATCGGGGTCATCGCCTCGATCTCCTGGTAGTCACCCGCGTAGGCGGCGTACGGGACGCGGTAGGTCTCGCCGTCGACCTGGGTGACCGTGACGTACCCGCCGTACACGGGCTGGACGAGCTCCGCGGTCGGCGGGGTGATGGTCACCTCGACGTCCACCGACGCGCCCGCGCCCACGGTCACGGAGTCGGCGCTGAAGGACACCTCGGCGAAGGCGTCGTTGAACGACGGCGTGAACGTGTTCCCGTGCGTGCCGAGGGCGGCCTCGTGGCCGAGGTCGTAGGTGGCCTCGGCGTCGCCGTCGTTGGTGATGGTGACGGTCTCGGTCACGGCCTCCTGGGTCTCGCCCGGCGCCAGCTTGCCCGGGGAGACGGTCGTGGTGGCCAGCACCGCGCCGGGGACGTCCACCATGCCCGCGCCCTGGCGGTGGACGTTGTCGAGGAACCCGAGGCCCGGGTTGCCCCACCACGCCTTGGGGTCGGCGCTGTTCTGGAGGACGGTGCGCACCTCGCCCGCCGCCAGTTCGGGACGGGCCTGGAGGAGCAGCGCCACGGCGCCGGCCACGTGCGGCGAGGACATGGACGTGCCGCTGATGGTGGCGTATCCGCCCTGGTCCATGGGGTAGGTGGAGTTGATCAGACCGCCGGGTGCGCCGATGTCGGGCTTGAGGTCGAGGTCGGGGGACATGCCGTAGGAGCTGAACGAGCTGATCAGTCCGCCGGTCGGGTTGGGGGTGCGCACGGTCTCGTCGGTCCAGGTCAGGGTGACCGGATCCGAGCCCTCCAGGAGCTCCCTCAGGTGGGCGCCCGCCTCGTCGGAGACGCCGATGGAGAACGCCCCGCGGTCGGTGATGCCGCCGCCCGCGAACATGCCGGGGACGTTGTTGTGGACGACGACGCCGGTGGCGCCCGCGTCGAGGGCTGTGTCGTACTTCTCCGCGAACGTGCAGCTGCCGCGGACGATCAGCGCCGTGCGGCCCTCGGGGTCGCCCTCGAGTTGGTCGCCCAGGGACGAGCAGGCGCGGCCGATGTAGACGAGTTCGTCGGTCTCGCCCTCGGTGGGCGGCGGGGTGGCGTCGCCCATCGGCATGAACGGCAGCGCCTCGCCGCCGGGGCTGGCGATGACGGACGCCGCGCTGATGTGGGTGTTGTCGTAGGAGGCCACGCCGATCACGTTCTCGCCCAGGCCGGGGGCGCCTGCCGAGTACAGGCCGGTGTCGCCCTCGTTGCCGATGGACGCGACGACCACCACGCCCTCGTCGACCAGGTTGTCGGAGGCGACCGCCGTCGGGTACCCGGGCCAGGTGTGGGAGGACCCGATGCTCATGTTGAGCACGTCCATGTCGTCGGCCAGGGCGAGCTCCATGGCGGCGATCATGATGTCGGCGGTGGTCGAACCGCCGCAGCCGAACACCTTGTAGGCGCCCAGCTCGGCCTCGGGCGCCACGCCCGTGACCTGGCCGGAGGCGCCGACGATTCCGGCGACGTGCGTGCCGTGCCCGTGGCAGTCCTGGGGGTCCTCGTCCGGGACGGGGGTGACGGTGGAGGGGTCGCCCGCGTTGAAGTCGTCGCCGACGAAGTCGTACCCGGCCACCACGCGGTCGTTGGGGAAGCCGCCCGGTCCGCCGAGGTCGGGGTGGGTGTAGTCGATGCCGGTGTCCATCACGGCGACCCGCAGGCTCTCGCCGGTCAGGCCGAGCTCGTTCTGGCCGATGTCGGCGCCGGTCATGCTGAGGGCGGTTTCCAGGTCGGGCTGGGACTGGTCCGGTTCGGGGGCCTCGTAGCGCATGACCGGGTAGACGGCGTTCACCCCGGGGATCTCCCGGGCGGCGCCCACCTGGGCGTCGTCCATCTCGACCGAGAAGCCGTTCCACAGCTCGCCGAAGGCGTGCCGTTCCTCGTACTGGAGTCCGAGCTCCTCGGCGTCGGCGCGGAACGCGCGCTGTTCCTCGTCGACCGCGGCCTCGGAGTTGCCCTCGGCCTCGGGCGGTCCCTCCAGTTCGATGAACCACAGGCCGTCGGCCTGGTGGGTCATCTCGCCGTTCTCGGCGCTGGGGGCCGGATGGAGGGGGGCGATCTCGGATCCGTCGTCGGCGCTGGCGGGGGTGGCCGCGACGAGTCCCGCTATCAGGGTCAGCCCGGCGATCGACGCCAGGTGCGAGCGGTGGGGTACCACCTTGTCAACACATCCCTTCTGCGTGCGCCGCGGAACACCGGGGGAGCGAGCGACCCAGACGGTGACGGATTCTCGTGTACCGGGGGATAGCCCGTGTGGTGTCCGTTCTCGGTTTTTCGACGCACATAGCACCGAGATCATTGCGGTGAGTCATAAAAGTGTCAATGTTCTCCGAGCCTCAATTCGGCCACGCGGGGGTAGAAATTTCCCTTTAGTGATCATGTTTCTCAGTGATCATCAAAACGGACAGACAAGGCTTTTATTGGGAGAAAAGGGAAGAATCGATCGGGGGTGGACGAGGGGTGGTGATGTGCATCCGGTCACTCGTTCCGATGGGGGTCGGTAGTGGTGGGAAAGGGGCATCTTCCAGGGTCTGAACAGGGACGAAAGGGCTCACGAGTTACAGTGGTGACGTCGGGTCGCCGCTGGCGGCCCGACGGTGTGGACCGAGCGAAGTCCGGTCACGCGGCTCCGGCCGCCAATCCGGCGCTGTCCCGCAACTGTGAGGCCCCGCTCCGCGCGGGGACGAGCCAGGTCGCCTCGCCCACACCGACGCACCCGTCCTCGTGGGAAGGACAGGCCGTCCCCCCGTGGGCCGTGCTCCCCTTCCCCCTGCCCACCCAAGGAGCACAGTGCGGATCGCACGCCAACTCCCCCTCGCACTCCTCGGTGCCACGCTCGCGCTCACCGCGTGCGGCGGCCAGGACCCCCAGACCGACACCGCGACCGACGAGCCCGCGGAGAGCCCCTCCGTCGCCTGCGGCCCGCCCGAGGCCGACCCGAACCGCGCGACGGTCGGCGACGGCACCTTCCCGGTCACCCTCACCGACGCGCTCGGCGAGGTCACCCTGGAGGAGGCTCCGGAGCGGATCGTCTCCCTGTCGCCCAGCCACACCGAGATGCTCTTCGCCATCGGCGCGGGCGAGCAGGTGGAGGCGGCCGACGAGTACTCCAACCACCCGGCCGAGGCGCCCACCACCGACCTCAGCGGGTTCACCCCCAGCGTCGAGGCGATCGCCGAGTACGACCCCGACCTGGTCATCCTGGCCCGCAGCGCCGAGGACACCGTCCCGCAGCTGGAGGCCGTGGACATCCCGGCCCTGACGCTGGACGCCGCCGTCGACCTGGAGGACGTCTACGCCCAGATCCGCCTGCTCGGCGACGCCACGGGCATGGCGGACGAGGCCGACGCCGAGGCCGACCGGATCGAGAGCGAGTTCAACGAGGTCGTCGAGGGCGTGTGCGCCGAGGCCGGGGACGCCGGGCTCAGCTTCTACCAGGAGCTCGACGACACCCTCTACTCCGCCACCTCCGACACCTTCGTCGGTCAGATCTACGCGTCCTTCGGCCTGGTGAACATCGCCGACGAGGCCGACGACGGCACCGCGGGCGGCTACCCGCAGCTGTCCCAGGAGTACGTCGTCGACGCCAACCCCGACCTCATCTTCCTGTCCTACACGGGTGAGGACGCCGTCGGCGCGGTCGCCGAACGGCCCGCGTTCGACACCGTCGACGCCGTCCAGAACGACGCCGTCGTCCAGCTCGACGCGGACGTCGCCTCCCGCTGGGGTCCGCGCGTGGTCGACTTCGCGGAGGCGGTCGGCGCGGCCGTCACCGAACACGCGGGTTCCTAGGTGGGACCTGGGGTCGGAGCCAGGATCGGCTGGCTGGCGGGCGGTCTCGGCGCGTTGGTCGCGGCCGCCCTCTTCGGCGTCTCGGCGGGCGCGGCGGACATCAGCGCGGCCGACATCGTCCGCCACCTGCTCAGCCTCGTGTCGCCGACGGCCGAGAGCCCGCTGACCGAGCGGCAGGAGGCCCTCCTGGTCGAACTGCGGCTGCCCCGGGTGGTCATGGGCGCCGTCGTCGGCGCGCTCCTGGCCACCGCGGGCGGCGCCTACCAGGGCGTCTTCCGCAACCCCCTGGCCGACCCCTACCTGCTCGGCGCCGCCGCGGGCGCCGGGCTCGGGGCGACGCTCGTCATCGTCTTCGGTCAGGAGGTGACCGACGCGCCCCGTGCCCTGGTCCCCGTGGCGGCCTTCGTCGGCGCCCTGCTGGGCGTGGCGGCGGCCTACACCCTCGGCGCGACGGCGGGCGGGGGCGGGACCGCCTCCCTCATCCTCGCGGGCGTGGTCGTGTCGTCGTTCCTGTCCGCCGCCCAGACGCTCACCCAGCAGATCGGCGGGGACCAGCTCCTGAGGATCTTCTCGTGGCTGCTCGGCGGGCTGGGCCGGGGCGGATGGGACGACGTCAGGATGGTCGCGCCGTACACGGTGGTCGCCCTGGCGGTCCTGCTCGTGTGCGGACACCTGCTGGACATGCTCGCCCTGGGCGACGACAAGGCGGTGAGCCTCGGCCTCAACCCGTCCGCCGTCCGCATCGTCGTCATCAGCGCCGCGTCACTGGCCACCGCCGCCGCCGTGGCGGTGAGCGGGCTGATCGGCTTCGTCGGGATCGTGGTCCCGCACATCGTGCGCCGCCTCGTCGGCTCCAACTACCGGGCGATTCTCCCCGTGAGCGTCTTCTTCGGCGGCGCGTTCATGGTCGTGGTCGACATCGTCGCCCGTACCGTGGTGGCTCCGGCGGAGATGCCGATCGGCGTGGTCACGGCGTTCCTCGGCGCGCCCTTCTTCCTCCTCATCCTGCGCACCACGCGCCACCGCGCCACCTGAGCCGCGCCGCACGCGGGCGGCCCGACGAGCCGCGCGGCCACTCTGGGATACTGGAGCTGATATGGACATCACCGTGCTCGCAATCCTGATCATCGTCGTCGCGCTCCTGGTGATCGGCGGATCCTTCCTGGTCACGACCCGACGTCCGGTCGCGCCGGGCAAGGAGGAGACCAAGCCCGAGGTCACCGGGGAGCCCCCGGCGGCGGCCCCCGTCGAGGACCGCGACCGGGGCGCGGAGGCGGTCGCCACGCCACCCGCCCAGGCCCCGCCCGCCGAGGAGGCGGCCGTCGAGCCCGCCGAACCGGCGCTGGAGACGCCGCCGCCGTCCGCGGGCCGGATGGTGCGTCTGCGCGCCCGCCTGGCGCGCTCGCAGAGCACCCTCGGCCAGGGGCTGCTCAACCTGTTGTCCTCCGACACCCTCGACGAGGACACGTGGGAGGAGATCGAGGACACGCTCATCACCGCCGACATCGGTGTGACCTCGGCCGCGCAGATCGTCGAGCACCTGCGCACGCGGGTGAAGGTGCTCGGCACCCGCGACACCGACGAGGTGCGCGCCATGCTCCGCGAGGAGCTGCTCGACCAGATCGGCGGGGACACCGACCGCACGGTCCGCACGGAACCGCACGGGGACCGGCCCGCCGTGATCATGGTCGTCGGCGTCAACGGCACCGGCAAGACCACCACCACGGGCAAGCTCGCCCGCGTCCTGGTCGGGGACGGCCGCAGCGTCGTGCTGGGCGCGGCCGACACCTTCCGCGCCGCCGCCACCGAGCAGCTCCAGACCTGGGGCAGCCGGGTGGGCGCCCCGGTCGTGCGCAAGGAGGAGGGCGCCGACCCGGCCAGCGTGGCCTTCGACGCGGTCTCCCGAGGAGTCGAGGACGGCGCGGACACGGTCATCGTCGACACCGCCGGACGCCTGCACACCAAGACCGGGCTCATGGACGAGCTGGGCAAGGTCAAACGGGTCATCGAGAAGAAGTCGCGGGTCGACGAGGTCCTGCTGGTCCTGGACGCGACCACCGGGCAGAACGGCCTGCGCCAGGCGCGCGTGTTCGCCGAGGTCGTCAACGTCACCGGGATCGCGCTGACCAAGCTGGACGGCACCGCCAAGGGGGGCATCATCGTGCAGGTCCAGCGGGAGCTGGGCGTGCCGGTCAAGCTGGTCGGACTGGGCGAGGGCCCCGACGACCTGGCCCCCTTCGACCCCGAGGTCTTCGTCGACGCCATCCTCGCCACGGACTGAGCGTTCGGACGACGTTCCGAGAAACCACGGCCGGGCTCCCGGAGGGGCCCGGCCGTCGCCGTGCCGTGGGGATGTGACCGGCGTCATGCGGCGGAAACCACGCGGAAACACCGGGGCGCGGAACCTGTCGGAGACTTCGTTACCGACGTGAGATCGACCTGAGATCTGACGCGGAGTGGTCGAATCGTCGCCCATCGTCCACGGAATCGCGGCCGGTCCGTACCGGTGCGCGACCGTTCGCGCGAACTGGGTCATCGGTTCACGGCTCCTTAACACTCCTGGCAGTCCTTTTACACGCGCGCAACATGTCGGCTCAGGGCGAGAAACACCCAGGTCGGACAGTGGCGTCCGTGGTACTGCATCGGGCCCGAAGATGCGCTCGCTGACTGCCGCCCTCTCCGACACATCCCCCGTCCGTCCAACGGAGGCGACGACATGATCGACACCGGCAACACCACGTGGCTGCTGATCAGCGCCGCGCTGGTGATGCTCATGACCCCGGGCCTGGCCTTCTTCTACGGAGGTATGTCGCGGGCCAAGAGCGTCCTCAACATGATGCTCATGAGCTTCGCGAGCATCGCCATCGTCAGCGTCCTGTGGGTGCTCATCGGCCACTCGCTGACCTACGCCGAGGGCCCCGGAGCGCTCAACCACTTCATCGGTGGTTTCGACTACCTCGGCCTCACCAGCCTCATCGGTGAGATCGAGCCGTCCGACGGCGAGGGTGGCGGCGGCTACCCGCTCCTCGTCGACGCCGGGTTCCAGATGATGTTCGCCATCATCACCGTCGCGCTCATCAGCGGCGCGATCGCCGACCGCGCCAAGTTCGGCGCCTGGCTGATCTTCGTGCCCGTCTGGGCCCTGCTCGCCTACTTCCCCGTCGCCCACTGGGTCTGGGGCGGCGGCTGGTTCGAGCTGATCGGCATCGGCGACGCGGGCGTCATCGACTTCGCGGGCGGTACCGCCGTCCACATCAACGCCGGTGCCGCGGCCCTGGCCCTCACCGTCGTCCTCGGCCGCCGCAAGGGCTTCGGCGTCGAGTCCATGCGCCCGCACAACCTGCCCTTCGTCCTGCTCGGCGCCGCCCTGCTGTGGTTCGGCTGGTTCGGCTTCAACGCCGGTTCCGCCTACGCCGCCGACGGCGTCGCCGCGCTCGCACTGGTCAACACCCAGGTCGCCACGGCCGCCGCGATCATCGCCTGGATGCTCGTCGAGAAGCTGCGCTACGGCAAGGCCAGCGCCCTCGGGTTCGCCTCGGGCGCCGTCGCGGGTCTGGTCGCCATCACGCCGGCCGCCGCGGACGTCTCGCCGGTGGGCGCCATCGCCGTCGGCCTGGTCTCCGGCGCCCTCTGCGCCTACGCCATCAGCTGGAAGTTCAAGTTCAAGTACGACGACGCGCTCGACGTGGTCGGCGTCCACCTGGTCGGCGGCGTCATCGGTTCGCTGATGATCGGCCTCGTCGCCTCCGCGGTCGGCTCCTCCGGCGCCGACGGCTTCTTCTACGGCGGAGGCATCGACCTGCTGGTCGTCCAGCTGATCGCCGTGGCCGCCACGATCGCCTACTCCTTCGTCGTCACCTGGGTCATCGCCAAGGTCATCGACCTCGTCATGGGCTTCCGCCTCCCCGAGGAGGTCGAGACCAACGGCCTCGACCACGAGCTGCACGCCGAGACGGCCTACGCGTTCGAGGAACTCGACGAGCTGGAGGAAGGAGCGGTCTCCTCGCCGACGCCTCCGGGCGGGGAGACGGCCTCATCGCCGGTCAAGTCCTAGCCTCGACGCTGAGGTCGCGGGTCTTGTGCCGCTGAGGCGGTGAGGTGACCCTCGGGGTCGGCGGGGAGAGATCCCCGTCGGCCCCGTTTCGGCGCTCCCGCGCGGGTGCGCCCGCGACGCGCGCCGAGGACCGGACGCGTCGGGTGTCACGATTCGATACCCTTCGAAGCGATGCGCCGGGAGCGCCGGGAGACCGTGGGAGCCCACTCGAGGGTGGGCGGGACACGGAGGACGGCCCGGATCCCGGGCCGGAGCGCGATCGGCGCGACCGCGAGCCATGGAGCCGCATCCCACGCCAGGGACGGGACCCGCGTCCGCGGTCCCCCCTCCCCGAGAACCCATGCGTATTCGTACAGTGCCCCGCGTCGGTCGGGGTCAGGAGGCAAGATGGCGCCGGTGAGTCACAACAGGGGTCGCAGGAGTGGTCGGACCGCGTTCGCCGCGGCGGGCACGGTCGTCGTGCTCGCTCTGACCGGGTGCTCGACCCTCAGCGGCCTGCTGCCCGGCGGCGGGGGCGAGGAGGAGCCCAGCCCCGAGCCCACGGAGACCGTGGACGCCGCTCCGCTCCTGGAGGAGGCGCTCGCCGATCTGGCCGCCTACCCCGCGCTCACGGCGACCGGGCAGGTGGCCGAGAGCGTCGGCGGCCAGGTGCAGGACACGGCCCTGACCGTCGCCGACAGCGGCGCGACGCGCGGCACCGTCCAGGTCAACGGCGCCGAGGGTGAGCTGATCAGCGTCGACGGCCGGACCTACGTCCGCGCCGCCGAGGACTTCTGGCTGGACCGCGGCGTCTTCGGCCCGGACTTCGACGACTTCGAGGGCAACTGGGTACGCACCTCCGCCAGGCAGACCGGGATCGACCCCGCGACGACCCTGGCCCCGGCGGACCTGGCCGCGATCCTCGGGGGGCTGGAGATCGAGGAGGCGGACGCGGTCGAGGAGAACCTCGACGGCACGCTCACCTACCGGGTCGACCTGGCGGGCGAGCGCGACCAGGTGTGGATCGACGCCGAGACCAACCAGATCCAGCGCATCGCCGTCGAGGAGCTCGTCCCGGAGGGCGCCGGGACCGGGCCCCAGGTGCGCCTGGACCTGGCCCAGGCGGAACGGCCCGAGATCGAGGAGCTCTACGACGGCCTGATCACCACCGTCGAGGAGGAGCTGACCAGCTCCCGCGACGCGCGCGTCGAGGTGGCCTGGGCGGGCGACCCCAACCTCACCTGTGAGGACGGGCCCAACTGCACGTGGTCCGGCACCGTCGCGGACTCCGGCGCCGCCGAGGGCGGGAGCGTCTCGGTCCGGATGGACGTGACCTTCAGTGAGGAGGAGCTCGGCCAGCTGGAGTGCAGCGACAGCGGCACCCTGGAGGCCGGGAGCACCCTGGAGCTGTCGTGCAGCGCCGACTACGACCACGTCAGCACCTCCGAGCAGGAGCGTTCCGTCGACGGTGAGGCCCGCCTCTCCACCCGGGGCATGAGCGGCGACGACCAGGAGGCCGTCCTGACCGCCCTGCGCGAGCAGCGCGAGGCGACCCTGTCGGGCGAGGGCGCCGCCGACGACGAGGCCGGCGACGGCGCCGAGGCCGAGGAGTCGCCCGCCGAGGAGGGCTCCGGGAACTGAGCCCGGCCCAGGTGGGTCGAGGGCAGGTAACCTAGGAGACCAATTCCGAGACGAAGGACTGGCCACACTCGTGTTCGAGACGCTTTCCGACCGGCTGACATCGGTCTTCTCCTCGCTGCGCGGCAAGGGTCGCCTGTCCGAGGAGGACATCAACGCGACCGCGCGGGAGATCCGTCTCGCCCTCCTGGAGGCGGACGTCGCGCTTCCGGTGG
Organism: Nocardiopsis sp. NPDC049922; assembly: GCF_040660275.1. Lineage (NCBI taxonomy): Bacteria > Bacillati > Actinomycetota > Actinomycetes > Streptosporangiales > Nocardiopsidaceae > Nocardiopsis > Nocardiopsis sp. NPDC049922. Next base: position 200,964 of record NZ_JBFAME010000005.1, on the reverse strand, counting down.
TCCGCGAGTTCATCGCGCGGATCAAGGAGCGCGCGCGGGGGGAGGAGGTCTCCAAGGCCCTCAACCCGGCGCAACAGGTCATCAGGATCGTCAACGAGGAACTGGTCGAGATCCTCGGCGGCGAGACGCGGCAGATCCGGTTCGCGAAGAACCCGCCGACCGTCATCATGCTGGCGGGCCTCCAGGGCGCCGGTAAGACCACCCTGGCGGGCAAGCTCGCCCGGTGGCTGAGCGCGGACCGCAACACCCCGCTGCTCGTCGCCGCCGACCTCCAGCGTCCGAACGCGGTCACCCAGCTCCAGGTGGTCGGGGAGCGGGCCGGCACGCCCGTGTTCGCCCCCGAACCGGGGAACGGCGTCGGCGACCCGGTGCAGGTCGCCCGGGAGTCCGTCGAGCACGCGCGTCGCAACAACCACAACGTGGTCATCATCGACACCGCGGGCCGCCTCGGTGTCGACACCGAGATGATGCGGCAGGCCGCGGACATCCGCGACGCGGTCAAGCCGGACGAGATCCTGTTCGTCGTCGACGCCATGATCGGTCAGGACGCGGTCAACACCGCGCAGGCCTTCCTCGACGGCGTGGGCTACGACGCGGTCGCGCTGACCAAGCTCGACGGTGACGCGCGCGGTGGCGCGGCGCTGTCCATCCGGCACATCACCGGCCGTCCGATCATGTTCGCCTCCATGGGTGAGAAGCTGGAGGACTTCGACCTCTTCCACCCGGACCGGATGGCCTCGCGCATCCTGGACATGGGTGACGTCCTCACCCTCATCGAGCAGGCGCAGCGCACGTTCGACGAGGCCGAGGTCGAGAAGATGGCCTCGACCATCGCCTCGGACGAGGACTTCACGCTGGACGACTTCCTCCAGCAGATGTCGATGGTCCGCAAGCTCGGCCCGATCGGGAACCTGCTCGGGATGATGCCCGGCATGGGCCAGATGCGCGACCAGATCGACGGCATCGACGACAAGGACCTGGACCGCATCCAGGCCATCATCCAGTCGATGACCCCGGCCGAGCGGGCCAACCCGAAGATGATCAACGGCTCGCGCCGTCTGCGCATCGCCAACGGTTCGGGCACGCAGGTCGGCGACGTCAACGGTCTGGTCACCCGGTTCTTCGAGGCGCAGAAGATGATGCGCAAGATGAAGAACGGCGGCATGCCGGGGATGCCCGGGATGCCGGGTATGGGCGCCGGCGCCAACCGCAAGAAGGCCAAGGCCCAGGCCAAGAAGGCGAAGAAGGGCAAGCAGCGCAGCGGCAACCCGATGAAGGCCCGCCAGCAGGAGGCCGAGCGCGCCGCGCAGCGCCAGCGCCGCCAGGAGGAGGGCGGTCAGACCATGCCGCAGCTGCCCCCGGGCCTCGGCGGCGGCGCCGGTCAGCCGCAGCTCCCGCCCGGTCTCGGCGGTCCGAACATGCCGGACCTGTCGAACTTCAAGCTGCCCAAGAAGAAGTAGGGCGGTCCGACTCCCGGGTGCGGCCCGTCTCCGGCGTCCGCCGGAGGCGGGCCGCACGTCCGTCGAAGGTGTGACGATACGCGCCCGGTGTCGTGTCCGAGGAACCCGCCGACGTCTGGCACAATGAGTAGTCGACTAACGGTGGCTGGCCAGCCCTCTAACTCGTCCGCCACCCACGTCAGCCTTGGCGGGTGCCACAGCCCCACGTGGTTCGTCGCCGGGCGCCTAACACCGTTAATCGGGAGAAGACCACTCCAGTGGCTGTCAAACTGAAGCTCAAGCGTATGGGCAAGATCCGTACGCCCCAGTACCGCATCATCGTCGCCGACGCCCGCAGCAAGCGCGACGGCAAGGCGATCGAGGAGATCGGCAAGTACCACCCCAAGGAGCACCCGAGCCTCATCGAGGTCGACTCCGAGCGGGCCCAGTACTGGCTGTCCGTGGGCGCTCAGCCGTCCGACGCGGTGAAGGTCCTCCTGCGCAAGACCGGTGACTGGCAGAAGTTCAAGGGCCTGCCCGCTCCGGCTCCGCTCCAGGTCGCCGAGCCCAAGGACCCCGAGGCCAAGGAGGCCGCCTTCCAGGCCGCGCTGAAGGAGCTCGTGCTCCCCGGCGGCGAGCCCAAGGGCAAGGCCAAGAAGTCCGAGAAGAAGGCGGACAAGGCGGCCGAGAAGCCCGCCGAGACCGCTGAGGCGGAGAAGTCCGAGGGCGAGGCCTGACGTGCTGGAAGAGGCGCTTGAGCACCTCGTGAAGGGGATCGTCGCGAACTCCGACGACGTCCAGGTGCGAGCCAGGAGGCTCCGCAAGGGCAAGGTCCTGGAGGTCCGGGTCCACCCCGACGACCTCGGCAAGGTGATCGGCCGCAACGGCCGCACCGCCAAGGCGCTGCGGACCGTGATCGGCTCCCTCGCCGGGGGCCGCTACGTCCGCGTGGACCTGCTGGATCTGCACGAGGTGCGCTGACCCGCCTCTCGGGGCGCCGACCGGGCCGGTCGGCGCCCCGCAGTCATGCCCGGGGTCCGTACCCCGGGCGCCGTCGTCCCGGCCCCACGGGGTCGGGCACCAGGGAGGGATGGAGCCCCATGCTGCTCGTCGTCGGCCGGATCGGCCGTGCGCACGGGGTGCGCGGTGACGTCGCCGTCGACGTGCGCACCGACGACCCGGCGCAGCGGTTCGCCGTGGGCTCCGTGCTCACCACCGACCCCGCCGACGCGGGGCCGCTGCGCGTCACCGCGAGCCGCCGTCACAGCGGGAAGCTGATCGTGCGCTTCGAGGGCGTCGCGGACCGGGACGCCGCGGAGGAGCTGCGCGGCACCACCCTGCTCGTGGACTCCGCCGACATCGCGCCGACCGACGACCCGGACGAGTTCCACGACCACGAGCTCATCGGACTGGCCGTGCAGACCACGGGCGGGGAGCCCGTCGGTACGGTGGAGGACGTGCTCCACCACGCGCAGGACGTGCTGGTCGTCACCGCCGCGGACGGGCGCGAGATCCTCGTGCCGTTCGTGTCCGCCCTGGTCCCCGAGGTCGACGTGGCCGGGGGGCGGCTCGTCATCGACCCGCCGAGCGGCCTGCTCGACCTCGCCGAGTGAAGGGGCGCCCCATGCGCATCGACATCATCAGCATCTTCCCCGACTACTTCGCCCCCCTGGACCTGTCGCTGATCGGCAAGGCGCGCACCGCCGGACTGCTCGACGTCCACGTCCACGACCTGCGGTCCTGGACCCACGACCGGCACAACACCGTCGACGACACGCCGTACGGCGGCGGCCCCGGCATGGTGATGAAGCCCGAGCCGTGGGGCGAGGCGCTCGACGAGGTCGTGGGGGAGGGGCCCGCGCGGCTGATCCTGCCGACCCCGAGCGGGCGACCGTTCCGCCAGGCCGACGCCGAGCGGCTGGCGGGGGAGGAGCGGTTGGTCTTCGGCTGCGGGCGCTACGAGGGGATCGACGCGCGCGTGGCGGTGGACGCGGCCGAGCGGATGCCCGTCGAGGAGCTGAGCATCGGCGACTACGTGCTCAACGGGGGCGAGTCCGCCACGCTGGTCATGGTCGAGGCGATCACACGGCTGCTGCCCGGTGTGCTCGGGAACACGGAGTCGGCGGTGCAGGACTCCTTCGCCTCGGGTGGGATGGAGCACCTCGTCGAGGGCCCCGTCTACACCAAGCCCGCCGCGTGGCGGGGGCGGGAGGTGCCGCCGGTCCTGCTGTCGGGCAACCACGGAGCCGTTGACCGCTGGCGACGTGACCAGGCGCTGCGCAAGACCGCGCGGAACCGGCCGGACCTGGTGGCGGCCACGCCGGAGGAACGCCTGGACCGGCGTGACCGGGAGGTTCTCGCCGAGGAGGCCGTTCGGGACGATGGCCAACCTGTGGCAAACTAGGTGAGTTCCCCTTGGTGATCGGCCGCATCCGCATGCCGGCGGCACGACGTCGGCCTCTGTGACGGTCACCCGGGCGGTACGACAGTCAGACCCATGAGGGCCCTCGCCCGCGCACCCCTTCCCGGCCACGGAGCCGGGGACAGGACGCGGAGCGCTACCGATGAGGATTCGCGAGATGCACACCGCCATTCAGGAGCTCGAGAAGGCTCAGCTTCGCACCGACGTCCCGGAGTTCCGCCCCGGTGACACGCTCAACGTTCACGTGCGCGTGACCGAGGGCAACCGGACCCGTGTCCAGGTCTTCAAGGGCGTGGTCATCCGCCGTCAGGGCTCGGGCAACCGCGAGACCTTCACCATCCGCAAGGTGAGCTACGGCGTGGGCGTGGAGCGCACCTTCCCCATCCACACCCCGGCCATCGAGAAGTACGAGGTCGCCGCCCGCGGCCGCGTGCGTCGCGCCAAGCTGTACTACCTGCGCGACCTGCGCGGGAAGGCCGCCCGCATCCGCGAGCGCCGCGAGCCCGCCGCCAAGTAGTCCTGGCGCTCCCGCCGCTCCGCCCCCAACCTCACGGCCTCCGCACGGGAGGCAGGATAGGCTTCGGGCGATGAGCAAAGACGACAGGGACCGCGTCGAGGACGGGGTCCAGGACGAGGATTCCGCCCGACCGGGCCCGGAGGAGCACGGCTCCGACACTGGCTCCCGAGTGCACGAGCACTCGGGAGCCAGTCGTGTCTCCGCCGCCGACGGTCCGGAGCAGGAGAAGGGGGCGGACAGCGAGATGAGCAAGTCCGAGAGCAGTGAGAAGAAGGGGTCGTTCTGGAAGGAACTCCCCATCCTGATCGTCATCGCCTTCGTCCTGGCCTTCGTGATCAGGACATGGGTGATGCAGGCCTTCTACATCCCCTCCGGCTCCATGGAGAACACGCTCCTCGTCGGTGACCGGGTGCTCGTCAACAAGGTCGTCTACGAACTCCGCGACATCGAGCGCGGTGAGGTGGTCGTCTTCAACGGTGAGAACTCGTGGGACGACCCGAGCACGGTGCAGGTGCCCGAGCCGACCAACCCGGTCGCCGGCGCCTTCACGTGGGTGCAGCAGCAGCTGGGCGCGGCCCCCACCGGCAAGGAGTACATCAAGCGCGTGATCGGCCTGCCGGGCGACGTCGTGGAGTGCTGCGACGAGCAGAACCGGATCATGGTCAACGGCGTGCCCCTGGAGGAGGAGGCCTACCTCTTCCCGGGCAGCGTGGAGAGCCACACCGAGTTCGGCCCGATCGAGGTGCCGGAGGGGCACCTGTGGCTCATGGGGGACCACCGGGCGATCTCCGTGGACTCCCGGGGCAACCAGAACAACCCGGGCGGCGGCGCGGTCCCGATCGACCACGTGGAGGGGCGCGCGTTCGTGATCATCTGGCCGTTCAGCCAGTTCGGGTCGCTGGGCGTGCCCGAGACCTTCGAGGAGCTCAACGCCGCGGACGACTGAGGCGCGCCGGCCGCGTCGGGCGTTCCCGGCGCGGACGGCGGGGCACCGGTCCGCCGTGTCCCGCGCGGACGGCCGTCCGGGGTCCTGGCGGCGCCCCGGGTGACCGGTCGGTGAAGGAAATCCGTCCGACGGAGTACACGGGGGCCCTCCGTGACGCATGATGGAATCCGGGTCGTCCTCACGTCGCCCGTCCGTGGGTCCGCCGCTCCGGCGGGAACAAGCCGGGGACCGGTGGTGTCCATGGGACAGGGGGTCGAAGCGACCGGGAGAGTGCGACGAAAGCGAGCGCGTGGATGAGTTCTGAGGACCTGGAGAAGTACGAGGCCGAGATGGAGCTCCAGCTCTATCGCGAGTACCGGGACGTCGTCGGGCTGTTCAGCTACGTGGTGGAGACCGAGCGCCGGTTCTACCTCACCAACAACGTCGACCTCCAGCCGCGTTCCACCGAGAACGGGGAGATGTACTTCGAGGTGGTGATGGAGGACGCCTGGGTCTGGGACATGTACCGGCCCGCCAGATTCGTGCGCAACGTGCGGGTGGTGACGTTCAAGGACGTCAACGTGGAGGAGATCACCAAGGCGGACCTGGAGGTGCCGCCCACGGAGGGCGACGGCTCCTGATCCCGGGCGGGTTCGACCGACCTCGGGCCCGCCGGGCGCGAGCCGCTCCGGATCCGGGGGTCTCCCCCGCCCGGGAACACGGGGCGTTCCTCCGTCGCGGGTCGCGGGGCCGTCCGTTGTCCACAGCCGAACAACTGCCCCTGGCGCGCTGACCCCCGATCACCGACCGTGGTAACGGGAGGTGGTCGCCGATGGACCAGCGGGCCGTGTACCGCCGCGTGCTGGGTGTCCGTGGTGAGGACCTGGCGGTGGTGTTCCTCGAGCGTGTCGGGATGCGGGTGCTCGACCGCAACTGGCGGGTCCCGGCCGGGGAGATCGACATCGTGGCCCGCGACGGGCGCACCCTGGTCGTGGCCGAGGTCAAGACCCGCACCTGCGCGCGCTTCGGCCATCCGCTCGACGCCCTCACCCCCGCCCGACGCCTCCGGCTGCGCCGCCTCGGCCTGGCCTGGGCGGCCCGGCACCGCGTTCCCGGCCGACCACTGCGCGTCGACGGCGTCGGTGTCCTGGTGGTCGGTGACCGCGTGTTCGTCAGCCACGAACGCGGGGTGGGCTGATGTCGTTCGCACGCGCGCACTGCGTCACTCTGGTGGGCGTCCAGGGGCACGTCGTGGAGGTGGAGGTCCACCTGGGCGGCGGCAACCCCGGGGTGACCCTGGTCGGGCTGCCCGACGCCGCACTGCGGGAGGCCCGCGACCGCATCCACGCCGCCGTGGTCAACAGCGGGGAGCGCTGGCCCAGCGGCCAGATCACCGTCAGCCTCTCACCCGCCAGCCTGCCCAAGTCCGGCAGCCTCTTCGACCTCGCCATCGCCGGTGCCGTCCTCGCCGCCTCGGGCGAGGTGCCGATGGACCGGCTGGACAAGACGGTCCTCCTCGCCGAACTGGGCCTGGACGGACGGGTGCGTGCGGTGCGCGGGGTGCTGCCCGCCGTGGTGGCGGCGGTCGATCGGGGCCACGACCGTTTCGTCGTCGCACGCGGCAACGCGGAGGAGGCCCGCCTCGTACCGGGGATCGAGGTGCGGGCCGTGGACGCGCTGGCCGACGTGTGCCACTGGCTGCGCGGCGGGGAGCCGCTGGAGGAGCCCGAGGCCACGCCCGCGCCCGGCCCCGGGTACCCGGACTGTTCCGGGGTGGACCTGGCCGACGTCCTCGGCCAGCCGGTCGCCCGGCGGGCGGTGGAGATCGCGGCGGCGGGCGGACACAACCTCATGATGCTGGGACCGCCGGGAACGGGGAAGTCGTTGCTGGCCGAACGGTTGCCCACGGTGCTGCCCCGGCTGACCCCGGCCGAGGCGCTGGAGGCGACGGCGATCCACTCGGTGGCGGGAACCCTCCCCAGGGGCGCGCCGCTGATCACCTCGCCGCCCTTCGCCGCACCGCACCACTCGGCCAGCCGCGCCGCGATCATCGGCGGCGGCAGCGGCCACCCCACGCCCGGATGGGCGTCCAAGGCCCACCACGGTGTGCTGTTCGTCGACGAGGCCCCGCAGTTCAGCAGGGGTGTGCTCGACTCCCTGCGGGAGCCGCTCGAACGCGGCGAGGTCGTGCTGGCCCGCGCCTCGGCCACGGTGGTGCTGCCCGCCCGCTTCCAGTTGGTGATGGCGGCCAACCCGTGCCCCTGCGCCAAGCCCGGTTCCCTGTGCACGTGTCCGCCGGGCGAGCGGCGCCGCTACCTGTCGCGCCTGTCGGGGCCGCTGCTGGACCGGGTCGACCTCAAGGTGGAGCTCCAACCCGTGGCCCGGGCCGAGCTCCTGGCCGACCGAGCCTTCGCCGAGTCGTCCGCGGTGGTGGCCGCACGGGTGGAGAAGGCCCGGGTCCGGGCGGCGGAGAGGCTGGCGCACACGCCGTGGACCACCAACGCGCAGATCCCGGGGGCGCGGCTGCGCCGGGAGTTCCCGGTCGAACCGGAGGCATTGCGGGTCCTGGGCGGGGCGATGGACCGGGGACAGATCAGCGCCCGGGGTGTGGACCGGGCGCTGCGGGTCGCCTGGACGCTGGCCGACCTCGCCGACCGGGACCGCCCCGGCGAGGAGGAGACCGCGTACGCCTTCGCGTTGTGGTCGGGCCGGGCGTGGTGAGGCGGAGGGACGGCAGCGGCTCCGGGACGCCGAGCGGAGGGGCGCGATCGTGGGCCACAGAACGGAGGGAGCGCGGTCACGAGGCGTCGAACGGAGGGAGGGACATCGCGGGGGCGAGGGACGGCGTGACGGCGGGTGCCGTCGGTTGGGTGCGGCGATGCGAGGGGGCTGGGCACGGTCGGAACGATCGCGGTGGGTTGCCGGGAGGCACGTGGGTGCGACGACGCGGTGGTCGAGGGAACTGACGTCGGGACGGCGTGGCGAAGGAGGGATCGGTGGCTGGACGGGACGGTGAGGAGGAGGCGGACGCCCGCGCACGGGCCTGCCTGACGGCCGTGGTGCCGCCGGGCGACCCGTGGGTGGGGGAGATGCTCGTCGAGCACGGCGCGGACCGGGTGTGGGCTGACCTGGCGGCGGGTGCGCTCGCGCCCACGGTGTCGAGCACCGCCGACACGGACCCGATCACGCGGGAACGGCTGCGGCGGCGCTGGGACCGGTGGAGCCGCCGGGCCGGGGCCGTGGACGCCGACTCCCTGCTGAGCGCGTCGGCGGAGGCCGGGATCCGGCTGGTCGTGCCCGGCGATCCCGAGTGGCCGGGGCGGCTCGAGGCGCTGGAGCTGCCCGGCGGGAGCCGGTCGCACGGGCTCTGGGTGCGGGGCCACGGCGACCTGCGCAACCTGTGCCTCCGTTCGGTGGCGATCGTGGGCGCGCGTGCCGCGACCGCCTACGGGGAGCACGTCGCGGCCGAGCTCGCCTACGATCTGGCCGCGCGTTCGGTCGTGGTGGTGTCCGGTGGGGCGTACGGGATCGACGGGGCGGCGCACCGGGCCGCGCACGCGGTCGGCGGCACCGTGGTCGTGCTCGCCTGCGGGCTGGACGTGGACTACCCGCGGGGGCACGCCGGTCTGTTCGCGGACGTGGCGAGGTCCGGTGTGCTGGTGAGCGAACGGCCTGTCGGCGCCACACCGCGCGCGCCGGACTTCCTGGTGCGCAACCGGCTCATCGCCGCGCTCACCCCCGGAACCGTGGTCGTGGAGGCGGGGCGGCGCAGCGGCGCGCTGAACACCGCCTCGCACGCCGTGGAGATGCACCGCTCGCTGATGGCGGTGCCGGGCCCGGTGACGTCGGCGATGTCGGTCGGGTGCCACGCGCTGCTCCGTGACTGGCAGGCCGGGTGCGTCACGTGCGCCGATGACGTACTGGCCCAGGTGACGCCGCTGGACGACGAGCCGCCTCCGCCCGGGCCCTTCCGGGTGGCCGCCGACCTCGACCCCGAGACGGCACGGGTGCTGGAAGCGGTGCCCCGCACGGGGGCGGGGACCGCGACGATCGCCGCGCGCGGCGGCGTCACTCTTGAGCGGGCGATGCGTTCGCTGGGGTTGCTGGCCGCCGCCGGCCATGTGGAGCGGTGCCCGAGCGGTTGGCGGCTCCCGCGCTGACCGGGCCGTTCCGCCGATGCTCCGGGGGGTTGTCAGCTGTCGCGTGAGGGAACCCGCCGCCCTGCCACGGACCACGGCCCCGAGCCGCGCGCCCGGACGGGGGGACACGGGGAACGCGGGCGACCAGCGCATCCAGAACCGTTCGGGGCTCGCGCGGTGACGGGACATGGGCCCAGGACCCACTCCCGCTCAACGAAGAGGAACGGTACGGTGATGCCATGGCTTCCACGTACAGCGACGCACTGCTGGCCGACGGCCCCCTCCTGTTCGTCTCCGGACAGGTTCCGCAGGCTCCCGACGGGAGCGTCGCCGGAGACGTGACGGGCCAGACCCGCCAGATCTTCCGCAACATCGAGGCCGTCCTGGCCCGCCACGGCGCGGACCTCACCCACGTCGTGAAACTCACCTACTACCTGCGGCACATCACCGACCTCGACGAGTTCCGCCCCGCACTCATCTCCTGCCTCCCCGGCGACCATCGCCCCGCCGGAACCCTGGTGGAGGTCAGCGGGCTGATCAACCCCAGCTACCTGGTCGAGGTCGACGCCGTCGCCTGCCTCCCCCGGAGGTAGCTGTGCTGGAGCCCTTCGCCGCCCACCTGACCGGCGAGCTGGGCCGGTCGCCGCACACGGTGCGCGGCTACCTCGCGGATCTGCGCTCACTGCTGGCCCACCTGGAGGAGACCGGTCACGAGGTGGCGGAACTGGACGTTCCCCTCGTGCGCGGATGGCTGTCCCGCGCCCGCGCGGCGGGGGCCAGCCGCGCCACGATCGCCCGACGTGTGGCGGCCGTGCGGGCGTTCACCCGCTACCTGCACCGCGAGGGGGTCCTGTCCACCGATCCGGGCCCCCGTCTGGCCACCCCGGCCCAACGGCGGGCACTGCCGACGGTGCTGGACGAGCGCCAGGCGGCCGACGCGCTCTCCCGGGCGCCCGCCGAGTCGCCGACCGACCTTCGTCGGCACGCCGTCGTCGAGGTGCTCTACGCCACGGGTGTGCGCGTGGCCGAGCTGTGCGCCCTCGACCTGGACGACGTGGACCGCGAACGGAACACCGTGCGCGTGGTGGGCAAGGGGAACAAGGAACGCACGGTACCCGTGGGCGCGCCCGCCCTCGACGCCCTGGACGCCTGGCTCACCGGGGGACGAACCGCACTGGCCACCGCGGCCAGTGGAACGGCCGTGTTCCTCGGCGCCCGGGGCGGCCGCCTGGGCGTGCGCCAGGCCCGGGAGGACGTCCACGCCCACCTGCGCGCCGCCGGGGTGGACAGCGGCCCGCACGGCCTGCGGCACAGCGCCGCCACCCACCTGCTCAACGGCGGCGCCGACCTGCGCAGCGTCCAGGAGTTCCTCGGCCACGCCAGCCCGCGCAGCACCCAGGTCTACACGCACGTGTCGGTGGAGCGGCTCCGCGACACCTACCGGCGGGCGCACCCCCGCGCCTGACTACCCTTCGGTGCCCCTGTCCGCCTCGGGGACGGACAGCCGCCGACGGAAGACCAGGGCGGTCATCCCGACTGACCCGGCGATCGCCGTCGGCACCGCCACCAGCACCGCCGTTGCGATCCTGGTCTGCCGGTTGCGGTCACAGGAATCCCGGAGAGTTTCTCCTGGGCTGTCGCCACCGAAGTCGTTGTCACTGGGCAAGAAACCCCACTCTGCGGCGGGTCGGCAGTCGACGGGGTGATCCGCGTCAGGAAAGCGGACGGAGGGTGTCCCGAGGAGCAGGACTATGCTGATCACTCCGATCACCGCGAGACCGAGACTGATCACCGTGGCCCGCCCGAAACGTGCGGTATGTTGCTGAAAGGAGTGACTCGACTCCCGGCTGTTGGTCTGATCTTCATTCATATTGCAGCTCCATGATTCTGTTTCGATCGGAACAGGTCCGCCATCACCTGCCGATCATTTCAGCGATCTCTTGTGCAGTTCGTGCTCGATGGTTTTCAATTATCTCGTCATATTGCTCGCCGTGGCTTTGAGTATAATTCGTAATGAACTCATGGGCGGTCACGGTTTCTGGTGCTGCGTCCGGGTTCTCTCTGAGCTCATTCTGATTCAGTATGATCTCGTTCTCCTTCAGGGTGGGATTGATCTCCGCGTCCATCATGGACAGGTCACGCGAGTAGATCTCGTGAATCCCGGATGCGACTCTTCGTGTGCCGTCGCTGCTTTCGCTGATGGCGAGATCGTCGATGTCGCTCAGCTCAAGGTCCGAATTGGGTGAATCAACAAGCTGGCTGAGCAGATAGAGTGAAGCATTCCTGCGAACATCGTCCGCTGGTGTGAATCCGTCGCCCCGTGCTTCTGCGAAGCCTTCGATTTCCGCCCCAATGGCTCCAGCGGGGTGCGCAGAGACCGGTACTTTAGCGACGCCCAGCGCGATCTCCGTGACGAGCATCGCTGCCCGACGCTGCCGATCTGCTGTGGACTCCGCAGCTTCATCCTCATTGGCTGTCCGGTTCACAGCCTCATCCTGGAGAGCTGAGTCCAGGAGCCCTTGCAGGGTTCCGTTCTCCGCTCCGGCTGTGAAGGGGCTGCCTGAATCAAGATTCTCGAACCCGGGGGGAGAAAATCATGGGTCACGTATTCCTAATAGGATGTTGGTAATCCATCAGTGGAAGCTGATGTTGGGGTCGCGACTGAGGGGGACGTCTATCGCTGTGAACTCTACGCCGCTGTCCTGGTCGGTGAAGGCGGCCTCCGACGCGCCTCCCTGGATGTTCTCCGACAGGGACAGGCCATGGTTCTCCACCCGAGCGATCGCGCTCGCTTGGCCCTCTCCGTAACCGCCCCAGCCCGTAACCTTGGGATCATGGTCACAAGCAGCCTTGGCTGCCAGCAGAGTCTCGTTGAAGTCCGCACCGAGCCCAACGAAGCCCGCCGCGTAGGCCTCAGCGTTGGATCCAGCTCCGTGGGCATCATGTGCGTTGACTCCGACCTCGTGACCGGGCAACACAGCCTCCTCATTTTCGGGGTTACCCAGGGGGTTGGTGCCCCTGTTCGTGTGCGGGGAATTAAGAGATCCTTATCGGTCGGAGAGACTAATGCACCCCTGGTGACGCGCGGATCACGGTGGCGTATCGAGGGGCAGGAGTCGGACCTCGCCGTGGCCCAGGAGCGCCAGGGGGTCCAGGTGGGTCGGGCCCCGTAGTAGGCCCCAGTGCAGGCAGGGGCGGTCGGCGCAGTGCGTCGGCCCGTCCGCGAGCGTCCCGATCACCTCCCCGGCGTCGACCGGGTCGCCCCGTGCGAGCGCCGACTCCACCGGCAGGTAGGTGGTGCGCAGGTCGCCGTGGACGACGCTCACCACGGGCGTCCCCGCCACGGGTCCGGCGAAGTGCACCCGCCCGGGGCCGGTCGCGTACACCCGGTCCCCAGGTTCGGCCGCCAGGTCCACCCCCAGGTGGCCGGGGAGCCAGCGCCGCGCGGGCGGGTCGAAGCCGCGCAGCACCGTCACCGGGGGCTCCAGGGGCCACCGCCACGAGGTTCGGTCCGGGGAAAGCGGGAAGAGCAGAAGGGAGAAGGCCAGCAGCAGACGGATGAGAGGGCGCATACCGTCCAGGGTCGGGGGGACGGGGGTGGTCCGCCAGGGTGAGTGGGGAAGCTGTGGACAACGCGTCCACGGGTGGTCGATTCCCCATGCACAGAGCGCAGGTCCTGGGTATCCCCGACGGACGATAGAATCGTCTGCGGCCCATCGGGCCGACCACAATTCGCACGTCCACGCGCCTCCTCCGGGAGGGGCCGCACCCACGGTCCACACCGCTTCGGCGGGGTGGCGGTACGGCCGGGGCGTCAGGCACAACCGACGGCGGAGTGCACACTCCGCCACCGCAAGGAGGACCAGGTCATGGCCACAGTCGTGACGATCCGCCAGCTCCTGGAGAGCGGCGTTCACTTCGGGCACCAGACCCGCCGCTGGAACCCGAAGATGAAGCGCTTCATCTTCACCGAGCGCAACGGCATCTACATCATCGACCTCCAGAAGTCGCTGGCCTACATCGACCGGGCCTACGAGTTCGTCAAGCAGACGGTCGCCCACGGCGGCACCATCCTGTTCGTCGGCACCAAGAAGCAGGCCCAGGAGGCCATCGACGAGCAGGCCCGCCGCGTCGGCATGCCCTTCGTCAACCAGCGCTGGCTGGGCGGCATGCTCACCAACTTCTCCACCGTCCACAAGCGGCTCCAGCGCCTCAAGGAGCTGGAGGAGATCGACTTCGACGACGTCGCCGGCTCCTCGCTCACCAAGAAGGAGCTCCTCAACCTCCGCCGCGAGAAGGAGAAGCTGGAGCGCACCCTCGGCGGTATCCGCGACATGTCCCGCGTGCCCAGCGCCGTGTGGATCGTGGACACCAAGAAGGAGCACATCGCGATCAGCGAGGCCCGGAAGCTGAACATCCCGGTCGTCGCGATCCTGGACACCAACTGCGACCCCGACGAGGTCGACTACCCGATCCCGGGTAACGACGACGCCATCCGCAGCGTCAGCCTGCTCACCCGCGTCGTCGCCGACGCCGTCGCCGACGGCCTGCTGGCCCGCTCCGGCGCCGCCGGCGCCGAGGCCGCCGGTGAGGAGAAGGCCGCCGAGGAGCCCCTGGCCGAGTGGGAGCGCGAGCTCCTGGAGGGCAAGGGCGAGGCCGCCTCCGCCGAGGCCGCTCCGGCTGAGGCTCCGGCCGCCGAGGCCGCTCCGGCCGAGGCCCCGGCCGACGACAAGCCCGCCGAGGAGACCCCGGCCCCCGAGGCCTCCGCCGAGTAGGGCACCGGGTCCGTCCCACCCCGCCGCCCCACCGCACACGGGTGGGGCGGCTCACGCGGGTCCATGGGTGCCGCCCGGGACCCCAGTCCACCGACGCTCCACTCCAAGGGAATCCGAGAACAGTCATGGCGAACTTCACCGCCGCGGACGTCAAGAAGCTGCGCGACATGACCGGCTCCGGCATGATGGCCTGCAAGAAGGCCCTCACCGAGGCCGACGGCGACTTCGACAAGGCCGTCGAGGCCCTCCGTATCAAGGGCGCCAAGAAGCAGGCCGAGCGTGGCGAGCGCACCGCCGCCCAGGGCATGGTCGTCCTCAAGCAGGAGGGCGAGGGCAAGGCCACCCTCATCGAGCTCAACTGCGAGACCGACTTCGTCGCCAAGAACGACCAGTTCATCGCGCTGGCCAACCAGGTCGCCGACTTCGTCGCCGCCGCCGACGGCGACGACCTCGCGACCATCGCGGCCGCCGAGATCGAGGCGGGCAAGAGCCTCCAGTCCTTCATCGAGGAGAAGGGCGCCGTTATCGGCGAGAAGCTGGAGCTGCGCCGCATCGCCAAGTTCGAGGGCGCCTTCGTCGCCAGCTACCTGCACAAGTCCGACCCCGACCTGCCGCCCACCATGGGTGTCCTGGTCGAGCTCGACAAGGCCGACGCCGAGGTGGGCAAGGACCTCGCCCAGCAGATCGCCGCGCTGGCCGCCCAGTACGTCGGCAAGGACGACGTCCCCGCCGAGGTGGTGGAGAAGGAGCGCCGCATCGCGGAGCAGACCACCCGCGAGGAGGGCAAGCCCGAGCAGGCGATCCCCAAGATCGTCGAGGGTCGCGTCAACGGCTTCTTCAAGGAGGTCACCCTCCTCGGCCAGCCGTTCGTGAAGGACGGCAAGAAGACGGTCCAGAAGGTCGTCGACGAGGCCGGCGTGAACGTCAAGCGTTTCGTCCGCTTCAAGGTCGGCCAGGCCTAGAGGTTTTGACATGATGGAGGTGCCGGGGAGAGTGCTCCCCGGCACCTTCGGCGGATTCGGGCGGGTTCGGACGCGTCAGTGCGGCGTCCGCCCGCGGCAGGAGCTACTCGGGGGTCCCTGTGCCGCTCGGGGATGACAAGGGAGGCCAAGGGCCGTGTCGGAGGACAACGCGATGAGCACCGCAACAGCCATGCACGATTCCGGGTGGAAGCGTGTGATGCTCAAACTCTCCGGAGAGGCCTTCGCGGGCGGCGGCGGCCTGGGCATCGACCCCGAGGTCGTCCAGTACGTCGCCGAGTCCATCGCCGAGGCCGTCTCCGAGGGCATCCAGGTCGCCGTCGTCGTCGGCGGCGGCAACATGTTCCGCGGCGCGCAGCTCACCGAGGGCGGGATCGAGCGCGGCCGCGCCGACTACATGGGCATGCTCGGCACCGTCATCAACTGCCTCGCCCTCCAGGACTTCCTCGAACGCCTCGGCGTGGACACCCGCGTGCAGACCGCGATCCACATGAGCCAGGTCGCCGAGGCCTACATTCCGCGCCGTGCCGTCCGCCACCTGGAGAAGGGCCGCGTGGTCATCTTCGGCGCCGGTCTGGGCGCGCCCTTCTTCTCCACCGACACCACGGCCGCCCAGCGCGCGCTGGAGATCGGAGCGCAGGCCGTCCTCAAGGGCACCCAGGTCGACGGGGTCTACGACTCCGACCCCCAGCGCAACCCGGACGCGGTCAAGTTCGACAAGCTCAACTACAACGAGGTCCTCACCCGCGGCCTCAAGGTCATGGACGCCACGGCGGTCAGCCTGTGCATGGACAACGGGCTGCCCATCGTGGTGTTCGACCTGATGAGCCAGGGAAACATCCTGCGCGCCGTGCGCGGTGAGAAGATCGGCACCATCGTCGGACCGGCACCCGCCTGAGGCGGGCGCGCCACCCCAGCAAGCCACGAACACCAGAGTCGATTCCGGGAGCGCTGACAATGATCGAAGAGACCCTCCTCGAGACCGAGGAGAAGATGGAGAAGGCCGTCACGGTCGCCAAGGAGGACTTCTCCACGATCCGCACGGGTCGTCCGACGCCCGCGACGTTCAACAAGATCACCGTGGACTACTACGGTGCGAGGACGCCGATCAACCAGCTGGCCTCGTTCTCGGTTCCCGAACCGCGCATGGTCGTCATCTCGCCGTTCGACGTCAACTCGCGGACCGAGATCATCAACGCCATCCGCAACAGCGACCTGGGCGTGAACCCCTCCGACGACGGCCAGGTCATCCGCGTGGTGTTCCCGGACCTGTCCGAGGAGCGCCGCAAGGAGTACGTGAAGGTGGCGCGGACCAAGGCCGAGGACAGCAAGGTCTCGATCCGCAACATCCGCCGTCACGCCAAGGACGCGTTCGAGAAGGCCGTGAAGGCGGGCGAGCTCGGTGAGGACGAGGCGCACCGCGCCCAGGCCGAACTGGAGAAGCTGGCCCACACCTACGTCGCCAAGATCGACGAGCTGCTCAAGCACAAGGAAGCGGAACTGCTCGAGGTTTAGTCGGTGACCACTCCTTCCAGCGGCTCCGGAGGCGACGACCTCTCGCCGGAGCACAGACCCGACGAGAGTTCGTCCGCCGACCAGGCCGCCGGACAGCGATTCGTGCTGCACAAGCCGGGAGGTGAGCCGGTGAAGACCGGTCGCAACCTCCCGGTGGCCATCGCCAGCGGGTGCGTCCTGGGCGCACTCGTGTTCTTCTCGATCTTCCCCTGGCCCCAGCTGTTCACGATCATCACCTCGCTGGCGGTGCTCATCGGCCTGCGCGAGGTCAACCGGGCCTTCGCGGGCAAGGGCATGCGCCTGGCGTTGGCGCCGATGGTCGTCGGCGGCGTCGCCATGCAGATCTGCGCCTACTTCGGCGGGACCGAGTGGCTGGTCGGAGCGACCGCGCTGACCGCGATCGCGCTGCTTGTGTGGCGGCTGCGCGGCGGCTCCGACGGGTTCGTGGCGGACGCGGCGGCGAACCTGTTCACCCTCGTCTACCTGCCCTTCCTCCTGGGCACGTGGCAGCTGCTCATCTCGCACCCCGACGACGGGCAGTTCCGCCTGGTGACGTTCATCGTCGTGACGATCTCCAGCGACATCGGCGGGTACTTCGCCGGGATCCTGCTGGGGCGGCACAAGATGGCGCCCGTGATCAGTCCGAACAAGACGTGGGAGGGCTTCGGGGGGTCGGTCGTCGGCTGCGCGGTGGCCGGAGCCCTGTGCGTCGTCCTGATGCTGGACGGGCCCTGGTGGGTCGGGGTGGTGCTGGGACTCGCGGTGGTGCTGGCGGCCACGGTGGGGGACCTCATCGAGTCGCTGTTCAAGCGCGACCTCGGCGTCAAGGACATGGGCAGCTTCATGCCGGGGCACGGCGGGCTGATGGACCGCCTGGACTCCCTGCTGATCGCGGCACCCGTGGTGTGGGTGGTGCTCGGCGTCCTGCTGTGACGAGCGGACGCGCCCTTCCGGCGGACCGGCCGGTCACGGGGGTCCCCTGGAGGGCGGTCCACCACGGCGGCGGTCGGGCGGATACGCTCGGTGCGTGGATGAACCGTTGATCGAACGCATGCGCTCCTACGGTGAGACCGTCTTCGCCGAGATGACCCGCCTGGCCGTCGAGACCGACTCCGTCAACCTCGGCCAGGGGTTCCCCGACACCGACGGGCCCCGATCCCTGCTGAGGGCGGCCACCGGCCACATCCTCGACGGGGTGAACCAGTACCCGCCGGGACCCGGGCGGCCCGAGCTGCGGCGGGCGGTGAGCCGCTACCGCGCACGGCACTACGGCGTCGAGCTCGACCCGGACACCGAGGTCTACGTGACCGTCGGCGCCACGGCCGGGATCGCCGCGTCGCTCCTGGCCCTCGTGGAGCGCGGCGACGAGGTGGTCGTCTTCGAGCCGATGTACGACTCCTACGCGGCCATGATCTCCCTGGCCGGAGGTGTGCGCAGGCCGGTGACCCTGCGTCCGGACCCCGTCAGGGGCGCGTTCACCTTCGACCCCGACGAGCTGCGCGCCGCGGTGGGGCCGCGCACCCGGATGATCATCGTGAACTCGCCGCACAACCCGACGGGCACCGTGTTCACGGCCGACGAGCTGGAGACCATCGCCCAGGTGTGCCGTGAGCACGACCTCATCGCGCTCACGGACGAGGTGTACGAGTTCCTCACCTTCGACGGGCTGCCGCACGTGCCCCTGGCGACGCTCCCGGGGATGCGGGAGCGGACGCTGTCGGTGTCGTCGGTGGGCAAGATGTTCGCCGTCACCGCCTGGAAGACCGGCTGGGTCATGGGACCGGAGCCGCTGGTCCGCGCGGTCCGCACGGTCAACCAGTTCCTCACCTTCTCCGCCAACGGCGCTCTCCAGCTGGCGATCGCCGACGCCATCGACCACGAGGGCGAGTGGATCGAGGCCCAGCGCGTCGCGCTCCAGGCCAAGCGGGACCGGCTGGCCGCCGGGCTGCGTCGGACCGGCTTCGACGTGCACCCGTGCGAGGGAACGTACTTCCTCATGGCCGACATCCGCCCGCTGGGGTACGGAGACGGGGTCGACGTGGCCCGGGCCCTGCCCCGCGAGGCCGGGGTGGCGGCGGTGCCCGCGAAGGTCTTCTACGACCGCCAGGAGGAGGGCGCGCACCTGTTGCGGTTCGCGTTCTGCAAACGGGACGAGGTGCTGGACGAGGCGGTGGCGCGTCTGACCGGCTGGCGCAAGGGCGACGGATAGCGGTGCGGGGTGGGGAGGGGCTCCCCTCTCCACTCCCGTACCTCAGGGCCTCGCGCGGGCGTCCACGACCTCGACGCGTGCGAGGTCAGGACGCGGAGGCGGTGCACCCGGCCGCGTCGTGCTCGGCCTCGGCGGCGGCCCCCGCCCGGCGGTGCTCCGTGAGGAAGGTCAGGAGGAGCCGCGGACAGCGGAACGTCGTGCCGTCGTCGGTGTCGAGCAGGTACAGGGACGCGAGCTGGTCGAGGAGGTCCTCGGCCTCGCGGTGCGGGATCCCGGCCAGGTGCGCCGCGTCCTCGGCGCCGAAGCCGCGCGGCCCCAGCTCGGCGAGCCGCCGCAGGAGCGAGCGCTGCGCGTCGGTGGCCAGGGAGTGCGTGGCCGCCAGCGCCGAGCGCACCGAGAGCGCGCCGAAGCTCAGCTCGTCCAGCGGGTTCCCCTCGTCCGCGAGCCGGGTGAGCAGCCAACGCAGGGGACGGTGGTCGGCGGCGGTCAGCCGCGCCCCCACGGTCCGCAGCGCGAGGGGGAAACCCTCGCACAGGTGGGCGAGGGCGCCCGCGTCCTCCGGCTCGGCCTCGACGCGCCGCCCCCCGATCGCCTCGGCGAGGAAGGCGCGGGAGGCGGAGGGGGACAGCGCTCCCAGCGGGATCCGGACGGGTCCCGAGAGCTCGGCCAGGGCGACACGGCTGGTGATGATCATGCCGTTGCCCCACCCGGTGGGAAGGAAGTCCTCCACCAGGTCGGCGGAGGGCACGCCGTCGAGGACGACCAGGACGCGGAGTTCGGCCGTGGCCTGGCGGAAGGCCTCGGTGAGCCGGTCGGGGTCCCCGGGGATGTCCGCGTCGGGGACGTCGAGGTCCCGGAGGAACCCGGTGAGGACGCGAGGGGGGTTCGGCTCCCGCGCCAGGTCGACGTACAGGGTGCCGTCGGGGTAGGCGGAGGCGAGGTCCTTCGCGGCGGCGACGGCCAGCGCGGACTTGCCCATCCCCGAGCGTCCCGTGACGCACACGGCCGGGACCGCGTCCGGCGCCTCCGGGGTGAGCGCCCGGCGGATCGTGTCGAGCTCCGCGTCACGGCCGATGAGGCGGCACGCCCCGGCGGGCAGGTCCCGGGGGACGCGACGGGGGCGGTCCGCCGGGTGCCCGAGGTTCGCGTCGTGGCGGGCGATGCGCTGGTGGAGCCGTCGGAGCCCGGGGCCGAGGGGCCGCCCCACGGTCTCCTCGACGAGCTCCCGGCCGTCCTGGTAGACCTCGACGGCCTCGACGTGGCGTCCCGCGCGGTGCAGGGACAGCATCAGCTGCCCGCGCAGCCGTTCGTTGAGCGGGTCCTCCCGGACGAGGGGGTCGAGTTCGACGGCGAGCGCGTCGTGCCATCCCAGCTCCAGTTCGACGTCGACGCGCTCCATGAGGGCCTGTCCGCGCAGGGCGCCGAGGCGCAGGGCCTCCGCCTCCAGGGTCTCGGTCCGCACGTCGGCGAGGGCGGCCTGGCCGCGCCACAACCGGTCCGCCTGCCGGTAGAGGCTGGCGGCCAGGTGGGGTTCGCCCCGTCCGACGGCGGCGCGCGCCTCCGCGACGCGCTGCTCGAACACCCGGGCGTCCACGTCCTCGGTGCCGACCCTGAGCGTGTACCCGGTGGCGACCGTCCCGATGACGTCGCCGAGGGGCGACAGACGGCGGCGGAGACCGCTGATGAGGATCTGGACCTGCTTGCGCGCCGTCTCCACGGGCATGTCGCCCCAGACCTCGGCGACGAGGGAGTCGACCGGGACCACCCGGTCCGTGTTGACGAGCAGCATCGCCAGGACGACGGCCGAGTTGCCCTGGGGGACTCTGATCCATCTGCTCGGATCCTCATAGCCCAGGGGGCCCAGGATCACAAAGGGCACGTCAGCCTCCCACGTGTAGACGGGAACGACGAATGTCACGCATTGTCGTCGGATGTTTACAATGGGAATGGTATTGGGTACCGTTATCCGATGTCCATGTTCCACGTGGCCACATCGGGCCAGCGGGGGATCGGGACATGGTCGGCGCCGCCCTAGCGGCCCGCCGTCTCCGGGCGCGCGCGTGCGGCGTGGACGACCAGCGCGGCGATCACCGCGCAGGCGAGGAGGACGAAGGTCGTGTTCTCGGCCGCGCCGATGCCGTTCCGCCACGAGTCGGCGTCCCGGCGCTCCAACTCGGCGGCGACCGCGAGGACCAACACCAGCGCGGCCATCGGCCTGGTCCGGGACAGGAATCCGCCGAGTCCGGCGACGACCCCGCCGACCATCGCGATCCCGAGCGTCGTCCACAGGGCGACCGCGGCCATCGGCGGCGCGGGCACGACACCGGGCGACGCGTGACCGACGAGCCATCCGTGCGTCTCGTGGGTGACGAAGGCGACCGCCATGAACAGCGCCCCCAGGGCACTGGCCCCGGCACGTGACGCGGGCCCCCGGCGTCCGATCGCGAACGGGACCCAGAACCACACGACCAGGCTGTTGGCCACCCCGGCCGCGTACTGGGCGGTCGCGCTCCAGGGCGTGTGGTCGACCCACCCAGCGGGCGGGACGACGTTGCTCATCCCCGACAGGACCCCCACGAGGACCCCGCCCAACACGCCGACGGCGAGCGGGACCGCTCGTCCGCGCATGCGGTACCCCCGTTCGACTCGCACCCGCCCGGACGGCGGCGTGGGCTGGCTTCCCTTCCGGACACGGTTCCGGAGCCGGGGGCGGGTACCGCCCCCGGCGGTCGGTGAGAGACCTCCTACCGGTCGGGCTCGAACCAGACCGCGCCCAGCGGCGGGATCGTGATCTCGGCCGAGAACGGCTGGCCGTGCCACTCCCGCTCCTCGGAGCTCACCCGGGTCGGCACCGCGTAGCCCGAACCGCCGAACCGCTCCTCATCGGTGTTGAGCACGAGGTTCCACCGGCCCCCGGACGGCAGCCCCGCCCGCCACCCCGGGCGCGGCACCGGCGAGAAGTTCACCGCGCAGGCCAGCACCGACCCGTCCTCGCCGTGACGCAGGTACGACAGCGTGTTCCCCTCGCGGTCACCGCCGTCCAGCCACCGGAAGCCCGCCGGATCGGTGTCCAGCGACCACAGCGCCGACCGCGGCCGGTAGGCCTCGTTGAGCGTCCTGACCAACCGGCGCGCCCCCGCGTGGTGGTCGAACCGGAGCAGCCACCACGGCACCCCGGCCTCGTGCGACCACTCGTCGCCCTGGGCGATCTCCCCGCCCATGAACAGCAGCTGCTTGCCCGGGTGCGACCACATGAAGGCCAGCAGCGCCCGCACGGTGGCCGTCCGCTGCCACTCGTCCCCCGGCGCCTTGTTGAGCAGCGACTGCTTTCCGTGCACCACCTCGTCGTGCGACAGCGGCAGGACGTAGTTCTCGCTGTAGGCGTAGACCATCGAGAACGTGACCTCGTCGTGGTGGTACTGGCGGTGGATCGGCTCCTTCTTGACGTACTCCAGGGTGTCGTGCATCCACCCCATGTTCCACTTGAACCCGAACCCGAGCCCCCCGTGGTCCACCGGCCGGGTCACGCCCGGGTAGGCCGTCGACTCCTCCGCGATCATCATGGCGCTCGGGTTGCGCCGGTAGACGGTCGTGTTCAGCTCCTTGAGGAAGTCGATCGCCTCCAGGTTCTCCCGCCCCCCGAACGCGTTCGGCTCCCACTGGCCGGAGTCGCGCGAGTAGTCCAGGTAGATCATCGACGCGACCGCGTCCACCCGCAGCCCGTCGACGTGGAACTCCTCCAGCCAGTACAGCGCGTTGGCGATGAGGAAGTTGCGCACCTCGGTGCGCCCGTAGTTGAAGATCAGCGTGCCCCAGTCCGGGTGCTCGCCCCGGCGCGGGTCCGGGTGCTCGTACAGCGCGCTCCCGTCGAAGCGCGCCAGCGCCCACTCGTCCCTGGGGAAGTGCGCCGGAACCCAGTCCAGCAGGACCCCGATCCCGGCCCGGTGCAGGGAGTCCACCAGGTGGCGGAACTCGTCCGGGGAGCCGAAGCGCGGGGTGGGCGCGTAGTAGGAGGTCACCTGGTAGCCCCACGACCCGTCGTACGGGTACCCGGCCACCGGCAGGAACTCCACGTGCGTGAACCCCAGGTCGGACACGTACTCGACCAGCTCGTCCGCCAGCTCCGCGTAGCCGAGGCCCGGCCGCCACGACCCCAGGTGCACCTCGTACACGCTCATCGGCGCGCGGTGCCACTCCTTGCCCTTGCGTTCGGCCATCCACGTCTGGTCGCCCCACTCGTGGGTCGAGGCGGTCACCACCGACGCCGTCGCGGGAGGGCACTCGGTCCGGCGCGCCATCGGGTCGGCCTTGTCCCGCCAGTGCCCGTCGGAGCCCAGCACCTGGAACTTGTAGAGGGCGCCCTCGCCCACGTCCGGAACGAACAGCTCCCACACGCCGCTGGCCCCCAGGCTGCGCATGGGGTGGCCCTCACCGTTCCAGAAGTTGGCGTCCCCGATCAGGCGGACCCCGCGCGCGTCCGGGGCCCAGACCGCGAACCCCGTGCCGGACACCTCGCCCATCGGGGTGTCGATCGTCCGGACGTGGGCGCCGAGTGCGCGCCACAGCTCCTCGTGCCGGCCCTCGCGGATGAGGTGCAGGTCGAGTTCGCCCAGGGTGGGCGTGAACCGGTAGGAGTCGGCGGCGGTCACCTCGGGACCGTCGGGCTGGTACCGGGTCACCACACGGTAGTCCGCGGCGCCGTCCGAGCCCGCGGGAAGCGTGCCCGCGAACACGCCGCGGTGCAGGTGGGTCAGGGCGACGCGGGCGCCGTCGGCCAGGACCAGGCCCACCTCCAGGGCGCCCGGCCGCAGGACGCGGACCGCCGTGCCGCCGGCGCCGTCGGGATGGGCGCCGAGCACCGAGTGCGGATCGTGGTGGTGCCCGTCCACGACGCGGTCGACGGCGGCGAGGAGCGCGGGGTCGGTCGACGCGCGGGCGGCCCCGGCGGCGCGCCCGGCGGCCCCGCGTGCGGGACGCCTGCGTGCGGTGGCCTTGGCCGTCTTCGCGGTGTCCGCGGCGACGGTGGTCTTCGGGGCCTTGGCGGTCCTCGTGGCCTTGGCCGCCTTGGGGGCGTTATCCGCCTTCGCGGTCTTCGTGGCCTTCGCCGCCTGCGGGCTTGTGGCCTTTGTGGCTCCCTTGGCGCCCTTGGCGGCCGTGGTGTCCTTGGTCGGTGTGGTCTTTCGGGTGCGCGGACGCGGTTCCGGCGTGGTCAAGACGGCTCCGTCGTGGTCGTGGTGGTCGGTCGGATGGGTGGCATCGCGCGGGGCCGCCGCCCCGATCGGTGGGGTGGCGGCCGGCCGTCGCGCCGTCCCGGATCAGCCGGGCACGGGTGGCGCCGCCGCCGCGGTGGCGCCCGAGGCGGCCGCGGCGATGGAGTCGAGGGGCACCCGCAGCCAGTTCGGCCGGTTCCGTGCCTCGTACAGGACCTCGTAGACGGCCTTGTCGAACTCGAAGGCGCGCAGGGCCGTCAGGTGTTTGTCGGGGTCGGGGCCGCCCGCGTCGGCGTACCCCGCGCAGAACGCCGCCCGGTTGTGCCGGGCCCAGGAGCGGGCCGCCCACTCCAGTGCGGGGTCGTCCGGGTGCCGGACCAGCAGGTAACCGGCGGCGTAGTCGAAGGAGCGGAGCATGCCCGCCACGTCCCTCAGCGGGCTGGCCAGGCGCTGGCGTTCGCTGACCGACACCGTGGGCTCGCCCTCGAAGTCGAGCAGCACCCACCCGGTCGCCGTGCGGATCACCTGGCCCAGGTGGTAGTCGCCGTGGATGCGCTGGATCGGCAGCGGTTCGCGGACCCGGGCGAACTCGGTGTAGGCCTCCATCACCCGGGGCGCGTGCCGGGCCAGCTCCGGCACCTCGGCGCTGGCCATGGCCAGGCGCTCGATCATCGCCTCGGCGAGTTCGGCCGCCGCGACCGGTGTGAGCACGTCCGTGGGCAGTGTGCGCGCCAGGGACCGGTGCACCTCGGCGGTGGTCCGGCCCAGGCGCTCGGCCTCGGCGGTGAACGCCGTCTCGTCGTCGGCCGTGGCCTCGCCCACCAGCGCCCGCACGCTCCGGGTGGCCAGGACCCAGCCGTCCGTGGCCTGCGGCACGTAGGCCTGGAGCATCGCCAGCGTGGTGGGCTCCCGGTATCCGGGCAGGTCCGCCTCGATCCACCCGCACGTGCGCGCCACGTACGGGGAACCGGTCAGCGCCATGGTCAGCTCCAGGTCCGGGTTGCGGCCCGGCCAGAGTCTGCGGAAGGTCTTCAGCACGTAGTCCTCGCCGAAGACCAGGGACGTGTTCGACTGCTCGCCGGTGAGGACGCGGCCGTGCGCGCCGACCCGGACCGGGGCCCCGGGCAGGGTCCGGAACCGGACCCCCGCCGAGTCCCCGGGCGCGGCCGGGGCGGAGAACCGTTCGAGCAGGACGGCGCTCAGCTCCCGGTCGTGCGAGGCGTCGTAGACCGCGCGCGGACGGCCTCCCGCCACGCGGCACACCCCGATGGTCTCGGCCGCCAGTTCGCCCGGCAGCGACCGGGGCGGTCGGGAGCCCATCAGCACCTGGTAGCGGGAGTAGCGCCCCCGCTGCTGGGCCTCGACCACGAGGACGTCCAGGCTGGGCGCGTCCCCCCGCGCGGCCCTCAGGGTGTGCCTGCTCGCCACGCGCAGGTCGTGGATGGGCACCCCCTTGCCGGAGAACCAGCGCTGTCGGGGCAGCCAGGCGGCCAGGAGTTCTTCGAGTTTCGACATGTCAGGCAGCCCCGTTTCCGTTCCCGCCACCGCCCCGGTCCGAGCGCTCCGACACCGGGTCCGCGGTCCCGGGGACGGGGGCGGCGGACCGCGCGGGCGCCGGAGGCGCGCCGTCGGGGTGCGCGCGGACGAGCGGGCCCTCGTCGGTGGAACGGACACGGACGCCGGCCGCGGGCAGCCCGTAGGAGGGCACACCGTCGTGGTCACGCCCGTGCGTCCCGGCGGCGGCCGCCGCGGGCAGCTGGAACCAGTAGAAGCCGTGTCCGGGCAGGGCGAGCGGGTACGGGAGCTCACCGATCTCCGGGAACCGCACGCCGCCGACGCACTCCACCGGACTGACCCCGGCGTAGCGCGCCAGGTCCAGCTCCACCGGCTGCGGGTACCGGGAGAGGTTGTTGACGCACAGCATGCGGTCGTCCCCGTGCTCGCGGATGAACGCCAGGACGCTCGGGTTGGTGGCGTTGAGCTCGGTGAACGCCCCGGTGCCGAACACGGGATGGCGTTTGCGGATCTGGATCATCCGGCGCGTCCAGTGCAGGAGCGAGCCGGGGTTGTCGCGCTGCGACTCCACGTTGATCGCCTGGTAGCCGTAGACCGGGTCCATGATCAGCGGCAGGTACAGGCGGGCGGGGTCGCCCCGGGAGAACCCGGCGTTGCGGTCCGGACTCCACTGCATGGGGGTGCGTACCGCGTCCCGGTCGCCGAGCCAGATGTTGTCGCCCATGCCGATCTCGTCGCCGTAGTAGAGCATCGGCGAGCCCGGCAGCGAGAGCAGCAGGGCGGTGAACAGCTCGATCTGGTCCCGGTCGTTGTCCAGCAGCGGGGCGAGCCGTCGGCGGATCCCCACGTTGGCGCGCATGCGGGGTTCCTTGGCGTACTCCGCGTACATGTAGTCGCGTTCCTCGTCGGTGACCATTTCGAGGGTCAGCTCGTCGTGGTTGCGGAGGAAGATCGCCCACTGGCAGTCGTTCGGGATCTTCGGGGTCTGGGCGAGGATCTCCGAGATCGGGAAGCGCTGCTCCTGGCGCACCGCCATGAACATCCGCGGCATGAGGGGGAAGTGGAAGTTCATGTGGCACTCGTCGCCGCCCGACTCGAAGTCGCCGAAGTAGTCGACGACGTCGGAGGGCCACTGGTTGGCCTCGCTCAGGAGCACGCGGTCGGGGTAGAGGCGGTCGACCTCGGCGCGCACGCGCTTGAGGAACTCGTGGGTCTCCTTGAGGTTCTCGCAGTTGGTGCCCTCGCGCTCGTAGAGGTAGGGCACGGCGTCCAGGCGGAACCCGTCGATGCCCAGGTCGAGCCAGTAGCGCAGGACCTCCAGGATCGCCTCCTGGACGGCCG
The DNA here is from genome assembly GCF_040660275.1 of Nocardiopsis sp. NPDC049922. NCBI lineage: Bacteria > Bacillati > Actinomycetota > Actinomycetes > Streptosporangiales > Nocardiopsidaceae > Nocardiopsis > Nocardiopsis sp. NPDC049922. The sequence continues at coordinate 173,977 of NZ_JBFAME010000005.1, read as the reverse complement.
GGTTCTCGAAGTTGAGGTCGGGCTGGTGGGAGAAGAAGCGGTGCCAGTAGTACTGGCCGCGGACCTCGTCGTAGGTCCAGTTGGACGTCTCGGTGTCGACGAAGATGATGCGGGCGTCGTCGTACCGGTCGTCGGTGTCCGACCACACGTAGAAGTCGCCGTAGGGACCCTCGGGGTCGGTGCGGGAGGCCTGGAACCACGGATGCTGGTCGCTGGTGTGGTTCATGACCAGGTCGGTAATGACGCGGATGCCGCGTCGGTGCGCCTCGTCGAGGAGTTCCACGAAGTCGGCGGTCGTGCCGAACTCCGGGAGGATCGTGAAGTAGTCCGAGATGTCGTACCCGCCGTCGCGCAACGGGGACTGGTACATCGGCAGCAGCCAGACGCAGTCGATGCCCAGCCACTGGAGGTAGTCCAGTTTCTGTACCAGTCCGGCGAGATCGCCGGTGCCGTCGCCGTTGGAGTCGAAGAAGCCGCGGGCGAGGACCTCGTAGAAAACCGCGTGCTTGTACCAGTGGGGGTCACTGGTACCACCCGAGGACATGAGCGGGCCGGTGGCGGCCCCGGTGGCTGGGGCGAGCGGACCGTGCTCGGCGTGACCGTGGCCGTCCGGTCCGGACTCGTCTGTGCTCATCAACTGCTCCCCACCAAGAAAGGTTCGACTTCGGGTCAACGGGCGTTCCGGACCGGGGGCCGGCGCGGTGGCCGACCCCCCTCCGTCCGGGGCCGCTATCTGCCGGTGGTGGTGAAGACGTGCGCGGGGGTGATCGCCGGGTCGAGCCGGACGTAGTTGTCCGCACGCCAGACGTGCGTCTGGCCGGACAGCGCGTCGGTCACCGTGAGTTCCTCCTCCCAGGTGCGGCCGATGGACGGCAGGTCCAGGTGCACCGTCGCCTCGCGTGCGTGGTGCGGGTCGAGGTTGACGACCCCGATGACCAGGTCGTCGGGGTCACCCGGGCGCTCGGCGGGCCGGTGCTTGGAGAAGCAGAGCAGCTCGGGCTGGTCGACGTGGTGGAACCGGAGGCCGCGCAGTTCGCGCAGGGCCGGGTGCTCGCGGCGCAGGCGGTTGAGCGTGCTGATCAGCCCGGTCAGCGTCGTCCCCGAGGCCTCGGCGGCCGCCCAGTCGCGTGGCCGGTACTGGTACTTCTCCGAGTCCAGGTACTCCTCGCCGCCGGGCGCGGCGGGCACGTTCTCGCACAGTTCGAACCCGGAGTAGATCCCCCAGGTCGGCGAGAGCAGGGACGCCAGGACGGCGCGGACGGCGAAGGCGGGCCGTCCGCCCTGCTGGAGGTAGGCGTGCAGGATGTCGGGCGTGTTGGCGAAGAGGTTCGGGCGCAGGTAGTGGGCGGTCTCCTGGCTGAGTTCGGTGAGGTAGTCCTGGATCTCCTCCTTGCCGTTGCGCCAGGTGAAGTAGGTGTAGGACTGGTGGAAGCCCACCTTGGCCAGGGTCCGGAGCATGGCCGGGCGGGTGAAGGCCTCGGCCAGGAACAGGACGTCGGGGTGCTCGCGGGCGACGTCCGCCAGCAGGCGCTCCCAGAAGGCGACCGGCTTGGTGTGCGGGTTGTCGACCCGGAAGATCCGCACGCCGTGGTCGATCCAGTGCCGTACCACCCGCAGGACCTCGGCGTGGATGCCGTCGGGGTCGGTGTCGAAGCACAGCGGGTAGATGTCCTGGTACTTCTTGGGCGGGTTCTCGGCGTGGGCGATGGAGCCGTCGGCGCGGCGGGCGAACCAGTCGGGGTGCTCGGTGACCCACGGGTGGTCGGGGGAGCACTGCAACGCCAGGTCCAGCGCGATCTCCAGGCCGTGCTCGGCCGCCTCGGCGACGAACGCGTCGAAGTCGGCGAGGGTGCCCAGATCGGGGTGGACCGCGTCGTGGCCGCCGTCGGCCGACCCGATCGCCCAGACCGACCCGGGTTCGCCCGGCGCCGCGGTCAGGGCGTTGCCCGCCCCCTTGCGGTGCGTGGCGCCCACGGGATGGATGGGCGGCAGGTAGACGACGTCGAAGCCCATGTCCGCGATGGCGGGCAGTCGCTTGGCGGCGCTGGCGAAGGTGCCGGAGCGTTCGTGGCCGGGGGCGGTGTCGACCTGGGCGCCCTCGGACCGCGGGAAGAACTCGTACCAGGAGCCGAAGAGCGCGCGTTCGCGGTGCACGGCCACCTGCGTCCGCCTGGAGCGGGTGACCAGTTGCCGGATCGGGTGGGCCGCCATCGCCTCGACGACCTCGGGCGTCACGGCGGCGAACCGTTCCATGGGTGGGAGCGAGGTGTCGCGCAGGGCCTTGGCGGTCCTGGTCAGCACCGGGTCGCGGGGGACGCGGCGGCCCGCGCGCGCGAGGAGGCGGGCGCCCTCCTCCAGCATGACGTCGGTGTCCTGGTCCAGTGGGAGTTTGACCCGGGCGGCGCGGTGCCAGGTGGTGAAGGGGTCGGTCCACGCCTCGACCGAGAACGACCACGTGCCCTCGCGGGGCAGGCTGACCTCGGCTTCGTGGCGGTCGGTGCCGGGGACGCGTTCGCGCATGGGCACGAGCGCCTCGCGGCGGCCCTCGGGCGAGTGGAGGACCACCCCGGCGGCGAGGGAGTCGTGGCCCTCGCGGATGACCGTCGCGGCCACGGTGAAGCGTTCTCCGGGAACGGCTTTCACGGGACCGAGATCGTTGTCTGGAGAGATGTCAAGTATGGGCAGGCGTCCGATCACTGGCTACACCGTCATTGTCGTGGTTCGGGCGTTATGGGCAGTGGGTGGCTGGGTCCCGAGTGGAAATAACGTGCTGTTAATACAACGAAAGGCAGGGTTAACGAAGAGTCCGGACAAAACTGTCCGGATTACGGCTTCGGTGCCCTCCGCTGTCTATCGTCTGCCCTCTTGTGGGGTTTGGCGGAGTGTCGGGGCCGGATAATTTATGTGATCCTCATCACACTGGCTGTTCGGGCTCATGCCTGGTATTTGGCTGGTTTCACCTGGGCAAACCTCGCAAACGGGGCATAGGGCAACGGCGAATGCGGGGGTCTCTGTGGGGGGTTCGTGGAGTTCTCTGGAGATAAGTCGGAAAACTCCACGGTCATGTTGGACTCCGGGCCGCCCTGGGTAGGGATGATGGAATGCGGCCCTGGTTCGGTGGGTCCTATTCCGGACATCCCCAGCGGTCCGGCGTGTCCCCCCTGGGAGCGTTTGCATCGGATTCGGTCGGATGCGGGGCGCCCCGGTGTCGGATTCCTCTTGATGTCGAGTCTTTTCGTGGCCACTTCGCGGCGATGATGTGGTTTTGTTGGCTTGCGCTACCTATGGTCGATCTGCGCGTTTTGCCATGGATTGAGGAAGCTTTTCATGGACACGCCGGAGACGCCGGTCCGCCCTTTGCGGTCGCCCTGGGAGGGTGGTCGGCGCGGAGCTCGTGACCCGTCGTGCGCGGCGCGAGCCAACACGGCGTGAGGGGGCGACGTGGCGGGATCGAGGGGGAGGGGAGCAGCGCGCGCGGTGAGGCCGCGCGCGCTGGCGCGACTGCTCGGTGTGTCGGTGCTCGCCGGGGCGCTGGCGGCGGCCCTGGTCCTGCCCTGGGCCGGGGCGCTGGGCGTCCTCGGCCGCGACACCGCCGCGCTCTTCATGGCGATGCCCGCCGACCTGGAGGTGCCCCACCTGTCGGAGCGGGTCGTGCTCACCGACGTCGACGGGCGGCCGTTCGCCGAGATCGCCGAACGCGAGCGCGAGGTGGTCTCCCTCGACGAGGTCAGCCCCTGGGTCCCCGCCGCCCTCCTCGCCATTGAGGACGACCGATTCCACGACCACCACGGCTTCGACCCGCGCGGTGTCCTGCGGGCGGCGCTGCTCACCGCCCTGGGCGACACGCAGGGCGGGTCCACGCTCACCCAGCAGTACGTGAAGAACCTGCTCATCGAGTCCGCGGACACCGAGGAGGAGGCGGCCCGGGCGAGCGAGCGCAGCCTGGCGCGCAAGCTGGTCGAACTTCGGTACGCCGTGGGTCTGGAGCGGCGGCTGACCAAGGACGAGATCCTGGAGGGCTACCTCAACCTCGCCTACTTCGGCGCGGGCGCGCACGGGATCGAGATCGCGGCGCGGCGGTACTTCTCGGTGCCCGCCGCCGACCTGGACCCGGGGCAGGCGGCGACGCTGGTCGGCCTGGTGCGGGCGCCCTCCTACTACGACCCGCTGACCAACCCGGAGGCCGCCCGGAAGCGGCGTGACCTCGTCCTGGAGCGGATGGTGGCCGTGGGGCGGATCAGTCGGGCCGAGGCCGACGGGTACCTGGCGCGGGACCTCGGGCTGGCGCCGACACCGCGCGGCGGGAGCTGCTACCACAGCGCGTATCCGTTCTTCTGCGACTACGTCACGCGCTGGCTGCTGCGCACGGACGTGCTCGGCGACACCGAGGAGGAGCGGCGGGCGGTGCTGCGCCAGGGCGGCATCGGCGTGCGGACCACGCTCGACCCGCGGACGCAGGCCGCGGCCCAGGAGGCGGTCGACCGGCACGTGCCGAGCGACGGGTCGACGCGGTTCGCCGCCGAGGCGGTGGTCGAGCCCGGGACCGGGCGGGTGCGGGCGCTCGCCCAGAACCTGCGGTACGGGTTCGACGAGACGGACCCGGGCACGACCGCGATCAACCTCGCGGTGGACCGGCGCGACGGCGGCACCACCGGCTACCAGGCGGGATCGACGTTCAAGACGTTCACCCTCGCCGCCGCGCTGGACGCCGGAATGGGCTACGGGACGAGTTTTCGGTCGCCCGGAACCATCTCGATCAGCGGGCTGAGGAACTGTGACGGCGGCCGGATGGAACCGTGGGACGTGCGCAACGTGGGGGAGGGTTCTTCTGGGTCGCACACCATGGTCAGCGCGACGCGGGGGTCGGTGAACACCTATTTCGCGCAGCTCCAGCGGAGGGTGGGCCTGTGCGAGACGGCGACGATGGCCGAGCGCGCGGGTGTGCACCGGGCCGACGGGGAGCCGCTGGGGGTGTGGAGCTCGTTCACGCTGGGGGACCAGGAGGTCTCACCGCTGACCCTGGCCGCCGCCTACGCCACGTTCGCCGCCCGGGGAGTGCACTGCGTGCCGGTGCCGGTCACGGCCGTGGTCATCGACCGGTCGGGTACGGGCGACGACGAGGAGATCCCGGTCGAGGCCGAGTGCGAGCGCACGGTGGACCAGCGGGTGGCCGACGGGGTGAACCACCTCCTCCAGGAGCCGTTCGACGGCGGGACCGCGAACGGGCTGGGCATCGGCCGTCCGGCGGCGGGCAAGACGGGGACGACCGACGGGGCCGCCTACGCGTGGTTCGCGGGGTACACGCCGAACCTGGCGGCGGCGGTCGCGGTCGGCGACGTGCGCGGCGGCGAGCGGCACCCGCTCCAGGGCGTGACCATCGGCGGCCGGTACTACGGGATCGTCTACGGGGGGACGCTGCCGGGCCCGATCTGGCGGGACACGATGAGCGGGGCGACCGCGTCGCTCCCGGCGGAGGGGTTCGCGGCCTCGCCCGAGGCCTATGGCGCCCCGGACGCCCAGCCGTTCGACGATGGGGGCGACGGTGATTCCGGGCGCGCCGAGAGGAGCGGGGTTTTCGACGAGGGTGGGGCTCCTGGGGATGCTGAGCCCTCAGGGAACGCTGGCAACGCTGAGCATCCGGAAAGTGCTGGTGGTGCTGAGCCCCCGGAAAGTGCTGGCAACGCTGGTTCCACGGAGGGTGCTGGTGGTGTCGAGCCCCCGGAAAGTGCTGGCAACGCTGATTTCGCGGAGGGTGCTGGTGGTGCTGAGCCCTCAGAGAGCACTGGGGAGACCGAGAACAGCGGAGAAACGGGAGACACCGGGGGTGCCGAGGCGTCCGAGGGCGGTCAGAGCGGCACCGGGGACGCCAGCGACGCAGGAGACGAGGACCCCTCGGAGGATGCCGATGGTCTCGGCGGTGCTGGGGAAGCCGAGGGCGACACGCGGAGCGAGGGATCCGCGGGCGGTTGAAGCCGGGGACGGCTGTGAGGTCCGTGAACTGGGTGGCTTTTCCGGAGCGCGGCGCACGCGTGCCGCGGGGCGCCGGGGAGCGCGGGACCGCCGTGGCGGCCGGGCTCGCGGGCGTTCGTCGGCGACGACGGGCGGCCCTCGTCGGGGGCGGCTGGCGGCGTGTGCCGGGTGGTGCGTGTCACCACCAGGCAGTACGTCCCGCATAATGGTGCATAACCGACAGGGGAGCGCATGAGCGCTGAGAGTGCGGCACCGTCGCCGCAGACCCTTACACACCTGATCTGGGTCATGCCAGCGAAGGAAGTCGTAGGAACCGCCGCCGGTGGCGTGTGTCCCGCGCACCGGCACGAGTCCGGTGCGCGCCGCGCGCGGCCGGAGGCGCTCTTGGCCGCGACCCCTCGTCACCCGACGAAGGGACAGGAATGAGCACCGACACCACCAAGTCCGGCTTCTGGCAGGACGTCCTCACCCGGCTGCGCGGCTGGCGGACGGTCGACATCGTGGTCGCCGCCGTCATCGGCGTCGCCATCGGCGTTGTCTTCTGGCTGTGGAACATCGTGTGGACGGTCACCACGCCGCTGTTCGTGGGCTTCCCGCCCGGACAGGCCGTCGTCTACGGCATGTGGCTGATCTCCGGCGTGCTGGGCGGACTCATCATCCGCAGGCCCGGCGCCGCCCTCCTCACCTCGATCGCCGCCGCCTCCGTCTCGGCGGTGCTCGGCACCCAGTGGGGGATCATGGTGATCCTCGACGGCACCCTCCAGGGCATCCTGCCCGAGCTGGTCTTCCTCGCCTTCGGCTACCGCCGCTGGGGCATGGGCGTGGCCGTGCTCGCCGCAGCCGTCGCCGGGATCTCCCCCGCCATCCGCGACAACATCACCTACAACGTCGCCTGGCCGCTGGAGTTCAAGCTCGCCTACGGCCTCATCGTCATCGCCAGCGCCGCCGTCATCGCCGGTGTCGGCGCCCGCCTCATCACCACGGCGCTCGCCCGGACCGGCGCGCTGGCCCCCTTCCCGTCGGCCAAGGGCTGACCGGGGTGGGCTCTCGTACGGCGGGAGGCCCCGGCGCGCGCGTCGAACTCTCCGGTTGGGGCTGGCGTCACTCCGGTCGCCGGGCGCACGCGCTGCGCGGCGTGGACCTGACGGTCGAACCCGGCGAACGTGTGCTGCTGCTCGGCGCCTCGGGCGCGGGCAAGTCGACCCTGCTGCACTCGCTCGCCGGGCTCACCGGCGCCGACAGCGCCATCAGCGGCGACCAGGAGGGCACGCTCCTGGTGGACGGCGAACCCGCCGACCGGCGTCGGGGCGTGGTCGGCCTGGTCAGCCAGGACCCCGAGACCCAGCTCGTGATGGCCCGCGCCGGGGACGACGTCGCCTTCGGGTTGGAGAACCTGGGCGCGGCCCCGGACCGGATCTGGCCGCGCGTCGACGGCGCCCTGGCCGAGGTCGGCTTCCCGTACGGGCGGCGCCACTCGACCGGGGCCCTGTCCGGCGGCGAGAAGCAGCGCCTGGTCATCGCCGGGGCGCTGGCCATGCGCCCGCGACTGCTCCTGCTCGACGAACCGACCGCCAACCTGGACCCGGCCGGCGCCGCACTGGTGCGCGGCGTGCTCCAACGGCTGTTGGCCGAGACCGAGGCGACGCTCGTCCTGGTCGAGCACCGCGTGGCCGACGTCGTGGACCTGGTCGACCGAGTGGTCGTCCTGGAACCGGGCGGCGGAGTGATCGCGGACGGCGCGCCCCAGACGGTCTTCGCGGAGCACGGACGCGCCCTGGCCGACCAGGGCGTGTGGATCCCCGGGAACGAGCCCGAGCCCGACCTCTCCCCGGCCCCCGGCGGCACGACGCTGCTCGAGGCGGTCGGCGTCGCCGCGCGCACCCCGGTCGAACTGGGCGCGCGGTCGGCGCCCCCGCGCACCGTGCTGGCGGGGGTCGGCCTCGCCGTCGAGGCCGGGACCGCCACCGCGCTGACCGGGCCCAACGGCGCGGGCAAGTCGACGCTGCTGATGCTGCTGGCCGGACTGAGTAAGCCGTACCGCGGCGCCGTGCACCCGCGCGGCCCGCTCGCCGAGGTCGACCGGCGCCCGCTGCGGCGCTGGCCCGCGCGCCGACTGGCGCGGCACGTCGGCACGGTCTTCCAGCACGCCGAGGACCAGTTCGTCACGCCCACGGTGCGCGAGGAGCTGCTCTTCGCCCCGCTGCGGGCGGGGATGGACCGGGGCGCGGCCGACGCGTGGGTCGACGAGCTGCTGGAGCGGCTCCGGCTGACCAGGCTCGCCGACGTGCACCCCTACACCCTCTCCGGAGGGGAGAAGCGACGGCTGTCGGTGGCCACCGCGCTCAGCTCGGGCCCCGCGCACGCGCCGGACGTCCTGACGCTGGACGAGCCGACCTTCGGCCAGGACACCCGGACCTGGACGGAGCTCGTGGAGCTGCTGGGCGCGCTGCGCGCCGAGGGGCGGGCCGTCGTCATGGCCACCCACGACGAACTGCTGCTCCGGCACCTGACCGACACACGGGTACGGGTGGCGGACGGCGGCGTGGCGCCCGTGGACGCGGTCGCCGCCGACCCGGAAGGGGGGACCGCGTGAGCGCGCGGAAGGAGCGTCCCGCGCAGGCGACGGCGGGCGACACCATGACCCTGGACGTGCCCCGGGAAGGCGGCGTCCGGTACTGGATGACCGGGCTCAACCCCGCGGCCAAGCTCCTGGCCGCCCTGATCCTCGCCCTGGGCCTGGTCCCCGCCGTGGACGCGGTCACCGGCGGGGTGGTGTTGGCGGCGGTCGTGCTGTCGGTCCCCTTCAGCGGGATCGACCGGCGCACGCTGGTGGTCCTGGGCGGTCCCTTCCTCCTCATGGGGCTGTCCAGCGGCGCGGTCAACTACCTCTACGGCGAGCACGGGCTGGAGGGGGCGGTGGGGGCGGCCGTGCGGCTGCTGGCGATCGCCCTGCCGGGGCTGCTGGCCGCCGCGAGCAGCGACCCCACGGAGATGTCGGACGGACTCGTCCAGAAGCTGCGGGTGCCCGAGCGGCCCGCGATGGGCGTCCTGGCGGCGCTGCGGCTGATCCCGCTGCTCGCCCACCAGTGGCGCACGATCACGCTCGCCCGCCGGGCGCGCGGGCTGGAGGCCGGGTACCACCCGTTGCGTGTGGTGTCGCTGTTCTTCGGACGGCTGTTCGCGCTGTTGGTGCGCTCGATCCGGACCGGAACGCTGCTGGCCACCGCCATGGACGCGCGCGGGTTCGGCACCGGCCCCCGGTCGTGGGCGAGGGAGAGCCGCTGGCGCCGCTCGGACAGCCTGCTGCTGGTCGCCTCGGTCGTGCTGCTCGTGGTCGCCTACACGGTGTCCGAGCGTCTGGGGACCCTGGTGCTGCTCTTCTCCTGACGCGGGTGATAGGCAGTCCGAGTAGTAGGTAGTCCGAAGACTTCGTCAGCGAAGGAAGTGAGGTGGAGCTCGTGGGCGAGTTCGTGCGGGTGGAGACCGACGAGGAGCACTCCGCGGTCGCCGTGATCCGGATCGACCGGCCCAAGGCGCTCAACGCGCTGAACGCTCAGGTGACCAGGGAGATCGCCGAGGCGGCGGCCGGGGTGTCGGCGGACGCGTCCGTGCGCTCCGTGGTGCTCTACGGCGGGGAGCGCGCGTTCGTGGCCGGTGCCGACATCAAGGAGATGGCGGACCTCGGCCACGCCCAGATGCTGGAGTACTCGCGCGGCCTCCAGAACGCCCTGACGGCCGTGGCCCGCATCCCGAAGCCGGTCGTGGCGGCCGTGAGCGGGTACGCGCTCGGCGGCGGGTGCGAGCTGGCGCTGGCCGCGGACTTCCGGGTCGCGGGCGCGAAGGCGAAGCTGGGTCTGCCGGAGATCACGCTCGGCGTCATCCCGGGGGCGGGCGGCACGCAGCGGCTGCCGCGCCTGGTCGGCCCGGCCAGGGCCAAGGACCTGATCTTCACCGGCCGCCACGTGCGCGCCCAGGAGGCCCTGGAGATCGGGCTGGTGGACGAGGTCGTCGCGGACGAGGAGGTCTACGCGGCGGCCGTGGCGAGGGTCGCGCGGTTCGCCGACGGCCCGGCGGTCGCGCTGGCCGCCGCCAAGGAGACCGTCGACCGGGGGCTGGAGACCGACCTCGACAGCGGACTGGAGATCGAGCGCCTGCACTTCTCCGGGCTGTTCGCCACCGAGGACCAGAAGACCGGCATGCGCAGCTTCATCGAGCGGGGGCCGGGCAAGGCCGAGTTCTCGGGTCGTTGACGGACTGCTCACACTCGCCGCGGGGCGGCGGCGGCCGGATCGCGTGTCCGGCCCCGCCGCTCGGGCCGAGGAGCGGGTTCCCGGACACGATTCGGCGGAACCAGACGCCCGGATCTTCCGTCATACTCGAGGTGGTCCCTTCCGACGACGGACCGCGGACGGATCGCCGGAACCCCAGAGCCTGGCGGTAGTGACACGACCACACGGGCCCGGGCCAGGGCCCATGAGCCAACGATGACCCATCCCCCCGGACGGTAGGCTGGCCGAGGTGGAATGCGGTCTTTTGAGGGGATGAGTTCTCGATGGCAATGTCGGCAGGTTTCCCCACGGGTGAGGAGCTGCCGGAGCGCATCGGCCACTACGTGATCCGCCGCCGCATCGGGCAGGGCGGCATGGGCGTGGTGTACCAGGCCGAGGACCCCCGGACCGAGCAGTTCGTCGCGGTGAAGGTCCTCAAGCCGGAGGTCGCGGGCGACCACATCGCGCGGGCGCGGCTCGCGCGCGAGGTCGAGACCATGCGCCGCGTGCAGAGCCCCAACGTGGCCGAGGTCATCGACGCCGACACCCAGGCCGAGCTCCCGTGGGTCGTCACCGAGTACATCCCCGGGCCCACGCTGGACGCGACCGTCACCGACCACGGCCCCCTGCGCGGCCGGGCCCTGACGCGCTTCGTCGCCGGACTGGCCCGGGCGATCAAGGACATCCACGCCGTGGACGTGATCCACCGGGACCTCAAGCCCGGCAACGTGATCATCTCCAACGGCGAGCCGATCGTCATCGACTTCGGCATCGCGCACGCGGTGGACGGCGCCAAGCTCACGCAGACCGGCACCTTCGTCGGCACCCCCAGCTACCTGTCGCCCGAGGTCATCGAGGGGACGGACCTCGGTTCGGCCACCGACATCCACGCCTGGGGCGGGACGGTGGCCTTCGCCTGCACGGGCCGCCCGCCCTACGGCGCGGGAAGCTTCGAGGTCATCTTCTTCCGGATCCTCAACGGCGAGATCGACATGGACGGGATGCACGAGGCGCTGCGACCGCTGGTCAACGCCGCCGTCTCCCGCGACATGGCCCGCCGTCCCAGCGCCGCCGACCTGGTCGCCGAGACGAGCCGCCTCAACCTCGACCTGCCCTGGACGGAGGACGCGGGCACGGGGTCCACCGGTCTGACCGGCAACCACACCGTGTACGGCGCCGGGCCGGGGAACGACGCCGGGGGCCTGGGCGCGGGCGGAGGCGCCGGCGGCGGGATCGGTCTCGGTGGAGCCGCGGCGGCCGGTGCCGCCGGCGCCGTGGCCGGGGGAGCCGCCGGATACCTCGCCAACCGGGCCGCCCAGGGGGACGGGGGCTGGAGCCCCTCGCACACGGCGAGCGGCGCCCAGCAGGCGCCGACCGCCAGCTCCTGGACCGAGCCGGTCGAACCCGTCGCGCCCGCGCGCGGTGACGACGGGGGCGTCACCGACGACCTGTCCGGACCGGCCGCGTCGTTCCGGGACGCGGACGAGGAGGCGGCGCACGCCTCCGGCGGCCCCCAGGGCACGCAGCGGATCCAGCCGGACGAGCTGCCCGAGCGGGGTGACACCCAGGGCACGCGGATGATGGACCCCGTGGCCGGTGACCCCCAGGGGACGACGATCCTGGGCTCCCAGGAGCGGCCGGTCGACAACCGCACGACCACCTACGAGGCGCCGCCGAACGACGCGCCCCAGACGCAGTTCTTCAACTCGCCGCTGCACAAGGCCGACTTCGGCGACATCCTCACCCCCGTCGGGGACGCGCGCTCGCACGGGCAGACGCAGGAGTTCGGCGAGGACGACTACGACGACGGGTACGAGGAGGAGCGCGGCGGGCTGCTGGGCCGGTTCCGGAGCGGTCGGACCGACCGCCTCGGCGACTACTTCCGCGGCGGCCAGGCGGACGAGGACGACGACGAGTACGAGGACGAGTACGAGCACCCCGGGTGGCGGATGCACCCGCTGACGCTCATCCCGCTCATGGTCGCGCTGGCCGGTGTGGCGCTGTGGTTCCCGTGGTTCGGCTTCGGGCTGGGCGTCGTGGTGATCTCGGTCCTGTCCGCGCTGGACGTGGTCAAGGCCGAGCACGCGCGGCGGCTCCAGACGCGGGGCCCGCGCGACTCCGACACGATGGTGGTGGCGCTGAGCTTCCCCTGGGCCCTCGGGCGGATGCTGTTGCGGACGCTCGGGTTCTCGCTGATCTACCTGATCGGCGGGATCCTGGTCGGGATGGTGTACGCGCAGTTCGTCGAGACCGGCAACCAGGGGGCGAACTGGACCGGCGCCTTCGCGATCTTCGTGATGGTGCTGCTCGCCTACATCATGCCGAGCGGTCGGGAGGCGCGGCACCAGGCGGTCTGGCTCGTGGGGCGGGTCCACTTCACCAACCTCTACCTCTACATCGGCGTGGTCGTCGCGACGGTCCTGCTGATGATGCTCATCCTGTCCATCGGGCTGACCGCCGCCCCGAGCTGGGCGCCGCTCGGCGGTCCCTCGGACTGGTTCTCCTAGACGCGCCCGCTCCCCGGACGCCCTTCTCCCCTCCCTGGGGAGGAGGGCGCCGCCGTGTCGGGGGCGGAGTCGGGGAGGACGTGCCGGGCGCGGCCGAGGCGCCCGCCTATGGTGGAGGGAGGGGACGGGATACGCGTTCACCAGGGCTGTGGGTGCTGGTGGGACCGCGACTTCCGGGACCCCGGGCTCCGCGCCCCAGGGCGAGTGAGGTATTCCTAAGTTGATCCGGGGGGCGCGGGTTGGTTGTGAAGCTACTAGCCAGTAACATCTGGGTATCAGGACACCGCGGGACGGGGTTGACGTGAACTTCGACCCGCCGTCGGATGACCGAACGGCATTCGGCATTGTTGGCAGTACGGGGCGCGCCAGCGTCCGCTCCGCCGCACGGCGGATCATGGAGTGCAGGGAGGTCGGCCACCGGCCATGAATATTGTCGTTTTGGTCAAGCAGGTCCCGGACACGGCGACCGAACGGAAGCTCAACGCCGATGACAGGACGCTCGACCGAGCAGCGTCCGACGGCGTCATCAACGAGCTCGACGAGTACGCCATCGAAGAGGCGCTCCTGCTCAAGGAGAAGCACGGCGGCGAGGTCACCATCCTGACGATGGGCCCCGACCAGGCCACGGACTCCATCCGCAAGGCCCTGTCCATGGGCGCGGACAAGGCCGTCTTCGTCAACGACGACGCGCTCCACGGATCGGACGCGCTCCAGACCGCCTACGCGCTCGCGCAGGCCCTGGGCACCGTCGAGTACGACCTGGTCGTCCTCGGCTCCGAGTCCACCGACGCGCGCACCGGCGTCGTCGGCGCGGCGCTCGCCGAGTACCTCGGCCTGCCGCAGCTCACGCTCGCGGGCAAGGTCGACATCGACGGCGGCGCGATCAAGATCCAGCGCCAGACCGACTACGGCTACGACGTCGTCGAGGCCCAGCTCCCGGCGGTCGTCTCCGTGGTCGAGAAGATCAACGAGCCGCGCTACCCGTCGTTCAAGCTCATCATGCAGGCGAAGAAGAAGCCGGTCGACAAGAAGTCGGCCGCGGACGCGGGCATCGACACCGGCAGGGTCGGCCTGGCGAACGCCACCACCGAGACCGTCGACTTCGCCGCCGCGCCGCCGCGCGCCGCGGGCACGGTCGTCAAGGACGAGGGCGACGGCGGCGCGAAGATCGCCGACTTCCTCGCCGAGAAGAAGTTCGTGTAGGCGCAGGCGAGAGACTCAGGAAGGTTCAAGGATTATGGCTGAGGTCCTCGTCCTCGTCGACCACGTCGACGGACAGGTCAAGAAGGTCACCACCGAGCTGCTGACCGCGGCCCGCCGCATCGGCGAGCCCGCCGCGGTGTGGGTCGGCGACGGTGTGGAGTCGGGCAAGGCCGTGCTGGCCGAGTTCGGCGCCGAGAAGGTGTACGTGGCTCCGGCCGAGCTCAACGACTACGTCGTGGCGCCCAAGGCCGAGCTGCTCGCGAAGCTGGCGCAGGACAAGTCCGCCGCTGCGATCCTGCTCTCGGCCACCGCCGAGAACAAGGAGGTCGCCGGTCGGACCGCCGTGAAGCTGGGCTCCGGCGTGCTCACCGACGTCGTCGACGTCAACGCCGAGCTGGTGGCCGAGCACAGCATCTTCGGCGGCGCCACGGTCACGCACGCCCGCGTGACCACCGGTGTCCCGGTGATCGCGGTCCGCCCGAACTCCGTCCCGGCCGAGGCCGCCGCCGGCGCCGCCGCCGAGGAGGCGGTGTCCGTGGAGCTGTCCGACGCCGCCAAGGCCGCCAAGGTCGTCGAGCGCGTCGTGCAGGAGAAGGGCGCGCGCCCGGAGCTCACCGAGGCCGCGATCGTGGTCTCCGGTGGCCGCGGTGTGGGTTCGGAGGACTTCTCCGTGGTGGAGAACCTGGCCGACTCGCTCGGCGCCGCCGTGGGCGCGTCCCGCGCGGCCGTCGACTCGGGCTGGTACCCGAACCAGTTCCAGGTGGGTCAGACCGGTAAGACGGTCAGCCCGAACCTGTACATCGCGCTGGGCATCTCGGGTGCGATCCAGCACCGCGCCGGTATGCAGACCTCGAAGAACATCGTCGCGGTGAACAAGGACCCCGAGGCGCCGATCTTCGAGCTCGCCGACTTCGGTGTCGTGGGCGACCTGCACACGGTCGCGCCGCAGCTGACCGAGGAGATCAACAAGCGCAAGTAGTTCGCGCACGGTTCCCGAACGCCCGGCCAGGGGGAGTGCCCCGGCCGGGCGTTCGTGTGTGCCAAGCCCGTTGGATGTGCCCTCCGGCGGATCGGGGACGCGCGCAATCCGAAGCAACCCCGTTGTCGAGCGTGTTGGGGAGAGGTTCCATGGTCGTCGAGGTCGTTCACCTCTTGGAACGCTTGGCCTCGGTTCCCGATTCTTCTCACCCCAGGGAGGCACGATGAACGACGACGGTAACAACTGACCGCATGAGGCCGGGGCGGACCATGATCCGTCCCGGCCTTCCGTGTCTCTGACCGATGAGGTTCAGCGTTCCGCGGCTCTGATTCGCCGGGCGACCTCGGCGAGCCAGGTGTCGTCGGCGCGGTGGTGGTCGTGGGAGGACAGGTAGCCCTGGTAGCGGTCGAAGTAGCCGTCGATGGGAGAGGCGACCTCGCGCCAGTCGGTGCCCGCGTTCCCGGCGGTGCCGTGCATGGGGAAGAGCTTGGCGTGGGCGTGGTCCACTCCGTAGCCCTCGTACATGATCCCGGTGCGAGCCACGTCGGGGAAGGCCTGGTCCAGGAGCCCGGCGACTGTGCGCGCGGCCAGGTGCAGCGCCGTGTAGCGGTCGGGGTCCATGTCGACCACGTAGCTGGGCTGGTGGTCCCTCGGGATGACGACGGAGAAACCCTCGGTATTGGGGAAGATCGACAGAAACGCCAGGTGGTGCCGGTCCTCCCAGATCCGGTGGGCGGGTGCGTCCCCGACCGTGATCCGGCAGAAGACGCAGTCGGGGGCGGCGGGTGTGGTGTTCACCTGGCTCCTTCGGTGGCTCGGGGGTCGGTAGCGGTTGGTGTGGCTCGCGCGCAGGTCGGGCACAGAGGATCGCGTTCGGCGGGTTGTTCGTCGAGCGTCAGTTCGTGCGACCACACGCCCACCCTGCGGTTCAGGGAGGCCGGTACACCGAAGCCGCCCAGCCGACGTAGTACGTCCAGAGCGGCGAGGGCGGAGGCGACCATGTTGACCGGCCCGTTGGAGGGTGCCTGGTAGCGGGAATTGACGCGCTTGATCAGCGCGGCCAGATCCGGGTCGTCGTGCGGTGGGTGTGCGGTCAGGGGCTGGCAGTCCCAGCAACCGGTCACCCCGGGGATGACCAGGGGACCCCACACCGCGATGTCGTTGACGTAGCAGACGTTGAGCCACTCCTGTCCGCTGGCGACGGCGTGGGTGTTGACCAGCCGTGTGAGCCCCGGGGAGTCGGCAGAGACCACGAGCAGATCCGACACGGCGAGGGCGGCGAGGTCTGTCCGGTCGGTGACGGCCGTGGTGAAGGCGCGCACCCGACAGTGGGAGTTGCGGCGGGTGACTTCTCTGGCCAGGACCTCGCACTTGGGCTGGCCCACGTCGGCCTCGGTGAACAGGAACTGGCGGGTCAGGTTGCTCAATTCCACCTGGTCGTCGTCCACCAGTGTCAGCGTGCCGACTCCGGCCGTCGCGAGGGTGGTCGCCACCAGGTTGCCGATGCCGCCACAGCCGAGGAGTAAGACGTGGGAGTCCGCGAGTCTCTTCTGTACCCGCGCGGAGTCCTCGCCGGACAGTTCGTAGAACAAAGCGTGCCTGCTGTAGCGGTCGCGTGGATCGTAGGACTGGGCGGGGATCAGGAACCGGCCGGATTCCAGCAGCAGGACCAGGGCCTCGGCCGACGCGGTGTCCAGCTGTAGGTCGTGGGTGAGGAAGGTCAGGGACTCGGATCGGGTGCGCGGTGTGGACTGGTAGTCGGCCAGCCGAATCAGGGGCTCCCACAGGCGTGCGTCGGTCACGGCCTGCTGGATCGACCCGAAACCCAGGAAGAGCGTCTGGCCCTGCATGCCGATCCGGACATAGGGGGCAAGGATTCGTGGAGTCGTGTCAGGGGCATGAGCGTCGTCCGTCACCGAGCCGCCTCTCCTCGTGCCGACAGGGGGTCTCCTGGAGAATAGAAGCGGTGATCTCTCCGACGCGGAGAGTTGCGCGAGATTGCGCGCGAGGATGCGTCAACGGCCTCCCGCGGCGTTGCTTGGCCCGAGATACTGGCTTCGCCCCGATGTACGAGGAGGACCATGAAGCTCCGCACACTCGGCACCACGTCGCACGGCGGTAACTGCCCCACCCTGTACGAGACCGACGGAGGAGACATCGTCGTTCAGGGCGATCGCCTCACCGATCCCGAGGCGCTGTCGCAGTTGGCCGATGTCCTGCCGCACGAGGAGTTCGTCGTGATTCCCCGTGAACTGCTGACCCGCTTCGCCCCCAAGGAGTGACGTGCCCGATCTGGTATCCGGTGAGGATTTCGACGAGCTGTTCCGCGCGTACCGCCATACCGCGTGGCGGCTGGAGACCAGGACCTTCTACGGAGTCCTGCACGAGAACGAGCCGTTCCAGAGGTGGCTGGTCGGAGACGACTCGGATCTCTCGTGGTTCGCGCCGTGGCTGCGGATGATGCGCGAGGAGTTGGCTACCGGGAAACGCATGGAGCGGGTCCGGCTGGTCGACGATCCGCCGTCCGACTACCTGCGGTGGGAGTTGTGGGGCACCCCCTACAACCTCGGGGTGGGGGAGGACATCCGCTACCTTCCCCGGGAACACCCGATCGTGGACGAACTCCCGGACCATGACTTCTGGGTGTTCGACAGCCGCATGGTCGCCCGCCTGGAGTTCGATGACAAGGGGAACGTCCTCGGGGCCGTGCTGAGTGAGGAGCCGACCGAGGTCCTGGCCGCCTTGCAGGCGAGGGACGCCGCGTGGCACCATGCCCTGACCTTCACGGAGTACATGGCGACAAGGGTGGAATGACCGACTACCAGACGGCCCGCGTCTCACTCGGGGCGCGCCTGCGTGAACTCCGTAGTGAGGCGGGGCTGTCTGGCCGGGAGTTGTCCGCGAGGGCCGGTTGGCATCCGTCCAAGGTGTCTCGACTGGAACACGGCAAGCAGACCGCCACGGTGGAGGATCTGCGCACGTGGGCACGCTCGTGTGGTCAGTCGGGCGCGGCCGAGGGACTCGTGGCGCAGCGCCGGTCGTTGGAGACGCACTACACGAGCTGGCGGAGGCGGTTGTCCGGGGG
Source organism: Nocardiopsis sp. NPDC049922 (assembly GCF_040660275.1). Lineage (NCBI taxonomy): Bacteria > Bacillati > Actinomycetota > Actinomycetes > Streptosporangiales > Nocardiopsidaceae > Nocardiopsis > Nocardiopsis sp. NPDC049922. The sequence goes on along the minus strand of NZ_JBFAME010000005.1, from coordinate 155,965 downwards.
GACCCGAGCGCGCCAGCAGAGTGCTGTCGAGTTGGAGGGTCGGAGTCGTCACGTTCAGATCTTCGAATCGGTGTGCGTGCCCGGACTGTTCCAGACAGCGGACTACGCCCGGTACATGATCCAGCGGGTGGTGGATCTGCATGGCCTACCGGACGATGTGGAAGAGGGTGTCCGGAAGCGGATGGAGCGGCGTCGTGTCCTGGATGATCGTTCTCGGGAGTTCCAGACGCTCATCTGGGAGCCTGCTCTCCGTATGCGTCAGTTCCCCGTGAGCGTTCTCTTCGACCAGCTCGATGACCTGGCGGACTCGGTCAGGAGAGGACGCGGCGGTATCGGCATCGTGCCTTTGGATGCGGGTCTCACCACGTCGCCGATGCACGGTTTCTGGATCTATGACAACCGCAAGGTCCTGGTGGAGACGGTCAGCGCCGAGCTCTGCCTGACGGATGGCGACGCGGTCGAGCCCTATCGGCGAACGTTCGCCGAGCTGTCGAGAAGTGCCGTTCGTGGTTCCGCCGCTGTTCGGCTGATTGAGCGAGTACGAGAGGACTTGGAGGACGGCCCGGCTTCCTGACGCTGCCGAACTCGCGAATGTCTGATGGTTCCCAGCCGTTGAGTGTTGAAGGGTGGGTCTGCCCGCAGAAGGCGGTCAGCCCACCCTTCGTGGTGTCTCAGGGGGTGTCGCGCCTGGCGGTGTCGAGGAAGGCGTGCCACTCGGCGGAGTCGAAGGCCAGGGCGCCGAGGTCGCGGTGCTTCGTGTCCCGGATGGCCGCGCCCCAGGCCAGGTCGGCGACCTCGACGCAGTGGCTTTCGGTCGCGCTGTAGCTGGACTTCCGGAAGGACTCCGGAGCGTACGCGACCTCCACGCAGTTGGTGTTCCTGCCGCTGTAGGAGCTCTTGCGCCAGATGACTTCGTGATGGGATGGCGCGTTCATTGCTGTGTTCCTTGTCCGGAGCCGAGTTCGTGAGCGATGGCCGCTATGAAATCGGACGATTCGTCAGGATTCATCGCAGCTGCTCTCAGGCTATCGATCTCGTCGCGGTAGAAGGCGATCTCTCGCTCATCCTCGAGGAAGAACGTGGAGATCTTGTGTTCCACGTGGATGACGGTCCTCGCCTTGTTGAAGCCCAGGAGCATGAACGACCCATCGAGTCCACGGTGACCGCCCAGGTCGAACGGCAAGACGCGTACTGACACGTTGGGTCGTTCAGCGGCTTCTACGATGTGCCGCAGCTGTCTGGACATCCCTTGCGCTGGCAGGAGAGGACGGCGAAGTGCGGACTCGTCGACGATGAAGTCCAGGATGGGCGGTGAATCGCGGGTCAGGAGTGCTTGACGTGCCATGCGGGCGGACACCCTGGCTTCGAGGTCAGCATCTGCGACCCCGCACGCCTTCATCAGCGCCCGGATGTAGTCCGGCGTCTGGAGCAGACCAGGAATGATGAGCGGTTCCAGGTTGACGATCTCGGTGGCCTCGCTCTCCAACCGGATGAGGGTGCGTGAGTCACGTGACATTGCATCCTGCTTCTCCCACAGGCCAGGTTCATCGACCTTTTCCGCCGCTTCGATGAGCTGGTCTCGCTCGTTGCCGACGACTCCGTAGGCCACGAGCAGGGCGGAGACATCTGCGGGCGTGATGCCCTGCTTGCCAGTTTCTATCTTGGAGATCTTGGACTGCTGCCACCCGAGCTGCTTCGCAACGGCGGTGCTGCTGAGCTTGCGAGCCACGCGGATTGACCGGAGCTCCGCGCCCAGGCTGCGTCCCGCTACGGTGGGCTGTTTCGATCCCACAAGACCTCCTGCTTCGCGGCGTGATGTGGCGAGCCTAGCGAGGCCCAAGACGCAGGTTCCTTACCTTCCGGCCAGAAGAAGCTGTCTCGTAAGGTCAATCTCGCCGAAGTGCTCGCATGCGATGAGAATAAATGCTTCACTCATTCTAGCTGTTGGTGGTCAGTAGGACTGAGGGGGAAGCATGGTGCGTGCGCGCTCTGGAACCGACGAAATTCGGACGAACGCGTCCAGGAGTGAGCAGCGTGTGGAGAGGTTGGAATGGGCCAGGTTCGGGGAACGGGTCCGGGAGGCGCGCACCCGGGCGGGCCTCTCCCCGGACGACCTGACTCTGCGGGAGGTGTGCGACCCCGACGTCGTGCAACGGATCGAGGCGGGCGATCTCGCTCCGGACCGGCACCTGGTCACCTACCTCGAACACCAGATCGGCATGGACGGCGTGCTGCTGGACGCCTGGGCGCGGGCGCTCGTCCAGTCCCACCTGGCCGAGGGCGGGCCGATCGAACCGCTCCAGCGTCAGGCCTGGCAGCTCCGTGAGTTCAATCCGGGGGTGATCCCGGAGTTCTTCCAGACCGAGGCCTACACGCGGGCGCTGGGCGAGGCCGCCCGCCCCCTGGAGGCCAGCCTGTCCCACTCGGAGCTGAGTCGGGCCCGGCGCGTTCGGGTCTCGTCGCACAACGCCTGTATCCAGCCCTACTTCTGCGTGGTCGTGGACGAGTCCGCGCTCAGGGAGGAGATCGGCGGTCCCGAGACCATGCGCGAACAGCACCTGCACCTGGCCCGCATGGTGAGCCTCGACCACGTGAGCCTCCATGTCATCCCCAGCGGCACCCGGTTGCACCCCTGCCGCTCCGGACCCTTCCGGGTGCTCTCGTTCAGCCCGCACCGGCTGGCCGCGTACGTGCCCGCGCCGTGCGGGCCGGGGCAGTTGATCACCGAGCCCGGTCTCACCGCTGCCTACGCCGACCTCTTCGAGGCGCTCAAAGGCGAAGCTCTGTCCCGAACCGCGTCCCTGGAGCTGCTGGAAAGCCTCGTGCCGGAGTCAGAGACGGAGCCGAAGCAGGACGCGGAGCCGATGGCGGATGCGAGGGACGCGGGCGGTCACGTCCGCGTCGTCCGCTGAAGAAGGAAGGCCCTGGCGGGTGTTCTAAGCACTCCCAGGGCGTGGCCAGTAACAAAAACCGAGAAGGAAATACCGGCATGTCCATCGTTGCACAGCCACGACTCCCGATCCTGCCGTTGCCCACCGTCCAGGGGCACCGTTGGCCCGCGCGGATGTACCCGGGTGACCTGTCCCAGTGCTCACGGGTTCGGGCTGATCTCCGTGCAGACCTCGCGGAGATGCTCGACCTGCCTGACGACCTGACCGAGACCATCGTCCTGTGCGCCAGCGAGGCCTTCGCCAACGCCGCCGAACACTCCCGCTCCGGCGAGGACGGTGGTCGGGTCCTCCGCGCTCTGTACGCCCCCACCCCCTGGACCCTGCGGTTGGTGGTCGTGGACGACGGGGCACGGGAGAGCAAGCCGGAGGTTCCGCGTCAGCGCACGGACCGGGAGTGGGAGGAGGCCGAACGGGGGCGCGGCCTGTTCCTGATCGAGACGCTGTCGTCGGCGTGGGGCACCTACCCGGTGGTCCCCTTCCCCTTCTGCGCTGACCTCGGGACGGCCGTGTGGACGCAGTTCACGCTGGCGGAGGCGATCCGATGAGCGCGGCGACGCTGAACCCCCGGATGAGGAACGTCTTCGACGCTCCCCGGGGTCGGAGGTTCGCTCCCGGGGCTGCTGTTCGTAGGAGGGGTGAGGACCCGTGGTTCAGCCCGCGCGGCAGGGCCATGCTGGCCCAGATGCGCGGCAACCCCCGGGTCGAGTACCGCATCGAACACGGTCCCCTCCCGCCGTGGATGAACGTCACGGCGGACCGGCCCGACAGGTCGAAGCACGGCGAAGGTACGCGGCGCTGCGAGTCACCCGGGCGGCACAGGAAGCAGCGTGGGGCGTCATGGTGGCTCGCGGCGTCGCATGGCCTCGCGGTCGTCGTGGGCGTGACCGTCGGTCAGGTCGCCTTCGCGCTGCTGTGACCTGTACAGGCTCACCCTCGCAAACTATTCCTTTACATGTCGAAGTTCACAGAATAATCTTGTCATGGCCCAAGCCCCCGACTGAGGAGCCTCCTTTGGAACTCAAGAGGATCAGTGGCGACTGCTGGGACGGTGACTGCCCTGCCGTCTATGCGACCGACCGAGACACCTACATCGTGCAGGGCTACACGATCAGTGATCCGAAGGTGTTGGCTGACCTCGGTCTGCCAAACGGAGAGAGCGCGGTCGAGGTGCCCGTCGAGATGCTGAAGGGAATCCACCTTGCCTCTGAGCAGTGAGCAGTTCGACGCGTTGTTCGACGATGCCACCAGGAGTGTGTTCCGGTTGGAGACACTGCCTGTCTACAACCCGGTGTCAGAGGCCGCCCCTTTGAAGTCCTACCTGGCGGGCGACCCCTGCCCGAGGGTTGGGATCACCACCCCGTACATGAGCCAGGTGACGGAGCACGTGAACCAGGGCGTTCGACGCTATCGGGTCCATGTCGTCCACAGTCCCCTGACGGACTACCTCCGTTATGAGATGGAGTGGGGCTACACCTTCACCTCCCAAGCGGGGGAGGAGATCCTCATCCTCGACACCGCCGAACACGGTCGCCCCGAGGGGCTCGTCGATGAGGACTTCTGGTTCTTCGACGACACCCACGTGGTACGGATGCACTACCGGGACGACGGCGAGATCCTTGGCAAGGACCTGCTGGAGCAGCCAGACCTGGACCACTACCGCGCCCAGCGTGATCTCGCGATGGCGAAGGCCGTACCCTTCAACGAGTATTGGAGCGCGCATCCGCAGTATCACCGGGACTGATGGCAATACCTGAATCGTTTGAACGGGACCGCGCGGAGCTGGCTGAGCGCCTTCGTCAGCTCCGCGCGGCCTCCGGCATGTCCGGGGTCATGGTGGCCGAGCGGCTGGGGTGGAGTCAGGCGAAGGTCTCCAAGATCGAGACGGGCAAGGTCACAGCCTCAACCGCGGATGTTCAGTCCTTGATCGAGCTCTACCAGGCACCAGCGGATGAGCGGGAAGAGTTGGAGGCCCGGGCACAAACCCTGAACGACCGCTACGCCTCCCTGCGCATGCTGCGGAAACGAGGTCTCCACAGGGTCCAGGAGGACATCGGGCGAAGTGCCCAGTCCACTTCGGTGATCAGATCGTTCCAGCCCTCCTTGGTGCCGGGACTCCTCCAAACCCCGGAGTACGCACGCGAGGTCTTCAGCCAACCCTTGTCCACGGCCGGGACCGACGTCCCCCAGGCGGTGCGAGCCCGCTTGGACCGCCAAGCGCTGCTGTTCGACCCGGAGCGTGAGTTCCACTTCGTCATCACGGAAGCGGCTCTTCGCTGGCGTCTGGGTGATGCGATGACCATGAAGGCCCAAATGGATCGTCTGGCGAACCTGTCGACGTTGGGGAACGTTCGGCTCGGTCTGCTGCCGTGGAGCGTCTTCGTGCCGCAGGTTCCGAAAAACGGGTTCACGGTGCTTGATGATCGCGAGGTGGCGGTGGAGAGCTTCACGACGCACCGGTCGATCTCGGAACCGCGCGACATCCGCTTCTACCTGGAGATCTTCCAGATGTACGCCGACGCCGCGATCCACGACGACGAGGCGCGCGCCTTCCTCGCGGAGTTGACCCGAGAGCACTCCTGAGCGTCCCCCCTTGACTCTCGATGTTCGGACCTTGCCGAGTGGGCACATGACTATTCCTTGACCTAGATGGTTTCTGAGAATAGTCTCTTCAGTGTTGAGGGGATCTCCCTCAGTGACCTCGGAAGGAGTGGACGTGGAGGACCAGACCTACGAACCCCCGATGGTGGTCGACCTCGGCGACGCCGCTGACCTGACCCTCGGCGAAGGCTCGGACGACAACGAGGACAAGCGTCAGATCTACTGCTGACCGTCTGCTCACCGGGGCGTCCGCTGCCGGGCGGGCGCCCCTTCTCACAGAGGGGATACCCGTTGTTCGGAGGGACGACCAACCCCCATCCCACTCGACGCCCCACCGGTACCCGGGCGCTGTCCGAGACTCCGATGATGTGGGTCGGCGAGGACACGAAGCCGATCGTCGTCGCCACACGGACCGGTCATCTCGTGGCGATCGGAGTGTGTGGTGCCACCAGAACCCAAGTACGGTCGGCCGCCCGCCAGGGTGTCCCCGATGACATCGCTTGGAGATGGCCGGGCGCCTACGTGGTGGTGCACGTGGAAGCCGACGGGCTGGAGGTTTGGACCGACCTCGGGTCGGTCCCCGTCTATGTCCGCGGGGTGAGCGACAGGGAGGTCATGTGGTCCACGAGCGCCCGCGCGCTCGCCTCCCTTGACACCGCTCCAGCGCTCGACCTCGGTGCCGTAACGGCGTTCATCAAGGGAGAGCCGATCGCGGGTTCGCTGTTCGTTGACGTCCAACGCCTTCCTGCCGGTCACCGCGTCCGGCTGAAGCGGGGCGGCTGGTCAGCGACCCCGGTATGGGCACCCCACCCGTCGCCTACTCCGACCGCGATCAGACTACGCCGAGCGTTGGAGGCCGCCGTGGCTGTGCGTGTGGACGGTGCCGAACACCCCGCGTGCGACTTCTCCGGAGGGCTGGACTCCACCAGCCTCGCGTTGCTTGCCGCCCGCCGGCTCGCTCCTGTGGGACGGACGATCATCGGCACGACGCTGCATCCTGCGGGGATCACGACCGGAGGGGACATGGACTACGCCACGGCGGCGGGCACGGCTCCAGGGCTCGATCACGCCTGGATCGGCCTGGCCGAAAGCGCCGCCCCTTACCGGGATCTGTCCACCCTGCCGCCGACCGACGAGCCACCTGTGAGCGCGATCTCCGTCGCCAGCTTCACCGCGCAGATGCGCTGGGTGGCTGATCACGGCTGTGAGGTTCACATGACCGGCGACGGGGGCGACGCCCTGCTGGTGACGCGCCCCTCCTACATCGCCGAGATGCTCCAGCACCGCCGCATGTTCACGGCTTTCACGGCGGCAAGCCGGTTCGCTCAGGTGCGCCGCCTGTCTCTCCGTCAAGCCCTGACCCACGCTCGCGCCGCTCGTCCGAGGAACACGGGGCTGGTGCTTTCCAGCCGAACCCACCACGCCGCGCTGGCTGCTCTCATCGACAGCGCGCGGTCGGCGCGGGCCGATGTCGAACTGGCGGCCACGCTCGGTGTTCGGCTGGAGAACCCCTTCTTCGACGCTCAGGTGATCGACGCCTATCTGTCTCTGCCCTTGGAGGAGATGCCCGAGCCTGCCCGGTACAAGCCGCTCCTGATCGAGGGGATGCGGGATGTGCTCCCCGCTGCCCTGCAGCGCCGGGTCACCAAGGCGAGCACGACCGCCGATCACTACGAAGGGCTCCGGCGTTCCCTGGCACAGGTGGACGCCTTGCTCGACGGATACCTCGCCGAGGTCGGCCTGCTTGACGTACCGACCATGCGGGCGAACCTCCGCAGGATCGCGGCGGGTGCAGGCAGTCTCGGGACCGTCCAACCCATCGTCGCCTTCGAGGCGTGGTGGCGGGCCATGGCACGTACCCCATGGGAGGCAGGCGTACAGCGATGACGAACCTTGAGCGGGCGTGCGAACTGGATGGCGGGTGGCTGGTCGTCGTGGACTATCTGAACGGGTCCACGCGGCTGCTTGACCCGGTGGCGGCTGAGCGGTGGCGTTGCTCTTCCGACGTCTACTCGGTGAAGCGTGTGCCATGGGCACCGTCGCGCGGTACTCACGAAGTGCCCTTCGGGTGGGAGCCTCCGCCCCCGGTGTCCTTGCGAGTGCGCGCAGCCGTCGGCGTGGGCCTGATGGCGACGGTGGCGGCCGCGAAGCTCGGCCCACGCAGGAAACGGATGCGTCGCCTGGTGCGGTTGGTCTACCTCGCGGCCTCCCTGCCCCGGGCGTACGCCGTCAAGTCGCTCGTTGAGGAAGCGGCGAACGCGGTCCGGTACTACGAATTCCTGCCCATGCGCATCGCCTGCTTGGAATCATCGGTGGCTGTAGTCGTCGCGCTCGCCCTCCAAGGGCGGAAGGTCACCTGGCATCACGGAGTCCGTCCGGACCCGGTCGTGCTGCATGCATGGGTCTCGCTCGACGGTGAGCCGGTGGCCGAACCGCCCAGCACACGGCGATGCGCGGCCCTCCTGACGATCCCGACCCAAAATACGAAGGACCTTACATGAGCGATGACAAGGAACCGTGGATCTGGCTTCGCGGAAAGGTCGCGGGACTCGGACCGATCCGGGATGACCTCCTGGAAACGTACTGGCGGCTCGACCAGCAGATCACCACGATTGTCGGCTACAACCGCCAGAGCCCCCAACCGATGAGGACAACCCGGGCGATCCTCATCGACGGTGGCAGCAGCAACGAGATCCGCTTCACGATCTACGACGTCTCCCAGACACCTGAGGCCCCGGTGGGGCTGGCGAAGCTGGCGATGGACACAGCGCGCGGCCACGCCGAATACCTCGTGACCCTGGACCCGGGCCACCACGGTCAGGGGATCGGTACGGAGGCCACCCGGCTCGTCCTGGACTACGCCTTCCATGTGGCGGGCATGGCGTGTGTCTACCTGACCGTGCTCGAACCCAACACCAAGGCGATCCGTGCCTACGAGAAAGCGGGGTTCAAGAAGCAGGGCGTTCGGCGGGACTCGAACGTGTGGCTCGGCCAGCGGGTCAACGAAGTCCACATGGACGCGATCCCCGCCGACTTCGAGGGGGCGTCCCTGGTCAAGCAGATGTTCGGGCAGTGACCTGGCCGCAGTGGTCGTAGGTGAGGGGGCCTCGCTCGGTGATCCGGGGAGGTCCGCGCTGTCCCTATCTCCTGGTTCGACGAACCCGGCACTTGCTTACGGCCGCTCGGACCTCCCGTATCCCCGTCGAGGAGATTCGGCGAGGAGGAACTACGAGATCAGGACGTACGCGGCGGTGCCGCAAAATTGCTGCTCGGCCGAGGTTCACCGGCCGCTACTTTCGAGGCTGTAGCCCACTCGCCGGAGAAAGAGGAACGTCCTCATGCATGATGCCCGCGCCCTCATCGACATGGGTGCCGAAGCAGTTCGTCGTCTCGCCCGTCGCGGGTACTCGCTGGACCTGTCCGTGCTGGAGGGTCTCCAGTCGCGGCGCAACCAGAACATCCGCTCGGCCGACGAGCTGCGGGCAGAGTCCAAACGGGTGGCGAGCGAGGTTCAGCAGACCGCGAAGCAGGGCGGCGACATCTCCAAGCTGAAGAAGCGTGCCCGCGAGATCAAGGAACAGATTCGCGAGATCGAGGTCGATCTGGAGAAGGTGCAGGACGAGCTCCGCACGTTCCTCCTCACCATCCCGAACCTCCCCGACGACCGGTCGCCCGACGGTGACTCCGAGGAGTTCGCGGTCGAGGTCCGCCGGGTCGGCACTCCGCCGTCGTTCTCATTCACCCCGAAGGACCACGTCGATCTCGGCGAGGCCACTGGCATCCTCGACTTCGCTCGGGCCACGAAGCTGTCAGGCCCCCGCTTCGCTGTTGCGCGAGGAGCCGGAGCCGCTCTTGAGCGAGCGCTCACCACGTTCTTCCTCGACCTTCACACGCGTCGGCACGACTACGTCGAGCACTCGGTTCCGTACCTGGTCACGCGCAAGACCATGACCGGCACGGGCCAGCTGCCGAAGTTCGAGGAGGACCTGTTCAGGACCGGCGTCGCGGATCGCGAGCTGTTCCTGATCCCGACGGCCGAGGTTCCCCTGACCAACCTCTACGCCGATGAGGTCATCCCGCGCGCGGAGCTGCCGGTCGCGATCACCGCGCAGACTCCGTGCTTCCGCTCCGAGGCCGGCTCGTACGGCCGCGACACCCGGGGCCTGATCCGCCAGCACCAGTTCACCAAGGTGGAGATGGTGCGGATCTGCGATCTGGAGGAGGCCGACGCCGAGCTTGAGAAGATGCTCGGTCACGCCGAAGCCTGCCTGAAGGAGCTGGGCCTCGCCTATCGCGTGGTGACCCTGGCTGCAGGTGACACGGGCTTCTCCGCCCAGCTCACCCACGACCTGGAGGTCTGGTTCCCGAGCCAGAACACCTACCGCGAGATTTCGTCGGTCTCGAATTTCGGCACCTTCCAGGCACGACGGGCAAACATCCGTACCCGCGGCACGGACGGAAAGCCCACGCTGGTCGCCACGCTCAACGGTTCGGGGCTTCCGGTCGGCCGCACCCTGGCCGCGCTGCTCGAACAGTGCCAGCACGAGGACGGATCGATCGTCCTGCCCGAATCACTCGTCCCGTATCTCGGCTTCCGCCGTGTCTCGGCGGATGGAACACCGGAGGCATAGTGCTCGTCGGCGTCTGCGACTTTCCCGGTAGATACGCTTTTCCCCCTGCCGGATACGGCGGGATCGAACGATGGCTTTGGGCGGTCGCGGTCGGCGCCCGAGCCGCAGGCGCCGACGTACACCTCCTGGGTCCGGGCTGGCTCCCGGGCAGAGCGACCTGCCCGGAGAACTCCTTGGCCGCCACGATCACCACTCTCCTGATACGCCGTCGCGTCGACTGGTGTATCGGCGCTCGACTCATGCCGTACGCGGCACACGCCTGGATCGAGGTCTCGGATGAGCCCGCGGGCGAGCCTCGGGAACCGGACCACCCCTACCTCCTGCTGCAACGAACCTGAATCCACTCTCGAAGGGACATCTATGGCATACAGCGCCAATGTCGCATCCGCTCTCGCGGCCGTCGACGAGGACTTCTACACGCTGCGCCCGGACGGGCGGCTCGTCACCCAGAGCACGGTCGCCGACCTCATCGCCAGGATGCTCGACCAGTTGGACGTGCGACCGGGGATGCGCGTCCTGGAGATCGGTACCGGGTCGGGCTTCTCCGGCGCTCTGCTGTCGGAGCTGGTCGGGCCCACGGGTTCGGTGGTGTCGATGGACGTTGTCGCCGACCTGAGTGAGCGGGCGCGTGAGCTGCACAAGGCCCAGGGGCGGGTCAACGTCGAGCTGATCACGGGGGACGGTGCCGGTGGCGCGCCGGATCATGGCCCGTTCGACCGGATCGTGGCCTGGGCGACGCCGGAGGCGGTTCCGGAGGCGTGGGTTGCCCAGAGCGTTCCGGGAGCGGTGATCGTCACTCCGGTGGAGGTCACGCCGCGTGTGAAGTCCAGCGTTGTTCTGCGGGCTCACGTTGACGCCCAGGGGCGGTTGCACGGTGAGGAGCTGACGCAGGGGCGCTATGTGGAAATGCACGACGAGGTGCTGGACCAGTGGCTGGTTCCTCCGCGTGGGGTTGACGCCCTGGTCCGCTCTGATGGCGGGCCGGAGTGGTGGATCGCGGCTGAGTGGGCGAAGGAGGATCCGGAGGCGGCGACCGACGCTCTTCGGACGCTCTCGGTGTTGGAGCCCGTCCGTCACCGCGTTCTGGTCGAGGGGGAGTCCGCGGGGGATTTCACCGCCTATCTGTACGCGACGCGGGCGGATGAGCTCAGCGTGGTGGGCATGGGCGCGGCCGGGTCCGGCTTCGGCTTCGCGGACGCGACGGGGATCGCCGTGCTCGCGCCGGGCGTTGGCGGGGACGTCGTCCATGTCGGGGCGTCGGGCGCTGTGGACAGGGTGCGCGGGTGGGTGGACGCCTGGAGGGAGGCGGAGTGTCCGGGGCACGAGAGTCTGTGTCCGGTGCTGAGGCGCGTGGAGGGCGGTTGGCGGGTCCGGGCGGCGCTCGTGGGCGCGTGATGGTTGTGCCCGGCCGGGGGTGCCCCCGGCCGGGCGCACATGGATCGGAGAGGTGACCTGCTCAAGGGGTGAGGGCACCGCGTTTCCGCTGGTCGCGGCCCGGGTACGGGAGGCAGCCACCGGCTCCGATCGGGGGAGGGGCGATGGCGACCGAGATCCGCGCCGGTCGGCGCACCGTCGAGGTGGGCAGGCCGGACAAGGAGCTGTTCGGGCCGGGCGGCCCCACCAAGGAGGACCTGGCCGCGTACTACGCGCGCGTCGCGCCGCTGATGCTGCCGCTCGTGCGCGGCCGTCCCGTCGCCCTGGAACGCTATCCCGACGGCATCGGGGAGGAGGGTTTCTTCGTCAAGCACCCGTCCACTCCGGACTGGGTGCGGACCGTGGAGGTCGAGTCCGGCACGATGATGGTCTGCGACGACGCCGCCGCGCTGGTGTGGTGTGCCGACCAGGCGGCGATCACCCTGCACACGTGGTCGTCGCGGGAACCGGATCTGGGGTGTCCGGATCGGATGATGCTCGACTTCGACCCGCCGGGGGAGGGCGAGGAGGCCTTCGAGGCGTGCCGCGCGGCCGCGTGGGACGCGCGTGAGGTGCTGGAGGACCTGGGCCTGGCGGCGTACGTGATGACCACCGGTTCGCGGGGTCTGCACATCCATTCGCCGCTGCGGCCGGAGGTCGACGACCAGGAGGTCCGCGAGCTGGCACGGGCGATCGCGGACCGGGTGGCGCGACGGCGTCCGGACGAGCTGACGACGAAAGTGCGCAAGAAGGCGCGCGCGGGACGGTTGTTCGTCGACTACCTGCGCAACGGCCGCGACCAGTTGGCGGTCGCCCCGTACTCGGTGCGCGCCAGGCCGGGGGCGCCGATCGCGGCACCGGTGACCTGGGAGGAACTGGACGGGCTGACCTCGGCGAGGGCGTTCACCGTCGATCTGCGGTGGGAGGAGTGCCCGTTCGCCGGGATGTGGCGGCACGCCCGGTCGCCGAGGAAGGCACTGCGAGGACTGGGGTGACGGCTGCGGGAGGAGCCGTCGCGCTCATCCGAGAACCGGATCCGGGTCCACGGAGTCCAAGGGAGTGCACAGGCCGATCCCCCGCTCTGTGCTGGAACGGAGACTCCCCGTGCGCGACACCTTCCGGCGCCTCGCCGCTCTCCTCGCCCTGGCCTCCCTGACCGGCTTCCTCACCGTGTTCGGTGCGTCGCCGCCTCCGGCGCACGCCAGCGGTCAGATCGCCGAGGCCGCCGAGGCGCTCGCGGACGGACCGGGTGTGTGGGACGCCGACGACTTCGGGGACATGCTGTCGCCGGAGACGATCGTTCTGCTGGAGGAGGCTTACGACCGGTCCGAGGTGCCGATCCGCCTCGCCCTGGTCAGGGAGAACTTCGGCGACCGGTGGGATGACAATCGCGTCGCCGAGGAGTTCGCTGCGGCGGTGGGTGAGCCGGGCGTCTACCTCGTGCACACCTACCTGCCCGAGGGCTACGGTTGGTACGTCGCTGACACGTCCTGGGCGGTGATCGGCGACGGGGTCACCGACGAGGCCCTCGCCCGCCTGCACCACGTGGATCCGGGACAGGCTTTCCTGACCGCGGTTCCCGACCTGGTCAACGGTGGGGTGAGCGCCGAGTTGCGCGCGCTCGCCGATGGCGGCGGCGTGTACGTGGATCCGGCGGTGTCGGCGGCCTTTCCCGAGGTCGACGCGGCGGAGATCGAGGTGGCTCTGCAGGGTGCGGGCGATGTCCGCTTCGGTGTGGTCGCCGGTGTCGCCGCGTCGGACTCTGAGGAGGACCTCTCCCCGGTGTCCGACACCATCGAGCGGAACCTGGCCCTGGACATGCTGGAGGGTGCCCCGGACGATGCCATGGCGGTCCTGATGAGCTGGGATCGCTGGGGGTTCGAAGCCGTCGTCGCCTCCGGAGCGGAGGCCATGCCCGCCGCCGACGTCGAGAGCCTGCTCTGGGGATCCGACAATCCGGAACAGGTGGTCGGGGCGGCACGGGTACTGGGTGCAGTTCTGGGCCCGGACGTGATGGAACAGGCCGGGGCGGCTCTCGTCGAGGACGCGCTGTACGTGCATCCGATGGTCGCCGACGGGCTCACCGAGGCCGAACTCGGCCGGGCCGCCGAAGCCTTGGCCGATTACCAGAATGACCTGCGGGTGGCGATCCTGCCGAGTCAGGCGGTCGAGCGAGTACTGGGCGAGGAGATCCTTTTGGCCCGGAACAGGGACAGGGTCGCCGAGGCGCTGGCCGAGGGCACGGGCGGTGACGTCGCCGTGTACCTGGTCGATCCGTTGGGCGAGGATTCCCTGGAGGTGTCCGAGACGGAGACGCTGAGAGGCCACGCCCATTTCGTGGGGCGTGACGCCGGTGCCAGGGAGATCCTCACCGCTTTCGAAGAGGAGGCGGACGGCTTCTTCGGCACCGACCGGGAACCGAGATTGCTGGGTCTCCCCGTTTGGGTGGCGTTCGTGCTGCTATTCGTGGTCGGGAGTGTGCTCTCCTGCTGCTGGCCGTTGATTCCGATCGGTCTGGTCGAGCTGTACAAGTTCACGAAGACGAGAGCCGCCAGAGGTCGCGCCCGCACGCGTGGGAACCGGCGGGGCCGGTCGACGGCGGGCAAGACGTCGAGCAGGCGGCCCGCGAGCGCACGTAGCCGGATCACGCAGCAGGACCGCGAGCACGCCGCCCGGAAGGCCGCCCAGGACAAGGAGCAGGCCGCGCGCGACGCCGCGTGGGTGGAGCGGATGCGGCCGCGGACCGACGAGATCATCACCGAACTCGGCGAGGTCCTGGCCCAGGCGCCGACGCCCGAACCGGAACGGCTCGACGAGTTCGAACGGTTGATGAACGCCTACACCGAGCTCAAGGACGCCTGCCGCGACGCGAGCACCCGGAGCGAGCTCGACCGGGTCCGGAACAGGGCGCAGCGCACCTTGCAGCGGGCCCGGACGCACGCGGAGGATCCGGAGGAGTAGCCCCGCCTCACCGCCTGCGCAGTACCAGGAGCAGGTTCCACGTGACGATCTCGCGCAGGAGGGGCACGTGGAGGATCGGCTTCGTCCACGTCGGCAGGTAGCGCGGGCGGATGTCGACCACGTCCGCGTCGGTCCGCCCGCGCGCCCAGTCCAGCATCTCCTTGGCGTACGCGGCGTACATCGTGCGCCCGAAGTCGTTTTTGGGCCGCCGCCCGTTCCGGCGCGCGAACCGCTCGGCCGCGTACGACCCGCCCAGGTAGTGCCAGGGGGAGGTCTCGTGGCCGCCCCACGGGGACAGCCAGAGGGTGTACGACAGGTACACGAGTCCGCCGGGCCGCGTCACGCGGACCATCTCGTCGGCCATGCGGACCCGGTCGGGGACGTGTTCGAGGACGTTGGAGGAGAAGCACACGTCGACCGAGGCGTCGCGCAGCGGCAGGGCGAGCGCGCTGCCCTGCACGCCGTGGGTGTCGGCCTCGCGCCCGTGCAGCCGCATCTCGTGCGCGTCGGCGTCCACGCACAGGCAGCGCGCCCCGGCGGCGCGCAGTTCGTCGGCGAAGTAGCCGGGCCCGCCCCCGACGTCGACCACGAGCCGCCCGTCCAGCGGCGTGTACGAGCGCAGCTGGGCGACGGTGTCGCGGGCCAGCAGCCCGTAGAAGAACGCCGGGTCGCTCTGCTCCTTGCGGAAGGCCGAGAACAGGGTGACGGACCGGCCGAGCGTGGCGCGGAAGGGGACCGTGCCGTCGTCGGGGCGGGTCATCATCCGGAGGCCTTCCCGTCCATGGCGATGAAGTGGCGCAGGTGCCGCCAGTGGTCGCCGCCCCAGTACTCGTCGGAGGCGACGATCCGGCCGCCGGGCACCTGGGCGGCCACGCGGTCGGTGCTGAGCGTGTGCATGCGCATCGGCGCCGGGTACCGCAGGATCACCCGCTGGGCCAGGCGGATGAGCGGGAACGGGGCGTAGCGGAAGACCAGCCCCTTGAACGTGCGGCGCTCGGACTCGGGCGCCCCGATCACCATGGCCCCGCCGGGCCGCACGATGCGGGAGAACTCGCGCAGGTAACCGTCGGCCAGGTCGGGCGGCAGGTGCTGGAGGACGAGGTCGGTGTAGACGAGGTCGAAGGAGTCGTCGTCGAAGGCCGACAGGTCCGGGCGCTCGTTGAGCTGGAAGGTGATCCGTCCCCCGGAGCGGTCGAGCCGCCGTGCCTCGGCGAGCATGGGCGCCGAGATGTCCACGCCGACCACCTGGTCGAAGTGCGCGGCCAGCGCGTTGGACAGCCGCCCCGCGCCGCAGCCGAAGTCCAGGACGCGACCGGTGCCGGGGTGGATGCCCAGTTCACGGAGGCGGGCGAGGGCCGGGTCGATCTCGGCCGCGCCCGAGGCCAGGAACTCGTCGTCGTCCCACCCTCCGTCGCGCTTGGCCGGATCCACGCACACCGCCCACAGCGGCTCGGTGGAACCCAGCCGGGTCCAGTCGCGGCGGACCTGTTCGAGCCCCACCGACATCACCCCCACGGTGCTCTGCTCCCGGGCCGCACTGGATGGATCGTGTTCCTGTTCCTGATGGACAGGTCTTCCTGGTTCAACGCGGCGTTCGAGAGGAAAAGTGGAACGTGTTGTATTCTGGCACCCATTTTGTGGGTTGGCCAATCTGGGCCGGGAGGACATCCATGCCGCCTGTATCCCCCACCTCCGGCGAGGAGGGCACCGTGGAGGCGCCGCACACCGACTCCAGCGTACGTGGGGAGGAACGGGAACCCGGGCGGCGGCCCTCCACCGCCGTGGTCGGCGGGCTCGTGCGCGACCGCGTGGTCCTGGCCGCCGCGGCGGTCATCGCGGTCGCCGCGGCCCTCCGGGTCCTCGTGCTCGACGCGTCCTACTTCGTCGAGGACGACTACCTCTTCTTCGCCGCCGCGCACGCCTCCGACCTCACCCCCGAGTACCTCTTCGAGCTGCACAAGGGCCACTTCATGCCGGGGGCGATGTTCCTCGTCTACCTCCAGACCGCCTTCTGGCCCTTCGACTGGTGGATCAGCGCGGGCGTCATGCTCGTGCTCCAGACGCTCTCCCTCGTCGTCTTCCTCCGGTTGCTGTGGGAGCTGTTCGGCCGCCGGTGGGCCCTGCTCGTCCCGCTGACCGTGCTCGCGCTGGCCCCGCTGACCGTCCCCGTCCTGGGGTGGTGGGCGGCCGCGCTCAACGCCGTCCCGCTCCAGCTGGCGACGGCGCTCGCCCTGTTGTGGACCGTGCGGTACGTGCGCACCGGCGACCAGCGCGCGGGCTGGTTCGCGGGCGGGTCGGTGGTGTTCGGCATGCTGTTCTCCGTCAAGGGGATGTTCCTGCCGCCGCTGCTCCTGGCCGTGGCCGTCGCCTACCTGTACCCCGGGAGCCTGACCACCGCGGTTCGGCGCGCCTGGCGCACGCACCGCACCTTCTGGGGCGCCATGACGGGCCTGTTCGCCGGATACACGCTGCTGTACCTGGGTCGGATGCGCGTGAGCGACACCGGGGAGGGCGCGGGAGTCCCCGAGAGCGAACCCGCGTTCGCGATGCTGCGCGGCCTGCTCACCGAGGTCTTCCCGGTCGGTGCGCTCGGCGGGCCGTTGGAATGGGGCCCGCTGACCCCGGCCGGCGGGCTCGTCGACCCGAGCGGCTGGATCGTGCTGGGCTCCTGGGCGGTCCTCGCGGGGATCGTCCTGGGGAGTCTGTGGTGGCGGCGCCGCGCCTGGCGGGCGTGGGCCCTGCTGCTCGGCTACCTGCTGTGCGCGGACATCATCCCGACGATCATCGCGCGCGGCCGCTTCCAGGACGTGGCCGCCGCCGACCCCCGGTACGTCGCCGACGCCGCGCTCGTGTTCGCGCTGTGCCTGGCCCTGGCCTACCTGCCCGCCCGCGAGGAACGCGACCGCGCCGCCGAGGGGACGGACGACCCACCTCCGCACCCCTACCGGGCCCGCCCCGGGCGCGCGGCGCGGGTGTCGGCGGTCCTCGCGACGGTCGTGTACGCGGTCGCCGCCGGGTACTCCACGCACGCCTACGCCGGGACGCTCAACGGCGACCGCCTGCACTGGTACCTGGACACGGTGCGCAACTCCGTGGCCTCCGCGCCGGAGGAGGGCGGCCTGTACTCGCGGCCCGTGCCGTCGGACATCGTCCTGGAGTGGAACGGACCCCGCAGGCTCAGCTCCTGGGTGCTGGCGCCGCTGGCTCCGCCCGACGTCGCCGAGCGCATGCGGGCCCCCGAGCAGTCCGACACCGCCTACGTGTTCAACGACGCCGGCTACCTGGTCAACGCCCGCCCCGGCGAGGGCGGATACGTCTTCGGCCCGGGCGTGGCCGACGAGTGCATCGAGACCTGGGGCGGCGGCCTGTCCTGGCCGGTGCGGGTCTACGGCGGCGTCCAGCAGGTGGTCACCATCGGCTACACGGCCGAGGAGGACACCGAGGCGGAGCTGCTGCTCGGCGACTCCTGGCTCGAACTCGACCTGCCCGCCGCCGAGGGCGGCGCCAACTGGTACGTGCCCGTGGCTTCGCCCGGGGAGCGCCTGACCCTGCACACCGACCCCGAGGAACTGTGCGTGACCTGGGTGTCGGTGGGGGAGATGGCGCCGTCGGTCGAGGGCAACCCCTGGGAGGCGGAGTAGTTCGGGCGCCGCCAGGGTGCTTGAGGATGAGGCTGCGCCGGAGGCGTCGTTTGAGGGTGGTGGTGGGCGACGGGTGGGCGAGGCGAGCCGCTAGCGAGGAACGAGCGTCAGGCGTGGCCGAGGAGGAAGCATCCCTGGCCTTGGGGCGCCCGAACACGGGCCGAAGCGAAGCGGAGGCCCAAGGCAAGCACAGTGCCCCTAGCGCACGAACCTCGGCGCGTTCCCGCGCGACCACCGGCGGCTGGGCTCCTCCACCCACCGGAACGTCGCCCAGGCCAGGAGCACCGTCACGAGCGTCACCGGCACCGCGTCCAGCCAGAACGAGCCGGTGAAGATCTCCTGTCCGGTGAAGTCCCGCCACAGGTACAGGACCATGAACTGCCACAGGAACACCCCGTAGGAGATCCGGGCGAGGAACTGGCACACCCGGTGCCGCAGCAGCGCGTCCATCCACCGGCCGCCGGTCCACACACGCGCGTCGCGCAGCCGGGCCGGAGCCCCGGTCGGCCTGGGCGCCAGCGCGGCGGGGGCGATGACGAAGAAGGCGAACCCGATCCCCGTCGCCGAGTTCAGCGCCGAACTCCAGACGTCGCCCGCGCCGATGAACCGGCCGCCGGCCGCCGGGGTGGCGTTGAGGACGTAGAACGCCCCGGCCACCAGCCAGCACACTCCGGGCGAGGCGGCGACGGTCCGGCAGAACCGCCGCACCGGGCCGTCCGGTCCGGGTTCGCGCCAGGCCCACTCCGACAGCACCGCCAGCCCCATCCCGGCGGCGAACAGCCCCAGCGACCGCGGCAGCCAGGCGTGCATGTACTCGCGCGCCTCCGGATAGAACTGCGGGACCAGGGCCCCGAAGGCGAGCGCGGTCATCAACGCCAGCCCGACCATGAGCCGCCGACCCCGCACGTCGACCGTCCGGCCGCGCCGGGCCCACAGGGACAGGGCGAGGGCGATCAGCGGCAGCAGCAGGTAGAAGCTGACCTCGACGGACAGGCTCCACATCTGGCCGAGGCCGTAGGGGCCGGTGCCCAGCCACGGCGGGTCCGTGTCGAAGGGGAAGGTGAGCGTCAGCACCTCGCCCCAGTACAGGAGGGACCCGAGTTCCTCCCGCGAGTAGACCAGCAGCGCCGTCACGGCCACCACCCAGTAGGCGGGGAACACGCGGACCGCGCGCCGCCACAGGTAGGGGCGGGTGCGCGGTCCCCGGACGCCGTCCAGCACCGCGCGGGCCCAGGGCCGGTACAGCAGGACCCCGGAGAGCGCGAAGAAGAGCGGGACGGCCAGGTCCATGGAGGCCAGCAGCCCGCCGAGCACCCCGGGGGCGAGCGCGTCGCCGGTCTCGGTGGCCACGTGGAACAGGAGCACCATCACGGCGGCCACGGCGCGGATGCCGTCGAGGGCCTCGTGGCGGCCGTCGACCTGGGGCAGCACGAGCGAGGGGTCGACGGTCCGGGTGGCGGTTCGCGCGCCCCCCGAGGGGGACCCGGCGGGGTCCTCGGGCGCGGTGGGAGTGGGCGCCATGGGGCCTTCCAGAGCGGGAGTCCGTTGAAACGCGATGCACTAGAACGTGTTATAAAAATTCAGACACGCCCTGGTGACGTTGTTCACTACTGGGCAGTACTCTACCTGGAACTGAAGCTAGTTCCAGTCTGCTTTCGGATCCTGACTCTCATCCGCCCAGGAGGGCACATGCGCCGTATCGCCGCGGTCGTTCTCATCGCGCTGGGGGTCTTCTGTCTCGCCATGGCCCCCATGATGCGCACATGGCTGGCGAACTCCCTGATGAGGACTCCGCTGGACTACTACAGCCAAACCGTCAACGTCGGGGAGGTCGACTACTTCAACATCGAGGACGTGGAGTCCGTCGAGAACGCCAACGTCGAGGCCCACGCCACCATCCGCGCGGACGTGGCCTCCAGCACCGACGAGACGGTCGTCTGGGACCAGTTCACCTGGATCCGGGACGACGACCGCGACTTCGGGATCTCCTCCAGCAGCCGCCGCGCCGGACACGACCGCGTCACCGGCGAGGCCGTCGACTGCTGCGACGCGATGATCAACGAGGAGTCGGTCGTCCAGGCGGGCCAGCTCTGGAAGTTCCCCTTCCTCACGGAGCAGCGGGACTACGACTTCTTCGAGACCACCGTCCAGGAGGTCGTCCCGATGGAGTACGACGGCGTCGAGGAGGTCGAGGGCGTCGAGGCCTACCGGTTCGTCCAGACCGTCGAACCGACCGTCGTCGGCGAGCGCACCATCCCCCGCTCGGTCGCCGGCCTGGAGGGCGACGGCGACGTCACCGGTGACGAGGTCTTCTCCATCACCCGCACCTACTGGGTCGAGCCGGTCTCGGGCACCCCCCTCAACATCGTCGAGAACCAGCACCGCGCCGTCGTCGTCGGCGGCGAGGAGGTCCTGGTCCTGCTCAGCGGTGAACTCGCGTTCGACCAGGCGAGCATCGACGGCAAGATCGAGTCGACCGAGGCGGCGCGCACCTACCTGCCGCTGCTGCGCACCACGCTGCCGATCGGCGGCGTCATCCTCGGACTCGGCCTCGTCGCCATCGCCGCCGTCCTCCTCGCCACCGGGCGCCGCGGTACGGACACCGGGCTCCGCAGTGCGAACGTCGGCTGATTCCCCGTGTCCGCCCCGCCCGTCACCGACGTGCCCGGCCCGGAGAGCCGGGCGCGTCGGTGCCCGCCGCCATGGTGACTGAACGGGCCCCGGAGCCCCTGGCGGGTGTGGGGGAACGGGTGCGCGGAACCGGTCTCGCGGGCGCCCTCGTCCGGGCCTGCCGCCCCCGGCAGTGGCTGAAGAACCTGCTGGTGTTCGCCGCACCCGGCGCCGCCGGCGCCCTCGACGAGCCCCGGGCGCTCCTGGTGTGCGTGTGCCTGTTCGCGCTCTTCTGCCTGGCGGCCAGCGGCACCTACCTGCTCAACGACGTCCACGACGCCCCCGCCGACCGCGCCCACGACCGCAAGCGCCACCGCCCCGTCGCGTCCGGCGCCCTGCCCGTTCCCGTGGCCGTCACCGCGGGCGTCCTGTTCGGCGCCGCCGCGCCCCTGGCCTCCCTGGCCCTGGGCGACCCCCGCGTGACCGGGCTGCTCGCCGGGTACGTCCTCCTCACCCTCGCCTACACCCGCTACCTCCGCGACGTCATCCTGTGCGACCTCGTCGTGGTCGCCGGATGCCACGTCCTGCGCGCCGTCGCCGGGGGCGTCGCGGTCGGCGTCCCGCTGACCTCCTGGTTCGTGCTCGTCCTCTCCCTGGGCGCACTGCTGGTGGTGGTCGGCAAACGTGAGGCCGAACTGCGCGCCGCCGGGTCCGGCACGCCCGTCCGCCGTACCCTGTGCGGGTACACCAGGAGCTACCTCACCCAGACCCGCACCATGGCCTCCGGGGCGATGATCGTCACCTACTTCCTGTGGGCGCTGGAGCCGGGCGACACCACGCTCTGGCACACCCTGAGCATCGTTCCGTTCGTCATGTTCGTCCTGCGCTACAACCTGCTCGTCGACCGGGGCGTCGGCGAGGAACCCGAGGAGATCGCCCTGCGCGACCGTCCGATCCAGCTCACGCTCGTCACACTCGTGGCCCTCGTCGCAGCAGGGATCCACCTGTGAACCCCCCGACCCTGCTCACCGGCTGGGGCCGCACCGCGCCGACCGCCGCGCGCGTGGTCCGACCCCGCAACGCCCGGCAGGCCGCCGACGCGCTCGCCAGCGCGGGTCCGCGCGGGGTGGTCGCCCGGGGCCTCGGCCGCTCCTACGGGGACGCCGCCCAGACCGCGGGCGGGCTCGTCCTGGACTGCACCGAACTCACCGGCCCCCTCCGCCTCGACCCCGCACGCGGTGAGGTCACGGCCCCCGCCAGTACGAGTATGGGACGGCTCATCGACCACCTGCTGCCCCGCGGCCACTTCGTCCCCGTCACCCCCGGGACCCGCCACGTCACCCTCGGCGGGGCCATCGCCGCCGACGTGCACGGCAAGAACCACCACGTCGAGTCCTCCCTGGGCGCGCACCTGCGCGCCCTCACCCTGGTCACCCCCGACGGCCGCGTGCGCGCACTGACCCCCGACGGCGAGGACGCCGACCTGTTCTGGGCGACCGTCGGCGGCATGGGGCTGACCGGGGTCGTCACCGAGGCCACCCTCGCCGTCCGCCCCGTCGAGACCGCCCACGCCCGCGTGGACACCGACCGCACCAGCGGGCTCGACGCGACCCTCGACCTCATGGCGCGCGCCGAGCACCCCTACACCGTGTGCTGGCTGGACCTGCTCGCCCGGGGCGCGGCGGTCGGCAGGGGCGTCCTCACCCGGGCCCACCACGCGCGCGTCGCGGACCTGCCGCGGGCGCTGCGCCGCGCCCCCCTGGGGCACCGGCCCACGGCGCCCCTGCCGACGCCGCCCTGGGCGCCCCCGCGCCTGCTCAACCGCTGGTCAGTCGGCGCGTTCAACGCCGCCTACCACGCCGCCGCGCCCGAGCGCCGCCGCGGCCGGGTCCAGCCGCTGTCCTCCTTCTTCCACCCGCTCGACGCCGTGCGCGGCTGGAACCGGATCTACGGCCCGCGCGGCCTGGTCCAGTACCAGTTCGTCGTGCCGTTCGGGGCCGAGGACGCCCTCACCGACATCGTGACCGGCCTGGCCGACGCGGGGGCGCCGTCCTTCCTCGCGGTCCTCAAGCGCCTGGGCGACCCCACCCCCGCGCCGCTGTCCTTCCCGCGCCCGGGCTGGAGCCTGGCCCTGGACCTGCCCGCCGACCTGCCCGGGCTCGGGCGGCTGCTCCACGGGTTCGACGAACGCCTGTTGGAGGTCGGCGGCCGTCTGTACCTGGCCAAGGACAGCCGAGCCAGCGCCGAGACCGTGCACGCCATGTACCCCGGCCTGCCCGCGTGGCGGCGGACCCGGGACCGGGTCGACCCCGACGGGGTGCTCGTCTCCGACCTCGCCCGCCGCCTGCGCCTGGTCTGAGGGCGACGCCGACCACGGCGGCCCCGAACACGAGAGGATTCCCCATGCGCGACTCGGTGGGAACCGTGCGCACCGTGCTGCTGCTCGGCGGCCGCAGCGACATCGGCCTGGCCGTCGTCGAACGGCTGGTCCGGGACGGCGCCCGCGAGGTGGTGCTCGCGGCCCGGGGCGGGGTGGACGCCCCGCCGAGCGTGCTCACGGCGCTCGGGGCCACGGTGCACGCCGTGGACTTCGACGCCACCCTCCCCGACACCCACACCGCGACCGTCGACCGCGCGGTGGAGTTGGTCGGCGACCTGGACGTGGTCGTGGACGCGTTCGGCGTCCTGGGCGACCAGGCCGAGTACGAGGCGGATCCGGCGTCGGCCGCCCGCGCGGCCGCGGTCAACTACACGGGGCACGTGTCCGTCGATCTCGCCGTGGCCGCACGGCTGCGCGCCCAGGGCCACGGCGCCCTGGTCGTGCTCTCGTCCGTGGCCGGGGTGCGCGTGCGGCGGTTCAACTTCGTGTACGGGTCGGCCAAGGCCGGGCTGGACGGCTTCGCCCAGGGTCTGGCCGACTCCCTGCACGGCACCGGCGCGCGCGTGCTGGTCGTGCGCCCGGGCTACGTGCCGACCCAGATGTCCGCGCACGTGGAACCCGCGCCCTTCCCGGCCACACCGGGGCAGGTGGCCGACGCGGTCGCGCGCGGCTTGCGCTCCGGGGCCACCACCGTGTGGTCTCCGCGCGTGCTGGGGCCGGTGTTCGCGGTGATGCGCGTGCTCCCCCGGCCGGTGTGGCGGCGCCTGAGCCGCTGACCGGTGTCAGACCGTGGTCGGATGGCGGGCGGCCACGGTCTGACTAGCATCAGCCGGTATGTCCGACCGCAGACCCCTTCCGTCACGGCACGTCGGCGCCGACCGCCGCGTGTGGGCCGAGGACGCCGTGCTCGCGGGCGGCGTCGCGTCCGTGGCGATCGCCTTCGCGCTCCCCGACCCCCTCGGCGCGGCGCTGGGCGCGGCCCTGGGCGCCTCCCTCACGGTGCGCAGGACCGCCCCGACCGCGGCTTTGGCGTGCGCGACCGCCGCGGCGGTCGCGCACGCGCTCCTGCTGACCGGACCCACGGCCGCCGTGGTCGCGGTACCCGTCCTGGTCCACGGACTCGCCCGGTGGTCCGGGCGGGCCCTGGCCCGGGCCGGGCTCGGAGTCGCGCTGGCGGGAGCCCTGGCCGGTCCCGTACGGTGGCTGACGACCGGGGACGGGACGCCGACCCTCGGCGACGTGGCGACGACCGTGGCCGCCCACGCGGGCGTGGTCCTCGTCGCGTACGTCCTCGGATGCCGGAGCCGCGAGCGCGCGGACCGGTCCGCCGCCGAGGCGGTGGCCGGGGAACGCGGCCGGATCGCACGGGAGGTCCACGACATCGTGGCGCACTCGCTGTCCGTGATCGCCGTCCAGGCGGAGGGAGGCCGGGCGCTGGCCTCGCGCCAGCCGGAACGCGCCGCGGAGGCGATGTCGGTGATCTCGGCGACCGCGCGCGAGGCACTGGAGGACATGAGGGAGACGGTCGCGCTGCTGCGGCGGGGCGACGCCCCCGGGGACCTGGCGGGATACCGGCCCCCACCGGGGATCGCCGATCTTGGGGAACTCGTCGGCGGACTCGGCGGGCGGGCCCGGCTGCGCGTCGAGGGCCGACCGTCGACGGTCGGGCCGGTGCTCGGCCTCACGGTCTACCGCCTCGTCCAGGAGTCCGCGACCAACTTCCTGCGCCACGCCGGGTCCGGCGCCCTCCTCGACGTGGCCGTGACGGTCACCGCCGAGACGGTCGAGGTCCACGTGATCGACGACGGCCTCGGCTCGGCCGCCCGCGACGACGGTCGCGGCCACGGACTGCCCGCCATGGGGGAGAGGGTGCGCGTGCACGGGGGGACGCTGGTGTGCGGCCCGCGGCGGCGGGGCGGATTCGAGGTGCGTGCCGTGCTTCCGCTGCGGACGGCGGACGGGGCGCGGTCGTGACCGTCTCCGTGTTCCTGGCCGACGACCAGCACCTGGTCCGCGACGGTTTCCGGATGATGATCGACGCCCAGGACGACATGGCCGTGGTCGGGGAGGCCGGGAACGGGGCCGACGCGGTCCAGGCCCTGCGCGGGGTCCGGGCGGACGTGGTCCTGATGGACATCCGCATGCCGGTGATGGACGGCGTCGAGGCGACCAGGAGGCTCACCCGCGCGGGGAACCCCGCGCGGGTCCTGATCCTGACCACGTTCGATCTCGACGAGTACGTCTTCACGGCGCTCGGGGCCGGAGCGGCGGGGTTCCTCCTCAAGGACGCCCGCCAGGAGGACCTGCTGTCCGCGGTCCGGAGCGTGGCCGACGGCGGTTCCGTGCTGGCGCCCGGGCCGACCCGGCGCCTGCTGGACCGGGTCGTCGACACGCTGCCCGGCGGCCCCGCGCGGAGCGGGCACGCCCGTCGGCTGGCGACGCTCACACCGCGCGAGACCGAGGTGCTCCGGGAGATCGCGGCCGGTGCGACGAACCGGGAGATCCGCGACCGCCTGCACATGGCCGAGGGCACCGTCAAGACCCACGTGGGCCGACTGTTGGCGAAGCTGGGCCGCCGTGACCGGGTGGGGCTGGTGCTCTTCGCCTTCGAGTCCGGGCTGGTCTCCCCGAACAGGACGGGCGCCGCGCCGGAGGCGTCGACCGAGGGCGCCCGCCCCGCCGCGCGGCGGCCCCCGGGACCGCGGTCGTAGGCCGGGGCCGCGGGGTTCGGACTCCGGGCCGATCCCCGCCGCCGTGACGATCCGTAGGTTCGGTGGCCACGTCAGCGTCGCGTCCACCGAGGGAGCCCCCGTGCCACCGCCCGAAGTCCTGCTCGTCTGCTCGACCGCCGTCTCGTCGCTCGCGGTCTGGTCGCCGTCCCGCGTCCACCGGTCGTCCGCACGCGTCGCGGTCGTCCTGCTCCTGGCCGCCGGCGCCGGACTGGTCGTGTTCGGTGAACCGCGCTGGCAGTGGCTGCCGATCATCGCCGGCGCGGTCCTCGCCCTGGTGGCCGTCACGGCGAGCCGACGCGCGCGACGGCGGGCGTCCCGACGCGCCGTGACGGCCGCCGCGGCCGCGTCCCTGGCGGTGACGGCGGTCGGGGCCCTGGCGGCGTGGTCCTTCCCGGTGGTCGACCTCCCGGAGCCGACGGGGGAGTACGCGGTCGGCACGACCACCGTGCAGTGGGACGACCGAGGCCGGGAGGAGACGTGGACGGACGACCCCGACGACCACCGGGTCGTCGTCGCCCAGATCTGGTACCCGGCGGAGCGGCCCGAGGACGGGCGCACCCGCGCCCCCTACCTGGGGTGGAGCGCGGAGGAGGCGCGCGTGGTCGCCGACGGACTGGCGGGCGCGTTCGGCGTCCCGGGCTTCCTGCTGGACGACGCCGCCCGCGCCGGCACGCACGCCACCGCGGACGCCGACGTCGCGGAGGGTCGGCCGCGGTACCCGGTGGTGGTCTTCTCGCCCGGCCTCGGGGGCGTGCGCTCCCAGAACACGGCGTGGGCGCAGGAGTTGGCGAGCCACGGATACGTCGTGGCCGCGCTGGACCACCCCCATGACTCGGCGGTGGTCGTCCTGGAGGACGGGACGGTCGTCCGGGGACGGGCGGCGGCGACCGGCGAGACGGACGAGGACGAGCGGCGCGCCGCCGAGTGGACGTCGATCCGTGCGCGGGACATGCGCTTGGCGCTCGCCCGTCTTCGCGAGGCGAACGACTCCGGGCGGGGGCCGTTCGCCGGTCGGCTCGACCTGGACCGCGTCGCCGCCGCCGGTCACTCCCTCGGCGGGGCCGCGGCCATCGCGGCCGCGGTCCGCGACCACGGGTTCGCGGCCGTGATCGACCTCGACGGCTATCCGGGGCGGGTGGAGACCACGGCGTACCCGCAGCCCCTGCTGGCGCTCGTCGCGGGCGCGGGGACGGGCGACGCCGAGGGCGACCGGCGCTACGAGGAGAGCCTGGAGGAGGTGCTCGGCGCCAGCGCCGGGCCGAGCTACCGGCTCACGGTCCCGGACGCCGCGCACCTGAGCTTCACCGACGCACCCCTCTACCTTCCGCCCGTCCCCTCACTGGTCGGAACGGGCGACCGGACCGCGGTGCACCGGATCACCGCACGGGCCACGCTCGTCTTCCTCGACGCGACGCTGCGCGGTGCGAGGGTCGACCTCGACGCGGCGTTGGCGGAGCTCGGGGAGCTGACCGGGCCCTCCGCCTGACCGGCCCGTGACGCGGCCCCGGGCGGGGCGCACCGGGTGTCCGCGTGGGGGCGCGGACACCCGGGAGGCGCGGTCACACGGCCGCGCGGTCGGGTTCGCTCGTCCGGGCGGCGGTCAGCCGGTAGAAGGCCAGCGGCACCAGGCACGAGAGCATCACCACGGCGGGCACGAGCGTGCTTCCGACGAGCATGCCGCGCAGCGCCTCGTCGCTCTGGCGCACGACCTCGCCCGCGCTCGACTCCACGTACCCGCTCACCGCCAGGGACAGCGACAGCAGCCCCGTGCCCACGGACTGCGCCATCGCCTCACCGGACGTCCAGAGCCCCGCGAGGACGCCGCCCTGGCGCCGCCCCGCCTCGTCCGTGGCGGCCAGGCAGTCCGCCAGCATCGACGCCGGAAGCAGGGTGGTCCCGGACAGTCCGATGCCGACCAGCACGGACGACAGGACCGCCGCCGGCACCCCCCAGAGCGGGATCAGGAGCAGCCCGAGACCCCCGAGCGCGAACACCGCGGCCGCGCACCCGGCGGCGCCCCGCTTGTCGATCCGTACCGACAGCCGCTTCCACAGCGGGGCCGATGCCATCAGCGGCACGAGCACGCACACCATGAGGATGCTCGTGTACGCCGGTTCGCCCATGACGTTGGCGGTCACGTAGGGCACACCCGCCACCATCGTCCCGCCCGCGACCGACATGAGCAGGAAGGCGGGGAACAGCACGCGGAAGTGCCGGTGCGCGAACGCGACGCGGAGCTGGGGCAGGAGTCCCTCGGAGCGGTGGACGTACGCGGGTCTCGGGGCCCGCCGCGTGCCCACGACGGCACTGAGCATGGACGCCAGGAGCAACAGTCCCATCACCAGGCCCATGACCCGGTACCCCGTGGCGTCGTCGCCGAAGGACGACTGGATGACCGGCGCGGCCGCCCCTCCGAGCAGCAGCGCGAGCCCCACGAACGCGGTCCGCCACGCGTTGAACGTGGACCGCTCGTGGTAGTCGTCGGTGATCTCCCCCGGCATCGCGGTGTACGGCACCTGGAACATCGACCCGGCCAGGGCGGCCGCGACGAAGAGCAGCGCCACGTAGAGCGCCGCCGTGTCGCCCTGGAGCGGGGGACCCGCGAACACGGCCGCGAACAGGACCGGCAGGGTCAGCGCACCGGCGAGCATCCAGGGGCGGCGGGGACCCCAGGAGGAGCGTGTCCGATCTGACCAGATGCCGATGTACGGACTGACCAGAAGGTCCACCAGTTTGGGGAGGAAGACCACGATCCCCGCCAGCGCGGGGCTCACCGCGAGGGAGTCGGTCAGGTAGATCAGCAGCAGCAGGCCCGGCACGGTGTTGAACACGCTGGTGGCCACGGCCCCGCTGCCGTACCAGAGGTGCACCGACCGGGGCAGTGCGCGCCCGCGCCGGGGGCCGGGGCCGCCCTCCTGCGACGGGAACGGCCGGTCGTCGACGGCCGGGGGGCCGGAGGCGGTCACGCCGAACCGTTCGACGGAGCCTCGACGTGGGCCACCGGGTCGACGTCGTGCGCCACCGGGCAGCTCGCGGGGAACGTGCCGATCCGGTTGACGTCGTAGCCCCCGCGGTAGCTGCGCACGTTCGGGTTGTCGTCGGCCCACAGCGGCTCCTCGCGCGGCTTCATCCGGCGCACCACCTTGGCGCGCAGTCTGAGCGCGATGTCCGAGGCCCGGCGCCAGGCGCGGCTCGGCGGGTCGTAGCGGAAGGCCCGGATGAGCGAGTCGTCGAGGATCGCCATGGAGAACTTGCGTGCCAGCCCGGCCACGCGCGGCGGATAGAACGTGACCATCAGGTCGAGGGTGGCGTCGGAGACCGCCCGACCGCCGTCGGTGTAGGCGAAGTGCTCGTCCTCGTAGGCGTCCAGCAGCGCGCGGAACTCCTCGTAGGTCTCGGGGATGTCCCTGATCCCCATGTGCCTGCCGAGTTTGCGGTAGTAGTTCGTGATCGCGGAGACCTCGTGGTCGGACAGCCCGCGCCAGCCGTAGCCGTAGTCGTTGATCCAGCGCACCGGCATGACGACGAAGGTGCTCAGGACGTAGCGGTAGTCGTCGTCGCTGATGTCGTAGGAGCGGTGCATCTGGTTCATCCGGCGCAGGGCGTCGCGGCCCTTCCCGGGCTCGAACCCGTGCCGCATGATGTTGCCCAGGATCAGGGCGGTGTCGTCGTACCGCTTCTGGGTCTGCCCGGTGAACTCGTCGGTCCTGCCCAGCAGTTCGCCGATGCTGGGGACGGCGTAGGTGCGGTACAGGGCGATGCCCAGCGCCCGGCCCATGTCCCAGGGGAACTCCTGGGAGGTGAGGATCTGGACGATCCGGACACAGTCCTTCTCGGGATCCAGGCGGTGGATCTCGTCGCGCAGGTCGAAGCGCTTCATGACACTCCTTCGTCGGGGGTGGTGTGGGGGCGGGGGAGCGTGGGGGATGGGGCGACGGTGCCGCGGCGGGGATTCCGGGCACGCCGAGGGCCCGGTCGGGCGGGGACGCGACCGGGCCCTCGGACGGGAGGGGCACGGGAGCACGGCTGGGACATGGCCGGGGAGGGCTCCGCTCAGCGCTCGGACGGCTCCGCGGGCTGGGCGGCGGGGGGCTCGGTCCGCGGAGCCGGGGCCTGGTGTTCGGCGGCCGGCGAGGCCGCGGGGGCGAGCGCCTGACCGGGCGCGGGCACGTGCGCCCCCGTGCCGGGGACCTCCACGGTGGCCAGGTCGTGCGGGACCGGGCAGCCCTGGGGGAAGGTGCCGATCCGGCTGGGGTCGTAGCCGTCCGGGTAGCTGCGGATGTTCGGGCTCTGCCGGGCCCGACGGGGCTCCTCGCGCGGCTTCATGCGTCGCACGACCCTGGCCCGCAGTCGGAGCGCGCCGTGGGCGAGTACGCGCCAGGCGCGGGAGGGCTCGGGGTAGTCGAAGGCCCGGACGAGGCGGTCGTCCAGGAGGGCCTGGGTGAACGGGCGGATCAGCGGCCGCTGCCAGGCGGGGTAGAAGTCCGCCATGAGCGCGAGGGTGGCGTCGGAGACCGCCCGACCGCCGTCGGTGTAGGCGAAGTGTTCGCGCTCGTAGGAGTCGAAGAGCTCGTAGAACTCGGCGTAGGTCTCGGGGATGTCCTTGATTCCCATGTGCCTGCCGAGTTTGCGGTAGTAGTTCGTGCTGGCGGTGATCTCGTGCTCGGTCAGACGCCGCCAGCCGTAGCCGTGGTCGTTGATCCAGCGCACCGGCATGACGACGAAGGTGCTCAGGACGTAGCGGTAGTCGTCGTTGCCGATGTCGTAGGAGCGGTGCATCTGGTTCATCCGGCGCAGGGCGTCGCGGCCCCGTCCGGGCCCGAAACCGTGCTCCAGGATGTCGTTGAGGATGAGCGCGGTGTCGTCGTACCGGTGCTGGGTGCGGGAGGTGAACTCCTTCGTCCGCGCCAGCAGCTCCCCGATGCTCGGGACGGCGTACGTCCGGTACAGCGCCAGCCCCAGGGCCTGTTCGATGTCCCACGGGAACTCGTGGGCGCCGAGGATGGTGACGATCCGCTCGCAGTCCGCCTCCGCGTCCAGCGCGTGGATCCGGTCGCGCCACTCGAACCGCTTCATGCTCTTCTCCAGTCGCCTCGGCGCGGGCCCGAGCGCCCCCGGGCGGGGGTCCGCGAAGATGTGCCACGCGCGTACACGCCGTGCTTCACGGCCCGAACTTTACCTGGAAGCGCCATATGTCAACAGGAGCGGAATCCGTCCGCTCCGGCGCGGCCGGTGGGGTTCCCGGCCGCGCCGACCAGCGCGGCTAGGCGGCTATCCGCGCGGCGACCTGGTTGACCAGCGTGAGCAGGACCTTCTTGGAGGACTCGCGGTTCCGGGCGTCGCTCAGCACCACCGGGATCGCGGGGTCGAGGCTGAGCGCGTCGCGCACCTCGTGCACCTCGTACCGGTCGGCGCCCTCGAAGCAGTTCACCGCCACCACGAACGGCACGCCGCGCCGCTCGAAGAAGTCCACGGCCGCGAAGCACGTCTCCAGGCGGCGCGTGTCGGCGATGACGATGGCCCCCAGCGCGCCCTCGGACAGCTCCTCCCACATGAACCAGAACCGCTCCTGGCCCGGGGTGCCGAACAGGTACAGCACGAGGCTGGGGCTGATGGTGATGCGACCGAAGTCCAGCGCCACGGTGGTGGTCGCCTTGGACTCGACCCCCGACAGGTCGTCGACCCCGTAGCTGGCCTCGGTCATCACCTCCTCGGTGCGCAGCGGGGCGATCTCGCTCACCGAGCCGACCAGCGTGGTCTTCCCGGCTCCGAAGCCGCCCGCCACGAGGATCTTCAGCGCCGACGGGACGGGCGCGTGGTCGTCGTTCTCAGAGTCTCTGGATGCCATCGAGTACCGCCTGGAGTACGTCCCGGCTCACCGGGCTCTTCGCTGTGTAGGGGGCGCGGGCCAGGGCGAGGCCGCGGTTGAGGAGGTCGCTGAGCAGGACCTTGACGACGGCGACCGGGATGTCCAGGTGCGCGGACACCTCGGCCACCGACTGGGGGCGGCGGCACAGCTCCAGGATGCGGAGCTGTTCCGGTTCGAGCGCCATCTCGTCCACCTCGGCCCGCTTGGCGGCGATCACGACGCTGATCATGTCCAGCCGCACGGAGTCCGCGTGGTCGCGGCCCTGCGCGATCACGTAGGGACGGACGAGGGGACCGGCCTCCTGTTGACCGTCGGCCTCGGAGGCGTCGGGGCCGAAGCCGCCGACCGCGTCGCGGTGCGGGAGGCCGTGCGTCGTCTCGCCGGGATCGTGCTCGTTGTGCGCTTGCATAACCGTCCCCTATCGCGTGGCTTCCCCGGTCGCGCCCTCGTGCCTGGGGGCGGCGTTCAGGTACCGGCCCACCTGGTCGACCAGGACGTTCATCTCGTAGGCGATGAGCCCGACGTCCGCGCTCTCCTCGGCGAGCACCGCCAGGCAGGCCCCGCGCCCGGCGCCCGTGACGAACAGGTAGGCGCTCTCCATCTCCACGACGGTCTGGAGGACCTCGCCGCCGCCGAAGTGGCGGCCGGTGCCCCGGGCCAGGCTCTGGAAGGCGGACGCCACCGCGGAGAGGTGCTCGGCGTCCTCCTTGACGAGGTCGCGCGAGCGGCCGATGAGCAGTCCGTCGGCCGACAGCACGATCGCGTGCCGCGACCCGACCGCGCGGTCGAGCAGCTCGTCCAGGAGCCAGTCGATGTCCTTCTTGCCCGCGCCGTTGCCGAGGTCGGCGCTGTCAGGGGTGCTCGTCACGTTAGGCGTCCTTGTCGGTGTCGTGGGTCTGCTGCTTGCCTTCGCGCCGTCCGCGGTCCGTCCCCTTCTGGAACGCGGACATGTTCCGGCGCAGGCGTGCGAGCCGCTCCGCGCCGTCAGGGGAACCGTCCTTGGCTCCGCCGTTGGTGCCGCCCAGCCCCGCGGCGGGTCCGGTCCCCTCGTCGGAGGGGTCGGTCGCCAGTTGCGGGGCGAGGTTCTCCTGCGGGCGCCGCTTGGGGAGCGGCGGACGGCCGCCGCCGGCCTCGACCACGATGGGGGAGGCGCCGCCGGGCGCGCGCACGGGCAGGGGGGGACGGGCGTCCGCGGTGGAGGACGAGGCGGGTCCGGGGCGGCGGACGCGGGAGGGGAGGGGGCCGTCGCCGTTCGTGCTCAGCAGGTCCTCACCCGCACCGGAGGTGTCCGGGACGGTGGCGCCGCCGTCGTCCTCTGGGCCCCCGTCCGTGTCGGCGGGGGCGCCGTCGGCGTCGTCCGTCTCCTCAGGCGGGGCCTCGTCGGCCGGGTCGGGCGCGGCGGCCAGGGTGGCGCCGGAGCGCGGGGCCGCCTCGTCGTCATCGGCCGCGTCGTCGGCCGACCCGTCGGACGGGGCATCCGCCACCGGGGTCAGCAGCGGTTTGACGCTGTCGCCGGAGGGGCGGTCGGTGATCGCGCGGACCTCCCAGATGTCCTCCTCCACGGCGGTCGGGGACTGCGGACGGTCGCCGGAGATCAGCTCGTGCGGCAGCAGCACGATCGCCTGCACGCCACCGTAGGGGGAGGGGCGCAGGTGGACCCGGATGCCGTGGCGGTGCGCCAGGTGGGAGACCACGAACAGGCCCAGGCGCATCTTCTCGTTGAGCCGCATGACGTCGAACTCGGGCGGATCCGACAGCAGCGCGTTGGCCGCGGCGAGTTCGCCGTCGGTCATGCCCAGACCGCGGTCCTCGATCTCGATCGTCACTCCGTTGGGCACGTCCTCGCTGCTCAGCCGCACGTGCGTGTGGGGCGGCGAGAACATCGCCGCGTTGTCGACGAGCTCGGCGACCAGGTGGATGACGTCCGCGACGGCGGGGCCGTTGAGATGGACGCGGGCGATGCGCTCACGCTTGACGCGGGTGTAGTCACCGGACTCGGAGATGGCGCCGCGCAGGACGTCGATCAGCGGCATCGGGCGGTGCCAGGTCCGACCGGGCGCCTCCCCGCCGAGGATGAGCAGGTTCTCCGCGTTGCGGCGGGAACGGGTGGCCAGGTGGTCGAGTTTGAACAGCTGCTCCAGCTGCTCCGGGTCCTCCTGCTCGCGCTCCATCCTGTCCAGCAGGCGCAGCTGCCGGTGGACCAGCGTCTGGCTCCGGTGGGCGATGTTGAGGAACACCCGGTTGACGCCGTGGCGCAGCTCGGTCTGCTGGACGGCCTCGTCGACGGCGGCGCGCTGGGCGGTGTTGAACGCCCTGGCGACGTCGCCGATCTCGTCGTCGGCGGTGGACAGCTCGGGCATGGCCGCCCGGGTGTCGACGCGCTCCCCCGCGTGCAGGCGGCGCATGAGGTCGGGCAGCCGTGTCTCGGCCAGGTCGATGGAGTCGTCGCGCAGCCGGAGCAGCTGATCGGTGAGATCCCGGGAGGACCTGCGCGCCAGGATGAAGGCGGTGGCGAGCACGGCGGCGGAGCCGAGGCTGACGGTCGCGGCCCAGAACACCCGCGACCAGGCGTAGTCGCTCGTGACGTTGGCCGAGTTCAGGGCCTCGTTCGCGCCGAGGTCGGTCAGCTCCGACAGCGTGTGGTCGTAGGCCTCGGCCCACTCCTCCTCGTCGACGGGCATCGTGAGGTCCTGGACGGTCTCCTCCTGACCCGTGGTCGGGTCGAAGGCGGTCTCCGTGGAGATCTCCCGGTGGATGATCTCCTGCTGCATGTCCAGCAGCGCCGCGTACTCGGGGCTGACCATCAGGGCCTCGTAGCGTTCCAGCTGCCCGGGGCCCTCCAGGTAGTGGGCGTTGGACTCCAGGAGGTTCTGGTAGGCGCCGACCTGCTCGGTGAACACGTGCTGGTCCTCGTGGGTGAGCTCCCCGGTGGCGAAGGCGCGCTGGAGCTGGGCGTCGCTGCGCGCGAACGCGTCGACGGTGCGGAACATGTAGACGGCGGTGAAGCCGGAGCTGGTGGCCGTGCCGGTGTTGCCGTCGCGCCCCTGCGCGTCGAAGACGTCGGCGCCCGCCATCATCAGGGAGTCGTAGTAGGCCAGGACCGCCTCACGGGACGCGGATCCGGAGTCGACCGCGGCGCGGATCTGGCCGATGTCGCCGTACTGGTCGTAGAGCTCCTCGATGCGGTCGGCGGAACGGCCGGGGGCGATGTCGACGAAGCCGATGAGGTCGTCGATGACCACGCCGAGCGTGGCGTCGGACTCCTCGCGCGCCTCCGCCACCGCCTCCTCCAGGGCGGCGTCGTCGGGGCGCTCGATGTAGGCGATGGTCGCCGACCGCTCGTCCATCACCCGCACCAGGCCGACGGCGGCGGGGGTCACCAGCTCGTGGGTCGCCCTGGCGCGCAGGATCAGGAACATCGCCTCCCAGGCCAGGATGAACGTGATGATCAGCCAGAGCGCGAGCAGCGCGGCGGTGGGGATCATGACCATGGACCGGATGCGTGCGGCGATGGTCCGCCGGCGTCGCTTCTGTACTGCTTGCACGGTTCTCCTGTCGCTCCGCGTCGAAGTCGTCTCGGTGCGGTGCCGGGGGTCGGCCCGCCTTCGGGTGCCGAGGGGGTGGCACCGTGGGGCGTCTCGCGCGAGGCCCACCGCTCCGCTGGTCGCGTCCGGTGGCCGGGGCGACGCGGGACTTACCGCAGAGTAACCACATTTGCGCCGTTTTGGCGTTGGGGATGCTATCTCGGAACGGCCTGTTCGGCGGATCCGGGGGACTCTGGGCGGGGGTCTTCGGGGGGTGGGGGCGCACTCGTCAACTGCTCACACGCGCGACATCCCTTGTCTGAGGGCGGGGTGGTGGGACAAAGGTCACGTAGGGCGAGGGGATGTTCTCCCTGTGCCAAGTGGTCGTCTTCAGCGCTATTGGACGGTACCAGGACAAAGGCGCGTTCTGGTTCCACGCTTCGCCGGAGCGTACTAGCGTTGCGCCCCGGAGTGAAGGGCCCAGGTCGCGTTCCCCCTGAGACGAACCCTCCCGGGGTCGTCGTTCGGGCGGTGTCGGGGCCTCGCGCGCGCAGGCGAGGAGACGTGCATGGCGCAACCGCTCGGCGGGGGACAGGCCGCGGTCGACGTGGCCGTCGTGGCCGTACCGCTGCTGTTCGTGGCCGGGACGGCACTCGCCCTGGGCGGCCAACACCGGCGCTACGGTCTGGTGCGCGGTTGGAGCGGTCAGCTCACGGTGGCGTCCCTGCTCAGCTGCGTGGGCGTGGTCGCCTACGCCGTCTGGCCGCTGCCCGCCTTCGTCGACGGTCTGTGCTCCTCCCCCGGCGGGGGCGTGCGCTCGGAGCCCACCGACTGGTCCCACCCCGCCCACGCGCCGCGTGAGCTGCTCCTGGGCTGCGCCGTCCTCCTCCCCGTGGGGTTCCTGGCCCGCGAGCGCTTCCGCCTGGGGCTCGGGACCACGCTCGCCCTCGGCGGGGCGCTGGCCTCGGCGGCGAGCGCGGTGCGCGCCACCGGACTGCTGGGCGTCTACCCGTGCGCGTACGCCACGACGTCCCCGCTGGTGGCGGGGCTCGGCGTGGTCGGTGTCCTCCTCGGATGGGTGCTGGCGCGCTGGCTCCCGCCGCTGCGGCCGGGCGGCCCGGTCCGGGGCTGGCCCTCCGCCGTGGCCGACCGCGCGGCGCCCGAACCCTCCCGTCGGGCGCTCGCCTGCCTGCTCGACCTCGGCCTGTGGTGGTACGGGGCGGCCACCCTCACGGCCGTCGCGCGACTGTTCGGCCTGGTCCGCCCCGCCGAGGGCGAGGCCGTCCGGACCCTCGTCCTGTTCGGGACGGCGTTCGTGTTCGGCCTGGTCGTTCCGCTGCTCCGGCGCGACCGGTGCACCCCCGCGGCGGTGCTCCTGCGCCTCGCGCTGTCCGAACGGGACCGCCCGCGACCCGCCGCGCGGTGGCGCGTCCTGCTCCGCGCGCTTCTGCTCCACGCGCCGGTCACCGCGCTCGTCGCGCTCGGGTGGCCCTGGGCCGCCCTGGCCGTGGCCCTCGTGCACGTCAGCACGGCCGTCGTACGGCGCGACCGGGCGGGCGCGGCCGACCTGGTGTGCGGAGTCCGCGTGCGCACCCGCTCGACCCTCGACGGCGGGCTGCCCGACCGCCTGGTCTGCTACCGTCCGCCGCTGCCGGAGCCCGGGGCGGACGTCACGTCCACGCCAGGTAGCCCAGCAGCAGGCCGCTGAGCACCAGCACCGTCCCCATCGCGCCGAAGAGCCCGCGCACCCAGCGGCTCAGCCACGGCGCGGAGATGATGCGGGCCAGCTCCGGGGCGTCCGGGTCGTAGGAGACCGTGACGATCTCCCCGGCGCGTGAGGCCGTCCACCCGGTGTTCTCGTGCTCGGCGTGCACCTCCACGCCGTCCTCGGTGCGGAACTGCACGATCATCCGCGAGGAGGACGAGGTCTCGTTGTAGCCGATCACCCGCCCCTTGGCCCGCACGCCGCGGCGCCTCAGGCGCAGGTCCACACGCGCGTCCCTGGTCACCAGCCAGAGCGCGATCACCCCCGCCGTGAGCGGGAGCAGGGGATACAGGTCGGCCATCGCGGAGCCCTCTCGTGAACTGTGCGGGTGTCACCGCACCGGCGGACGCGACGGGGCGACGAGCCCCTCCGCCATGTGCGCCAGGGTGGTGTGGATGTCCTCGACCGGGCGGTCCGGCTGGAGTGTCCGCCAGTCGAGGGCCACCGACACCACCATGCCGAACAGCGCCGATCCCGCAAGGGAGGTGTCCAGGTCCGGCCGGGCCAGGCCCTCGTCGACGAGGGCGTCGAGCAGGTCCGTGATCACGCCGATCGCCGTGGTACGGATCTGCCGCACCGTCGCGTACCAGGCCCGGTTGGTCCGCCAGGCCTCGGCCATGAGCAGGCGGGCGAGCGCCTCGTGCGTCCCGATGAAGACGACGCCGGCGCGCAGCACCTCGGCGAGCGCCTCCCGGGGGCCGACGTCGCGCTCGGGGTCGGGCACCGCGTCCTTGAGCGTGTCGGCCAGCCGTGTCACGCCCCACTCCATGAGGGCCGTGTACAGCTCGCTCTTGCCGCCGAAGTTGTAGTAGACGGTGCCCTTGGCGACCCCGGCGCGCTCGGCGATCTCCTCGACGGTCGTCGCCCCGTACCCCTGCTCGGAGATGAGGGCGACCGCCGCCTCGAACAGGCGCTGCCGGGTGGCCTCGCGCCGTCCGCTCCGGGGGCGCTCACCGTTGGATGTGCTCACACTCATCCGATCCCTTCCGCTCCGCGTCGGGCCGTACCCGCCATCAGAGCTTCAATGCGGGGTAGAGGGAGGTCATCGTCCAGACCCGCTTGCGCTCCACCGCCAGCCACGTCAGCAGCAGCGGCACGACCAGCCACAGCGACATCACGCCGAAGGCCGTCCACACGATGGACATGTCGCCGCCGCCCAGCAGCTGGCGCATCGCCGTCACCGCCCAGTGCAGCGGCAGGAAGGGCGCGATCGCCTGGAAGAACCCCGGACTGGTCTCGATCGGGTACGTGCCGCCCGCCGAGGTCAGCTGGAGCACCAGCAGGACCAGGGCGACCACGCGTCCGGCCGCGTTGAACCGCACGTTCAGGTACTGCACCGTCGCGGTGAACGCGGCCGAGGTCAGCAGCAGGAACGCGAGCAGCAGCGGCCAGTCCCACGCGTCCAGGCCGAGGAAGGCGTGCAGGGCGCCGAGCATGACGAGCACCTGCCCGAAACCGAGCAGCAGCGGCACGGCCCGACCCGCGAACGCGACCCGCCAGGAGGAGGCGGAGGAGGCCAGCGCACGGGAGGACAGCGCGGGCAGCACCATGAACACCACCATCGCCCCCACCCACAGGGACAGGGGAACGAAGAACGGGGCGAAGCCGGTTCCGTAGTTGGGCGCCTCGTTCTCGATCTGGGTGTCGAGCCGCACGGGCTGGCTCATCATGTCGGCGGCGGTCTCGCGCCCCTGGTCGGAGTAGGTGGGGATCTCCTCCGCGCCCTCGGTCAGGCCGTCGGCCAGCTCGTCCGACCCGGAGGCGAGCTCGCCCAGCCCCTCGTGCAGCTCACCGGCGCCGCCGCTGAGCTGGCCCAGGCCGTCGTCGAGGTCGCTCGCGCCGCCCGAGGCCACGGCCAGACCGTCGCGGATCTCCGCCGCGCCCTCGGCCAGGGCCGCCAGCCCCTCGTCCAGGTCGTTCACGTCGTCGCGGGCGGCCTCGGCCTGGTCCACGTACCCGGGCAGGTCCTCGGAGACGCTCTCGGCCTGCGCGGCCAGGTCGGCGGCCTCCCGGGCGGTGGTGTCGATCTCCTCGCGGTTGTCGTTGACGTACGCGGCCGTGGACAGGGCGGTGTCCGTCACGTACTGGGCCTCGGTGAGGATGCCGTACAGCTCCGGCTGCTCGGTCTCCAGCTCCGGGTGCTGCTCCATCCAGGCGTCCAGGCGCTGGTCGGCCGCCGAGATCCGGGCGGTGTCGATCTCCTGGGGCAGGGCGTCCAGGGCCGTCACCAGACCGTTGGCGACCACGGCGATCTGCGACGCGCGTTCCTGGATGGTCGGGATGTCCTCCTCCAACCGGGGGAGGTACTCGTCGGCCAGCTCGTTGAGCCGGTCGGCCTTGGCCGAGACCTGTTCGGAGGCGGTGTCGGCGCCCTCCGCCAGCGTCCGCGAGCCCGTGTAGAGCTCGTTCAGGCCGCTGCTCAGGTCCCCGGCGCCGGTGTGCGCCGTGTCGATGCCGTTCGACAGCTCGCCCGAGCCCTCCTCGGCGTCACCCGCCCCGCCCGCGATCTGGCCCGCGCCGTCGGCCGCCTCCTCCGTCTGGCCCTGGATCTCGTTGAAGCCGAGGAAGATCTCGTCGAGGTAGCCGTCGATCGCGGAGTCGGCGACCGCGTCGCGCACCTCCTTGAAGGCGCTGTTGCCGAGCTGGCGGACGATGAAGCTGTTGGAGTCGTTGTAGTGCGCCTCCAGCATCGCCGGGATGGGCTCCTCGTGGTCCCGGGAGGGCGAGGTCAGGTTCTCGCTGAAGTCGGCGGGGATGGTCAGGGTCATGTAGTAGGTGCCGTCGCCGAGCCCGCGGGCGGCCTCCTCGGCGTCGACCGGCTGCCAGTCCAGGTCGCCACCGTCGATGAGGGTGTCGGCGAGTTCGGCGCCCGCGTCGATCCGCTCGTCCTCGACCGTGACCGGGACGTCCTCGTTGACGAGGGCGACCGGCAGGTGGCTCATCCGGCCGAACGGGTCCCAGAACGACCACAGGTACATGCCGGAGTAGAGCAGCGGGATGAGCAGCAGCGCCGCCAGGGCCGCCGTGGGCAGCGGCGACCGCAGGAAGGAGCGCATGGTGAGCAGCCCCAGACGGGGCACCGCGAAGGGGCGCACGCGCGGCGCGCGGGGGAGTCTACGCCTGGCCACGGGGGTCCTCCTCGTCCTCGCCGCGGTCGTCGCCGGGCGTGTCGTCGAACAGTGCGTCGAGGCGGACGGCGTCGGGCCCGGTCCGCTCGGGGCCCTCGGCCGCCCCGGCGGGTTCCCCCTGGCGGATGGGGATCGGTCCCTGGGTGTCGGGACCGGCGACGGTGTGCACCTCGTCGGTGTCGGCGCAGGTGGCGACCACCGTGAGCCCCTCGTCGGCCAGGTCCTTGAGCGTGCGCCACATGTCGGCCTGGTGCTCGCTGCTCAGGCCGCCGTCGACGTTGTCGACCGCCAGCAGCCGGGGCTCGGGCAGGAGCGCGAGCGCGACGCCCAGCCGTCGTCGCTGGAGCATGGTCAGCTCCTTGACCAGTGTGTTCCGGTCCAGGTCCGCGAGGCCGACGGCCGCCATCGACTCGTCGGTGAGGGAGCGCACGCCGGGCCGCAAGCGCAGCAGCATCCCCTCGGAGAGGTGCTCGCGGACACGGAGACGGTCGTCGAGGGCGTTGACCTCGTCCATCAGGCCGAGCGAGCTGATCCGCCGCACCCTGCGGGCCTGCCGGGGCAGTGCGTAGCCGTCCACGAACAGGGTCCCGGACGAGGGGCGCATCCGGCCCGTCAGCGTGAGCAGCAGGGAGCTGCGCCCGCCGCCGGAGTCGGCCTGGAAGACGGTGAGTGTCCCGGGGCGCGCGGTGAAGTCGACGTCCGTGTAGACGGGGCCCTCACGGGTGGTGAGTGTGACGCCCTCGGCGTGGACGCGAGCTCCGGTGGCCCGACGCATTCAACCTCCCATTTTTGAACTGACCGGTCAGTGCAAATTCTGGCTCCAGCGTACTGCCGCTCCCGGACGGCACGAGCGTCCGGGACTGTGGAGTGCCGCACAACGCGGCGCACGCGGAGCCCGCCCAAACCACGCGGAGAATTGGCTGGGGCCTTGCCCGGGCGGGGGCCGACGTCCGTCCCACGGCCCAGGGGCGGTTGGATGGTGGTGAACCGGTGACGGATGAGGTGAAGGGGGACGAGGGTGTCGGAGATCGCCGAACGCGTCAGGCGGGTGCTGGACGATCCCGAGCTGTGGCCGAGCGTGCCGAGCGAGGCCACCGCGCTGCAACGGCGCATGGCCGACCGGGTGCGCGAGGAGCCGCTCGACGCGGAGGCGGTGGAACTGGTCGCGGGCCTGGACGTCAGCTACGCCAAGGACGACTCGGCGCTGTCGGCCGCCGCCGTGGTCCTCGACGCCCGCACGCTGGAGGTCGTCGACTCGGCCGTGATCTCCGCCGAACCGGCGTTCCCCTACGTCTCCGGGCTGTTCGCCTTCCGTGAGCTGCCCCCGGTGCTGGAGGCGCTGGGCGCGCTCACCGTCACGCCCGACGTCTACCTGTGCGACGGCTTCGGACTCGCCCACCCGAGGCGGTTCGGCGTCGCCTGCCACCTCGGCGTCCTGCTCGACCTGCCCGTCGTCGGCTCGGCCAAGTCGGTGCTGTACGGCAAGCACAGCGAACCGGGCGCCGAGCGGGGCGCGTGGACGCCGATGGTCGCCGGGCGCTCGGAGACGGTCGAGGACTCGGCGGCGCTCGCGGCCGAGGGCGGCGAGGTGATCGGGCGCGTGCTGCGCACCCGCGAGCGGGTCAAGCCCGTCTACGTCTCCGTGGGCCACCGCGTGGACCTGGACGGCGCGGCCGACCTGGTGCTGCGGCTGTCACCGAGGTACCGCGTGCCCGAGCCGGTCCGCCACGCCGACCGGCTGTGCGGCGAGCACCGCAAGGCGACGCTCGCCGCACGCCAGGTCTCCGGCTGACCGTTCGGGCCCCCGCCGAGCTCGCGAGGGCGCGGAATCCCGGTTCTCCGCGCCCCGAGCCCCGGCCGAGCTCGCGAGGGCGCGGAGAACACGGTTACCAGCTGGTCGGTACCGGACGGCCCTCGTTGTAGCCCGCGGCGCTCTGCACGCCCACGACCGCGCGCTCGTGGAACTCCGCGAGCGAGGTGGCCCCCGCGTACGTCATCGAGCTGCGCACACCCGCGACGATCTGGTCGATGAGGTCCTCCACGCTGGGCCGCTCCGGGTCCAGGTACATCCGGCCCGTGGAGATGCCCTCCTCGAACAGCGCCTTGCGGGCGCGGTCGAACGGGGAGTCGTCGGCGGTGCGCAGCTTGACCGCGCGGGCCGACGCCATGCCGAAGCTCTCCTTGTACTGCCGGCCCTCGGCGTCACGCATGACGTCGCCGGGCGACTCGTAGGTGCCCGCGAACCACGAGCCCACCATGACGTTGGACGCGCCGGCGGCCAGCGCGAGCGCGACGTCGCGCGGGTGCCGCACACCGCCGTCCGCCCACACGTGCTTGCCCAGTTCACGGGCGGCCTCCGCGCACTCCAGCACGGCGGAGAACTGCGGTCGGCCGACCGCGGTCATCATGCGGGTCGTGCACATCGCTCCGGGGCCCACACCGACCTTGATGATGTCGGCGCCCGCCTCGATGAGGTCGCGGGTGCCCCGGGCGGTGACGATGTTGCCCGCCACGATCGGCACGGACGGCGACAGCGCGCGCACCTTGGCGATCGCGGAGACCATCTTCTCCTGGTGGCCGTGCGCGGTGTCGATCACCAGCGTGTCCACACCGGAGGCCAGCAGCTCGGCGGCCTTGCCCGCCACGTCCCCGTTGATGCCCACGGCGGCGGCCACCCGGAGGCGGTTCCGGCCGTCGACGGCGGGCGTGTACAGGGTGGAGCGCAGCGCGCCGGTCCGGGTCAGCACGCCGACCAGGGCGCCGTCGGCGTCGACCACGGGCGCCAGGCGGTGCCGGTGGTCGTGCAGTATCCCGAACGCCTCCTGGGACCCGGTGTCCGCCGGGATGGTCACCAGTTCGGTGGTCATCACGTCGCGCAGCTGCGCGAAGCGGTCGACGCCTGAGCAGTCGGCCTCGGTGACCACGCCGAGCGGGCGGCGGGCGTCGTCGATCACGATCACGGCGTTGTGCGCGCGCTTGGGCAGCAGGTTGAGCGCCTCGCCGACGGTGCTGGTCGGGTTGAGCGTGATGGCGGTGTCGTGGACCAGGTGCCGCTCCTTGGTCCAGGCGACCACGTCGGACACCACCTCGATGGGGATGTCCTGCGGGATGACCGCGATGCCGCCGCGCCTGGCGACCGTCTCGGCCATCCGGCGGCCGGCCACCGCGGTCATGTTCGCCACGACCAGCGGGATGGTGGTGCCGGTGCCGTCCTGCGACGACAGGTCCACGCTCAGCCGCGAGCCCACGGCGCTGCGGGACGGGACCATGAACACGTCGCTGTAGGTCAGGTCCTGCTGCGGGACCTGGTCGTTGAGAAAACGCAATGCCTCTACCTCGGTCGAGACCGAAGGGGGTGGACCACTCCGCTGCCGCTCACGGCAGGCGGCGCCTGTTGATCCCCCTCTTACCTGTCAAGTATGCCGTCATCGATTAGGTCGCACGACCCCCCATCTGGCATGATGGGCCGGATTCCCGCTGTCACAGCCCTTCCCGGCCCCACGCCGCGTGCCGCCGGGTCTTGTCTTCTCGGGACGGGCGCTTCTGGAGAGCCCGCATGCCGCGTTTCACGCTCGCACACGTCCAGGCGCAGACCTACAAGGCCAGGGACGCCTGGTGGACGGTCTTCCTCGTCGACCCGCTCGCCGGGCGACTGGTGGTCTGGACGGCGAACCGCACGAACATCACCCCGAACCAGCTCACCCTGGGCGCGGGTGTGCTCGGCCTGCTGTCCGCCCTGTGCTTCGCCGCGCCCGCGTGGGCGGGGCCGACCGGGTGGGCCTGGCTGCTGCTGGGCGCACTGCTGTTCCACCTCAGCTTCGTGCTGGACTGCATGGACGGCAAGATCGCCCGCCTCAAGGGCACCGGCTCGGTGTTCGGTTCGTGGGTCGACTTCGTCTTCGACCGCATCCGCTTCTTCGGCTGTGTGATGGCCCTGCTCGTCGGCCAGTGGGCCGTGACGGGAAGCGTCGCCTACCTGATCGCCGCTCCGGTCGTGGTCTTCTTCGACCTGCTGCGCTACCTCAACGCGTCCCAGGTCGCCAAGACGCGCCGGTCCATGAAGCGCGCCCTGGCCGAGGCGGCGGGGGAGACCGAACCCGAGGCCGCCGCCGATGAGGACCCGGAGAACGACGGGGCCGACGCCCCGGCCCGGGAGGGCGCTCCCGCGCCGACCGGCCTGTACCCCCGGGTCCGCGACCATCTCCTCCGGCACCGCGTGCGCCCGCACCTGTTCAGCGGGATCGAGTTCGAGATGTTCCTG
The DNA here is from genome assembly GCF_040660275.1 of Nocardiopsis sp. NPDC049922. Classification (NCBI taxonomy): domain Bacteria; kingdom Bacillati; phylum Actinomycetota; class Actinomycetes; order Streptosporangiales; family Nocardiopsidaceae; genus Nocardiopsis; species Nocardiopsis sp. NPDC049922. Next base: position 111,501 of record NZ_JBFAME010000005.1, on the reverse strand, counting down.
TGCGTGGTCGCCCCGGTGACCGTCCTGGTCGCCTTCGTCACGCCCCTGGACAGCCTGATCCTGCCGGTCGCGGTGTTCTCCTGCGCGGCGCTCGGTTTCTTCGAGGCCGTCCTGGTCGCCCGGCTGTGGAAGGAGACCCGCCGGTTCGAGGCGCGCTCCCGTGAGCTGGCGGCCTCGGCGCCCGTCTCCAGCGGGAGCTGACCCGATCCGCACGCGCGAACGGCCCCGGGGCGCCCCCGGGGCCGTTCGCCGTCCCGACCGTCACCGGGTCCCGGCGCCGGTCTCCTTCGTGCCCCTCCTCCGCGTCCGCCGGGCGAGCGCGCCCACGGGCCGCCGGTTCCCACGGAGTGGGGAGTCCTCGTTCAGGAACCACGTCAGCTGCGGTTCGACCGCCCACCTGAGTCCCACGCGCAGCCACGGCGTGCACAGCGCCAACGTGACGACCAGCGCCAACGCGACGGTGGCGGTCATGCCGACGGGACCGGTCATGACGTCGTACCAGGCCGAGTCCTTGAGCAGCAGGAGCACCACCGAGTGCCCCAGGTAGACGTAGAGCGAGTAGGCGCCCAGCTTCGTCACCCAGGTGCGGCGCCTGGGCGTGAGCGCGAGCACGGACACGCTCATCAGCAGGGCCAGGCCCATGAAGGCCAGTCGGAGGCCCATGCTCGGCAGCAGCGGGTCGATGTCGCGGTCGGTGAGGCTCTCGCGCCAGAACAGCCAGTCGCGGCTCAGGTGGTCCGAGATCGGCACGGCCAGGACGGCGGTGACGGCCAGGACCGCGACCGAGACGATTCGCACCCACCACCGGTCGAGGAAGGCGAAGTGCTCCCGGCGCAGGCTCAGGCCCAGGACGAAGAAGGGCAGGAAGCTGAGCACGCGCCCCAGCGACAGGGTGGTGCCGAGGTCGGCGGTGGCGGCGAAGACGGAGATGACGACGGCGATGCCGACGGGCCAGCGGAGCCGCTGCCACACCGGCACGCTCAGCCGCCACAGGAACAGGGCCACCAGGAACCACAGGGTCCAGGTGGGCTTGAGCACCGACAGGGACTCCGGGAGGCCGCCGCGCTCGACGGCGTAGATCGTCTGGTGGGCCGTCCAGAAGATGAGGTAGGGCACCGCGAGGGACAGGACCAGCTTCTCCACGCGGTTCGACGAGGCGTCGAAGTTCCGCGACAGGTACCCGCTGATCAGGATGAACGCGGGCATGTGGAAGAAGTAGATCCAGTAGTACAGCGCGCCGGCGGGGGTGTACTCGCCGACGAACGGCTCGACCGCGTGGCCGACCACGACCAGCGCGACGAGGACGAACTTGGCGTTGTCCAGGCGGGCGTCCCTGCCGGTGGCGGGGGCCGTCTCCGAACCCGCGCCACGGGTCGCGGGCGCGGCGGCGGCCGTGCCGGCGCCGTGCTGGCGGGAGGGCGGACTGGTCATGGGTGGGGCCACGGGTGGACTCCGAGTTCACTGGTCTCTGGGACGGGTGCACGGTCCCCGGTCCGTACGGGCGACAACGACGCCGAACGGGCGGAGGCCGAGCCGATCCGGGTGTGTTTCCTTGGGCCGTCGCGGGTTCGCCGGGTCCGGTGGCCCCCGCCGAGCGCGGTCCTCGTGTGCGCGAGGCCGTGGCGGAAGGCGGCGGGGAGGGAGTACCGGGTGGTCGGGTGAACCCGTCGGGTGCAGCGTTACCTTACTGAGACATACTGCGTCACGCCAGGAGTTCACACAAATCCGCCGAGGCTCCCGGAGTGTCGCGACGTGGTCGTGGAGGCCGTGCGGCGCGGCGCGCACGGGTGCGACCGACCAGATCCCGGGTCGCCGTGCGTGTGCAGACAATAACCCATCCGACGGTGGGCGCGGACCCTGGGTGACCGACGCGGTGTGGGGCGGTGACGTGCGCGCCGATAGGCTGACCCCGGCAGTGCCCGCGGGCAGCGCCCACACAGTCGAGAACGAAGAAGGCGGTGGAAACCGTGCCGCACGCGGTGGACCCCAACCGTGCCGCCCAGCACGGGAGCGTGGTCATGCGACTCCTCGACGAGCTGTTCCCGCTCGTGGAGGGGTTCTACGTCGACCTGCACAAGAACCCGGAACTCTCCCACTCCGAACAGCGCACCGCCAGCGGCGTCGCGGAGTGGCTGACCCAGACCGGCTACGAGGTGCACACGGGCGTCGGCGGCACCGGCGTGGTCGGCGTCCTGCGCAACGGTCCCGGCCCGACCGTGATGCTCCGCGCCGACATGGACGCCCTCCCCGTGCAGGAGCGGACCGGGCTGCCCTACGCCAGCACGGCGCGCGCGGTGGACCCCGACGGCGTCGAGGTCCCCGTGATGCACGCCTGCGGCCACGACGCGCACACCGCGTGCCTGGTCGGAGCCGCCGACCTGCTCTCCGAGACCCGCGACGAGTGGTCCGGGACGGTCATGATCGTGGCCCAGCCCGGTGAGGAGACGATCGACGGCGCCCGGGCCATGCTCGACGACGGCCTCTTCGACCGCTTCGGCCGCCCCGACGTCATCCTCGCCCAGCACCTGGGACCCCAGCCCGCCGGGCTCATCTCCCACCGCGCGGGCGTCATCATGGGCGCCGCGCGCTCCTACCGGGTGCGCGTGTACGGCGAGGGCGGCCACGCCTCCGCGCCGCACACCACGGTCGACCCCGTGCTCATCGCCGCCACCATCGTCACCCGCCTCCAGGGCGTCGTCGCCCGCGAGGTGAGCCCGGGCGAGACGGCCGTGATCACGGTCGGCAGGATCCAGGCCGGCACCAGGGCCAACGTCATCCCGGACGAGGCGTACCTGGAGATCAACACCCGGGCGCTCAACGAGGGCGTCATCGCCCACCTGGAGGCGGCGATCGGGCGGATCGTGCGCGCCGAGGCCGCGGCCTCCGGCGCCACGCGCGAGCCGGAGATCGAGCCCTTCCAGGCAGTGGGGGTCACCCGCAACGACGCGGCGAGCACCGAGTCCGTCTCCGCCGCGCACCTGGCCTACTTCGGCGAGGACTACGTCATCCACCTGCCCGACCCGTCGCCGGGCAGCGAGGACCTCGGGGCCTTCGGCCTGCCCGACGACCCCCAGCCCATCCCGTACGTGCTCTGGTTCGTCGGCGCCACGCCGCACGACGTGTGGGAGGCCGCCCCCGGCGACAGCCCGTACGAGAAGATGTCCAACGTCCCCAGCCCCCACTCCCCGTACTTCGCGCCCGCCCGCGAACCCACCCTGCGCGCCGGGCTCGCCGCGATCACCGTCGCCGCCCTGTCCTACCTGGGCCGTGAGGAGCGGACCCCGGCGGTGCCGCTGGGGACGCCGGTCCCGGAGGAGGCGCCGGTTCCCGGCCCGCCGCCCGCGGACGCGGGTACGCCCTTCCCGGCGCCGCCGCCCGTCGGCGCCCCCGTGGGCGGCGCCTTCCCCGGCCCGCCCCCGGAACCCGTCCGCGACCCGGAGCCGTCCGCGCCCTCGGCGCACACGGGCGCGAACGACGCCTACGACAGCGCCTACCTGGCCTCCTCCTGGGACGATCCCGACCACGAGGACCCCGCCCACGTCACGCACGACGCCGACATCCGCGCCGTGATGCGGTCCCAGGACGATGAGTGGCGTTCGGAGAAGGCCGAGGAGTCCACCCTGTCCGCCGACATGGCGGCCTTCCTGGACGACGACCCGTCCCAGGGCCCGCCGCCCGTGCCGGGTCCGCCCCAGGGCCCGCCCACCGGTCCGGCGTACTCGGGTCCGCCGCCCCAGGGCGACGCGCACGACGCGCCGCCACCACCCCAGGGGCCGGACGACGGCGGCTCCCAGTACCGACTCTGACCGGGCATGGGGGACACCCCCTGGCGATGGGGTGACCGCCGTGTGCGCGCGTCGCTGCGGCACCCCTGGGAGGTCCCCCTCCTGATCGCCTGCGGCATGGTGACGCTGCTCGCCGTCGTGGGCGCGGTCAGCCGTGCCTACGGGGGCGACCCGAACGAGCCGCTCCTGTTGCTGAGCGTCCCCGCGCTCGTGTACTTCGTGCGCGGCCAGCTGTTCGCGCGACAGCGCGTCAACGGCGTGCGCGTCACCGAGGCGCAGTTCCCCGAGGCGTACCGGATGGTCGTGGAGGCGGCCGCCGCGTTCCACATGCGGCGGCCGCCGGAGGCCTACATCGTGCTGGGCAACGGGGTGCTCAACGCGTTCGCCTCGGGCCACGGACTGCGCAGGTACGTGGCGATCAACAGCGACCTGTTCGAGGTCGGCGGACGGCTGGCCGACCCCGACGCCCTGCGGTTCGTCATCGGCCACGAGGTCGGCCACATCGCCGCGGGGCACACGTCCTTCTGGCGGCAGTTCTGCGTGTCCGTCGCCCAGGTGATCCCGGGCGTCGGCGCGACGCTCGGGCGCGCGCAGGAGTACACGGCCGACAACCACGCCTACAAGTTCTGCCCCGAGGGGATGCACGGACTGCGCGTGCTCGCCGCGGGCAAGTACCTGTACCAGGCGGTGGACTTCGACGACATCGCCGCGCGCGCCACCACCGACACCGGGTTCTTCGTCCTGCTGGTCAACCTGCTCTCCTCGCACCCCGTGAACACCTTCCGGTTCGCCGCGCTGGCCGACCGCAGCAGACCGGGCCGGGTCTTCTAGGGGCGCCCTTCGCGGGGGCGCCCCCGGCGTTCAGCGGGAGTTCCCGTTCCCCTGGCGGGGGATCTTCGCCGCCACCTGCTGCGGCAGCGGTTCGTGGCGCAGGTACGAGCGCGTGAACACGCCGGTCCCGTGCGACAGCGAGCGCAGCTCCACGGCGTACCTCGTGATCTCCAGCTCCGGCACCTCCGCGCGCACCACCGCCCGGCCGCCCGGCGCCGTCTCCGTGCCCACGACGCGGCCCCGGCGCGCGGACAGGTCGCTCATCACGGCCCCGAGGAGGCTCTCGTCCACCTCCACCGACACCTCGTCCACCGGCTCCAGCATCGCCAGCCGCCCGGACTCGGCGGCGTTCCTCAACGCGAGCCGCCCCGCCTTCTGGAAGGCCATGTCGGAGGAGTCCACCGAGTGCGCCTTGCCGTCGTAGAGCGTGACCCGGATGTCCACGAGCGGGTAGCCCGAGTCCACGCCCTCGGCCATCTGGGCGCGCACGCCCTTCTCCACGGACGGGATGAACTGGCGCGGCACCACACCGCCGACGATCTCGTCGACGAACTCCAGCCCCGCGCCCGACCCCAGCGGCTCCACGCGGATGCGGCAGACCCCGTACTCGCCGTGCCCGCCGCTCTGCTTGACGTTGCGGCCCAGACCCTGTGCGGCGGAGGCGAACGTCTCCCGCAGCGGCACCCGCATCTCGCCGGTCTCCACGCGGACCCCGTACCGGTGGTCCAGGTGGTCCAGCGCGGCGTCCAGGTGCGCTTCACCCAGGGTCCACAGGACCATCTGGTGCGTCTCGGCGTTCACCTCCACGTGCAGCGACGGATCCTCCGCGACCAGCCGGGCCACCGCGTGGGACAGTTTGTCCTCGTCGGCCGAGGAGGCCGCCTTGATCGCCACCGGGTACAGGGGCTGGGGGAAGCGCCACGGCGCCACGCGCAGCGGGCGCTCGCGGTCGGACACGGTGTCGCCGGTGCGGGCCGCGGGCAGCTTGGCCACCAGGCACAGGTCGCCGGCGACCGCCTCGCCGACCGGCCGGTGCTCCCGGCCCAACGGCACCGACAGCGCGCCCAGCCGTTCGTCGCTGCCCGCGCGGTCGTGCTCCTCGGCGCCGGTCATGCCGCTGGGCACCCCGTGCCCGTGCAGGTGGACCTCGGAGTCGGGGCGCAGCGTCCCGGAGAACACGCGCACCAGGCTCATGCGGCCCACGTACGGGTCGCTGGTGGTGCTGAGCACCTCGGCTACGAGCGGGCCGTCGGGGTCGCAGGACAGTCCCTCGACGGGGCGCCCGTCCGGTCGCACCACCTCCGGCAGGGGGCGGCGCGTCGGGTCGGGACAGGACAGGGGCAGCTCGCGCAGCAGCTCGCGCACGCCGACGCCCCTGGTCGGGCTGATCGCCAGCACGGGGTGGAACCCGCCCGCCGCCACCGCCTCCTTGAGGTCGGCGATGAGCCGCTCCGGGTCGAGTTCACCGCCCTCCATGTAGCGCTCCATGAGGTCCTCGTCCTCGCTCTCGGTGATGACCTCCTCGACGAGGGTCTCCCGGAGCGGTCCGGCCTTCTCGCGCAGCCAGTCGGGGACCGGGCGGTCGGTCGCGTCGCCGTCGGAGTAGTCGTGGTAGCGCTCGGACACCAGGCCCCACACGCCCACGAGGCGGCGGGAGTCTCCAGCGCCCTCGACGGCGGGGACGTAGGCGGGGTGGACACCGCCGCCGAAGGCCTCCTGGCACTCGGCGACCACCTGGTCGAAGTCCGCGCGCGGATGGTCGATCTTGGTGACGGCCACGGCGCGGGGCATCCCCACGGCGGCGCACTCCTCCCACAGCACGCGCGTGCGCCCGTCCACGCCGTCCAGGGCGGAGACGACGAACAGGGCGGCGTCGGCGCCGCGCAGACCGGCGCGCAGCGCGCCGATGAAGTCGGCGTAGCCGGGGGTGTCCAGCAGGTTGACCTTGACGTCACCCACCATGACCGGGTTCACGGTGAGGTTCACCGACCGCTTCTGGCGGATCTCGACCTCGTCGTGGTCGCTGACCGTCGTGCCCTCCTCCACGCGACCGGGGCGACCGATCTCCCCGGCGGCGAGGAGAAGGGCCTCCACGAGACTCGTCTTCCCCGCACCGGCCGGTCCGACGAGCACGACGTTGCGGATGTTCTCGGGCCTGTCGGCCCTGGGTACTGTTACGGCTCGGTCCACCATCCCTACCACCCAATCCCTTCGGGGTCGGTTGCCGGTCGCGCCAGGGCGGAGGGCACCGTCGCTGGTGTGACCCGTGACACTCTCCACATTCGCTCGTCATGTCCGCCACCACAAGAGGTCACCCGCGCGTGTTCCGACTCATCCTCATATGTCGAGAAAACAACCGGTCATGGGCAGGGCAGGTGATGGGCACGACACACCGGGGGCGGGCAGCGCGAGCGCGGGGGGATCGGGCACGATGGTCGGGTGTCTGACGCCATCGACCACCCGCCCTCCCGGGTCCGACGTTTCTGGTTGACCACCTCCGACGGGGTGGGCATCGACGCCCTGCTGCGGCGTGGTGCCCAACCCCGCACCACCGCCGTGGTCCTGGCCAACGGATTCACCGGTACCCACCACAGCACCCACACCCGTGCGATCGCCGAGGGGCTCCTGCCCGTCGGCGACGTCATGACCTTCGACTTCCGCGGCCACCACGGATCCGGCGGCCTGAGCACCGTGGGCAACGCCGAGATCCACGACCTGGAGGCGGCCGTCGACCGCCTGCGGGATCTGGGCTACACCTCCGTCGCCACCGTGGGCTTCTCCATGGGGGCGGCGGTGGTGGTCCGACACGCGGCGATCTACGGCGGCGTCTCGGCCGCCGTGGCGGTGAGCGGGCCCAGCCGCTGGTACTACCGGGGCACCCGGCGGATGCGCCTGCTCCACCTCGGCATCGAGGGCGCCCTCGGCCGGTTCTTCCTGCACCGCGTCCGCAAGGTGCGGGTGACCGACCAGCGGTGGGACCCGCGCCCGGCGGAACCGCGCGAGGTCGCCGGGGACATCGCGCCGACCCCGCTGCTGGTGGTGCACGGGGACGCCGACGCCTACTTCCCGGTCTCCCACGCCGTGGCGATCCACGACGCCGCCCGTGAACCGCGTGAGCTGTGGATCATCCCGGGGATGGGGCACGCCGAGCGCGCGGTGACGCCGGAGCTGACCGCCCGGCTGCGCGACTGGCTCGGGGAGCGGGTCGCCGCCGCGCGGGAGTGACGGAGGAGGCGCCGTCGACAGGGGTCCCGAACCGGGATAGAAAGGGCGGATGACCCGATCTCATCCGCCCTCCTCCGCGCGCCCGACCACGCCGTCCGGCGAGGGCCTCCCAGGGCTGCGCGGACGGGGGTTCGCCCTGCTCATCGCGGCGACGGCGATCGGACTGTGCGGGTTCGCCGCCGTCCTCCCGCTCGTGCCGCTGTGGGCCACACGGGGCGGCGCGGGCGAGTTCGGCGCGGGCCTCACGACGGCGGCGTTCATGCTCACGACCGTCCTCACCCAGCTCCGCATGCCCTGGCTCCTGGACCACGTCGGCGGCTACCGATGGGCGTTCCCGGTCGGCTGCCTGGTCATGGGCCTGCCGACGCCGCTGTTCGCGGCCACGACCGATCTCGGCCCGCTCGTCGCCGTGTCGGCCGTGCGCGGTGTCGGGTTCGGGATGGTCACCGTCGCCGGAACCGCGCTGGCCGCCCGGTTGGCGCCCGCCGACCAGATGGGCCGGGCGACCGGCTACTACGGGCTGGCCGTCGGCGTGCCGCAGGTGCTCATCCTGCCCGGCGGGGTGGGGTTGGCGCTGCACCTGGGCTTCGACACGGCGTTCTGGCTCACCGGCCTGTGCTCGGTGGCGGGCGCCGTCCTGTCCGCGGGCGTCTGGTTCGCCGACGGCGGTCGCAACCGGCCCGCCCTGAGGGGCGCGGGCCGGGCGCGGCGACCGGGGGCCGCGGGGGCGCGCGTGCCGATGTCGGCGCTGGCGGCCCCGCTCGTGCTCATGCTGCTGACCGCCTCGGCCGCCGGCGCGCTCGTCACGTTCGTGGCGATCCCGCTGGAGGGTGTGGCGTGGCTGGCCGGGGGCGCACTGGCGCTCTACGCACTGGGCGTGGTGGTCGGCCGGTGGAGCGCCGGGAGCCTGCACGACCGCCTGCGGCGGAGCCTCCTGCTGCTGCCGGGGACGGGCGTCGCGGTCCTCGGGGCGGTCCTGACCGCCGCCGGTCTGTGGTGGCAGGGCGGAGGCCAACCGGGGGCCGGGGCGGCCGTCCTGGTGCTGAGCGGCGCGGCGGTGTTCGGCCTGGGGTTCGGGGCCGTCCAGAACGAGACGGTCACCCTCATGCTGAACCGCGCTGGCCCGGCCGGGTTCGGCCGGGCCAGCGCGGTGTGGAACATCGGCTACGACGGCGGCGCGGGCGCCGGGGCGATGGGCTTGGGCCTGGTCATCCAGCTGCTGGGCTACGGACCGGCGTTCGCGCTCACCGCCGTGGCGCTGGCGGCGGCCCTGCCGCTCGCCCGCGCCGGGGAGGCGTCCCGGGGTCCCTGAGCTAGTACGAGCTGATGTGCACGTGGTCGTAGTGGTTCTGGGTGTTGTCGCCCCGGTCGTTCATGAACACCCACTGGGGGTTGGACTGCTGCCAGATCCGCTGCCGCCAGATCACGTAGTCCACGCCCCACGCGACGGCGTTGTTGATCGCGTGCTGGGCGATCTGGTCGCCGAGGGCCTGGTTCTCCGCCGAGGGCATCGCACCGCCGGAGCTCATCATGAAGTCGCAGGCGCGGCCGTCGCCGTGGTCGTCCGCGGTGGGCCGCCAGCAGCCCACGGGGTAGGGCGCGCCGTAGGCCATGATGATGTTGTCGCGGATCGCGGCCATGCGGGGCGTGGTGGAGTCCCAGCCGCCGCCCCGGGCGCTGTCGGGGATGGTGCCGTTCCCCGGGGTCTCGGGGACCTGGGACTCCTCGTACTCCCGGATCCGCTCCTCGACCTCCTCGCGCTCCTCCTCCAGGGTCTCGACGAGCTCCTCGGCCTCGGCCAGCTCCTCGTTGAGCTCCGCGGTGACCTCCTCCTGCTCGCGGTGGGTCTCGACGAGGTCGGAGATCTGCGCCGCCTGGTTCTCGCTGAGGTAGGCGACGGTCGCGGCGTCGGTGAACATCCGCTCGGGCTCGCTGGAGAAGATGATCTGGAGGCTCGGAAGGAAGCCGTCGGTCTTGTACCGGGAGGAGGCGATGACGGACACGCCGCTCCGGGACGAGTCCAGGCGTTCCTCGATCTCGGCCAGGTCGTCCTCGGCCCGCTCGACGCGGTCCCGGATCTCGGTGAACTGGAGCAGTTCGCCCTGGTAGGACTCCTCCAGCTCCTCCGCCCGCTCCGTCAGCTCGTCGATGTCGACCTCGTCCGGCTCGGCCGCGGCGGTCGAGGGCAGGGCGACCACGAGCGCCGTGGCGAGCGCGGGGATGGTGAGGGCGGAGCGTCGGGCGCGCCGCGGGGTGGTCGGGGGAGAGGGTGTCATGGCTGCTCCGAGGGCGATCCACGCACGGCCCTTCGCACCGGCGGCGGTGCTGGGGGGCGCCGGGGGAGGGGGCGCACGGCGGATCTGACGAGATCTACATGCCTTGTGCGGTGACCCACGTGACTGTGGGGGAGTGTGCGGGGATGTGTCCGAAGATACCCGGAGCTGCGCACTGCGGCGGAAGCCCCCCGGCACGGCCGGGTTCGGTCAGCGCGCGCCGCCGAAGGCGCTGGGAAGGGCGTTCCCGGTGGGAGCGGCGGGGGCGGGCTCGGCCGGGAGGAACCAGGAGGAGCGGCGGATGTCACGCATCGCGCGCTTGCGGTGGTCCGCGTCCAGACGCTCGACGTAGAGCATGCCGTCCAGGTGGTCGGTCTCGTGCTGGAGGCAGCGGGCCATGAGCCCCGTGCCCTCGACGGTGACCGGCTCGTTGCGCAGGTCGACACCGGTGACGACGGCGTGCTGGGCGCGGCGGGTGGGGTACCAGAGCTCGGGGACGGACAGGCAGCCCTCCTCGCCGTCCTGCGCCTCGTCGGACAGCTCCGTGATCCGCGGGTTGATGACGTACCCGATCCGACCCTCGACGTTGTAGCTGAACACGCGCAGCCCGACACCGATCTGGGTGGCGGCGACCCCGGCGCGGCCGGGGGCGTCCACGGTGTCCAGCAGGTCTTGGACCAGGGCCTTCGTGTGCTGGTCGAACCGGGTGACGGGGGTGGTCCTGGTGACGAGGACGGGGTCGCCGAACCGGACGATGGGGCGCATGGTCATGCCCCTCAGGTTAGGACATGTTCCGCGGACCGGGTACGGGGCCTCAGGCCGCCAGACCGGGGCGCAGGGAGTCGTCCAGGACCATCTCGATGTAGTCCAGGGCGGCCCGGCGGCGGGCGAGCGCGCTCTCGTACAGCGACGGGGCCTGGGCCCCGCGGCGGACGCGCAGGCACTCGTTGACGATCCGCTGCCACCGCTCGGGGAAGGCGTGCAGCGCGTAGGCGCCCGCTCCGGACTTGGAGGTGATCTCGCCGGTCTTGAGCGTGAAGTGCAGACGGCTGACGCTGAGCACGCTCCAGGAGGGGGCCAGGGAGCCGAGCACGGCCAGGCCGCGCGGGGTCACCAGGCGTCCGGCCTTCTCCCGCCAGCGGCGCCACTGCTCGTCCAGCGAGCCCAGGGACCAGGTGCGCAGGCTCTCGGGTTCGTCCCACACGTCCAGTTCCAGGGGGTGCGGTCCGCGCATCGTGACGCCCCGGTCGGCGAGGATGTGCCAGGTGACGGGGTTGACGTCGGCGCTCGCCCGCTGCCGGAAGCGTCCGGCGATCACCGAGGCGACGGAGCCGCAGACGGCGGGGTCGCGGGTGAGGTCGTCCCAGGTGACGTGGATCCCGTTGAACTGGGGGCGGGGGACGTCGGCGCGGGTGAGCGCGTGGACGCGGCGCAGGAGGTCGAGGTCGCGCTGGCCCGGCGTGTGCGAGGTGACGATGACGAAGTCGACGTCGCTGGTGTGCGGACGGAAGTCGCCGAGGGCGACCGAACCGGTCAGATAGAGGCCTTCGACCAGGCCGGGGGCGGTCTGGTCCGCGTGTGCGAGGAAGGTCTGGGCCAGCGTCTGCACCCGAGGGTGGACGGCCATGCTCACTCCAGTCTGGATGGTTCGGCGGTTCGCGGGTCGCGTGCTGTCCGGATGGGGGAGCCGGGGACGCGGTGACCAGCAGGATTCCCGTGACGGGTGTGACGCGGGAACCCTCCGATCGTGGTCAAGTGTGGTTGGCCCGCCGGACGATGGCAAGTGATCACGCCGGACTCGCCCCCTGTCTCCCCACGTCAGGTGGTGTGCGGTCACAGGGGAGGAGGGGAGAGTGCACCCTTGACAGCAGCGCGTCGGGTGTGCAAGGGGCGTGGTCGCGGTCCTCGTGCGCGCGCGACCGGGGCCGGAGCCCGCCCGCCCCGGGCGTCGCGCCCTCCCGGGCGGCGTGTCCCCGCGTGGGGGAGGAAACGCGGTGCGTCGACCGGTCGCCGGTACGCACGGGAGACGCCCGCCGGTTCCGGCGCATGTGCACCTGCTCTGTGCATATGCATTGGAATTTCTTTGTCCCCGTTTTTCTCTGGAGAACTTTCGCGACGAATCGGTCACGCGGGTGGCGACATTCGGATGTGATCCCCCCACGTTCCCCGCGGTCCAATTCGTCCTGTTTCGGGAACCCCGTGGGCGTCGTGCCTGCGTGCGGCGGAGCGGACGGGCGGCGGAGCGGGAAGGACGCCGTGCGCGGGCGCAGTGCGGCCCACGCCACACCCTCCCGGATGTGGACACGGGTCGGTTTTTCGGTGATTGTTATGGTTCACTGAGAGAGCCTCTGGTGATAACCATCACAGCCATTGTCTGTTGTTTTCCTGTGCGTAACACGAGGGCACTCCCCCGAAACTGGGCCGCTTTACGCTCGCGGAGGACGGCAGATCTCCCTGCGATTCCCAAGGAGCCGTACATGGTCCCCACGATGGTCCTCGTAGCCGACGACGCGCGTGACGCCCACCGCCGGGAGGCCCTGTGCGGCCTCGCCGAGGCGGTCGCCGACCGGGGCGAGGTTCCCGTGGCCGCGGCCTTCGGCAGCCCCGACGAGGTCGCCGCCGCCATCCGGTCCGTCTCCGGGCCCAAGGTGGTCGTCCCCGCGTACGTCGCCGGCGGAGACGTGGCCAGCGCGCACCTGTTCTCGCGGCTCGACCTCGCCCACCTGGAGAACTCCTGCCACACCACTCCTCTGGGCGCGGTGCCCTCGATCGTCGCCGACCTCGCCGGGCGGCTCGCGGACTCCGGCTGGAGCCCCGACGACGGCGTGGTCCTGGCCGCCGACGGCACCACCGGCGGCGAGGAGCGCCAGGTGGTCATGGACGTGGCCCGCATGCTCAGCCGACGCCTCGCCTCCCCCGTCCAGGTCGGGTACCTGCGCACCTGGGCGCCCTCGGTCCTCGACGCCGTCGACCGACTTCGCCGCGACGGCCGCGAGCGTGTCGCGGTCGCCGCGTGGCGGCTGGTCGACGGACCCGACTTCGACCTCCTCCGGAGCCTGGACGTCACCGCCATCACCGCACCGCTGTGGCCGTCCGACCTGATCGTCGACACCCTGCTCGCCCAGCACCGCGCCGCGAAGGGGCGCCTGGCCTGACCGACCGTGCTCCGACCGTTATCTACGGCGCGTGGGTGGGTATGGGGCCAGAGGGCGGGAATTCCCCGCACCCCTCGAAGCCACATCCGTATCGCGCCGACCGGCACACGGCGCGAGGCGGGTCCGGGAACGGCCCCTCCCGAGGTCGCCACCTCCCCAGCCTCGGCGCGGACCTAAGGTGGATATATGAATGACGTCACAGCGCGGTTCGTCGACGAACGGCAACGTCGTCGTCTGGAACGGCGCTTCGGCGGTCATGTGACCGAGTGGCTCGCCGAACTCCCCGCCGTCGTGGAGAAGATCGCGACGGAGTGGCGGCTGACCGTGGAGGGCGCCGCACCGCACGGCCGTACCGCGGTCGTCGTCCAGGTCACGCTCCCCGACGGCCGCGACGGCGTCCTCAAACTCTGCCCGGACGCCGGTCTGGCGGTCTCCGAGGCGAACCTGCTGCGCATGTGGGAGCCCTCGCACCGGGTGCCCGAGGTGTGGGCCCTGGACCACGAACGCGGCGCCATCCTCATGGAGCGCGTCGAGGGGGACACCGTCGCCGAGACCGGCGTGGTCCCGCCGATGGTGACGATCGGCACCCTCGTCTCCCAGCTCCACGAGGTGGAGGTGCCCCGCTCCCAGCTGCTGGAACTGCGCCCCCTCGTGGCGCGCGTGCAGTTCATCTTCGACATGTGGACCCGGGAGCGCAACGAGGGCCCGGCGGCCAACGTCGTGTCCACGACCGCCATGCACCAGGGGTTCTGCCGCGCCCGTGCGCTGGCCATCGGCGAGGTCGACGTCGTCCCGCTGCACGGCGACCTGCACCCCGGCAACGTGCTCGACGGCGGCCCGCGCGGTCTGGTGGCCATCGACCCGCGCGCCTGCCTCGGGGACGCCGCGGTCGACGCGGTGGACTGGGCGGTGTGGAAGGCCACGAGCGTCGTCGAGGTGGAACGGCGGGTCGACGTCCTCTCCCACACCCTGGGCGTGGACGGCGACCGCATGATGGAGTGGGTGCGCGCGTTCGCGCCGTGCTTCGCGGTCGCCAAGGTCAACCGGGCGCAGGGACACACCGAGGAGTTCGCGACCGTCATGGACCTCGTCGAGGGCGGTCGGCGGCTGGCGCGGTCCCACCCCAGGTGAGCCGCGGCCGGACCGGTCTCAGCCGTCGGTCTCCGGCGTCTCGAACCGGTAGCCCCGACCGGCCTCGGTGATCAGGTAGCGCGGCCGCGCCGGGTCCGGCTCCAGCTTCCTGCGCAGCTGCGCCAGGTAGACCCGCAGGTAGTTGGTCTCGCTCTGGTACGCGGGACCCCACACGTCGTGCAGCAGCTGGCGCTGGCTGACCAGCTGCCGGGGGCGCCGGGTCAGGATCTCCAGGATGTGCCACTCGGTCGGGGTCAGCCGCACCTCCTCGCCGTCCCTGGTGACCCGCTTGGCGCCCAGGTCCACGGTGAAGTCCGGGGTGCGCACCACCGGCGCCTCCTCCACCGGGGCCGACCGCCGCTCCGCCGCCCGCATCCGGGCCAGCAGCTCGTCCATCCCGAACGGCTTGGTGACGTAGTCGTCCGCGCCCGAGTCCAGGCAGCGCACCTTCTCCCCGGCCGAGTGCCGCGCCGACAGCACGATGATCGGTACCTGCGACCACCCGCGCAGCCGCTGGATGACCTCCATGCCCTCCATGTCGGGCAGCCCGAGGTCCAGCAGCACCACGTCCGGGTGGCACTCGGCGGCCAGCCGCAGCGCCGAGGCGCCGTCGGGAGCGGTGTCCACGTCGTGCCCGCGCGCCCGCAGGTTGATGCGCATCGCGCGGATGATCTGCATGTCGTCGTCAACGACCAGGACCCGCATCGGCCCTCCTCTCGCCGTCCGTGTCCGCCGCCCTCAGGTCGAACACCATGGTCAGACCGCCGCCCGGGGTGTCCTCGGGCGAGAGCGTGCCGTGCATCGCCTCAACGAAACCACGGGCGACGGCCAGCCCGAGACCGACCCCCGTGCCCTGGGGCGCGTCCCCCAGGCGCTGGAAGGCCTCGAACATCCGCTGCTTCCCCTCGTCCGACACCCCCGGACCCCGGTCCACCACGCGCAACTGGACGCTCCCGCCGTGCGCGCTCGCCGCCACGAGGACCGGCACGCGGGGGTCGGGGTTGTGCCGCACCGCGTTCGACACCACGTTGGCCACCGCCCGTTCCAGCAGCCCCGCGTCGGCCCGGACCCGCGGCAGGCAGTCGGGGACGTCCACCCTGACCGCGTCGTGGGGGAGACCGATCAGGGTGGCCGAGACCACCTCCTCCAGTCCCACGGGCCGGATCTTGGGGCGCACGCTGTCGGTCTGCACCCGGCTCATGTCCAACAGGTTGTCGATCAGCCGGTTGAGTCGGTCCGCGGACTCCTCCACGGTCTCCATCAGGGCCTCGCGGTCCGTCGGGTCGAGCTCGATGTCGGTGGCCCGCAGGCTGGCCATGCTCGCCTTGATCGAGGTGAGCGGGGTGCGCAGATCGTGGGAGACGGCGGCGAGCAGCGCGGTGCGGATGCGGTTGCCCGCCACCTGGCCGCGCGCCTCGGCGGCGTCCCACTCCAACCGCTTGTGCTCCAGGGCGATGCCCAGGTGCGCGGCGAACGCCCACAGCACACTCCGGTCGGCGGCGGGCAGGACCCGGCCGCGCAGCGCGAGCGCGAGGGTGTCGGAGATCGACACGAGCACGTCCGCCTCCTCCGGGGACTCGCACGCCGGGGCGCCCACGCTGTGCACCGCGCGCCACCGGTCGTGCTCGACCCGCTCCAGCAGCGTCGCCGACCGCTGGCCGAAGGTCTTGCGGATCCTGCGCAGCAGCGCCTGGAGCGGCTCGTTCCCGGCCAGGACGCTCCCCGCGAGCAGGGCGACCGCGTCGGCCTCCGCACGCCCCCGGGCCGCCTGCGCCGACCTGCGCGCCGCCATCTCCACCACCACCGCGACCAGGGCGCCCACCAGGACGATCGCCGTCAGCGCCACGGCGTTGTCGAACGACACCGCCGGCCTGCCGTGGCTGGGCGAGAGCACCAGGGTGAGCAGGACCGCGCTCCACAACGCGGAGGCCAGCGCCGGCCACAGGCCGCCGACCGCCGCGGTGGCGACCGTGGTCAGCAGCAGGAACATCGCGTCCGAGGACAGGCTCACGCCCTGGAACGGCGGCAGCAGCAGGAACAGCGACATGAGGGCGGGCGCGGCCGCGGCCAGCACCCAGCCGGTCACCCTCCGGTGCTCGCCGACCCCGCGCCCGGGGGCGGGCAGCAGCCACATCCCGCTGCCCACCTGCTCGTGGGTGACGATGTGCACGTCGATGTCCCCGGAGTCGCGCGCCACGATCGCGCCCACGCCCGGACCGAACACGTACTGCCAGGAACGGCGGCGCGACGACCCCAGCACGATCTGGGTCGCGTGCACGCCCCGCGCGAACTCCAGCAGCCCCTTGGCCACGTCGGAGCTGATCACCTGGTGGTAGGTGCCGCCCAGCTCGGCCAACAGCTTGCGCTGCCGGACCAGGTCGTCGGTGAGCGGGCGGCCGATGGCGTCCGACTTCACCACGTGGACGGCCAGCAGGTGGCTGGGCTGGGGGTGGCCGCCCCGGGAGCGCGCCGCGACCCGCGCGGCACGGCGGATCAGGGTCTCGCCCTCGGGACCTCCGGTGAGCGCCACCACGACGCGTTCGCGCGCCTCCCAGGTGCTGCGGATCTCGTGCTCGCCCCGGTACCGGGCCAGCCCCTCCTCGACCCGGTCGGCGGTCCACAGCAGTGCCAGCTCGCGCAGGGCCGCGAGGTTGCCCTCGCGGTAGTAGGAGGCCATCGCGGCGTCCACGCGCTCGGCCGGGTGGATGTCGCCGTGCGCCATGCGGCGGCGCAGCTCCTGCGGGGTGACGTCGACGAGCTCGATCTCGGCCGCGCGGCGCACAACCTGGTCGGGGACGGTCTGCTCGGGCCGGACGCCGGTGATCTGCGTGACCACGTCGTTGAGCGACTCCAGGTGGTGGATGCCCACGGTGGTCACGACGTCGATCCCCGCGTCGAGCAGCTCCTCCACGTCCTGCCAGCGCGAGTCGTGCGGCGCGTGCGGACCGTTGGCGTGGGCGAGGTCGTCGACCAGTGCCAGCTCCGGGGCGCGCGCGACGACGGCGGCGGTGTCGACCGCGCCGGACGGATGCTGGGGCACCACCTCCAAGCCCGTCAGCAGCGCGGACGTGCGCTGGCGGCGGTGGGTGTGGGCCGCGGCGACGATCACGTCGGTGCCGTCCTCGGCCCGGCGGCGCACCTCGGCCAGGGCGTTGTGGGTCGTGCCCACACCGGGCGCCGACCCCAGGTAGATACGGAGCTTTCCTCGTGCCACACCTCCATTGTCACGCTCGCGGGCAAGGAACGCGTACCGGCGGTCACCGCACGCGGCCCCGGCGTCGTCCGCCGGGGCCGTCGCCGCCTATGACGGGTCGGGGATCAGCTTGCCCGGGTTGAGCACGCCCTCGGGGTCCAGCGCGGCCTTGACCGCGCGGAGCATGTCCCCGCCCAGCGGGCCGATCTCCGCCGCCATCCACGGCCGGTGGTCGGTGCCCACCGCGTGGTGGTGGGTGATCGTCCCGCCGTGGGCCACGATCGCGTCCGAGGCGGCCCGCTTGGC
This sequence comes from Nocardiopsis sp. NPDC049922, assembly GCF_040660275.1. Classification (NCBI taxonomy): domain Bacteria; kingdom Bacillati; phylum Actinomycetota; class Actinomycetes; order Streptosporangiales; family Nocardiopsidaceae; genus Nocardiopsis; species Nocardiopsis sp. NPDC049922. Next base: position 93,602 of record NZ_JBFAME010000005.1, on the reverse strand, counting down.
GCGGTCCCACCGTTCGAGCGGCGCCGCCCCCGCCGCCGTGGCGACCGTGAAGTACAGCGACGCGCCGGTCGGGTAGGTGTGCGACACGTGGCACATGACCACCGCGCCGCCCTCGTCGCCGTCCAGCGCCCCGGTCAGCGCGCCCGCGACCGCCTCGTACAGCGGCAGCAGGTCGCTCCAGGCCGCCGCGGTCTCCAGGGTCTCGGCGAGGAACCCCGACGACAGCAGCGTGTCGCGCAGGTACGGGGCCGAGAAGCGGTTCTCCCGCCAGTGCGCCACCGGGTCCGCGCCGAGCGGCGTGCCGCCCGCCGCCGTCAGCACCTCCCGGACCGCGGCCGACCGCCCGGCCACGTCCGCCTCGGAGCCCTCGAAGCCCAGGACCGCCTGGCAGCCCGGCGTCGCCTCCCGGCCGCCCAGAGCGGCGCCCACGAACGTCTCCGACTCGTCCAGCACCCGCGCCATGGTCGGGCGCGCGTCCGACTGCGCGAGCGTGCGCAGCGCGGCCACACCCGTGGCGAAGTCGGGGAAGGACCACGCCTCGTCGAGCACCGTCGCCGGGCGCGGACGCACGCGCAGACCGACCTCGGTGATCACGCCGAGGACGCCCTCCGACCCGAGCAGGAGCCGCCGCAGATCCGGCCCGGCCGCCGAGGCGGGCGGGCCGCCCAGCTCCAGCGTTCCGCGCGGCGTGGCCACCCGGAGCGACACCACCATGTCCTCGAACCGTCCGTATCCGGAGGACGCCTGGCCGCTGGAGCGCGTCGCCGCGTAGCCGCCGATGGTCGCGTACTCGTAGCTCTGCGGCATGTGCCCGAGCGTGAACCCGTGCTCGCCGAGCAGGGCCTCGGCGTGCGGGGTGCGCACCCCCGCGCCCAGGACCGCCGTGGCGGAGACGCGGTCGAGCGACACCAGGCGGTCGAGTCGGCGCAGGTCCAGGGCGACCACCGCCGGGAACTCTCCGCGCAGGGGGGTCACCCCGCCCACGACGCTGGTGCCGCCGCCGAAGGGCACCACCGCCACCCGCGCGTCGGAGCACACCCGGAGCAGGCGCTCCACCTCGTCGTGGTCGGCCGGGTGGACGACCGCGTCGGGGGCGGGGTCGGCGGAGCCGGAGCGGCGGCGCAGCAGGTCGGGCGTGCTCTTCCCACCGACGTGGCGCAGGCGCACGGCGTCGTCGACGCGCACGTGGTCGGCCCCGACGACCTCGGCGAGGGCGTCGCGCACCGTGGCGTCCAGTCGGGAGGCGGGCAGCGCGACCTCGTCCTCGGGGACGGGGGGAAGGTTCCTGGGTTCGGTGCGCAGCACCTGGGCGACCAGGTCGCGCAGCGCGGGGTCGAGGCTCTTCGCCTTGGCCGGGTCGCCCCAGCCGAACCAGCTCATCTCGGGGGCGGTCGCGGATCCGGAGGTCGATCCGGTGGGAGGGTTCTCGTCAGTCATGCTCTACAGTTTTACACATGGCGTCAAAACGTAACGTAGAGGACGAGATCCTGGACGCGGCCCTGGCCTGTGTCGAGGCCTTCGGGGTGCGCCGCACCACCCTGACCGACGTGGCCCGCCGCGCCGGGGTCAGCCGCCCCACCGTCTACCGCAGGTGGCCCGACGTGACGGCCCTGGTCGCGGACCTGCTCACCCGCGAACTGCGCCGGATCCTGCTCGCCGAGGAGACGGCCGCCGAACAGGACCTGGCGGGGGAGAGCGTGCGCACGCGCCTGGTCCGCCACGCCGCCGGGGTCGCGCGCGCCATGCTCGACCACCCGCTGTTCACCCGCGTGGTGGACACCGAGCCGGAACTCCTGGCCACGTACACGTTCCACCGGCTCGGCACCAGCCACCACGCCGCCCTGGACGCGCTGGAACCCGTCGTGGCCGAGGGCCAGCGCGACGGGTCGGTCCGCCCGGGCGACCCCGCGGTCCTCGCCCGGCTCGTCCTCGTCACCGTGCAGAACACCGTCACCTCCCGCCGCCTGGTCGCGGACGTGACCGACGAGGCGGGGCTCGTCACCGAGCTGACCCGCCTCCTGGACGGCTACCTCGCCCCCTGACCGGGCCACCCGCCCCACCTCCCACACCCCAGGAAGGACCGCCCCATGCGCCCCACCGTTCCCGCGTCCTCGTCCCTGAACTCCGCCCGCCGCGCCGCCGACCTCGCCGACCTCGGCGCCCACCCACGCGTGGACGTCCTGGTCGTCGGTGGGGGCGTGACCGGTGCGGGGGTCGCGCTCGACGCGGCCTCCCGCGGCCTGTCCACCGTCCTCGTCGAACGCGACGACCTCGCCTTCGGCACCAGCCGGTGGAGCTCCAAGCTCGTCCACGGCGGCCTGCGCTACCTCGCCCGGGGGCAGGTGGGCATCGCCTACGAGAGCGCCCGCGAGCGCGACGTCCTCATGCGCGTCACCGCTCCGCACCTCGTCCGCCCCCTGCCCATGGTCGTTCCGGTGCACCGGGGAGCGGGGCTGGTCAAGCCACTGCTCGTCCGCGGCGGCATGGGCATGGGCGACGCCCTGCGCGTCCTGGCGGGCACCCCCAGGGGCGTCCTCCCCGGCCCCCGGCTGCTCACCGCCCGCCAGACCCTGCGTCTGCTGCCCGGCGTCCGGCCCGAGGGACTGCGCGGAGGCATCCTGTCCTTCGACGGCCAACTGGTCGACGACGCCCGCCTCGTGGTCGCCCTCGCCCGCACGGCCGCGCGCGAGGGCGCCCGTGTCATCACACGCTGCTCGGCCGAGACCGTGACCGCCGACGGGGTGTGGCTGCGGGACGAGGTCACGGGCCAGACCCTCGCCCTGCGCCCCCGGGCCGTGGTCAACGCGACCGGGGTGCACGCCGGGGAACTCGACCCGTCCGTGCGGCTGAGCCCCAGCCGGGGCAGCCACCTCGTCCTGGACGGCGCGGCGCTCGGTCACCCCCGGGCCGCGCTCACCGTGCCGGTCCTGGGCAGCGTCAACCGGTTCGTGTTCGCGCTCCCGCAGGCCGACGGGCGGGTGTTCGCGGGGCTGACCGACGAACCCGTGGACGGGCCCGCCCCGCGCGTGCCCGAGGTCCCCGACACCGACGTCGACTTCCTGCTCGCCCAGCTCAACCAGGCCCTGCGCACGCGGATCGGCCGCGAACACGTGCTGGGCGCCTTCGCCGGGCTGCGCCCCCTCCTCCACGCGGACGGCGCCAGCTCCGACCTGTCCCGCGAACACTCCGTCACCGTCGCGCCGACCGGCGCGGTCACCGTGGTCGGCGGCAAGCTCACCACCTACCGGGCGATGGCCGAGGAGGCCGTGGACACCGCCGTGCGCGCCCGCGGCCTGACCGCGGGTCCGTGCCGCACCCGCACGCTGCCGCTGGTCGGCGCCGCCTCCCCGGAGGAGCTCGACGCCCTGGACGTCCCGCGCCGGCTCGTGCGCCGGTACGGGACCGAGGCCGCCGACGTCGTCGCGGAGGCCGGGGGCGACCCCGCGCTGCTCGCACCGGTGGCGTGCGGGGTCACCGGGGCCGAGCTGCGCTTCGGCGTCCGGCACGAGGGGGCCCTGGACGTGGACGACCTGCTGGACCGGCGTACGCGGATCGGTCTGGTCCCGGGCGACCGGGCCGCCGCCGACGCCGCGGCCCGGGCGGCACTCGCGGCGCTCGCCACCGGGTAGCCCTCCGGGGCTCTCGGCGCCGGACCGGTTTCGCGGAACGCGCCACACCGACATCCCCTGTCCCACAGGGCGTCGATCGCGTATGGTCGTAGCCGGTCCGGCCCGCCGCCTCCCTCACGGCGCCGGACGCTCCCAAGCCTCCCCCTGTCACGGTTCGCCCGCCCACTGAGCCGCCCCGCCGAAGGAGTCACCCATGCCCACGCTCGTTTCCGTGCCCGCGCTCGCCGAGGACGACGACGCCGTCCTGGCGGGCGTACCGGACGAGTACCGGCACTACTTCAACGGACGGCCTCCCGTGCCCTTCACCAAACGGCACTGGGAGTTCCCCGGAGAGCCCAGGAGCGTGCCCCTGTGCCGGGCCTTCCTCGACACCTGCGCCGCCAGCCGCGACGGCGACTTCCGGTACGTGTTCTCGCTGCTGGGGACGGAGCTGGCGACCAACGCCCTGCGGCACAGCCGGTCGGGCGAGGAGGGGCAGACCTTCGTGCTCAAGGTGACCCGGGGAGCCAAGGGGCTGACGCTGGTCTGCCGGGACAACGGCAGGCCCGTCCGGGCGCTCCCGGACGGCGGCCGGGCACTGGCCCCCGTGCCGATGGAGGGCGACCGCCTGACGGCGGAGAGCGGTCGGGGGCTCGCCCTGGTCGACAGCTTCGCCACCACCTGGGGGGACAACGGGCACCCCAGCATCCGCAAGGTGTGGTTCCACCTGGCCTACGACATGACCGGCAGCTCCTGGCCCGCCGCCTGACCGGAGCCGCCTACCGCCCGTCGAGGTAGGCGAGGACCGCGCGGACCCGGCGGTGTCCGGCGCCGGACGGCGCCAGCCCCAGCTTCGCGAAGACGTTCCCGATGTGCTTGTGCACGGCGTTGTCGGTCACGACCAGGCGCTGGGCGATCTCTCCGTTGCCCAGCCCCTCGGCCATGAGCGCCAGGACCTCGCGCTCGCGCGGGGTGAGCGATTCGAGCGGGTCGCGCGGCCGCGGGGCCAGGAGCTGCTGGACGACGGCCGGGTCCATGACCGTGCCGCCGTCCGCCACCCGGTGCAGGGCGTCGACGAACTCGCTCACCCGGCCCACCCGGTCCTTGAGCAGGTACCCGACCCCGCCCCGGCCGTCCGCGAGCAGCTCACCGGCGTAGTCGCGCTCCACGTACTGCGACAGCACCAGGACGGGCAGCGCCTCGAGCGTGCGCCGCGCCTCGATGGCGGCGCGCACGCCCTCGTCGCGGAAGTCCGGCGGCAGCCGCACGTCCACGACGGCCAGGTCGGGGCGGTGCCGGACGACGGCCGCGGCGAAGGCGTCGGCGTCGGCGGCGACCTCGACCACCTCGAAGCCGCGCGTGGACAGCAGCAGTTCCAGACCGGCCGACAGCAGGACGTTGTCCTCGGCGATCACGACGCGCACGGCAGCTCCACCTCGATCTCGGTCGGTCCGCCCATCGGGCTGGTCACCCGCACCCGGCCGTCGAGCGCGGCCACCCGGTGCCGGATCCCGGTCACGCCCGTGCCCCGCTCCTCGTCCACGCCGCCCGAGCCGTCGTCGCGCACCGCGACCCGGAGCGCGCGGTCGTCGCGGGACAGGCGCACCGTGATCGACTCCGCGCCGGAGTGGCGGACCGCGTTGGCGACCGCCTCCGTCACCACGTAGTAGGCGGCGGTCTCCACGGCGACCGGGAGCGTCCCCAGCGCCTCGGCGTCCAACCGGGTGGGGACGGTGGTGCGGGCCACGAGGGCGGCCAGCGCCCCGTCCAGCCCCCGGTCGGCGAGGATCGGCGGGTAGATCCCGCGGATCACGTCGCGCAGTTCCGCCATCGCCTCCTCCGTCCCCCGGTGGGCGTCGCGCAGGAGCGCGGCGACGGCGGGGTCGGACTCCGCCGCCTCCAGGGCCTCCCGGGCGACACCGAGCTGCATCGCGATGGCGACCAGTCGCGCCTGGGTGCCGTCGTGCAGATCCCGTTCGATCCGCCGGAGCTCGGCCCCGTGCGCGTCGACCACCCCGGCACGGGTCCGGCTCAGCTCCGCCACCCGCGCGGAGAGGACCTCGTTCTCGGAGGGGGTCAGCAGGCGGACGCTCAGCCGGGCGTGCAGCCGCGCCAGGGGCGGCAGCGCCCAGCCGGCGAGGACGACGGCGACCAGCAGGTTCTCCGCCACACTGACCAGGGCCGTGCCCCACCCCTCGACGGGCAGTCCGTACAGCGTCGGCGCGTATCCCTCGGGGTGCAGCCACCAGAACAGCGACTGCGCCCCCGCCAGCACGGAGACGGTCGCGAACACCGCGACCAACCCGGTGCCCAGGCCGGAGAGGGTGAACAGGGGCATCCACGTCAGGAGTCGCCGCGTGGTCCGGGACCGCGGCAGCGACCTGATGTCGTGCACGGGGGTGAGAGCGGCCTCCGGAACCGGGACGCCCAGGTGCGACGCCGCGTACGCCAGATGCGCGCGGGCCCACGCGCCCAGTGCCCGGAACCACCGGGGGAGCAGGACGAGCCCGATCCCGCCCGCGGCCACGGTCAGCGCCACGGCCAGGGTGAGGGGGAGCAGCACCATCGTGGCCAGCGCGGACGCGAAGGCCACCAGCAGGTACGCGTCCGCCCGCCAGGCCCTCTCCCAGAGGTCCTTCATCTCGTGGCCCTTCCCGTTCCGCGTGTATCGACCACGGACAGTGTGTCGGTTCCGGTGGAGGACGGCACTACAGCGCACTACCCCATCCGGAGTGCCGTCGGCGGTGGCACCGGGATGTCGGTGGCGTTCGGGACACTGACTCCATGACGAAGAACACCCCGCGCTCGTTCAGCCCGCTCTGGCGGGCCCCGGAACGCGCTGAACTCCCCCGGACCGGCGGCGAACGCGAGGTCCTGACCGCCTACCTCGACTGGCACCGCGCCACCCTGGAGGCCAAGTGCGCGGGACTGGCCTCCGCGCAGCTCTCCCACCGCGGCGTGCCCCCCTCGACGCTGAGCCTGCACGGCCTGGTCCGCCACCTGGCGGGCGTCGAGCGGTGGTGGCTGCGCATCCAGTTCGCGGGCGAGGACCTGCCCCTCCTGTACTACTCCGACGACGACCCCGACCAGGACTTCGACGACCTGGACGGCGACCCGGCGGAGGCCTTCGCGGTGTGGCGTCGGGAGGTGGCGCGCGCCAGGGAGATCGTCGACCTCGCCGGGTCCCTCGACGAGACGGCGAAGGCGCCCCGGTCGGCCGGTCCCCTCCAGCTCCGGGTGATCCTGGTCAAGCTCGTCGCCGAGTACGCGCGGCACAACGGGCACGCCGACCTGCTGCGCGAGAGCGCCGACGGGGCCGTGGGGCTCTGACTCACCCGTAAGGGCGGCACGGAGTACGAGCAGCGGGCGGGCACGGTGGGGCCGTGCCCGCCCGTCGCGGGGCGTTCCGTGTCTACAGCGGGCGACCGAGCACCTTCCCGGCGTCGGTCACGAGTGCGGCCAGGTAGTCCCGGGCGGTGCCGCCGGAGGCGAGGAGCGCGGCCTGACCGGACCAGAGGTTGAGCCGGTCGGGCCGTCCGAGCTCCGCGGCCCTGGTCCGGATCGGCGTCATGAGGTTGTTCTGCGCCGGATAGGGCGGGACCCGGTCCTCGGCGTCGGCCAGCTCCCGCACCAGGCCGTTGGCGATCCCCCTGGCGGGGCGTCCGGAGAAGAGTCGGGTGAGCACGGTGGTCTCCGCCTCTTCGGAGGCCAGCGCGTCCCGGTGAACCCGGCTCGCGCCCGACTCCCGCGTCCGGAGGAAGCCGGTCCCCACCTGGACCCCGTCGGCGCCCAGGGTCAGGGCGGCCGCGACCCCGCGCCCGTCGGCGATCCCGCCCGCCGCGACCACCGGCACGGTCACGGCGTCGCTCACCTGGGGAACCAGGGAGAACGTGCCGACGAGCGACTCGCGCACCGGGGCCAGGAACGAGCCGCGGTGTCCGCCGGCGTCGCTGCCGGAGGCCACGACCACGTCGCATCCGGCCTCCTGGAGCGCGCGGGCCTCGGTGACCGTGGTGGCCGTGCCGATGACCGGGGCTCCGATCCGTCGGGCGCCCTCGACCAACCGGCGGGGCGGCGTACCCATCACGACGCTGATCACCGGGGGCCGGGCCGCCAGTACCGCGTCCACCTGGGCTTCGAAGTCCAGACGGGTGTTGGCGGCCTCCAGGTCGGGCGGGGTGAGCCCGAACTCGGCGTAGTGGGCGGCGAGCCGGTCGGTGTGCGCGGCCAGCGCCGTCGCGTCCGGGACCGGTCGTTCCTCCTCGGGGCGGGGGACCCACAGGTTGACGGAGAACGGCGCCGCGGTGGCCGCGCGGATCCGGTCCACCACGGGTCCGATCCGTTCGGGGGCCGTGGCGTGCAGACCGTACGATCCCAGGCCGCCGGACTCGGAGACCGCGGCGGTGAGTTCGACCGTCGACAGTCCGCCGCCGAACGGGCCCTGGATGACGGGGTGGCGGATACCGAGTGCGCTGGTGAGGGCGGCGCCGGGCCGCCGGTCGGGGCTCACGCGGCCACCGCGGTTCGCCCGAGTTCGAAGCGCACGGCGACGGCCGCGACGTGGGCGCCCAGGTGTTCCGCCGTGCGCAGGTCGCCGACGGTGGGCGCCTGGTCGGGGCCCAGGTCGGCGGGGGACTGGGCCATGGCCCCGGTGAAGCCCGCGAGCCGGTTGAGGTCGTCACGGCCGCCCTGACTGGTGTACTCACCGCCCGGAGCCAGGCCCAGCGGGACCCAGAGCATCCCGTGCTGTGCGGCGAACACCGCGAGGGCGCTGAGCGTGGTGTCCTTGTTGCCGTTGATCCCGGCCGAGTTGGTGAACCCGGCCGCGAGCTTGCCCTGCCAGCGGCGCTCCTGCCAGACGGGCCCCGTGGCCTCGGCGAAGGTCTGGAACACGGCGGAGGTGCCGCCCATGTAGGTCGGGGTGCCGAACACGATCGCGTCGGCGGTGTCGAGGGCGGACCACAGGGCGTCGTCGGGGGTGGTGACGTCGTGCAGTGAGGATCGGGCGCCGCTCGTGCTCGCGGCTCCCCGGGCGACCGCCTCGGCCTGACGGGCCGTGTGGCCGTAGCCGCTGTGGAAGGCGATGGCGACTCGGACTTCGCGCATGGGGGACTCTCTCCCTCGGTCGGGTGGGCTCGGTGGCCCATGGCGGAACCAACTTAGACGACCGGTCAACTATTTTGCAACGCCGGGAAGCACCCGATCCCGTTCCGGTAGTTGACCGGCCGTGTACTCTCGGCCCATGGGACGGACGAGCGACGCGCGGGAACGCATCCTGGACTCCTCGCGCAGGCTCATGCGCACGCGTGGCTACACGGCCCTCGGCGTCGCGGAGATCTGCGCCGACGCCGGGGTGAAGAAGGGCAGCTTCTACCACTTCTTCGACTCCAAGCAGGCCCTGACCATCGAGGCGGTCGGCGAGCAGTGGGCCGAGGAGCGCGGTGCGCTGCAGGCGGCTGTGACCGACGCGGACGGCCCGGTTGATCGACTCCGCGCCCTGGTCGCACGCCTGGTCGGCACCCAGCGCGCCGACCACGGCGAGTCGGGCGCGATCCACGGGTGCCTCTACGGGAACCTCGCCCTGGAACTGAGTGGGCAGGAGCCGGAGGTGCGCCGACGGCTGGCCGAGGTGTTCGACGACCAGGTCGCCATGATCGCCCGCCTCATCGCTGAGGCACAGGAGGCGGAGCTGGTCGGCCGGGGGACCGGCGCCCAGGCCCTGGCCCGGTCGATGGTCGCGCAGATCGAGGGCACGGTACTGCTGGCCCGGGTGCGCAACGATCCCGCCCTGCTGGACGAGGTCTGGCCGAGCGCGGAACGGCTTCTGGGCGTGGCCTGACCGGCCGTCCCATCCGCCCGCACTCCGGGGAAACCCGTCCGAATCCGTCGATGCGAATTCACGCGGCCAATGCGGGACCAACCGTCGGGGTCTGCGTGTCGTCGTCCTCCTGCCAGGGTGGGGGAATTACACTCTCTGGACTGGCGGAAGGAGACGGCGTGGCGTTGGGCAACAAAGACATTTCACGGCTCGCTCTCGACGTGTTCGGGGACGACGCCTGGGAATCGGATGGCTTGGCGGAGCTGGAAGACCATCTGACGAGCGACTTCAAGAACCACCAGCTTCCGGATGTCCGGGGTGGGGAGTCCGTCATGGATCCGGAGGAGTGGCGGGCGCTCCTCCGTGATTTCCATCAAGGCTTCTCGGAGGCGAGGATGGAGATCCTGCAGCAGGTCGCCGAGGGGGACTACGTCGCCACGCGCTGGCGTATGACGGCGAAGAACGTCGCCGAGTTCTCAGGTTATCCGAAAACCGGAAAGTCGTGCACGTGGACGGGCGTTTCAACCGACCGATTCGAAGCCGGAAAGCTCGCCGAATCCTGGGTCAACTGGGACAAATACAATTTCCTGGATGGGTTGAACCTCATCTAGGTCGCGGCACTGTCGTGGCTCCGGACGCTGGTCCAGAGCAGCGAGACTCCGCTTCAGCGGCGCTCTCCCGAACTCCTGGGAATCGTCATCGCCCGGCGTGTACCCGGCCATGATTCCAGCGTGGTTGCCTCGGCTTCGGATGTCTACCCCGGGCGGACCGCGTGATCCACCAGGAGGGAGAACTCCCCACGCACGAGAAACGCCGATCGTGACCACGATCGGCGTTCGTGCTGGTCAGCGGTTGGTTTCCGCTGTCCAGCGAGAGGTGCCCCCTGCAGGATTCGAACCTGCGCACACGGCTCCGGAGGCCGTCCAGCTGAATCCCGCTGACCTGCACGAACACCGCCCTGGGCGGCTCGCCTGTCCACCAGCCGACCACGGACGTCCCGGAGACGCTTCCACGGCTACTCTCCGTGAGAGGTTGGTGGCGGTCCAGCTAGCCATGGTTGGGGGCTTCCCTTCCTCTCTTCTTTTCCCTTTCAGAGAGTAAGGAGAAGGAGCCTCCGCAGCCTCCGCACACCGACCGAGAGTGCGCCTGAACAGGAGGAACGGTGCGGAGGCTGGGCAGGAACCTCAGACTCCGGTCAGCCTCCGCAGCCTCCTCCCCCAACGGCTCCTGATCTTTGATCCGGCGGTTGACGGAAATGGGTTGGGGTCCAGACCGACGGAACGGGTGAATCCCCCCAGTAATGTGGGGCGTTTTTGAACCGACCGCAGGTGCGACCGCAACGTCCGCTCCAACTCGTCCACGTCCCGGAAGGCCCGGTTGGCCAGAAACGTCTTCATACGCGACCACAGCGTCTCCACCGGGTTCAAGTCCGGGGCGTAGGTAGGCAGCTGGACGACGGTCAACCACGGTCGCCTCGCCAACTCGCCGCGGAGCCACCCTGTCGTGTGCGCTGAGTAGTTGTCCCAGATCGGCACCATCGGGGCCTGGAGCTGGCCGTGGACACGGTCGATGAGCGCGGGCAGGTGTTCCTGGGTGATCGGCTCCCGTTGGGTGGCGTAGACCAGCCGCGCCGCCCCCGAACACGGGTCCACGCACAGCCACCCGGACGTGTGCACCCTGCGGCGGTGGTGCTGTCGGGTGGCGATCAGCGGGGTGTTTCGTTCCGGGTGTGATGGAGGCTCTCCAATAAACCCGGAACGAAACAAAACGCACGCCGTAGTGTTCACCGACGAGCTGGTCGACACGGGCCAGGGTCCAGCGCTGGTCGTCCCACCCGTGGGCGGTGGGTCCCTGGGCGAGCTGGATTAGCAGCTCGTGCTCCTGCTTGGCGGCTCACGAAGAGGATGCGGGCGATCTCGGCGCGGGAGTGCTGTTGGTCCTCGAACAGGGCGGCGGCGAGCATGCGGCGTTGGTGGAGTTCAGCGGGGTTTTCGGGTTCGGGGGTACCTCCATGCCCTATGACACGACAGGTACCGTCAACGGTCAACCCCCAGATCGAAGATCAGTAGCTTTGCTGGTCTTTGGTTGAGCCTTCGCATCACTCAAGAGGGATGCCGGGGTTCGGTGGAACACGCACAACGGGGGCGTGACTCGTGACGACATCAGACAGAAGGTCGTTCGTTTGGTTGCATAAGCCCGCCAGATGTTGCGCTCCAAGTCGAGAGATTGGTTAATTATATGCTTCTTGGATGAATTGTCTAATTTTGCACACACCATATGAAATCAAGAGGAGGAATTGAACTCTCTTTGTCGTGTTGGGTGGCGCATTCAGGATTGTGCTTGTGCCAAGCTAGCGGCTACGTCTGTCACTCACTAGGTTAAGGTTGAGCGACCCCTGGTTACGCAAAGGATTTTCGATTGAGTTTCCCTGGTGGCGTTGAATGGTCTAGAAATCCAGACATTAATGCAGGATTGAATGCAGCGCGCGATAGGATGATGAGATATGGAATGGACTTGCCTTATGCGGAGATAGCCCCCGATGTGGAGATGGCGGTAGAATTGCTTTATTCTGCAGTCGGGGAAAATTCACCGGATTCCTCGGACCCATCCGGGCGCAGCATAGAGTTGCTTGTAGAGATTGTTGCGGTAAGTGGATCCGTGCGGTATTACCACAATGAGGGGACGTTGAAGCATGACGAAATTATATCATTTACTAATGAATATATTAATTTCATTAACTCCTGGAAGGATAGACCTCCAAGATGAGAGGGGGTGATGAATGTGCCGAATAAATCATGGGGATGGCTAAAGCGTCGGGCTGAATATCAGATTACGCGCCTAACGTATCTTGGTGCAGGATTGGCAGGTCTCGGGATCTTTGGGGCGGGCAGCCTAGGGGCGGAAATCTTCAATCAGGTTCCTCTTGTGCTCCGTGCAGCCTTCATAGTTTGCGCCTTGGCTACCGCAGGCTGTCTGGGGCTTTCATGGGAGCCGCATCAAAGACTAGTTGCTGAAATTGACCGTGATCATAGTGGCAGGCTCGATGAAGAGACAAATGAAGACCTTCCAGAGGGCGCACACAGGTGGTACCTGCTTGGGGGTATTCTGCTTTTTGCAACAGGGGCAATTTTTGCTATAGCAGCCATCTGGACCGTGGTCCACTTCTATGTTTCTATAGTGTTCCAAGGGTAAGGAAATTGGATCGGCGGTGTGATTCGCTCTCTGGGGCAGTTTCGATGCAAGATCCGTGGTTTAGGTCTAGGGATATTGTCTTCCATGCGCACTTCATTCAAGGCGCCACTCGTTCTACTGGCTGGTCTCGTTGGCCAAAGGGCCAGCGGAGCCGTCGGGCAGTACAGCACCCGATCGCTCCGCTGGTCGTCGTGATTCGTGGGGCGATGGAGGCTAGTCCAGCGCGGCGAGGCTCCGCTTCAGCAAGCTCCCCTCGAACTCCTGGGGGTCGTCGTCGTCCGGCTTGTACTCGGCCATGAGGTTGTGCGCCGTCGTGAACCACGTTTCCAGTTTGGCCACCTCGGTTTCGGAGATCCTCCCCAGACGCACCGCGTGATCCACGAGAAGGGAGAACTCCTGGCGCATGAGATCCGGCTTCGGTCGTTGGGGGTTGACCCAGTCGTCCGCGAGAACGGGGCGGAGTGAGATGCCGAGGTCGTTCCAGTGCAGGAGGATGGCGAGGTCCGAGGTGAACCCGTCGGGGAGCTCCGTCGGCCAGTACTTCCGCAACGCGGCCCTCTGGCCCGACCAGGGAGTGCTTCCCGTCTTGGGCAGGAGTTCCGGGAACAGCTTGCCGGCCAGCGGAGCGAAGAACCCGTGCAGCCAGAGCTGCGGGTACAGGGGCCTCCAGTAGAGGTCAGCGATCGTCGCGTCCGAGATGCCCTTCAGGATCGGGCTCACCAAGGCGGCCGCGAGGGGTTCGTCTCCGTAGTAGCGCAGGTCGCCGTCGATCAGGCAGACGATGTCGGCCCGTGAGGCCTGGATGCCCGCCAGCATGGCGAGGCCCTTGCCCGCGGGCGCCTCGATGACCTTCGCGCCGCTGTCCGAGGCGATGTTCGCGGTGTCGTCGGTGCATCCGCTCGCGGAGACGATCACCTCGCCCTCGGTCTCCAGCAGAGTGAGGGCTTGGTGGGCATCACCCACCACCTCCGCGATGGTCCCCTGCTCGTTGTGAGCGGGGATGACCACCGCTACCGTCGCGTCGCGATTCGCGAGCGTCCTGGACTGGACAAGGTCGAGGCCGAGAGCAGGGTCGATCTTGGCTCGCTTCTGGGCGGTCACGCCGCTCACCACTCCTTCAGTTCGGTCATGAATTCGAGCACAGTGCGGTCCGCCGGGTAGTCGGCGTCCGATATCTCCACCGGGGTCCCATGTCTGTCGTAAGAGATGCGGCGAACCCGAAGCATGGGCACCCCTGTGTCGAGCCCCCACAGTTGGCGCTCGACCGTGGTGGACATGCGGCTGGTCACCTCATCGACGACCTTCATGATCTCGATGCCCACCGTGGAGAGCTGGTGTTGGGTGCCACCAGGCCAGGGTTCGTTCTTCTCGTCCAGGAGCTCGGGGTTTTTGGAGATGAGACTGACCGGGATGTAGGAGACCGACCAGTTGGTGCGGTGTTTGGTCTTCCGGTCCTTCGTCTCGTAGACGCGTTGAATGACGTCGCTGTCCTCTTCCACACCAAGCGCGGTAGCGACGTCCTTGCTCGCCGGAATGCGCGAGTAGGTGGCGGTGAAGTCGACGTCGCCGATGGGCTTGTTGGTCTCCAGTTCGCTGGTGCCAGCCTTGCGCCGTTCTTCCTCAGGCTCGTGGACACGGTCCTTCTCCCACTGATGTCGAGTGGAGGACCGGCGTGTCTGGGCTCCGAGACCACGGACTCGCAGTGGCCTGCCCCTTCCCCCGCTCACGAGCCCCTGCTCCTTCAGCAGGTTCAGGGCTTCCCGCGCCGACGTGATCGAGCAGTTCCACTTGGTGGTGAGCTCGTGCAGCGTCGGCAGTGAGTCCCCCGGCTCTAGCTGGCCCTTCTCGATCTTCATACGAAGGCTGTCCGCGATGGCCAGCTTGATGGGTGGGTCGACGGACGTGCGCTGTGGCTCCATGGCGCCAGTCTATGCAGGTTCGCCAGTTTGCCCTCAAACCCCTTGCGGGATCGCGCTCCTTGCCTTACGGTCGAACCAGTTCGAGAGTTTGCCCTCAAACTCTCAAACCCTCGAACTTGCGCTGACCAGCATCGACCGGTCGGCATCGGCTCTCCGTGCTGGTGAACGAGAGCCCTCCAACTTCAAGAGCGCGCACGCCCCGACCCCATCCCGAGCTCCCAAGGGACGGCGAACGGCACCGGCCACGGCCGGTCTGGCAGCCAGCCAGACATGAGCTCCGCCTTCACCAGGGCGGTACGGAATGGCCGCATCCCCCGCACCCCCTGGGGTGCCCGTCCGGTCCCCACCCCGTCAGCTCGACACGGCGGACCGAGGACCGGGCGGGGACCACCTGGGTCCACACATCCCGACCGAAGGAGGCCTGTTGATGGCTACCACCACCGGCACCGACCGGACCGTACGGCCCCTGTCCATGCCCGAGCTGCTCACGATCGCCTCGGTGGTCGTCGGCCGGATGGACCAGGACGCTTCTCACATGCCCTACGTGGGGGTGGACGTCGATCTCAATGTGCTCGGAACCCCCCAGATCCGTCTGATGCTCGACCAGCGCCCCGGTGAGGCGTCCCACGCGCAAGGGGTCGCGTTCCTCGCCGATCTGGCCCGGGCCGTCGGCGAACCCGTCGACCACCGGAAGGACTTCCACATCGACTCGGTGGACTGCCTCGACTGGGAAGGCACCGGCATCAGTGTGTGCGGGCGGGCCGTCGTCCGTCCCAAGAACGACACCTGAGAGCGCTTCACCCCCCTTGCCACGCCGTTCCGCCCCGACCCGTGCCGGGCGGGGCTCTCGCACACCCCGACACCCCAAGGAGACCCGTTGACCACCACCATGCCGAGCGACATCGACCCGACCGCCCTGGAAACCTTCCAGGAGCTGATCGAGGTCACCGACCCTGACCTGTTCGCCCCGGTGCTGCCGGGCGAGACCCCCACCGAGTACGCCGCCCGCACCGCCGCGGCCGCCGACATCCTCGACAGCCTGCTGGCCGAGAAGGCGGTGAACGCCCCCTCCCTGGCTAGCCGGTTGGACGCCCACCCCGATGGGCTGACCGCCGGAGTCGAGGCCGCCGCCGAGGCGATCGGCGACCGCGTCACCGGCTACGCCGAGGCCGTCCACCGCCTGGTCCACGGCTACGAGGACGTCGGGGAGTGGGCGGCATGAAGCTCTGGGGCTGGGTCCGCACCCATGTCACCTACTACTGCCACGGCAAGCCGATGACCTGGAACGTATTCCGGTCCTGCTACGAGTGCGCCTGCGGGGCGACCCGATGAGCGACCTGGAATTCCACCTGCGGAACTGCTCGGCCTGCCTCGCGGGCCGGCCGTGCCTGACCCGCCGGATGCTCGGCGGCTACCGCGTCATCCTCGCCACCTGGAGGTTCCGATGACCGCTGTCCTCATCGTGCTCGGGTTCGTCGTGACCGTGGCCATCCCGACGCTGCTGATCGCCCTCACCGGAGGGCCCTTACTGATGGTCCGCACCAACGACACCGAGGAGACCTGATGCAGCACTTCTACGCGTTCAGCCTGTTCTTCCTGACCCCGGCCACGGCGGCCCTGTGCATCTACATGTTCGTCCAGACCTACTTCTGAACCCCCGCACACAGCGAGGCACCCGCCAATCGGACCTTGGCGGGTGCCTCTCCTCATTGCCTATCACGACCCGCGAGAGGAGACACGCGCGATGAAGTTTCCGCGCCTGCCCCGGAAGACGAAGGAATCCGACCTGAGCCCGGGCATCGAAGCGCCGCCCCGGGAGCCCGACAACCTTTCTTCGCCGCCTGTGCCGGAGCCGGAGAACCGGCATGAACCCGCGATAGACCACGACCAGGAGCCCACCTCCGACCAGGCACCGCCCATCGCCGAGCAGACCGAGGCCGACACCGCCTCCCAGGAGCGAGAGAAGGTGGATGGGCCCGCTCCCGCCGCGCCACCCGCCCCTGGCGGGTGGTTCACGCCGACCCGCCTGGTCATCGGCGCGGCCGTCCTCCCGTCCCTGCTCTCGCTGATCTGGGTGGCCACCACCGTGGCCGAGATCACCGGTGGCCCGGGCGGATGGGCCGCCGGGATCTTCGCTGACGTGGTGATCGTGTCCACCGTCGCCGTCGCCTGGTTCAACCCGGACGTGCGCCGGGTGGCCAGCATCGGAGGATGGGTCGCGGCGATTGCCGCCGGGGTGCTGCTGGGCTGGCACTACCTGGGCACCGAGCAGATCGCGTTCGCCCTGGTCCCGATCGGCTCGAAGTTCCTGTGGCACGTGGCCCTGCTGGCCCGCACCGCCTGGGAGCGGCGTCGCGCCGCTGCCGTCCGCACCGTGAACGCTCGTGCCGAACGGGCACGGCGTGAGACGGAAGAGGCCGCGCACGCCGAGGCTGAGCGGACCCGCGAGCGCGAGCAAGCGCTGTCGACAGAGCTGACCGAGGACGAGTTGCGCGAGCTCGCCAGTCTGCGCCGCCAGGCCGCCTACGCCCGCGCCCGTGCTGAGGCGGAGAACGAGCTCACCACGGCCGAGGCCGACGCCGACCGGCTGCGTCAGGAGGCCGTTGCTGAGGCCGAACGGATCCGTCGAGAGACCGAGCATCGGATGCGTCAGGAGGCGATCCAGCGTCGGGTCCAGGAGCAGATGGCGGTGCAGCAGGCCAACGCGGACCTGCTCAAGCAGCGCCAGGCCCTGGAGTTGGAGCTTCAGTTGACGCGCCCCTACGCGGTTGGGGCCGCTTCCCAGGCCCGGGTGCCCGATGACGTCTCTGGTCTGGACGACCTGGGGCCCGACACGGCGCCGGTAGCGGGGTTCGGAGGCGTGTTCGGCGCCGGTCTGACCACTGCGAACATCCACCAGGGTGGCGGAATTGGCGGGAATGGCGCTGACCAGGCCGGACACCGCCCGGCGGTCTCTGTGAGCGCCCAGGGGGGCGGGAATGGCGGAATTGGTGCTGACCAGGCAGAACGCTCCCCGCACCATGCCGCGCGTATCAGCGCCGGGCAGGCAGCCCGCCAGCGCGTCTTGGACAAGATCCGCGAGGTGGGTGTGGAGGTCTCGACCAACGAGCTGGCCCGCCTGCTGGACATGGGCCGTACGACGGTCCGCGACCACCGCAACGCCTTGCGGGACGCCGGACTGCGTGTCTACCCCGACTCCGAGTAGCCCCTGACACCCGGCCCCGCCATCGTGCGGGGCCGGGCCACCTGCCCCGGCGGGTGAGCAGGCCCTCCCTGACCCTCCTGCGGGGCGGGCCTGCTCACTATTCCGGGGGTTGTGCCGCACCCGGTGACGCACGGCGAGAGCGCCTGCGAGCCGTCTGCGAGCGACCCATGCCCATCCGCCCACCTCTGCCAGAAGGAGGACCTGATCGCCCCGTTCTCACCACCAGTTCGGGCCCCGCCCGGAGCCACCCCAACCATCACGGGCCGCCACCAGCGGGTGGCGGCCCCCGCTTCACCGCCTGGAGGTGAGATGGCCGCCCGCTTCTACGACCCCGACGGCACTCGCTACGGGTTGCCGACCTACCCCAAGAACCTGGCCCCGGCCGGGCTTGCCACCCGCACCCAACTCCGAGCCTTGGACCTGAGGCCCGGCGGTCAGGAGCCGGTCGCTCAGCTGATGTGGGCCTCCGGCTGCGGAGGGTCCCGCGACGGCGTGCGCGTCGCCTACCTGTACTGGGTCCACCTGGCCCGGCCGGTGCGACCGATGACCCCCGCCCGCGAGCGGGCGCTCGCCCGGGCCTACCTGGCCCGGTGCACCTGCCGCGACTGCGGTGAGGTGCACGACTTCTGCCTGCCCACGTCGTTGGGCCGCACCTGTCCGCCCGGGCTCGGGTGCGCCGCCCACACCCACCTGGCGGTCGCCTGAACACCGCGGCCCCTGACCTGTGAGGAGAGACCGTATGTCCGTCAGCGAGACCGTCTACCGGTGGTTGCACGGCGGCTGCGAGGCCCACGCCGCCACCCACTACACCCACTACGTCCGAGAGCGTGACACCCGCATGGAGGTCGAAGCCGAGCTCACCCAGACGCGGACGCACGCCGATCGCCTGGACAGCGCCCTGACCGACTCCGCCCAGGCCCACAACGAGGCCGAGAAGGAGCTCACTGCGGAGCGCGAGGTGGTCGCGTTCCTCCAGGCCGAGCTCAACGCGGCCAGCAAGCGCATCGAGGTCATGGAGTTGAAGGTGGCTGGTGAGCGAGCCCGCGCGGACCAGGCCGAGGCCGCCCGGACGGCTGTGGAGAAGCTGCTCGCCGATCCGCTGCCTCTGACCCGTCCTCACCTGGAGAACCAGGGGCTCGTGGACGCGGCGCTGTTCAACGTCGTCCTGATGCGGATCCTTTTGCGCGCCGAGGGCAACCGCCACGCGGGCAGCTTCTACGGCGAGTACGTCCACCAGCTCGCGGACGCCCTCCAGGCCCGGGTCACCGCGGCCTTCGACGCCCTCAAGACCGACCACGACCCCGAGCGGGTCCTGGACGTGCTCCAGACCCCGCTGACCTCCGTGCCCCGACCGTCTGCCCCCACTGGCTAGGACATGCCTGGTCTGCTCTCGGTTCGGGCACGCAACTGCTTGCGCTCAGCCCCACCTCGCCCTCCATCTCGTTGAGGAGTCGTCATGATCCGTGGTTTCTTCGCCCGCCTCATCCCCCTGTGTCTGCTGTTGATCTTCGTTCTGTGGTTCTTCCGCGCCCCCGAGTCCGTCGCGGGCCTGATCAACGGCGCGTTCGGCCTGATCGGCGAGGGCGCTGACGCCCTCGGTCGGTTCGCGACCGCGATCACCCCGACCCTGAACAACTTGCTCTGATCTGGAGGGACGCATGTCTACGGACACCCACGAGGCGGACGTTGCGGAGGTGCCCGACGCCCAGCCGCTGCCCTCCGACGACGAAGCCGCCGCGCCGCCGGTCGACGACCAGCCCGCCTCGGTCGCCGAGGAGAACCAGGACCAGGGTCAGGTCGACAACGGTGGTCCGCCGCCGTTGCCGCCGTTGTTGGAGACCGGCGCGTCCACGCTGGCCACCGCCGGGTCGGGGATCTACGCCGCGACCGGAGCGGCCGGGCTGGTCGTCGCAGCCGGGGTCGCGACGGTCGCCGGGGTCGCCTACGGGATGCGGCGCTCCCAGCAGCGCCGCACCGCCGCCCAGGCCGGGCGTGCCGTGGGGGGACGCGCCGCCCAGGGCCGGGGCCGTTTCTTCGGCTCCAGCGCTGGCGCTGGTGGGTTGGCTGGCCGTGCGGCCCGGCGTGGCACCGCACGCGCGGCCGGAGCTGGTGGTCGCGCTGGGGCTGGGCGGGGTGTGGTGGCGGGCCGTCACCGCGCCGCCTCCGGCGGTCTGACGGGTCGTGGCCGCGCCGGAACCAGCGCGGGCCATCAGGGGTCCTCCCCGGCCGGGCGCGTTGGCTCCCGCCCCGGTGGCGGTGGGCTGACCGGCCCCCGGGCCGCAGGGGGCCGTCGCGGGGCCACCGGAGGACTGTTCGGCCCTGGTGGGTCCGCGCGGAGCTCGGCCGGGCGCCGCGCTGGGGCCTCCCGGGGTGGCCTGTTCGGTGGCCCGGCCTCACGATCGGCTTCCGGACGCCGATCCGGGACCGGCTGGGGTGGGGTGTTCGGCGGGGCCGCCGGACGCACCGCCCGCCGCGCGCGGGGCCGGGGCCGGTCGACGTCGATCATCGACCCGCCCATGTCCACCAGCCAGGGCCGAGGTCGCAGCCGTGGCCGGTGGCGTCGCCGGATCCGGTCCGGGTGGCAGCACCCGCGCACCCGCAAGGTTCGGGCTCGTGCCCGGTTCGGTTGGCGGTGGACCCGCACCCGGGTGCGCCGCCACTCCGACCGGCTGGCCTCCTACCTCAAGCGCCGCACGTGGGCGCTGCGGTTGCGCGGGTGGGGGCGAGGCCTGACGGACTGGTGGAGGGGGCTGTGGTCGACCCTGATCGGCCGAGCCTCCGACCCCCGGTACGGGCCGTTGCGCGGCTGGCAGCTCGGTATCGCCGCGGCCGCCATCGGCGCCCTGGGCGCCGGGCCCAAGAAGTCTCAGCCCCGCCCGCTGGTGGGGCGCATCATCGGCACCGCCGCCCCCACCCCGGGGGAGGACGGGCCGCTCACCATCGCCGGGAGGACCCTCCTGGCACTCACCGCAGGAAACGAAGGAGAAGCATTGGCACCCGAGGTACAGCGCGTCCGTGACGCCGCCGAAGAACTCAAGGCCGCCCTGTCCGCCCTGGGCGGGTCCGAGGTCGGGATGCTCGCCTACGAGCAGGGACTCAAGGAGCTGGGGGCCACCCTCCAGGCCGTCGCTGACGGTGTGAAGGAGATGGGCGCCACCGCCGAGGACGAGCAGCCGCTCGCCCCCGAGGTGCTGGAGTTCTTCTCCGCGATCGAGGACGCCGCACGCGGCAGCGCGGAGGTCGCCGAGGAGATGCCGGGCCTGTTCCGCGCCGCCCACGAGGTCGAGCTGGAGCGGTTGGAGAACCCGCGCGTGGGCGAGCACAAGTGGGACGTCTCCCAGCAGGACTAACCACCCTGTGACCAGTACCAACCCTTCCGGGGCGGAGCCGCAGCGGCTCCGCCCCCAACTGTTGCCGCACCCCTTGTGAAGGAGACGAGATGGCGACCGCGACCGCCGCCAAGAGCACAAGCACGAGGAAGAAGAGGAAGTCGAAGAAGGAGCTGGAGGAACGCCGCCGACGGTGGTCCCACCAGCAGGGCCCGTTCCTCGGGGCCGTCAACGCCGCCTCCGCCGCCTTGGCGGTGGCCTCGGTCGGATCCCTGCCGGAGGTCGCCCTCGCGCCGCTGTGGCCGCTCGCCGCGGGCGCAGTCGGCGCGACCGCCGCGTTCACCCGGTCGGCCACGGCGCGGGCGCCGTGGCTGCCGTGCCTGTACCGGCCCGCCCGCTGGATCGGTTACACCGGCTGGTGCTCTTGGGCGCTGGCCTCCGGTGGGCCGTGGGACGTCACCGTGTCGGCCGCGCTGGCGGTGGGCACCCTCGCCGCCGCTGTCCTGGCGCCCGCCAGCCGCTCCTTCGAGATCGCCGCCGAGGACCGGACCGCCACCGAGGACCGCATCAAGCAGCGCCGGGGCCTAGCCGGAGAATGGGAAGCCAGGGTCAACCGGATCTGCCGTATCCCGCGCCCGGGAGTGAGGGTGACCGACATCGCCGAGTGGATGATGCCCGACCCCGACCAGCCCGACGCCAAACGCCAGACCGGCATGTCGATCGTGCTGGAGCTACCCCAAGGCACGAGCTCCTGGAAGACCATCCGCAGCAAGGCCGAGGAACTGGCCGCCGACGCCGACCTGCCCGACGCGTGCGGGATCGAGGTCACCTCGCACGGGTCGCGGCGCCGGGTTCTGCTCCTGGTCAGCACGGTTGACGCCCTGGAGGGCGACATCCCGGCCGGGGACGACTTCTCGCCTCTGTCCATCTACGACCCTCTACCGGTGGGGATGCACCGCGACGGCTCCTACGTGAGGCTGCCACTGAAGTGGAAGACCATGACGCTGATCGGCGCCACGGGGTCGGGCAAGTCGGCGCACCTGTCGTTGATCCTGCGCCAGCTGCTGCGATGCACGGACACCGTGGTCATGGGCATCGACTTCAACGGCGGTAAGGCGTTCCGCCCGTTCTTGGAACCGTGGCTGGAGGGCAAGACCGCCAAGCCCGCGATCGACTGGGTGGCCACCACCCCCAAGGAAGCAGCCCTACTGCTCGACTTCCTTCTGGACGCCATCGCGGTCCGTTCCTCCGGATACACCGAGCTGATGGGACAGGTCAACGACGACAAGGTCCCCAGCTCGGCCGCGGTGCCACACATCGAGCTGGTCATCGACGAGACCGCCGACCTGCCCCGCAGCATCAAGAACAAGCTCGTGGAGCTGTCCAACCGGTCCCGGGGCGCGTCGATCAGGCAGATCACCTGCGCGCTGCGGGCGGTGTCCAACGCCGGGGAGCAAATGCCCAAACCGCTGTTGGTGCAGTCGGGGATCCGTACCGCCATGCGGGTCAACGAGAACTCGGAGTTGAACCACATGTACGGGTACAGCCGCGGGTTGCCCAAGGCAGAGGAGATGCCCGAGGCCGGGTACGGGCTGGTCCAGCCCGACCCCTCACTCGCTCCCCGGATCTTCAAGGGCCTGCTGGTCAAACCAGACGACTCCAAGCGGGCCGCGATCGAGACCGACGAGCGCCGCCCGGTCCTGGACGAGGTCACGGTCAACGTCGCCCGCGACACCTACCGGCACCGATGGGACCGGGCGGCCGCGGCCGGGTGGCTGGGCACCAAACCCCCCACCACGACCACGGCACCGCCCAGGCCCACGCCGACCATCGACACCGCTGTCGAGCGGCCGCGCACGAAACTGGAGGACCTAGACCTGGGTGGGGCGGCCGAACGGGCCCGCGCCAAGCGGGAGGAGCTGGAGGACCGCAACCGCCGGATGCGAGCGGCCAAGGAGTCCGACGACGGGTTCGCCGAGATCGTGCGTGGGTTGAAGGGGCTCACCCCGGTCGGTCGTCAGGTGCCCCGGCTCCTGGCGGTGGCCCTGGAGCAGTCCACCGACAAGGGTGTGCACTACTCCGTGTTGGAGGAGACCACCCGGCTGCCCGGAGAACGCGTTCGGGAACTGCTGGGGTTGCTCGGCATCCCCCCGGCCCCCTCGCCGTTCCGGATGCACTCGGGGTCCGACTCCCCGAAGAAGCGCGGGTTCCTGCGCTCGGATCTGGATCGGGTGGCCGCCGGAATCGAACTCGGAGACGTCCAGGTACCCCCCGAGGTTCACGACGCTCTGTGACTCCTTGGGGTGTCCCACCTGGGACGTACTCACCGTCCCAGGCCGGGGACGCTCCTGGGACGTCCCAACAGCGTCCCAGGCTGGGACGCGCCAGCGTCCCCACCCCGCACACCCCGACCCGGACAGGGTTCGCGCGCGGTGGGGACACCATCCGGTCGACCTGGGACACCCACCCTTGACCTATCGACAGAGAGTGACCGTATGGACATCGACTGGCCCCGCACACTCACCACCGGAGGCCTCACTCTCGCGCTCCTGGTGGCCGTGGCGGTGGCCGACTACCTGGAGGCCGCCCGAGTGGGGGACATCCCCGCCGGCCCCGTTCCCGTCATCGGCGGGCTGGCCGGAATCGTCGTCGGCTTGGCCGTCGCGAACGCCGTCCTCGGCTGACCCGGGTGATGGCTCTGCCCCCTCCGCGCCGCGTGCGGGGTGGGCAGAGGGATCACCCGGTTCACATACATGGGCCGCCCCGGCACGACTGCCGGACGGACCACGACCCACCCTGAAGGAGCACGTATGGACCCCATGACGGTCGGCGACCTTCGCCAGTTCCTCAACGGGACCGCGGATGACACCCCGATCACCGACGCCCTCGGTCACGCCCTGGTCGACGTCGACGTCGACGACCCGACGCAGGTGGCGCTGCTGTTCTCCCGCCCTGCACCCCGGCCCCGAACGGTCGTCAACACCGTCACGGGCGACACGACCGGCGGCCTGATCATCCAGACCAGCGGCGACCTGCACGGCTCCATCCGACTCTGACACCACCGGCCCGCCCCCTGGCCGCCCAAGGATCCGGGGCGGGCCGTCGGCCACCCCGTCAAGGATGAAGGAGTACCCCCCGATGGCTTCCACGATCCGCCACCCCGCCCAGTGGTTGTGCCACCACGCCGACGGCACCCAGGTCGTCCACGACCTGGAACTGTCCTACGACCCCTCCGACCCCTACGCCATCCAGATCACGTTCCTCCTGGACGTCGACGAACCCGACTTCGTCGTGGCGTGGACGATCAGCCGCGACCTGCTCACCGAGGGGATCACCTCCTGGGCCGGGGACGGCGACGTCCGCGTGCAGGTGTGGGTGCCCCTGCCCCGCCTGGTCTCGGTCGAGCTGCTCGACAGCCACGACGGCCGCTGGTCCCGTTTCCTGGCCCGCCGCGACGACCTCGCCGACTTCCTCCGCCACACCTACACGCTGGTGCCGGCCGGAACCGAACAGATGGACGTCGACACCGCCGTCGAACGGCTGCTCACCGGCACCGCCCCCGGGGGTGAGTGATGGGTGTCATCAGCACCGCCGGATGGCGGACCACGACCCCGCTCACCCCCGACTGGACCCGCCGGGCCCTGTGCGCCCGCATCGGGCGCCCCGACGACTGGCACCCCGACCACGAAGGAGCGGCCGTCGTCACCCAGCTGCGCGAGGTGTGCGCCCGCTGCCCCGTCTCCGCGCAGTGCCTGGAGACCGCGCTGTCCTCCCGCCGACCCCTGACCGGGGTGTGGGCGGGCACCACCACCAGCCAGCGCCGCCGGATGCGCGGTGCCCGCCGCGCGGCCGCCAAGGCGGCGAACGCGGCCTGACCACCGAGCACGACGAAGGGCACCCGCCACGGCCTGTGCGGCGGGTGCCCTTCCCCTTCTTCCTACCACCCCGAACCAGAAGGAACGAGATGACCACGACCGCTCCCGAGACGACGACCACGATCACGCTCACCGCCTCGGCCGCCCACCTGGCCGAGCAGATCGGCTGGATCGCCCGCATGCTGCCCACCCGGCCCGCCATCCCCGTCCTGACCGGGCTCCGCCTGGAGGCCACCGCCGACCGGGTGCGCGTGAGTGGTACTGACTACGAGGTGTGGGCCAGCGCCGACCTCGACACCGACACCACCGGGGAAGGCATGACCGTGCTGCCCGGGCGGCTGCTGGCCGGACTGCTCACCAAGCTCCCTCCCTCGCGCATGGTCACGATCACCATCGCCCCCGACCAGGCGCGCATCGACTGCGGCCCCACCCGGTGCACGCTGCGCACCCTGCCAGCCGAGGACTACCCCGCCCCGCCCGAACCGCCGACGGCGGTGGGGCAGACCGACGCCGCGGAGTTGTCGGCCGCTGTGGACCAGGTCGTGGTGGCCGCCAGCACCGACCCCACCCTGCCGATGCTCACCGGGGTGCGCACCACCCTGACCGAGACCGGGATCGTGCTGACCGCCACCGACCGGTACCGCGTCGCCCAACAGCGAGTGGCGTGGGAGCCCACCCTCGACCACGACCAGGACGAGAATGCTGAGGCCCCCACGCTGCTGGTTCCGGCCGTCACCCTGTCCCAGGCCGCCAAGGCCATGACCGGCACGGTCACCCTCGGTATCGAGACCGGCCAGCAGGGCCGGGTGGACCAGTTCAGCCTGTCCGACGCCACCCGCCGACTGTCCACCCGACTGCTCGACGGTGACTTCCCGGCTACGGCCCCCTTCCTGGAGCGAACCCGCTCCGACGCCCAGGTGACGGTGACCGTGGAGACCGCCGAGCTCGCGGCCGCGATCGGCCGGGTGAGGCTGTTCGCCGCCGACAGCACACCGATCCGCATCACCATCGAAGAGGAGGGCCTGGTGGTGCGCGCCGGCGTCGACGGCGAGGAGGGCAGCGAGGACGTGCCCGCCACGGTCGACGGCCCCGGCCTGCCCATCGCGTTCAACCCCGGTCTGCTCCTGGACGCTGTCACCGGAGCTCGCGCCGAACGCGTGCGGTTGGCGATCGCCGAGACCGAGCGTCCGGTCCTGTGCACCCCCGACCTCGGCGGCGACGCCTACGAGCACCTGATCATGCCGATCCGTCTGGGCGCCGCCCGCGCGGCCTGAAAGGGAGGCGCCCTGTGTTCGAGCCGACCATTCGTTACCGGATCTACTGCGACGCCCCTGGGTGCATCCGTCTGGTGATGGACACCGAGGACGACGTTCCGCTCCTGATCGACAGCCCGGACCTGGACCGGGTGCCCGAGGGGCTGCTCACCGACGACGAGGGCACCCCGTGGGTCCGTGGGCCCCGTGACCGGGTGATGTGCCCCGAGCACGGCCACATCATCCGCCGCGAGTTGGACATCGCCGCCACCCACCAGTCCCTGTTCGACCCGACCCCCTGACCCGACGCGCTCCCGGGCGCTCGCCCTGCTCACCAGCCCCCCGGCGGCTGGTGGGTGGGGGGACCGTCCGGTCCGCACACGACGACGGCCCCACCCAGTGCCTGCAAGCGAAGGTGGGGCCGTCTCCTCATAGAGAGGCACCTCCAGTATGACCATCCAGCCCACCCTGATCGAGGGCCTGCGCGCCTGGGCCGACGGGTTCGCCGCCGACCGGGCTGCGGTCGAACTTCTCATCACCCACGGCGCGTGGCTGAGCCGGGCCGACTTCCTCACCCGGTGCGTGGACATCGTCCCGACCGAGGAGCTGATCGACCCCGACACGCCCGTGGCCATCATCGACTGGGAAAGGGTCATCCGCTACCTGGAGGGGTGGGAGGGCGGTCTGCCCGCCTCTTCCTCCGAGGTGGCGGTCCTGGCCGTCGCCGCGTCGATCGGTGCCGGCCACCCGGTCGACCTGCGCGACGCGCTCCTCGGATTGGACGCGACCAACACCGCCGCCGTGGCCACCGCCCTGGTCACCGCCGCCCAGGTCGAAGACCGCGTCACCGTCGACCTCAAGCCCCGCCAGCTCCCCGACTGGCTCACATCCGACACCTGAGCCACACCGCCCGACCAGAACCAGCAGCCCGCCCCGGATGCGACGCCCCGGGGGCGGGCACATCCCACACCACAACCCCGATTTCAGAAGGGTCCGCATGACCTGGCACACCCAACCCATGGCCGCGTTCGACATCGAGTCCACCGGCCTGGACATGGCCTCCGACCGGATCGTCACCGCCGCTCTGTGGCGCATCGACCCCACCCACCGCACCAAGGACGTCACCACCTGGCTGATCGACCCCGGCATCGAGATCCCCCAGGCCGCCGCCGACATCCACGGCATCACCACCGACCACGCCCGCCAGCACGGCCGCCCCGCCGCCGAGGCGGTGCCCGAGATCGGCGCCGCCCTGGAGAAGACGGCCGTGGACGGCCTCCCGGTGGTGATCTACAACGCCCCCTACGACCTCGGGATGCTCTCGGCCGAGCTGGAACGGCATGGTTGCGGGGTGCGCTTCGACGGCCTGCTGCGGGTCCTGGACCCACTGGTGCTGGACAAGCACGTCGACCGGTTCCGGCGCGGTGGCCGCAAGCTCATCGACGTGTGCGCCCACCACGGCGTCCCGTTGGAGTCCGACCAGGCGCACGGGGCCGCCGCCGACGCCCTCGCGGCCGCGAGGCTGGCGTGGAAGCTCGCAGCCACCCACCCCGAACTCGCCGAAACGGGTATCGACGACCTGCACACCGCTCAGGTGGCGTGGAAGGCGGAGCAGTCCGCCTCGTTCCAGGCCTACCTGCGCCGCAAGGACCCCGACGCGGTCGTGGACGGCTCCTGGCCGCTGGCCCCCGGGCCCTGAGCACACACCCCCATCGGACCCGAAGGGGCCGGAACGTCACAACCGTGGCGGTCCGGCCCCTTCTCCCTTACTGACACCACTTTGGAAGGAGCGTGATGGGCACGTTCGCGCCCGTGGACTACGCGCTGGCCGCCGCTCGCCGCGGCTGGCCCGTCTTCCCCCTCACCCCCAAGAGCAAGAAGCCGCCCAAGGTCCGCGACTGGGAGAAGCAGGCGAGCACCGACCCCGATCAGATCCGCGCCTGGTGGAAGCGGTGGCCGAAGGCCAACTACGGCATCGCCACCGGCCCCGCGAACCTGGTCGTGGTCGACCTCGACGTCCCCAAACCCGACCAGTCCCCGCCCCCGGCCTGGGACCTGCCCTACATCACCGACGGCAGGGACGTCCTGGCCGCCCTGGCCCAACGCGCCGGACAGCCCCTGCCGCTGGACACTTTCCTGGTCCGCACCCGCCGGGGCGGCTTCCACCTGTACTTCACCCACCCCGACGGGCCCCGCCTCGGCAACACCTCCGGGGACCAGGGATCGGGCCTGGGCTGGCTGATCGACACCCGCGCCCACGGCGGCTACGTCGTCGGCCCCGGATCCGTGGTCGACGAACCCGACGGCACCGGTGGCTACGAGGCGCTCAACCGGGAGGCTCCGGCGCCGCTGCCGGAGTGGATATGGCGCCTGCTGCGCAGGCCCGATCCCCGGAGTGAGCCCACCACACCCTCGGCTCCGGCCCCAGGGCCCCCGCGCCAGGAGCGCCCGACCACCGGCCGTGAGGACCGGCGTCGGGCCGCCTACGTGCGGGCCGCGGTCACCGGAGAGCTAGCCAGGGTTCGGCAGGCCACACCCGGGACCCGCAACCAGAACCTGTACATCGCCGCCGTCTCGCTGGGCCAGTTCGCCCGCGAAGGGCTGCTGGAGACCGGGTGGATCGAGTCGGCGCTGTACAACGCCGCCCTTCAGGCCAACGCCGCCGGGGACCCGAACCCGGCCCGCGAGATCACCGCCACCATCCGCTCCGGGCTGGCCAAGGGCCTGCGCGAACCGCGCCGCACCCGGCGACCCACACTCCTGACCAGGAAGGACACCGTCTAGATGAGCGGGAACAGCGACGACAAGGAGAAGAAGCCCTCGCAGGCGACCTTGTTGGTCCAGCTGGCCGATCGGTCGGTCGACGTCGTGGCCGGAGCCGACGGCAAGACCTACGCCGTGCGTCGGGGCGGTCCCCGCGTCGCGTTCCCGCTCCTGCGCAAGGACGGCCTGCGGGTCCAACTCGCCCGCCGGTACTACGCCGAGCACCACTCCGTGCCGTCCCAGTCCGCGCTCACCGACGCCATCAGCGTTCTGGAAGGACGCGCCATGGAACAGGACCCCCAGCCCCTCCACCTGAGGCTGGCCCCGCACCGCGACGCCGACGGGTCCCGCCAGGTCGTCATCGACCTGGGCACCCCCGACGGGCGGTGCGTGATCGTCGGCCCCGGCGGCTGGCACGTCGCCGAGCGCAGCCCGGTGCTGTTCCGCCGCACGAAGCTCACCCAACCGATGTCCGACCCCGGCCCGGCCGGGCACACCGATCAGGGTCTGGCCGCCCTGCGCGGGTTGCTCAACGTGGACGAGCCCACCTTCCGGCTGATCGTCGGGTGGCTGGTCGCCGGGATGATGCCCGACATCCCCCACCCGATCCTGGCCGGCAAGGGCGAACAGGGCAGCGGCAAGTCCACCGCGCTGGCGATGCTGGTCAACCTCATCGACCGCTCCCAGGCCCCGCTCCGCTCGCTGCCCAAGGACATCAAGACCTGGGCGACCGTGGCCGGTGCGAGCTGGGCGGTGTGCCTGGACAACGTGTCCGCGATCCCGATGTGGCTGTCGGACACCCTGTGCAAGGCCGTCACCGGCGACTCGCTGGTCGATCGGGCCCTGTACTCCGACGACGACGTCAACGTCGTGTCCTTCCGCCGCCTGATCGCGCTCACCTCCATCGACACCGGCGCCCTGGCGAGCGACCTGTCCGAGCGCATGCTCACCGCCGAGTTCCTGCCGATCAAACGGGACCAGCGGCGTCCCGAGGCCGAGATCAGGGAGGCCTTCGACCAGGCCGCCCCCCAGATCCGGGCCGCCCTGTTCGACCTGCTGTCCCGGGTCCTGGCCGAGCTGCCGAACACGCACCTGGCCGAGCTTCCCCGGATGGCGGACTTCGCCCGCGTTCTGGGGGCCCTGGACACGGTCATGGGGTGGGACACCCTGGACACCTACCAGGCCGACTCCCAGGTCAGCACCGCCGACCTGATGGACGCCAAACCGTTCGCGACCGCGGTCGCTGACTTCGTCGAACGGCGCGGCTCCTGGACCGGTTCCATGAGCCAGCTCCTGGAGCAGATCGCCGTACCCGAACCGCGGCCGAAGTCCTGGCCGATCGACGCCACCCGCGCCTCCGGCCAACTCAAGCGCGACGCCCCGGTGCTGCGGTCGGTCGGGATCGAGTTCGACAAGGCCGGCCGCTCGGCGGACCGGCACCGGCGTCAGCTCTACACGCTGGTCCTGCACGGACCACACCCGGACCATCCGGACCAGCGAGCGGACCGGGATGGTTCGTCTGCGGACCGCCCGGACCACCGTGCGGAGGCTGCGGACCACCACGCAGCCTCCGCAGCCTCCGCCCCAGACTCCGCGCGAAACACCAGGTCACGCACTCTCACGGAGACTGGCGGAGTTGCGGAGGCTGACTTCTCCGCACTCTCTAATGACGTCGATCCCGACGGCCGCGAACCCGTGGAACACGGCCCGTGCCTGACGTGCTCGCGCGACTTCCGCCGCTTCGAGCCCACCGACCACCCCTACGTGTGCGCCGACTGCCACACCCGGGCCGGTCACAACCCGCGACCCGCGCACCCTTCCTGAGGAGTGAGCGGGACCAGACCACGACCCACACGAAACGGCCCCGGCGCCGCTCTCCCAAGCCCGGCCGGGGCCGCACCCCAACCCGAAGGAAAGAGGTACTGCCAGCATGCCCGATCGCAGCAAGCGCCGCCTGGACCTGGCCAAGGTCCGGGTGATCGGCCCGCCCGAGATCGTCGGCCAGGTCGTGGACGCGATCACCGCCGCGCTGCCGTCCGCCGACCCCTCCCGCCCCTACCCGAGCCGCCACAACCCCGACCACGTCCGCGTCTACCTGGAGGTCACCCCCGAATGAGCACGGGAACCAAGACCGAGCGCCCGAACTCCTTCCTCACCGTGCGGGAGGTCTGCGAGGAACTCCGGATCTCCCGCAGCACCTGGGACCGGATGGTGCGCCTGGGGGAGACGCCGAAGATGAAGCGCATGGGTGGCAGGCGCGGCGAGATCCGCATCCGCCGGAGTTGGCTCGACGCCTGGCTGGAAGAGGGCAACGCCTGATGCCGATGACCTACGACGTGCAGTTCTACAAGGTCAGACAGCGGCCCAGGGGAGCCCGCCCCTACCAGGCGCGGTGGCGCACCGAGGAGAAGGTCCACCCCCGCTCCTTCCTGACCTCCGAACTCGCCGAGAACTGGATGTCGGAGCTGCGGGAGGCCGCTCGGAAGGGGGAGATGTTCGACGTCGCGACCGGTCTCCCCCAGACCAAGCTGCGGGAGCTCCGCGACGTCTCGTGGTTCGCGCACGCCCGTGAGTACGTGGCCGAGCGCTGGCCCGGCATGGCGGGGAACACCCGGGTCAGCACGATGGAGGCGCTGATCGCCGTCACGCCTGTCCTGGTGAGCGACGTCTCGGGGGCACCTGGTCGGGACGCCCTTCGCCAGGCGCTCCGCGACTGGGCCTTCCGGATGGAACGCGACGGGGCGGGGGAGTGGCGGTTCCCCAAGCCGCCCTCCCATGTCGAGACGGTGTTCGCCTGGTTGGAGAAGGCGTCCATCCCGGTCAGCGAGGTCGTGGACTCCAGGAACCTGGGGGCCGCCATGCGTGCGTGCGGTCGCCTGCTGGACGGGAGTGAGGCCGCCGCCGACTACTTCAGTCGTCGGAGGAGAGGGTTCTCCGCCGCGCTCAGCTACGCCGTGCTGCGGGAGCGCCTCTCGGAGAACCCGCTCCGGAAGAAGGACCTGCCCACGGACTGGCTGCCCCCGAAGCCCGAGGAAGAGGTCGACCCCCGGTCGATCGGCAACCCGGCGAAGGTCCGGCAGGTGCTGACCGTGGTGAGCTACGTCGGTCGGCGCCAGGGGCCGCGGTTCGCTGCCTGGTTCGGCTGCATGTACTACGCGATGATGCGCCCCCAGGAGGTCGCCAACCTCCGAAGGTCCGGCTGCGAGCTGCCCACCGAGGGGTGGGGCAAGCTCACGTTCGCCGACAGCAGCCCGGCCCCCGGCAAGAAGTGGACGGACTCCGGGACCACACACGAGGAACGGGGCCTGAAGGGCAGGAAGAAGGGGAAGGGGCGAGGCAAGAAGCCATCACGGACCGTGCCGATTCCGCCGACGCTGGTGGCCATGCTCCGCGAGCACATCCAGCGCTACGGAACCGGGCCCGACGGGCGGCTGTTCCGCAGCGAGAAGGGCAACCCGATCCAGCCCTCCACCTACTGGCGGGTCTGGGACAACACGCGCAAGCTGGCGCTCACCACGGAGGAACAGGAGGGGCTGCTGCTGAAGCGTCCCTACGACCTTCGGCACGCCGGAATCACCTACCGGCTCAACCACGGCGTCCCGGCCACCCAGGTGGCCAAGTGGGCCGGAAACAGCGTTGAGGTGCTGCAACGCGTCTACGCGCAGGTCTGGACACAGATGGATGAGGTGTGGATCGACCGCATGGGCGACCATGGGTGACGCAGATCACACGCCAGTGAGGCGCTAAGGGCGGAGACTCCGAGTGGTTTCGGGGTCTCCGCCCTTTTTGTCGTTTATGCCCGGTCCACCAGTGGTCCACGGCGGTCCATGAGTGGTCCACAGAAGCTCGGTGAACGTGGCGCACAGTGACGTGACCTGACAAACGAAGAGACGCCACCTGACCGATGTTTGCCCTGGTCAACGTGGCGTCTTCGCTAGTCAGCCCGATGTGCCCCCTGCAGGATTCGAACCTGCGCACACGGCTCCGGAGGCCGTTGCTCTATCCCCTGAGCTAAGGGGGCGCGCTGCGTGAACAACTGTAGCAGGGGCTCCGTGCGGTTCGTCCACTCGATTGACCGCGCCCCTCCGAGCCGTGGCGATCCCGCCAATCCAGTGGTGTCCCGTCACCCCGCGGCGGTAGTGTCGCGCCCGTGAACGCCCTACCCGCACGGGTTCTCGTCGTCGAGGACGACGAGGTGATCCGGGAACTGATCCGCCTGAACCTCGAACTGGAGGGGTTCGAGGTCTTCACCGCGGTCGACGGCCAGGACTGTCTCGAACGCGCCGGGCACATCGCCCCGCACGTCGTCACGCTCGACGTCATGATGCCCCGCCTGGACGGCTGGGCGGCGGCCGAGTCCCTGCGCGCGGACGACCGCACGCGGGACTGCAAGCTCGTCCTGGTCACCGCGCGTGCCCAGGGCGACGACCGTCGGCGCGGGGAGCGGATCGGGGTCGACGCCTACGTCACCAAGCCCTTCGACCCCGACGAGCTGGTCGACGTCGTCCGCGCCCTCGTCGACGGGGAGCCCGTGTGACCCCCCGGACCCTGGAGGCCGCGCTCCGCCGGGCCGCCGTCCGCGCCTACGACCTGGCCCCCGACGACGTCCCCCTCGTGTGGCCCCGCAACGACCACGCCGAGGAGGGCGCCGACGCCGCGAGTGCGCTCCCGCCCCGGCTCGTCCGGATGGTCGCGGGCAGGAGTTCCCGACCGCTGACCGTGTCCGGGCGCGTCGTCGCCGAGCTGGCCCTCATGCGCGACGAGGGCCTGCTCGACTACGCCCACGCGGCCGACGACGCGCGCGGCTTCGTCAACGTCACCTTCACGGACGCGCAGCACCGGGACCTCCTGGCCGCGGCGGCCGACGGCCCCCGCCTGCTCACCGGCCGCGCCTGGGACGGCTCGGGGGAGTGGCCGACCACCCCGCTGCACGAGGCCGGTCCCGTGGCCCAGGCCCGGCGCCTGGCCCGCGCCGACGCCCGGCGGCGCCTGTCCATCGCGATCGGGGAGCCGTCTCCTCCACCGGGCCCCGGCGACGCCGAGGTCTCCTGGCGCGACCCCTACCTGGACGGCGAGCGCGGGGAGCCGGTCACCCCCGCCGCGCGCGTCCTCGGCACGGTGGGCGAGGCCAGCGCGCGCGTCGCGTTCTGCCGATCGATCCCCGAGCACCCCCGCGAGGCCGAGACCACCGGCCGCGACCTGCCCGTCCTGCCCTCCGCCGAGTATCCCGGCGCCTGGGTCCGCCTCACCGACGCCAATCCCGCCTTCCGCCTGCGCTACGCCCACGCCCACGCGGTCAGCCGCGTGCGCTGGATGGGGGAGGGGGAGACCGCACCCGTTCCCTGCCCCCGCCACACCGCCAGGGTGCGCGGACTCCTCTTCGACGGCACCAGCGCCGTCGACACGGCGGCGCGCCGAGAGGAACCCCATATCCTGGTCAGATACCTGGAGGCACTGGCCAGTGCCTACGATGAGTGGCGAACGTGCCCCACCGCCGACCCCGAGGGGGTGGAGGGGGCCGCCGTGGACCCGGCGCTGCCAGCCGCCGTCGCCGGGGTCCTGCGCACCGGGCTCTTCCTGCTCGGGGTGTCGGCGCCCACAAGGCTGTAGACATCCCGCGCCCCACCCGACGGGCCGACCCAACTCCTGTGTCCCTACCGGGTAAGTGGACAATAGGAGGAGGGGCCTCCGCCGCCAGCACAGCCGCATCCCAGTCGAAAGCCCATCATGAGCCGCTACGCCCACCCCGCCGGATCACGCCACGCGGAGATCCTGCCGGAGGACAACCCGCCGCTGCCGCCCGAGGACCTCAACGGCCTCGACCCCCGGGTGTGGCCCGCCACCGCCCGTCGCGCGGACGGCGAGGTCGCCGTCGGCGGCGTCGGTGTGCGCGAACTCGCCGAGACCCACGGCACCCCGCTCTTCGTCATGGACGAGGAGGACTTCCGTGGCCGCGCCCGCGACTACCGCAACGCCTTCACCGACGCCGACGTCTACTACGCGGGCAAGGCCCTGCTGACCAAGGCCGTCGCGCGCTGGGTGGTCGAGGAGGGCCTCAAGCTCGACGTCTGCTCCGGAGGCGAACTCGCCGTCGCCCTCGCGGCGGGCGTGCCGCCCGAGCGGGTGGGCATGCACGGCAACAACAAGTCCACGGCCGAGCTGCGCCGGGCGGTCGAGGCCGAGGTCGGCCGGATCATCATCGACTCCCTCGACGAGATCGAGCGCCTGGAGTCCGTGGCCGCCGAGCTGGACCGCCACCCCAAGGTCCTCATCCGCGTCACCACGGGCGTCGAGGCCCACACCCACGAATTCGTCGCCACCGCGCACGACGACCAGAAGTTCGGGTTCGCCCTGAGCACCGGCGCCGCCGCCGAGGCGGTCCGCCGCGTGCTCGACGCGCCGCACCTGGACCTGGTCGGGCTGCACTCGCACATCGGCTCGCAGATCTTCGACACCTCCGGGTTCGAGGTCGCGGCCCGCCGCGTCACCCGCTTCCTCACCGGGATTCACGAGGATCTGGGGGTCACGCTCGCCGAACTCGACCTCGGCGGCGGCCTCGGCATCGCCTACACCTCCGGCGACGACCCGCTCGACCCCAAGAGCATCGCCGAGAGCCTCACCGCCATCGTCCGCCGCGAGTGCGAGGAGGCCGGGCTGCCCGTGCCGCGCATCGCGGTCGAGCCGGGCCGTGCCATCGCCGGTCCCGCCGGGATCACCGTCTACGAGGTCGGCACCGTCAAGGACGTCGAGGGCATCCGCACCTACGTCAGCGTCGACGGCGGCATGAGCGACAACATCCGCACCGCCCTGTACGGCTCGGAGTACACCAGCCAGCTGGTGTCCCGGGAGAGCGACGCCGAACCCATGCTCTCCCGCCTGGTCGGCAAGCACTGCGAGAGCGGCGACATCATCGTGCACGACCTCTACCTGCCCGCCGACCTCAGGCCGGGCGACCTGGTGGCGGTCGCCGCCACCGGCGCCTACTGCTACTCCATGGCGAGCAACTACAACCACCTGCCCCGCCCCGCCATGGTCGCGGTCCGGGACGGGCGGGCACGGGTCATCGTGCGCAGAGAGACCGAGGAGGACCTCCTCCGCCTCGACGTAGGCTGAACCGGCCGCCGACGCGGCGCGGCCGCGCGACGGTAGGACACGAGAGAAGTGGGAGTCACGCCCAAATGGCGATGAAGGTGGCGCTGCTCGGATGCGGCGTTGTGGGCGCGGAAGTCGTCCGCCTGATCGAGGAGCAGTCCAACGAGCTGGCCGCGCGTGTCGGCACGCCGATCGAGGTCGGCGGCATCGCGGTGCGCCGGCTGGACAGGGATCGCGGTGTCGACCCGTCACTGCTGACCACCGACGCCACGGGCCTGGTCACCCGGCCCGACATCGACATCGTCGTGGAGGTGATCGGCGGGATCGAACCGGCCCGCTCACTCATCCTCGCCGCGATCAAGACGGGCAAGTCCGTGGTGACGGCCAACAAGGCGCTGCTGGCGGAGGACGGCCAGACGCTGCACGCGGCCGCCCGCGACGCCGGGGTGGACCTGTACTACGAGGCCGCGGTGGCCGGGGCCATCCCGCTGCTGCGCCCGCTGCGCGACTCCCTCGCGGGGGACCGCGTCAACCGGGTGCTCGGCATCGTCAACGGCACGACGAACTACATCCTCGACCGCATGGACTCCCTGGGCGCCGGGTTCACCGAGTCCCTGGAGGAGGCCCAGGCCCTGGGCTACGCCGAGGCCGACCCCACCGCCGACGTCGAGGGCTTCGACGCCGCCGCCAAGGCCGCCATCCTGGCCCGCCTGGCCTTCCACACCCAGCGGGTCACCGCCGCCGACGTCCACCGCGAGGGGATCACGGCGGTGTCGGCCGCCGACATCGCCAGCGCCCGCGCCATGGGCTGCGTCGTCAAACTCCTGGCGATCTGCCAGCGTTCGGAGGACGGCGCGTCCGTGGGCGTGCGCGTCCACCCGGTGATGCTGCCCGTCGAGCACCCCCTGGCCAGCGTCAAGGAGGCCTACAACGCGGTGTTCGTCGAGGCCGAGTCCGCCGGTCGGCTGATGTTCTACGGCGCGGGCGCCGGGGGCACCCCCACGGCCAGCGCCGTCCTCGGCGACGTGGTGGCCGTCGCGCGCAACCGTCTCGCCCGCACCCACGTGGCCGAGGGGGCGCACGACACCGGGCTCCCCGTGCATGACATGGGCCACACCATCACCAGCTACCACGTGTCGCTGGACGTGGCGGACCGGCCGGGCGTGCTGTCGAAGGTCGCCGAGGTCTTCGCCGACCACGGCGTGTCGATCAAGAACGTGCGCCAGGAGGGCAGCGGGGAGGACGCGCAGCTCGTCCTGGTCAGCCACCCGGCCCCGGACTCCGCGCTGAGCAGCACCGTGGAGCGTCTGCGCGGACACGAGCTGGTCCGCGAGGTGGCCAGCGTGATGCGCGTGGAGACCTTCTCCGACTGACCGTGCGCCGACCCGCGCGAACGGCGAGGGGCGCGGCTCCGGGGACCTCACACCCCCGGGGCCGCCGCGCCGTACCCGCTGTCCGGATAGTGGGACGAGCGACCGCGATTCGAGATAGTCCCGGTGGGGCCATAGACTCGTAGCTGGTGGCGGCGGCACCGGGACGGCGACCGCCCCGCCGAGTCCATCTGCGCGTCAAGCGAAGCCGCATCCACCCGAGAGGGAACAGTCGTGAGCATGGCACGGGCGTGGCGAGGGGTCGTCGAGGAGTACCGCGACCGCCTCCCCGTCAACGAGAACACCCCCGTCGTCACCCTTCAGGAGGGCGGCACGCCCCTGCTCCCGGCGACGCGCGTGTCCGAGTTGACGGGCTGCGAGGTCCACCTCAAGGTCGAGGGCCTCAACCCCACCGGGTCCTTCAAGGACCGCGGTATGACCATGGCCATCACCAAGGCCGCCGAGGACGGCGCCAAGGCCGTGATCTGCGCCTCCACCGGCAACACCAGCGCGAGCGCCGCGGCGTACGCCATCCGCGCGGGCATGACGTGCGCCGTGCTCGTGCCCCAGGGCAAGATCGCCATGGGCAAGCTCGCCCAGGCGCTCGTCCACGGCGCCCGGCTGCTCCAGGTGGACGGCAACTTCGACGACTGCCTCGAACTCGCCCGCAAGCTCAGCGTCGACTACCCGGTCGCGCTGGTGAACTCGGTCAACCCCTACCGACTCCAGGGGCAGAAGACCGCGGCCTTCGAGATCGTCGACGCCCTCGGCGACGCGCCCGACATCCACTGCATCCCCGTCGGAAACGCGGGCAACATCAGCGCCTACTGGATGGGCTACACCGAGTACGCCAAGGACGGGATCTCCACCCGGAATCCGCGCATGTTCGGCTTCCAGGCCAGCGGAGCGGCCCCGATCGTCGACGGCGCGCCCGTCACCAGCCCGAGCACCATCGCCACCGCGATCCGCATCGGCAACCCCGCCTCCTGGAAGCTGGCCGAGCAGGCCCGGGACGAGTCCGGCGGCCTCATCGACAAGGTGACCGACCGCGAGATCATGGCGGCCTACAAGCTCCTCGCCGCCGAGGAGGGCGTGTTCGTCGAACTCGCCTCCGCCGCCAGCGTCGCCGGGCTGCTCAAGGCCGCCCAGGCCGGACGTGTGCCGCGCGGCAGCCGCGTGGTCTGCACCGTCACCGGCAACGGGCTCAAGGACCCGGACTGGGCCCTGGCCGGAGCCGCCTCCGCCACCACCGTCCCGGTCGACGCCCGCGCCGCCGCCGAAGCCCTCGGGCTCGTCTGAGCGCCTCGGGGCGCCCCTCAGAAGGAACCCACGATGACCACCCCATCGCGCCCCGCGCGCGTGACCGTCCACGCGCCGGCCACCAGCGCCAACCTCGGCCCGGGCTTCGACGCCCTCGGCCTCGCCGTGCGGCTGTACAACCGGTTCGACGCCGCCGTGCGCGACGACGACCGGATCAACGTCGAGGCCGTCGGGGAGGGGGCCGACGAGGTGCCCCTCGACGAGCGCCACCTCGTGGTGCGCTCCATGCGCGAGGCCTTCGAGCGTGACGGGGAGAAGCTGCCCGGCATCGACCTGACGTGCGTCAACGAGGTCCCGCACGCGCGGGGCCTCGGGTCGTCCTCGTCGGCGATCGTCGGGGGCGTCGCGGCCGCGGCGGCGCTGCTGGGCCGGACCGGTCCGGACGGGGGCCCGGACCGGGACTGGATCTACCAGGTCGCCGCGGACATCGAGGGCCACCCGGACAACGTGGCCCCCTGTGTCTACGGCGGCTACACGATCGCCTACCGGGACGCGGGCCGGTGGGGCGCGGTCTCCCTCGCGCCCGACGCCCGGATCCTGCCGATCCTGTGCGTCCCCTCGTGGCGGCTGTCCACCGAACGCGCGCGCGGCCTGCTCCCGGAGCGCGTGTCGCACGCGGACGCGGCCTTCAACGCGGGCCGCTCCGCGCTGATGACGGCGGCCGTTTGTGGCCACCCGGGAACTCTGTACGCGGCCACCGAGGACCGGCTACACGAGTCCTACCGGGCGCCGGCGATGCCGCGCACCCTCGAACTCATCGGTGACCTGCGCGAACACGAGGGGTTGCCCGCCGTGGTCTCCGGGGCGGGGCCGACGGTGCTCGTTCTGTGCGCCGTGGCGGAGGGCGAGGCGCGCGTGGATTCGCCGGAAATCGCCCACCAGATTGATTCGATCACTCGGCGGGCGGGTAATGATTGGGACATACGCCCCCTGCGCGTCGAGCCGGCGGGGGTGCGGACCCCATCTCCCCATCCGTAGTACCTGTGTTGAGGAATAGCCGTGGCCTCTGGTGATGTTAGGCTAGGTGAAGCACCAGATGCCCCGTTGCGGGGCGAGTGTTCATCCGCCACAGCGGCTTCCGCGACCCATACTCCGGCGGTCCGGTCTCACGACCGTTCGGAGGCGGCGGCCAACGTGTCGAGTCTGCGGTTTCCCCGCGACTGTGCCCACGTCACCAAAGTCAGCACCTCTTCCTCGGATGAGCGTGTCACCACGGCTGACGGGCATCACCACCGAGCCATCCGCCCCGACGTCTGGCTGTACCCAGAGCCCGCCGCGATTGGGTAGGGGACCGTCATCGCCGGTTTCCAGCATCCACGTGGGGCAAGCCCTACCCGGCCCCTGCCGGATAGCACCACCGGGCCGGCCGCTCCAGCACCCGCTGACGGCCGAGGCCCGCTCCTTGGGAAGGACCCTTAGTGAGCGACACCACCGAACTCCACACGGACGCGGCGGTCAACAGCAAAGCCACCACCGACGCCTCCGGAGCGGAGGCCGGCGCCGCGCCCACCGGAGCGTCGGCGTCGTCGCGGTCCCGAGCGACCTCGCGCGGGACCGGGCTCGCCGCCCAGAAGCTCCCCGAGCTGCAAAAGCTCGCGTCGAGCATGGGCATCACCGGTGCGGGGCGCATGCGCAAGAGCGACGTCATCGCCGCGATCGAGGCCAAGCAGGGCGGTCCCGTAGCCGCCCCGGCGAAGGCCAAATCGGCGAAGAAGGCCGAGACGGAGCCCACGGCCGGTAAGGTCGAGTCAACCGACGGCCCAGCCGCGACCACGACCTCCGCGACGTCGGACAACGGCGACTCCGCACGGACGGGTGCGGGCGAGCGGTCGTCGGGCCAGGCCGTGGCCGACTCCCAGGGTGGGCGGGGCGAGAAGCCGTCCCGCAGCCGACGTTCGTCCCGCAGGCGCGGTGACGAGTCCGGTGACCAGCCCCGATCGGCGGACGGCACCGACTCCACTACCTCCGCGAGCAGCGTGACCAAGACATCCAGCACCCCCCAGAAGAACGGCTCCGACACCTACGAGGACCGTGCGTCCGGGCAGGGTCGTGAGCGCCAGCGCAACCGCCGCAACCGCAACCGCGGTGGTGACGACCAGACCAACACCGGCGCCCAGCAGCAGGGCGGCGGCGGCCAGAGCCAGGGCCGCGGCGGTGGCGGTGACGACGAGGACTTCGGCGGCGGTGGCCGTCGGCGGGGTCGCCGCAGGGACCGCCGGGACCGCCGCGGGCGCGGTGGCGGCGGCCAGGAGCAGGAGCCGGTGATCGGCGACGACGACGTCCTGCTGCCGGTCGCGGGCATCCTCGACATCCTGGACAACTACGCGTTCGTCCGGACCACGGGTTACCTGCCCGGGCAGAGCGACGTCTACGTCTCCCTGGCCCAGGTGCGCAAGCACGGCCTGCGCAAGGGCGACCACATCATCGGCGCCGTCCGCCAGCCGCGCGACGGCGAGCGCCGCGAGAAGTTCAACGCCCTGGTGCGCCTGGACTCGGTCAACGGGATGTCCCCCGACCAGGCCAAGGGCCGCCAGGAGTTCTCCAAGCTCGTTCCGCTCTACCCGCAGGAGCGCCTGCGTCTGGAGACCGAGCCGGGCGTTCTCACCACCCGCATCATCGACCTCGTCGCCCCCATCGGCAAGGGGCAGCGCGGGCTCATCGTCTCGCCGCCCAAGGCCGGTAAGACGATGGTGATGCAGGCGATCGCCAACGCCATCACCGAGAACAACCCCGAGTGCTACCTCATGGTGATCCTCGTCGACGAACGGCCCGAGGAAGTCACCGACATGCAGCGCACGGTCAAGGGCGAGGTCATCCACTCGACCTTCGACCGTCCGGCCGAGGACCACACGGTCGTCGCCGACCTGGCCATCGAGCGGGCCAAGCGGCTCGTGGAGATGGGCATGGACGTCGTCGTCCTGCTGGACTCCATCACCCGCCTGGGCCGCGCCTACAACCTGGCCGCCCCGGCCAGCGGGCGCATCATGTCCGGCGGTGTGGACTCCACGGCCCTGTACCCGCCCAAGCGCTTCTTCGGCGCCGCCCGCAACATCGAGGGCGGCGGCTCGCTCACCATCCTGGCGACCGCGCTGGTGGAGACCGGTTCGCGCGCCGACGAGGTGATCTTCGAGGAGTTCAAGGGCACCGGCAACATGGAGCTCAAGCTCAACCGCGGCCTGGCCGACAAGCGGATCTTCCCGGCCGTCGACGTGGACGCCTCCAGCACCCGTAAGGAGGAGATCCTGATGTCGCGCGAGGAGCTGAACGTCGTCTGGAAGCTCCGCCGGGTGCTGCACGCGCTCGACACCCAGCAGGCCATCGAGCTGCTGCTGGAGAAGATGCGCGAGTCCAAGAGCAACGCCGAGTTCCTGATGCAGGTGCAGCAGACCACCGTCGGCCCCGAGCGCTAGACGTCGGTCCGACCCACGGCGGCCCCCTCCCGTGCGGGAGGGGGCCGCCCGGCGTACGTCGCACCCGCCCAGGTCCCGAAGGTCGGGAATCAACACTGGTCCCGGTAGCGTTGAGGGTCTGGCAGACTGGTAGACGGGACCGGCCCGCCCCTCCGCGAGGGGCCCGCCACCCGACCACCTGGATCTACGCGACACCGGTTCGCGCATGACCCACCACGATCGCGCCACCTCCACGGGTGGTGCGGCTGGCATGCGTCCGGCGGTCGCCCTAGCAATGGAGAGCGCATGAAGGCCGACATCCACCCCGAATACGTGCCGACCGAGGTGACCTGCACCTGCGGGAACAGCTTCGTCACCCGCAGCACCATCACCGAGGGCAAGCTGCGCGCCGACGTGTGCTCCGCGTGCCACCCGTTCTACACCGGCAAGCAGAAGATCCTCGACACCGGTGGCCGGGTCGCCCGCTTCGAGAAGCGCTTCGGCAAGCGCAAGTAGCGCCGCCCGCGCTCCCGTGGCGGCCGGCCGCCGGCGGGGGGGGCCCCCGGCGGGGGACGTCGGAGGTACACACCAGATAAAAAAAAAGACCCCCCGGTTAATAGTG